>DASYMZ010000087.1:0-91689 GCA_036008805.1 Gemmatimonadaceae bacterium
ACCGGAAGACGCGGAACGCATCTTCGAACCGTTCTACCGCGGCCAGGCGATCGCCGACGGCGTGCGCGGCACCGGTTTGGGGCTGTCCATCGCCAGACAGCTCGCGGAAGCGCAGCACGGCGCCCTCGTGTACGAAGGACGCCAAGCGGGGGGAAGCCGGTTCACACTGAGCGTTCCAACTGGCACGCTGCCCAGCGACGAATAGCGCGGGCGGCGCAGTCGCGCCTCACGAGCGTCGACAAAAAATCCCACAAAAGCTTTATGCGCTGACGCCCGACGCTGCATGCGTCCCTTAGGGCTGCGGCGCTAGCCTGCTATCGCATCCTCCGTTCGCTCGATGATGCGTCGCCGGAACGTCTCGGGCCCAATGGTCCGAGGCGAAGCAAAAAAGGGAAGGGAAAGCATGCGTGACGTACTCATCGCGCCTTCATCGCGCATCGAGCCCCACCGCACTCCGATGGACGAAGTGGATCGCTTCTTTGCGCGGCTCATGGAGCTGTCGCTCGCGGAATGGTTTGCATCCGCGACGGCGCCGACGTCACTCGGCGACTCGATGGTGCGTGCGCTCATGGAGGCAGTGAGCATGCCTGAGACGCTGTTCGCCGCGTGGCTGGTGCGCGATCGCGTGAGCACTGCATGGCATCGCTTCGAGTCGCCGGCTGGCCGACGCCTGTGTCCGCGGTCTCGTGCGCACGACGTGAGAGCCGCTACCGAGCGAGCAGCCCAAGCACTGCTCGTCCGGTCTCGCCTCGCCAACGACGACTTCCGCGCGCTGTACGGCGACTTCGCACGGTCACTTCCCGTCTGACTCAATCTCAGGAACTCGATGCTCGACCTGATCTACGTCACGGCCACCGTCTCATTCTTCGCCCTCATGCTCGGCTATGTCGCACTATGCCAGAAGCTCGGCCGGTCGGCCGAGACGGCGGAGACATCCTCGGAGTCACGGGCATGAGCGCCGAGACCATCGGGACGTTGATCGTCACCGCCTGCGTGCTCGCCTACCTCGTGTACACGCTTCTTCGTCCCGAGAAGTTTTGACATGACGACCAACGGATGGCTGCAGATCCTGCTGTTCAGCGCGAGCATCCTCGCGCTCGCCAAACCGATCGGATGGTATCTGGCAGCAGTGTACGAGGGCCGAGTCCGGTGGCTCGCGCCGATCGAGCGCGCGCTCTATGTGGCCAGTGGTGTGAATGCCGAGGAGGACCAGCACTGGACGAGGTACACCGCGTCGATGCTGCTCTTCTCCCTGGTGACGATGCTGCTCACGTACGCAGCGCTCCGGCTGCAGCACCTGCTGCCTCTCAACCCCCAGGGCTTTCCGGGCGTCACGGACCGGCAGTCGTTCGAGACGGCCGCGTCGTTCACGACGAACACCAACTGGCAGTCGTATTCCGGGGAGTCGACGATGTCGTACTTCTCACAGATGACGCAGCTCGCGTTTCACAACTTCGTGTCCGCCGCGGTGGGGATGGCGATCGCCGTGGCCGTGGTGCGCGGGCTCGCCCGCCGATCAGCGGGAATGCTCGGCAACTTCTGGGCGGACCTCGTGCGCGGCACCCTGTACGTGCTGCTGCCAGCCTCGCTGGTGCTCTCGCTCGTGCTGGTGCAGCAGGGCGTCATTCAGAACTTCGCGAGCTATCGGGAGCTGACGACGCTCGAGGGCGCGAAGCAGATCCTCGCGATGGGACCGGTCGCCAGCCAGGAAGTGATCAAGCAGCTCGGTACCAACGGCGGCGGGTTCTTCAACGCGAACTCCGCGCATCCGTTCGAGAATCCCACGCCGTGGTCCAACTTCATCGCGATGGTCCTGCTCTTCGCGATCCCGAGTGGCCTCGTCTGGATGCTCGGCAAGATGATCGGGAACGCGAGGCACGCGTGGGCCGTGTGGACGGCGATGTTCGTGTTGTTCCTGTCTGGTGCAGGCTTGGCCTATTGGGCAGAGGCGCGTGGCAATCCGATCCATGCGGCTCGCGGAGTGGACGTCGCGACCAGCGCCGCGCAACCGGGCGGCAACATGGAAGGGAAGGAGGTGCGGTTCGGCATCGCCAACTCGGCGTTGTTCGCCACCATCACCACCGACGCCTCGTGCGGGGCCGTGAACGCAATGCACGACTCGTTCACACCACTCGGCGGTCTCGTTCCACTCGTCAACATCCAGCTGGGCGAGATCGTGTTCGGCGGTGTGGGCGCCGGCCTGTACGGCATGCTCGTGATGGTCGTGCTCAGCGTCTTCATCGCCGGCCTCATGGTCGGCCGCACGCCCGAGTACCTGGGCAAGAAGATCCAGGCGCGCGAGGTCCAGATGGCGATGCTCTTCACGTTGCTCTCCTCGCTGGTGATCCTCGCGATGACGGGCGTATCGGTGGTGCTGCCCGCCGGACTCGCGGGGCGCAACAACGGCGGGCCGCACGGCTTCTCCGAGATCCTCTACGCGTTCAGCTCCGCGTTCGCGAACAACGGCAGCGCCTTCGCGGGGCTCACCGGCTCGACGTACTACTACAACACGATGTTGGCGGTGGCGATGCTGTTTGGCCGCTTCGCTCTGACGGTTCCGGTGCTCGCCCTCGCGGGCTTCATGGCGGACAAGAAGATCGCACCGGAGACGGCGGGCACCTTTCCGGTCACGGGCCCGCTGTTCGTCCTGCTCCTCATCGGCGTCATCCTCATCGTCGGAGCACTCACCTTCTTCCCGGCGCTCGCTCTGGGGCCGGTCGTGGAGCACCTCTTCATGGGTGCCGGGAGCCTGTTCTGACATGGCAACACAGAAACGTCCCCTGTTCGACGCACCGATCGTCCGCCGCGCGATCGGCGACGCCTTCACGAAGCTCGCGCCGCGGCACATGGTGCGGAACCCGGTGATGTTCGTGGTGCTGATCGGGAGTGTGCTCACCACGCTCGTGCTGGCGAGGGACGCGATGGGCGGACGCCGCGACATCGGCTTCACGGTGCAGATCGCGATCTGGCTCTGGTTCACCGTGCTGTTCGCCAACTTCGCCGAGGCGATGGCCGAGGGGCGCGGCAAGGCGCAGGCGGATACGCTGCGGAAGTCTCGCACCGAGACGACGGCCAAGCGGCTGGCCGACGCCGGTGACCGCACGCAGACGACCACCGTGGCAGCGCCGGATCTCCGCCGAGGAGATCTCGTGCTCTGTCTGCCGGGCGACGTGATCCCCAGCGACGGCGAGGTGGTGGAAGGGGTGGCATCGGTGGACGAGTCGGCCATCACCGGCGAGTCCGCACCGGTCGTCCGCGAGAGCGGGGGCGACCGCTCCGCCGTGACCGGCGGTACGAAGGTGTTGTCCGACTATCTCGTCATCCGGATCAGCGCGAACCCGGGCGAGACATTTCTGGACCGGATGATCGCGCTCGTGGAGGGAGCCTCACGACAGAAGACGCCCAACGAGATCGCGCTCACGATCCTGCTGTCGGGCCTCACCATCATCTTTCTGCTCGCCGTCGTCACGCTGCAGCCATTCGCGATCTATGCGGGTGGTCCGGTGGCGATCCCGATCCTCATCGCGTTGCTCGTCTGCCTCATCCCCACGACGATCGGCGGGCTGCTCTCCGCGATCGGCATCGCGGGAATGGATCGCATGATCCAGCAGAACGTGATCGCCATGAGTGGGCGGGCCGTCGAAGCCGCGGGCGACGTGAACACGCTGCTGCTCGACAAGACCGGCACGATCACGCTGGGCAACCGGCAGGCGTCGGAGTTCATCCCGGTGAGCGGCGTCTCGATCGACGACCTCGCGGATCGGGCACAGCTCTCGTCGCTGCCCGACGAGACGCCCGAGGGCCGGAGCATCGTCGTGCTCGCCAAGGAGAAGTTCGGGCTCCGGGCCCGTGACGCGAACGGAATGGAGTTCGTGCCGTTCAGCGCGACGACGCGGATGAGCGGCGTGGACAATGGAGTGTTCCGGATTCGGAAGGGTGCGGGCGACTCCGTCGCGCGGTGGGTCAGGGAACAGGGCGGCGTCATCCCACTCGATCTCGAGAGCATCGTCACGAGAGTCGCGCAACAGGGCGGCACGCCGCTGGTCGTGGCGGAGCGTCACACTGCCACGTCCGCCCGCGTGCTCGGTGTGATCTACCTCAAGGACATCATCAAGGGTGGGATGCGCGAGCGGTTCGACCGGCTGCGCGCGATGGGGATCCGCACCGTGATGATCACTGGCGACAATCCGCTCACCGCCGCGTCCATCGCGCAGGAGGCCGGGGTGGACGACTTCCTCGCGGAGGCGACGCCCGAGGACAAGATGGCGCTGATCAAGCGCGAGCAGAGTGGCGGCAAGCTCGTGGCGATGGCGGGCGACGGCACCAACGACGCCCCGGCGCTGGCGCAGGCCGACGTCGGCGTCGCGATGAACACCGGCACGCAGGCGGCCAAGGAAGCGGGGAACATGATCGACCTCGACTCCAATCCGACGAAGCTCATCGAGGTGGTGGAGATCGGGAAGCAGCTCCTGATGACGCGCGGGTCGCTCACGACCTTCTCCATCGCGAACGACGTGGCCAAGTACTTCGCGATCATCCCGGCGATCTTCGTCGCCACCTATCCGCCGCTGCAGGCGCTCAACGTGATGCGGCTGCACTCGTCGCAGTCGGCGATCCTGGCGAGCGTGATCTTCAACGCGCTCGTCATCATCGCACTCATCCCGCTCGCGCTGCGTGGCGTGAAGTATCGCCCGGCCCCCGCCGCGACGATCCTGCGCCGGAACCTCGTGGTCTACGGTCTGGGTGGGCTCGTCGTCCCGTTCATCGGCATCAAGGTGATCGATGCGCTGCTCGTCCTCGCCCACCTCGTCTAGGATACCTCATGCTTCGCAATCAACTGCGGCCCGCGCTCGTGATGACGCTGCTGCTCTGCCTGCTCACCGGCTTCGTGTATCCCGGCATCGTGACCGGACTGGCGCAGACGCTGTTCCCTCGCCAGGCCAACGGCTCGCTCGTGACGGTGAACGGCAGGGTCGTCGGGAGCGCGCTGATCGGCCAGCCGTTCACGCAGCCGTACTACTTCCACCCCCGACCCTCGGCTGCCGGCTCCGGATATGACGGCACCGCATCGGCGGGCACGAACAAGGGGCCGACCGATCGCAAGCTCGCCGACACGCTCGTCGCGCAGGCGATCGACGGCGTCGTCGCCACCGAAGGCGGCACCAGAGGGCACATTCCCGGCGACATGGTGACGTCGTCGGCGTCGGGGCTGGACCCGCATATCTCACCGGCCAACGCTCGGCTCCAGGTGCGGCGGATCGCCGCCGCCCGCCGAACCATGCCCGCCGCCGTGCAAGCCATCGTGGACGCAAACACGGAGGGACGGCAGTTCGGCTTCTTCGGCGAGCCGCGCGTCAACGTGCTGCTCCTGAACATCGCGCTCGACCGCGCGCTGCCGCGTCCGTCGGATACGTCCAGCAAACAGGAGTCGACCGTGCGCCAGCACCATCCGACGCAATCGCTGCGCTGACCCGTGTCCGATTCGACCGACCTGCCGGCGGAGCGACGGCAACTCCCGCGGAGCGATCCCGACTTCCTCACGCTCGTGAAGCGCCGGGAGCGCGGGAAGCTGAAGCTGTACGTCGGATCCGCGGCCGGCACCGGAAAGACGTACCGCATGATCAACGAGGCGCACGACCTCCGGCGTCGCGGCATCGACGCCGTCATTGGGTTCGTGGAGACGCATGGCCGGCGGGAGACGGACGCGCAGCTCGGCGACATCGAGGTCGTGCCACGGCAGCGCATCGTGTACCGAGGGGTGACGCTCGAAGAGATGGACGTCGAGGGCGTGATCGCGCGACGCCCGCAGCTGGCCGTCGTGGACGAGCTCGCGCACACGAACGTGCCTGGCGCGAGGCACCGCAAGCGGTGGGAAGACGTGATGCAGCTTCTGGACGAAGGCATCAACGTCATCTCCGCGGTCAACGTGCAGCACGTCGAGTCGCTGAACGACGTGGTCGCCTCCACGCTCGGCGTGACGGTACGGGAGACCGTGCCCGACTGGGTGTTGGGCTCGGCGGATCAGGTGGTCAACCTCGACATCGCGAGTGAGGATCTCCGCCAGCGGCTGCGCGAGGGAAAGATCTACGCGCCCGACAAGGTCGAGTCGGCGCTGCGCAACTTCTTCACCGACGAGAACCTCACCACGCTGCGCGAGCTCGCGCTTCGCGAGGTGGCCGGTGCGGTGGATCGCTCGCGAGAGGAGATCGCGCGTCGCGAGTCGGGCGAGGGGCTCGTGGCGCCACGGACCGCGGGTCGCGTGATGGTCGCAATGTCGAGCAACCCGCCCTATACCGCGGCGCTGCTGAGAAAGGCGAGCCGGATCGCCGGGCGCCTCAACTCGGATTGGTACTGTGTCTATGTCCAGACTGCGGGAGAGCGCGCCGACCGTATCGACAGCACGGTGCAACGGACGCTCGTGAGCAACATCCAGCTCGCACAGTCGATGGGCGCCGAGGTGGTGAAGCTGGAGGGGGAAGACGTGGCGGACGCACTGTGCCGATTCGCGTCGAAGCGGGGGGTCAGTCTGCTCATCGTGGGACAGAGCAAGCGTTCCCGGCTGCAACACCTCTGGAAGGAGTCCATCGTCGATCGCCTCGTACACAACGCGCAGGGCCTCGACGTCCTCGTCGTCTCATTCGAATCGGCTTCGTCGCACGGTGGATCGCCGTGAAGATCGGTCACCGCCTCTATCTCACGGTGCTACCTTCCCTCGTCGGCTTTCTGTTGATGGCCGCGCTGGCCTATTGGGGCCAGTACGAGCACACAGCTCCGAGCATCGTGCTCGTGGGTGGTGCGATTGCGGTCGCCATCTCGCTCGCGATCACGTGGATGAACGCCCGGTACGTCACGCGGCGAATCGAGCGGCTCGCGGGTGCCTCCGCGCCGGACAGTGCGCGAGCGCGGGCGCGTATCACCCACGGTACGTCGGACGATCCAGCGTCGGGCGCCGAGGACGAACTGGACGCCATCGAGGACGTGATCGGCCGACTGAGCAACGCGATCGAGGTCGCAGAGCTCTCGCAGGCCGACGGAGCGCGGAGCTTCGAGCGCCGGCTCCACGACTATGCGGCCCTGCTCGTTTCCATCACCGAGACCATGGCTCGGCAGCTGGAAGAGGTGCGATTGCCTCTGCACATCCTGCTGGAAAACCGGTTCGGTGACCTGAACGAGAATCAGGAAGAGATGCTGGCGGCGGCCCGCGCCGCTGCAGACGCCGTCGACTCGGACATGCTCCAGCTCAGGCAGATCGCCGCGCTGGACCTCGGAGAGGAGGTGCTGCGGCGTGACGCGCTGAAGCCCTCGGAGCTCATGCGCACCATTCAGCCCCTGCTCGCATCGGCAGCCGAGGCGGTGCTCGCCACGCTGACCATGACGATCGAACCGTTGCTGCCCACGGTGAACGGAGACCGGGTGCGATTGCAGGAGGCGCTCGTCACGCTCTGCCGGGACTCGATCGCGCAGGCTCCCCGGGGCGCTCATCTGGAAGCCACCGTGGCGAAGCAGGGCCAGTGGGTGATCATCACCCTGCGTGGCGGCGTGCGTCTTCCGATCTCGGTACGAGCGGCCGCGGCGATTCGCGTCGTGCAGGCGCACGGCGGCCAGGTCGATCGCGAGAGTGATGCGCTGGCTGTGCGGCTACCGATCCATGATGGAGGACCTCAGTTCACAGCGTCTCGTGCTGCTCGGCTGACGGCAAAGAATGACGCGTGACCGGGCCTGAGACGTGGCGGGACATGTCGCCGACTCAATGCATCTTCGCGTCGTCCGAGGTCGCTTCGCGGGTAGTCTCGAGACGCTCTACGGGCCCTCGGCAGACCGACGACGACCTAGTGCATTCGAACGCCCACCAGAAAATGGTGGGCGTTCGGCGTTTCGGCCCGTGACGGGTCGGCGTCGCGGTTCCATACGCGACGCCGACCGTCGTCTGGGCGAGTGCGGTCGGCGCGTCTGGCGAGAAAGCACGCACCGCATTCTCGCCGAGCGCCGCGCAATTTTCTGATAGCCGAGCGAAAATGCGCTACGCATGTTGCTGTGGGACAGGCGGGAGACCCGACCGCGTGCGGTGAAGAGCGAATGGATCCCCGCTGCACCACTGCACGGCTCGCGGCACGACGGGCGAGCGACTTGCCCGTACACGTCTCCCACACACGATGCCGCGCCGAGTCACGCGCGGCTCACTCAACGTCTCGCAGGATGGAGGTAGCTGGTCATGCGGTTCCGTACTCTCTCGGCTGCTCTGCTCGTTTCCGCCGTCGTGCTCGCCGCGTGCGACAGCGACAACTCCACGGGAATCGGCGACACGAGCAACAAGGCCACGGTTCAGTTCATCAACGCGAGCAACACGAGCCTCGATGTCGCGACCAACGGCGCAGTGGCCACGGGGAACGGCGCGCTGAACTACAGCACGGCGGGCAGCTGCATGTCGGTCGATGCGAGCAACTCCGGACTCGCGGTGCGCACCACGGGCACGAGCACCGCGCTCGCCGGCTTCACGCCTGCGTTCACCGCGGGCGGCAACTACACGGTGATCGCGTATCCAGGCACGGCGGGCGCCACGCAGTTCGTCACGCTCTCCAACGCGTTCACGCCGGCCACGGGGCAGGCGGGTCTGCGCGTCGTCAACGTCGGCCTGGCCGGTTCCAACTACGACGTGTACGTCGCCGCGCCGGGCGCCGCGCTCGGCACGGCCAACGCGAACAACCTCGGCGTGGGTACGGGCTCGAGCTACTTCAACGTGAGCGCCACGAGCGCCCAGCACATCGCCGTCACCAATGCGGGCACCCAGACCGTGCTGCTGGACTTCGGCAACTCGAACACCTTCACCGCCGGCAAGCGCACGACGCTCGTGATCTCCACGCTGCCGACGAACACCACCCAGCCGAGCGGGTTCTTCGTCACGGGCTGCTGACGCCTCACTGATCGGCCGCGCACGCAGCGCGGTCGGATCAGCCTCGAGCGCCGCGGAGCGCTTGCTCGCCGCGCGCCGCCACGAGCGGTTCGCGCGTCAACTCGAGCCAGGTCGATCGCTCACCGGTGGCGCCGTGCCCTTTCGCGGGTGCGCCACGGAGTGCAGGTAGAGCGATTCGACTTTCGCTCGCGCCCACGGCGTCCTGCGCAGGAAGTTGAGCGACGTCGGCACGCTCGGGTCGTGCGTGAAGCACCGAATGTCGATGCGCGCACCGAGCCCCTCCCAGCCGTACCGCTCGACGAGGTGCTCGATCATCATCTCGAGGGTGATCCCTTGCAGGGGATCGACACGCGGCGGATCACTCATTCGATAGTGCGCCCGCTCAGGTGATGTGAACCGACAGGTGCGCGGAATTTAGCGATGGGGAGCGACGCGATCTCCGCGCGGTGCACCGTTGGCGGAGATCAACGGGGCGGAGGTGGTTACGTTGAGCGGGATGGCGCCCGCTGAGTGGAGGCGCCGGCGCACATTCCGACCCCACATTCGAGGGAGGGACCCCGATGCATGCATTCGAACGCACCTGTGCGCGTTGTTCAAGGAGTCCGATCCGTTGATCGAGGAGTCTGACCCCTTGATCGGCTCGACTGGCTTCATCGAACGCCCCGATGCCGTCGTCTGCGACATGGACGGATTGCTCGTCGACAGCGAGCGCATGGAGCGACGTGTCTGGCAGCGCGCCGCGCGCGAGCTCGGCATCGAGCTTGGCGACGAACGCTTCGCCACGTTCGTCGGGCATTCCGGCGACCGGAATGACGCGCTGCTCCGCCACTACTTCGGTGAGGCGTTCGACGTCCCACGATTTCGCGCGATGTGTCATCGCGGCATGCGGGATCTGATGGAATCGGAAGGGATCGCCCTTCGACCCGGCGCGCGCGAGTGGCTCGCGTTCGTGTCCGAGCTCGGCATCCCGCTCGGGCTCGCGACGTCGAGCGGCCCCATCGCCGTGCGAGAACGGTTGGGCAATCTGCTCCCCCTGTTCGCCGCCGTGGTGACGCGCGCCGACGTCGAGCATGGCAAGCCACATCCCGACCTCTACCTCGAGGCGGCGAAACGGCTCGGCATCGACCCCGAGAGGGCGCTCGCGGTGGAGGACTCGCCGGCCGGGACGCAGGCCGCGCTCGCGGCAGGGATGCCCGTGGTCGTCGTGCCTGATCTCATCGCGCCGCCCGACGAGCTCGTGCCGCACGTCGCGGGCGTGTTCCCGTCGCTCGACGCGCTGCGCGACTCGGTGGTGCGACACTGGATGCCGGCACCGCCGAGCCAGAAAGTCCCCATGTAAACAGGCATTGGCTAGACGCTCAGTCGAGAGGCCACGACACGGCGCGCCTTGGTTCCGTGCCCGTGGAAGCGGTTCGAGCCCGCCCGCTACACGAGAGCGAGCGAGACCGCGAGCCGCGTGATCCTCGTCATGAGTTCGTCACGGGAGAATGGAAGCGGGCAACGGTTCGAGTCTCGAGCGTATCGAGGGTCCGTTACCGCCGTGACGCGGTGTCGTTACTACTCGTGCTGCAGCAGATCGCGCACGGTGCGCGCCAGCTTTTCCGGCGTGAACGGCTTCTCGATGAAGTTCACCGAGGCGCTCAACACGCCGTGGCGCACGATGGCGTCATCCGTGTAGCCGGACATGTACAGCACCTGCACGCCGGGCCGTAACTCGTTGAATCGCTCGGCGAGCACGCGCCCGCTCATCTCCGGCATCACCACGTCGGTGACGAGCAGATGGATCTTCTCCTGGCTCTCGGCGAAGCGCAGCGCGACCGCCGCGGAGGGCGCGACCAGCACGCGATAGCCCAGCGACTGCAGCATCCGCCGCACGGCACCGCGCACCGGAGCGGCGTCCTCGGCGAGCAGGATGGTCTCGGTACCCGAGAGCGGCTGCGCAACGGCCGGCTGCTGATCCGGCAGCGTGACGACTCCCTCGACGAAGGGGATGTAGATGCGGAACGCGGCGCCCTTGCCGGGTTCGCTCTCGAGCCAGAGTGAGCCCCCGCTCTGCTTGACGATGCCGTACACCGTCGCGAGTCCGAGGCCGGTGCCCGTTCCCTTCGTCGTGAAGAAGGGCTCGAACACCCGGTCGCGCGTCGCGCCATCCATGCCAATCCCCGTGTCGCTCACCTCGAGCATCGCGAACCGGCCCCTCGTCGCGGGCCAGTGCGACCGGATGTACTCGTCGTCGAGATCGACCACCGCCGTCGCGATCGAGAGCTTGCCGCCCGTGGGCATCGCGTCGCGGGCGTTCACGACGAGGTTCATCACGATCTGCTCGAACTGCCCCGGATCGATCAGCGCCGTCGCGGACCCGCCGGTGTGTCGCACCACGAGCTCGACGTCCTCGCCAAGGAGCCGCCCGAGCATCGCCACCGAGCTGCCGACCATCATGTCCAGCGCGATGATCCTCGGCGCGACCACCTGCTGGCGGCTGAACGTCAGCAGCTGCCGCGTGAGCGCGGCCGCGCCAACGGCGGCCTTCTGAATCTCCTCCACGTCCGCGCGCTGCGGGTCGCCCTCGAGCAGCCCCTCGTGCACGAACGCCGCGTACGCGATGATGACGGCGAGCTGATTGTTGAAGTCGTGCGCGACGCCGCCCGCCAGGCGCCCGACGGCCTCCATCTTCTGCGCCTGCCGGAACTGCTCCTCGAGCTGCCGGCGCTCCGTCACGTCGCGGAGCGCGGCGAGCCGCGCATCCTTCCCATCGACGGTGTGCGGCCTGGCGGTGACCTCGAGAAAGATGCGCTCGCCGTTCTTGCGCAGCGCCACCGTCTGATAGGTGCCGTTGGCGCCACCGAGCAGGTGCTGCTCCACGCCGGCCACCGCTTCCGGCGAGGAGAGCTCCGTCACGTGGTGGCCGATCACTTCGGCCGCCGTGTAGCCGAACATGCGCTCGAAGCCGGAGTTGACCTCGAGCAGGATGCCGTCCTGCGTGACGGTGATCGCGTCGAACGACGCGTCCGTGAGCGTGCGGTATCGCGTCTCGCTCTCGCGCAGCCGCTCGAGCGCCTGCTTGCGCTCCGTGATGTCCTCCGCGATGCCGGCGACGCGGACGACGACCCCGCCCTCGTCGCGCACGGGAAAGCCGCGAGACGAGATCCAGCGCACCGAGCCGTCGGGACGCACGACGCGGAACTCCAGCCGGAAGTGTCCGCCGATGCCGGCCGCGAGGTGCGCTGCTCGCGTGGCCTCGCGATCCTCTGGGTGGAAGGAATCGCCCCAGGACCGCGGGTCGGCGTAGAGGCTCTCGCAGCTGCGGCCCCAGATCTTCTCGTACGCCGGGCTCACGTACAAGATCTCGCCGCCGCTCGCGTCGCGCAGAAAGAAGACCGTGTCGATGTTGTCGGCGAGCTGGCGAAACCTCGCGTCGGTCTCGCGCAGGCGCTCCTCCGCCTCGCGCTTCGCCGTCGTGTCCACGTGCATGACCACCGCGCCGCTCGGCGGACTGCCCGCGAGCGGCGTCACCGTGGTCAGGCACCAGACGCGACGGCCGAACAGCTCATCCAGATACTCCAGCGCGAAGCTCGGGGACTCGCCATCGAGCACCGAGCGCATTCCGGCCGCGATCTGCTTGGCGTAGCCGGCGTCGGTCCCCTCTCGAGCGCTGCACATCGCGATGTAGCTGAGACCCGTCTCCTGCATCGGACGCATCCCTCGGGCGTACTCGCGCCACGCCTCGTTCTCGGAGATGATCGTGCCCTGCGGATCGAGCAGCGCGATGCGCGCGGGGAGTGCGTCGAGGATCGACGCCTGCTTCGCCGACTCGCTCAGACGCACCTGCTCCTGGGCGCGCCGAAGCAGGAACGCCCTTCCGTCGCGTGCCATGACGGAGTCCACCTCGCCCAACGTCAGCTCCTCGATGCGCCGTTCGGTGGCATCGAGCAGCTCGACCAGGTCGAGCAGCTCCTGGCCAGGGTCCGGCGGCGGCGCGGCCGTCGCGTCGATCACGCCGCGGGCGACTCGATGCCGAGTGCCCGAAGCACCGTGTCCCACTGACCCAGCGAGCCGACGATCTTCCTGATCGGGGTCGGCGCCAACCTCACGAGAGTCGGCGTCATCATGATCCCGTCCTCGAGCGCACGCATGGGTTGCTTGAACACGTCGACGATCTCGATCTCGTGGTTTCCGGCGAGATGCGCGCTGCACAATGCGGTCAGGTTGCTGACCGCCTGCATCGAGTTCTGGGTTCCGGCTGCGACGTACAAGCGGAGCTTGAATCGGGGACGCCGGGACGCGCGCGCGCTCACTTCCGTCGCCGCGTCGGAGCCGCGTCGGCTCCACGCAGCTCCCGCATCCGCTCGCGACCTCTCGACAGCTCGCCCTCGCGGCTCTTCGTCGTCCGCGTGAGCAGCGTCTTCTCCACCTGCTTGGCGAGCAGCTCGGTCTGCAGCGACTTCGCCCGCACCTCCAGCACCGCTTCCTCGGCGTCGAGGCTGACGCGCTTGAGCTGCCCCGCCACCTCCGCCACCTCGTTGGCGACACGTTCGGCGCTCTCCTTCTCCCAGCGCATCGTGCCCATGAGCACCTCGCCGCCCGCCGTGTAGATGTCGGCCAGCGTCACGCCTTCGTTGCTGAGGATCAGCTCCCGCACCTGGTTCGAGTGCGCCGTGCCGCGCGACTTGATGATCGACATCCCGCGATTCCGCTCGCCCGCCTGCACGAGATAGTTGAGATGAATCCAGGTGTCGGCGAGGGTCGAGATCTGCAGCGGGGTGCCGCCGTTCGCCTGGCTCGACATCTCGTCGAGCAGGCTCGTGCACACCAGGGTGATCCCGTTCGCCTTGGCCCAGTCGATCAACCGCTCGGCGACGCCGTGCGCGGTGAGCTCGTTGCCGGCCTTCGACAGCGTCGACACGGGATCGATGACGACGCACCGCGCGCCATGCTCCTTCGCGAGGGTCTTCATGCGCACGAGCAGTGATTCGGCGCTCCCCGTGATCGTGCGCGCCGAGACCATGCGAAGGCGACCGCTCTTCAGGTGGGGCCCGAGCTGGATCCCTACGGACGTCAGGTTGCGGATCACCTCGGCGCCGTCGGAGTCGAAGCTCACGAACATCGTGGCCTCGCCGCGCCGACATGCCTCCTCGGCGAACGCGCCGCTCAACGTGGTCTTCGCCGTACCCGGGAACCCGGTGATCAGCACGCTGGCACCGCGGTAGTAGCCGCCGCCCAGCATCGTGTCGAGCCGCTTCACGCCACTCGACACGCGCTCCATCGTGATGTTCGCGTCGTCGCGGCCGAGCGTGCGCGCGATGGCCACGTCGAAGCCGCTCTTGCCGATCACGAACGGCGATTCGTCTTCGTTGAACGCGGAGCCACGGTACTTCTGCACGCGGAGATTGCGCTGCGAGACGCCCAGGCAGACGGTGTGGTTCAGCATCACGGCGCAGTCCACCATGAACTGCATGTATCCCAGGGGCTGCTTGTTGATGGACTCCCCGGGCGAGCCGGTCGCCTTTGCCGTGATGATTCCCGTCAGCTTGCTCGCCAGCAGCCACTCGTGCAGCTGGTGAATCTCGCGCCGCCGCGATGCCTCGTCGGGAAGCAAGTCCAGCACGATGTCGATCGCGTCGAGCACGATGCGCCGAGCGCCCATCGCCTTCGCCTTCGCGCCGAGCACGGCCAGCATCCCGCTCAGATCGAAGGTGCCCGACCGGATGAGGTCGGGGGTGGGTCGCGCGTCCAGGAAGAACAGCTTCGTTCGCAGCAGCTCGGGCAGATTCCAACCGAAGTCCTCGAAGTTGCCGATCAACCGCGAGGGTTTCTCCTCGAATGCGACGAAGATGCCGGGCTCGGACCGTTCGCGCGCGCCGTGCACGAGGAACTGCATCGCGAGGATCGTCTTGCCCGATCCGGGTCCGCCAACCACCAGCGTGGTACGCTCGCGAGGCAGTCCGCCGCCGGTGATCTGGTCGAGGCCGTCGATCCCGGTGAGGGTCTTCGTCCGAGATTGCACGGGAGCGGGCGACGTCGATCTCCCCTTCCTGGAAAGGGCCTTCACCTGGGACCGCTTGGGGATTTCATGAGTCGTTCCCCGCTCAGGGGCGGGGTTGTAGATGGCTGCCGCGTCGGCGCCATCGCGGTCGCTCGACCGTGGGCGGCGGAGCACGGTGCTGTGAACGACGACTCTCCGCGCCCAAACGGCACTTCTTTCCAGGCCGAACGGCAGATCAGACGGCGTCGCCGTTCGCCCGAACGGCCTCCACAGTCTCACGAACAGTGCGTACCACGACATCCGGCCGGTCGAACTGAATGTAGTGGCTCGCCTCGGGAACGTACTCGTGCCGCTCTGTCGGCTCCGCCTCGCCACGTTCAGCCCGCTCATCAACAGCTTCCACCAACGCCACCAGGGGCGACACCTGTCCCGGGCGCCTCACAGCACGTGCAAGAGGTCGTCCGACAACGCGCACTGCTCACCGGCTTCCGGAATGAGCCTTGCTCAGTGCGGCTCACCCTAACCTGACCTCATGCCAAAAAAGAAGAGCCCGCCGTCGCGAGCTGCATCATCGTCGCGCGCCAAGGAAGGCCCGAAGAATCCGAAGGCGGCGAAAGCCGCGTCCCGTAATACAGCCAGCGCACCCTCACATCCTTCGCCCGACACTGCCGGCGACGAGCTGGCCGAGAAGATGGCGGCCACCGACGCCCTCGTCGCGCAGGTGCCGTTCAACACCAACAAGCCGAGCGAGTTCGGGCGCGCGAATGCCGTCTGCCCCATGCGCGGCTTCGCCTTCGCCGCGACCGACCCGGCGGTGGGCGCGAGCACGCGCACCGAAGCGAACGCGAACGACAAGACCGGACCCGCGCCCGGCGAGGGTGACGATCCCACGACCCGGCCGCTCGACCGCGTCCGCGTCGACAACACGGGCCAGGTGCTCACGACGAACCAGGGCGTGCCGGTCGGCGACAACCAGAACTCGCTCAAGGCGGGGCTTCGCGGACCGACGCTCCTCGAGGACTTCATCCTCCGCGAGAAGATCACGCACTTCGATCACGAGCGGATCCCGGAGCGCATCGTGCACGCACGCGGCTCCGGCGCGCACGGTGTCTTCGAGTGCTACGCGCCGCTCACCGACGTCACGCGCGCCGCGCCATTTCAGGAAGCGGGGAAGCAGACGCCCGTGTTCGTGCGCTTCTCCACCGTGGCCGGTGAGCGCGGCTCGGTGGACACGGCGCGCGACGTGCGCGGCTTCGCCGTCAAGTTCTACACGGACGAGGGCAACTGGGATCTCGTCGGCAACAACATCCCCGTGTTCTTCATCCAGGACGCGATGAAGTTCCCCGACCTCGTGCACTCCGTGAAGCCCGAGCCGCATCATGCGATGCCGCAGGCCGCCTCGGCGCACGACACGTTCTGGGACTTCGTGTCGTTGATGCCCGAGTCCACGCACATGCTGCTGTGGGTGATGTCCGACCGCGCGATCCCGCGCAGCTATCGCACGATGCAGGGGTTCGGCGTCCACAGCTATCGCTTCGTGAACGCCTCGGGCGAGTCGGTGTTCGTCAAGTTCCACTGGAATCCGAAGCAGGGTACGCACTCGCTCGTCTGGGACGAAGCGGTGAAGATCTCGGGCGCGGATCCGGACTTCCATCGCCGCGACCTCTGGGAGGCCATCGAAGCGGGCGAATACCCCGAGTGGGAGCTCGGCGTGCAGCTGTTCACCGAGGACGACGCGGAGCGGTTCAGCTTCGACGTGCTCGACGCGACGAAGATCATCCCGGAAGAGCTGATCCCGGTGCGGCCGGTGGGACGCTTGGTGCTCAACCGTAATCCGGACAACTTCTTCGCCGAGACGGAGCAGGTGGCGTTCTGCACGGCGCACGTGGTGCCCGGGATCGACTTCTCCAACGATCCGCTGCTCGCGGGGCGCATCCATTCGTACGTCGACACGCAGATCACGCGGCTCGGCGGCCCGAACTTCCACGAGATCCCGATCAACGCGCCGGTCGTGCAGATCCACAACAACCAGCGCGACGGATTTCACCGCCAGGCGATCGCACGCGGCCGCGTGGCGTACGAGCCGAACTCCCTCGCCGGCGGCGCACCGTTCCAGGCCGGCGCGAAGGGGTTCGTCTCCTTCCCGCAGCCGGTGAAGGAAGACAAGCTGCGCGGCAAGCCGGAGAAGTTCGCCGAGCACTACGCGCAGGCGACGCTCTTCTACAACAGTCAGACCGACTGGGAGAAGGCGCACATCGCCGCCGCGTTCCGCTTCGAGCTGAGCAAGCTGACGGTGCCGGCGATCCGCGAGCGCATGATCGCGTCGCTGCGCAACGTGGACGAGGATCTCGCGGCGCAGGTGGCCGAGGGACTCGGCATGGAGCTTCCGGACGCGATGCCGCGCGTGCTCGAGGAGCCGGTGACGCCCGAGGTCTCGGTCTCGCCGACGCTGTCGCTCACGGCGCGGCCCGGCGAGACCGGCGTGCGCACGCGCAAGGTGGCGATCCTCGTCGCGAACGGCGTGGAGGGTGAGTCGCTCAACGCGCTGCACGCCGCGCTGACCGACGCCGGCGCCGTGCCGCGCTTCGTCGGCCCGCGCCTCGGCAGCTTCACGACGTCGAGTGGCGACGTGATCGAAGCCGACGCGTCGATGGAGAACTCACCGCCGGTGTTGTTCGATGCGCTCGTGCTCCCTGACGGAAAGTCCGCCGTGAAGGCGCTCGCGACCGACGGGCACACGATGGAGTTCGTGACCAATCAATACCGGCACTGCAAGACGATCCTCGCCTTCGGCGCCTCGAGCGCGTTGCTCGAGCGAGCGGGGGTATCGGCAACGCTCTCGGATGGATCGACCGACTCCGGCGTGCTCGTGCTGCGCGCCGGAGAGAAGAAGGCGGCGCAGCGATTCATGACCGCGCTCGCCATGGACCGGCATCGCGCTCGGGAGAATGATCCTCCGGTAATCTGACGGTAGATACGTCGGAATCCCCAACTGAACGGGCGAGCTCGATAGGCTCGCCCGTTCATCGTTCACCGTGCAGGGCCTCGGACGGGCTCACCCTGGTGGCGCGTCGTGCGCGATGGACGCGATGGACATCCATGAGGCGCCGCATATCATACGTCCGATGCGACGTTCGCGGCGGCGCCGAGTGCTCTGGGCCGTGTGCGGTCTCTGGCTGCTCATCGTGCTCGGTGAGCCAGCGGCGCTGCATGTGTGCTCGATGCACGACGCGCACAGTGATGCGGCACGCTCCGCTGTGTCGTCGCCGCCAACGCACGCGCATGCCGGTGCCTCGCACGAGTCACGTCGCCACGATGGCGCTCCGCACTGTGCGTGCGTCGGCGCCTGTTGCGCCACCATTGCCGTCGCGACGCCCGCATCGGAGCCGCTGCTCGCGGTCGTCCCACGCGCTCGGCACGCGGTGCCACTGGCGCCGGTGGAGCGCACGCGCCGCGTAGCCACGTTCGAGTACGCCCGTCCCCCCACGATCGGACCACCGCACCACCCAGCCTGACGACTCGCGCGCGGCTCCTCGAGGAGATCCGCGCCCCGGCGCGCATCCCGCGACGCCGGGCCGAACGTCTTCCTGTGTGAGCTCACGTGCGTCATCAACGCGTATCCAATCGGGCGCCGATCTGGTGCCTGGCTCGTGTCGTCATCGCTTCACTGAGCACCGCCACGGCATCCGCATCCGCATCCGCGCAGCGCCCGAGTCGCGCGGATTCCGTCGCGCACCACGATTCCATCGCCCGACTGCAGACCGTCACCGTGATCGCGATGCCCGCCGAGCGCGCCCAACCGTTGAGCGCGGTGCACCTCGATGCGGCGACGATTCGCCAGACGCCGGCCAACTCGCCGTACGAGCTGCTTCGACAGTCGGCCGGCCTGGAGGTACACGAGCAGGGGCAAGGACCCGGCTTCGCCTCCGATGCATCGCTCCGCGGCTTCAGCTCCGATCACTCGACCGATCTCGCGACGTGGGTCGACGGCGTGCCCCTGAACGAGCCGGTCAACGGACACGCCGAAGGCTACAACGATCTCTCGGTCATCTTCCCGGGCGGCGTGCAGGACATCGACGTGCTGCAGGGGCCCACGAGCGCGCTGTTCGGAAACTTCGCACTGGCCGGCGTGCTCAACGTGCGCACGCTCGAGCGCATGCGTGGCACGGAGCTCACGCTCTCGAGCGGGAGCTTCGGCCGCGCCGAAGCGATGCTGCTCACCGGATTCGATCACGACGCCGATGGTGGCGTGCTGGGGCTTCGGTACCAGCGGGAGGACGGCTTTCGCCCGAACTCGCGATTCGATCTCGCGCAGGGTCACGGGCGTCTCGTCCACGAGCTCAGGCCCGGGATGACGATCGACGGCGGCGTCGAGCTCTACGGCGGCACCTGGAGCTCGCCCGGATTCCTCAGCGAGGATCAATTCGCGCAACACGACTTCCACATCGTGTCCAATTCGACCGACGGTGGCTACAAGCGTCGGGCACAGGAGCGCGTGAGTCTCCGCGTGCTCACGGGCAGCGCGGTGTGGCGTACCACCGCGTACGCGACGCAGAGCCGCTGGCAGCTCTTCCTCACGATCCCGCCTGCTGGCGGCATCTTCGAGGGGAGCGGCAGCCAGACGGAGGAAGAAGATTCGCGCGCGGGGCTGGGTGCGACGAGCGCGCTGACGTGGACTCACACCGCGTGGGAGGTGACGACGGGCGCCGAGACACGATGGGACCGTTCCACCTACGAGAACTACTTCACCACCGCGCGCGCGCGCGATTCGGTGGCCGCGCAGGTCGACGGCCGGCAGTACGCCGGTGCGCTCTTCGTGCAATCGCACGTGGATGTGACCGATCGCTGGCGTGTCGATGCCGGCGTACGCTACGACGCCCTGGCAGCGCGCTCCGCGCCCGGCGCGAGCGATCCGGGCGCGGACGCGGGGATCGTCGACGCGACGCACGGGGTGCTCTCGCCGAAGCTCGGCACCCTGCTGCGGCTCGCGCCGGCGCTCGGCGTCTACGCGAACGTATCGCGCGGATTTCGGTCGGCGAACGGCCTGATCTCCGATCCGACGCTGACGCCGATCACCGAGTGGGCGTATGAGACGGGACTCAAGCTCGATCGTGCTGGTGCGAGCGCGAGCGTGGCCGTGTTTCGGATGGACGTGAGCAACGAGCAGACGTTGAATCCCGTGACGCTCGTCGCGACGAACGGCGGCGCGAGTCGGCGCCAGGGCGTCGAGCTCGACTGGCGCGTGCCGGTGGCGTCGGCGCTCGCGGTCTCGGGCACCTGGACCTTCAACGACGCCAAGTACCGCACGCTCGTCGCGGCACCGGAGGAGGGAGACGGCGATCCGGAGAACCTCGGCGGCCAACGCGTCTTCAACACGTCGAAGTATGTCGGCATCGCCGCGCTCGACGTTGCGCCGAGCTCCACCGCGCTCAGGGTCCGCGTCAGCGGCAACTGGATCGGCGACTATAGCCCATTCGACGAGCCGGGCGTCGTGATTGGAGGCTACGGTCTGCTCCACTTCTCGGCTCTCGTTCCGATGGGTCGCGTCGAGCTGGATGCGGGCGTGCGAAACCTGCTCGATCGAACGTATCCCGAGCTGATCGCCGGACACATCGTGTCACCAGGACAGCCGCGCACGGTGTACGTGTCGGCGCGCGCGCGAATGTAGGACACAACCAGGTCACGCGTCAGCTGCAGTGCGAGTGATGTCGATGGTGGTATGGTCGAATGGTCGACTCGAGAAGCGCGTCTGTGACGCACTTGCCGGGGTGTTTTGTCATCGCCATCACTTGCCAGCAGTAGACGATGCGAGACCGCTCGTCAGTCCGCTCGCAGGGCCTCGGTCGGGCTCACCCTGGCGGCGCGGCGCGCTGGCGCGACACACGCCGCGAGCGCGACACCGAGAAGGGTGAATCCCACCGTCGCGAAGACGGCTGGGTCTCGCGGCGACGTCTCGAACAGGAGATCGGCGATGCCGCCAGCGACGCCGATCGCTACGACCAGACCGGTGAGAATCCCCGCGCCAGCAAGGCGGAGCGCGTCCCCGAGCACGAGTCGCAGGATGCCATGCGCCTGCGCACCCAGCGCGACGCGCACGCCGATCTCACGCGTGCGCTGCGTGACGGCGTATGCCATCGCCGTGTAGAGCCCGAGCGCAGCGAGTAGCGCCGCCAACACGCCGAATACCGTGAAGACCGTCGCCCCAAGCCGCCACGGCCGGATCTCCGGAACGAGCGCATCGCCGAGCCGCTGAACGTCCAGATACGGCAGGGCAGGATCGAGCTCGCGGAGAACATGGCGCAACGTCCCGTCCAGCCCGCGGATACCCGGTGTCTCTCTGACGAGGAGCACCCGGTCACCTGGCTCCGCCGGAGGGAGCGGGACGTACACGGCGAGCTGCTGTTCCTCGCGAATGCGGAAGGTGTGCGCGTTCCGCGCGACGCCCACGACGCGCGCGCAGGTCTCCGGCGACGACGACAGGAACGCGCACGCGCCAACCGGCGATCGGCCCGGCCAGGCGAGTCGGGCCAACGCCTCGTTCACGACAACGACCGTCGAACTGGTCCGGTCGGCCGCCGTGAAGCCGCGGCCGGCCGCAAGCCGCAGTCCGAGGGCATCGAAGTAGCCGTCCGCGACCTGGCTCCCCAAAGGAGAGCCGTGGGTCGCCTGCACCCACTCGCCGTCACGGCGCGTGCGCAGGAGCAACCCGGTCGCACCGCGGAGCGGCGCATGCGTCGCGAGGCTCGCGCTTCGCACCCCGGGGACTGCCCGCACGCGCTCGAGCGCCTGCTCGAAGAACACGGCCAGCTCGCGCGGCGACCGTCCGCTCCCTGATGAACGGAGGCTGACGACCCACGCGTGCTCGGTGTCCAGTCCGAGGTCCGTCGTCGTGACGTGGTGCAGGCTCCGCAGGAAGAGTCCCGCGCCGACGAGGAGCATCGCGGACAGGGCGGTCTGCGCCACGAGCAAGCTCCAGTAGGCGCGGGACCGGCGCGTCGCGCCGTGTTGCGCGCCATCGCGGAGTCCGGCCATCACGTCGGCGCGCACGGTCTGCCGCACCGGCGCGAGCCCAGTGAGCAGGGCGGTGAGCACCACCACTGCGCCGGAGAGGGCGATGGTGCGCCAGTCGACGCCGGCGCTCTCGTCGACCATGCCGGGTAGCAGCGCGCGACGGATCCACGCCCCGGCACTCACGACGAGGATCGCCGCGGCGGCGGCTCCCGCGATGGCCAACACGGCGCTCTCGGCAAAGAGGAGCGTGGCGAGTCGCCCGCGGCTCATTCCCAAGGCCAGCCGCACGCCGATCTCCCGCCGGCGGTGCAGCGCGCGCAACAGCAGCAGGCTCGCCACGTTGGCGCAGGCGATGACGAGGAGCACTCCGGCCACGCCGACGAGCCAGACCGTCACTGTGCCCTCGGGGATGCGGCGGCCATTGCTGCCGAGCGCCCCCGTGAGGCCGCCGAGCGCGACGTGGGTCTCGACGTGCTGGCGTGCGTCCGGCGGAGCCTGTGCCTGTTCCTCCGCCACGAAAAGGGCGTGCTCCCTCGACAACTCCGCCGCCATCTGCGCCGGCGCCGCGGCGAGCCGACGCCGGACGACGAACTTGAGATTCGACGAGCCGGCGAACGTGTGCCACGTCGCCGGCCGGTCTGTACCGTCCGCGAGGGCGAAGAGCGGCAGCCAGATGTCGGTGTCCGTGAGCTCGACCCCCCGGAAGCCGCGCGGCGCGACCCCGAGTACGCGATACGGCTGCCCTTTCACCCGCACCGTCGTGCCGACGACTGCCGAGTCCCCGCCGAACACACGCCGCCAGAACGCGTGACCCAATACCACGACGCGCGCGCCGGTGGCCGGATGCGCCTCGTCGTCCGCGATGAAGCGGCCGAGCAGCGGCCGCGTCCCGAGCGCCTGCCAGAAGCCCGCCGAGACGAGTGTCGCGCTCACCAGTCGCGCATCGGGGCCGGCACCGACCACGACTTCCTCGCCGGGGTCGTATGCCGCGACCGCGGCAAGTGTGCGGGCGCGCTCGCGCAGCCGCTCGTAGAACGGGTACGACGACATGTCGAACGTCCGCGCCGAGTCGCCCGCTCTCGCGTAGTTGAAGTAGAGGCGGGTGAGCTGCTCGGGCGCGGCGACGTGCGGCGGTGGCTGGAGCAGCAGGCGCCGCATCGTCCCGTACATGCTTGCGGTGGCCCCGATGCCGACGGCGAGCGTGAGAACCACGCCCGCCGTGAAGAGCGGCGTCGCCCGCAGCGAGCGTAGCACGTACCGCAGGTCGGTGCGCAGGTACTGCCACCACTGCAACCGCTCGCGCCGCCGCTCCACACGCTGCCCGATCTCCCGAAGGCCCCGGCGCGTCGCTTCGACGTCGCCGAACTCCTCCAACGCGAGGCGCCGCGCGCTCTCGGACGAGTGGCCACGGGCGCGCAGCGCCTCGGTGCGCGCGTCGATGTGGAATCGCAGCTCGTCGTCGATGTCGGCGTCGATGTCCGGGCGCCAGAAGCGGAGATAGCGGCGCCAGTTCGGAATCTCAGGCATGAGGGGTCCCGTTGCTCGACGAGAGATGAGATTCAGGTGGGGCGAGGGACAGCGGTGAGCACTCCGGCCATGCCGGCCGCGTAGCGCTCCCATTGTGAAGTCGCCGCGCGCAGCTCACGCCGGCCGGCGGGCGTGAGGCGATAGAACTTCGCCCGCTTCCCCTGCTCGGTGTGTCCCCACTCGGACTCGACCGCACCGCGCTCCTCGAGGCGGTGCAGCGCCGTGTAGAGCGCGCCGTCGAGGACGCGGAACGCCTCGCCGGACGACTCGCGAATCCACCGCGCAATGCCGTAGCCATGGCTTGGTGCCCAAGACAACGTCTTGAGCACGAGCACGTCGAGCGTGCCGAGCATGATGTCGAGCTCTCGTTCCTCAATGGTCATATCGCCAACATACCCTCAACGATTGATACTATCAAGCGTTGAGGGTATAAGGCGGACCTCATTCTGCTGGCGCGCACTGGTCACAGGGTACGCCTACGCATTCGTCTTTCCTTTCATGGCTGCTGCAACCTCCCAGGCTAGCAGTGCCCAGAAGGCGAAGTTCACGACCGTAGCAGTGCCGAGCTTGAGCACGGTCATGGGGTTGTGCTCCACCCAACTGTCATGCAGCGAGGATATGATGATCCCGGGCAGCAGCAGCCATTGCATGAGGTACTCGACCGAGGAATAGTCGACCGCGTCGAGCATGGCAGTCAGGGTCAGGAGCGCGGCCATCGCCCCTGACAGAAGTGCCCAACCACTAGACGGGACGCGGCGCACGAAGATCGAGGTACGCGACCATCTGCTGCCGATCTGTGCGCGGCGCGCAACCGCGCGCTCGGGAGCATCGTGCTCCTGCCTGCGCCTCACGAGTACAAGTGCGAGCAACAGGGCAACTGCGAAGGGAACGCTCGTGGCCACCCAGTCCGTCCACAGTGATGGCGCGTGGGGAACGGACACCGTCGCGACATGCGACCGCATTCCCTCGTCACGTGTTGATTGGACGGTGACATCCCTGGGGACGCCTTGAACAAACGTCATCAGCGTCTCTGTCGTTCGCATGGCTGGAGTCCTCCGTTGTTCCCTGCGCCTCGAGCGAACGTCATCAGCATCGATGCACGTGCACACCGGCGACGAGGGCGACGATCCGTGCGATCACGACGAACACGCCGTCAGGCAACATCCTGGGACAGAGCCCGCAATCCGATCCAGGCAAACCGGCGCGTGGACCAGAGGTCCATTCGGTAGCCGTCGCGCCGGTTACGCTGGCAGAGTCACGAGGCGAGCGTGATTGCGCCCCGCGTGCTCACGCCACCGCGCGACATTCACACCAGCGATCAGCAAGCTTGCGCAGAACGAGATCTCCCCAAGGCCGGAGAGCGCCAGGAAGGGGAATACGCGGTCGCCGACTGTGGGCGCAATGAAGTGGGCGAAGCTGTTTGTCAGATACAGTGCGCCTTCGAGCACGAGCAGCCCGCCCACAAAGCGAGGGAAGAAGCGCTGCTGGAGGATGAGGGCGCCCAGTATCAGGCAGAAGCCGCCGAAAAACGACAACGCGATGTTATAGCCGTAATCGAAGAGGCGCAGCGAGAAGTAGGCGGCGGCGGCTCGCTGTGCTGGCGTGAATGCCTCGAGCCCGGGGGCATGTACGTCGAGAATCATCAGTGGCGCGTAGTGCGCGAGCAAGCACACGCCCTGAACGGCCGCACCCACGGCCGCAAAGAGAACCATGACAACGGCCGCTTTGCGATGCACCACCTTGAACAATTCGTACAGGAAGATCTTGAGCGGGATGCCCCACAGCAGGTAGAAGACTTCGACCGCGAAGCCGATGCGGTACAGCATCTCATGACTCGTGATGTTGTGCGCCGTAGCCGTTGCGTCGCCGGCGACGAGCAGCTTCGCGCGAACTCCGATCTGTGCGAAGATGCCGCCCACGATGATGAGCAGGTAGATGAGACCTGCGTACCGGGCCACCGTCTTGGGTGACAGTAGATCGCCATCGTCCCGAGCCAGGAACATGCTCGTCGGCTGATTCACGCCGCTCTTCCTGTGGTGGCTGGCGGAACAGTCCCTTGGATTTCGAACCCGTTCTTCAACCCGCGTTCGATGGCGCGTCCACCACGGGCGATGACGTTGGCGTGCTCGGTCGCGCGCGTGCGGTCGAAGTCGCGCGCATCGCGGATAGCGAAGGAGTTGCCGAC
The DNA here is from genome assembly GCA_036008805.1 of Gemmatimonadaceae bacterium. GTDB lineage: Bacteria > Gemmatimonadota > Gemmatimonadetes > Gemmatimonadales > Gemmatimonadaceae > AG11. The sequence goes on from DASYMZ010000087.1 coordinate 25,618, forward strand.
GACAGGTGCGCTGCGTGGTGAGAGTGTCTCCGAAGGGACGCGGACTCCCGGAACGCACGCCGCCGTCGCGAGCGCGACACCGCTACGAACGACGCGAAACGTGGTGCCGCGCTTCTTGGTCATCGGAGTCTCCGGGGGATCGAGGTGTGACATCGGTACCGCCGACGCCGACGGGAGCGTGCGGAGTAGACGGATCCGAGCCTGTCGGCATGCCGTATTCGAGAAGATCCCCAGGCTGACACTCCAAGACTTCGCAGATGGCCTCGAGCGTCGAGAAGCGGATCGCGCGAGCCTTGCCTGTCTTGAGGATCGAGAGATTGGCCAACGTGATGCCGATACGCTCGGAGAGCTCGGTGAGCGTCATCCGGCGCACATGGAGCAGATCGTCCAACCTGATCATGATCGCCACGTCAGACCGTCCCTTCCACATCTTCGCGCATTGCTACGCCGTGCTCGAACACACGTGCGAGGACGAAGAGGAGCAGCACGCACAGCCAGCGCGTGATTGAAAAAGACCAGTTGAGGTCGAGTGTCTCTTCCGGAGAAGGCACGGTGTGCGCAATGAGCCCGGCCGTGAGATGGAGCAGCTCGAGCCCAACGACCGCCCACGCGACGGTCCGTAGGCGCGCAGCGTTCTCCGAGATGAACGGGTTGCGGCGCCGAACCATCTCGACGATGGCCTGGAGCCTGGTGAGCACGACGTGCGTCAACGGCGTGGCGGCAATTCCGACCAGCATGATCAGGCGCGCAGCCACATCGAGCGTCGAGTGCTTCAAGGCTGGACGCACGCCGAGGGCATGAATCAGCCAAGGGCCGGCCACGAAGCTCGTGACGAGCAAGCCGACGATGCCCGCGCCCATGAGGAGATTGAGGCCGACGAGGATGCGCAGCAGTCGTCGCGAAAAGCTCAGAGGATCAACCGGCGGAACGGCCACCATGGGGACGGCAGCCCCGTCGGAGTACACTGTAGCAACCGTGCGGATCATGGCGGCTCCTTATCGTTTCTCGATAATACGCTTATCGAATGTCGATAGTTTCAGGAATTTCGCAAGTGGGCTGTTCGTCGACGTTGAAGTACCTCTTCGCCCAGTGCACCGTGGTCGGAGGCGAGCGAACTCTCCGGTGATCGCCGTCCATCACGGCCAGTTCTGTCAGAGTGCGGCCAGGTAGCTCACTTGGTAGAGCAGCAGGGTGAAAATCTGCGGGCCGGCGGTTCGATTCCGCGCTGGCAGTGAGCTCGTGTCCGTGAGCATCAAAGCAAGAACGCCAACCGAAATTCGGTGGGCGCTTCCATCTTCGACTCAGGCGCCGAGCGCGATCTGTCGGGAGTGGTGGCTCGCCAGTGCTCGCTCGTAGACGATCGCCGCGGCCGCAACGTCCTCGAGGGCCGTGCCCGTGCTGTCGAAAACAGTGACCTCGTCCGGAGAGCGCCGCCCCGGCCGCCGTCCGCTGACAACGTCCGCTAGCTCAGCATGTACGTCCTCGCGTCGCATCGCTCCGGCGCCGAGCGCGTGATGCAGATCTCCGAAGCGGGCACACTGATCGAGCACATCCACGACCAGGATCGAGCGCGCCAGCAGGTCTGGCGCGAGCTCCTGCTTGCTCTCGCTGTCCGCGCCGATCCCAGCCACGAAGGTACCCGCCGATACGTCGCCGGCATCGAGCAGCGGTGCGCGTGAGGCCGTACAGGTGACGATCATGTCGCATCCCCCGAGCACGCCGCGATAGCCATCGGTAGCGATGACATTGCATCCGAGCTCCGCACCCATCTCGCGCGCATAGGACTCCGCGATGTCTGGCGCGCCATCCCATGCGTAGACGCGCTCGATCGGCCGCACGCGCGAGAGAGCGCGAAGGTGACTTCGACCCTGGATGCCACAGCCCAGGATGGCGAGGGTGGTTGCGTCCGTGCGCGCGAGATACCTCGCCGCGACCGCGGTGGCCGCCGCCGTGCGCAGCGTCGTGATCTCCATCGAGTCCATCAGCGCCAGGAGCACCCCATTGATCGCATCGAAGAGCGCGACCACTCCCTGCACGGTTGGAAGCCCGTGCCGCGACGGATTTCCGGGGAAGTTCGCGTTGATCTTGGCCACGTAGTAGGCGCGCTCGCGCGTGAGACCTGCGGCCTTCACATGGAAGCCGCCGCCGGTCACGTGCGTCCCGAGCGCACCCGCGGGGAGTGTCATCCCCTCAGCGTGCGCTCGGAACGCCGCTTCTACGGCAGCGATGCAGCTGTCCATGTCCAGGAGCGCACGCACGTCGGCGCGGGACAGCAACAGGGTCGGCCGCGACACTAGCAGGCTCCATAAAAGAGGCAGACCTCAGTGAGGTGGCGACGCATTGGGCTCGAGGACGCGAGGCGCCGGGTGGCCACCGACGTTCTCGAGCGGCAGGTAGATCCGATGCGTGCGCAGATCGTCCGTCTCACGATGCTCCATGCAGAAAGATCCCCGCGAGCGCGGCCCCCAGCAGAAGGACGGGCTCGGGCACCTTGCGCACCCAGAGCACCACGCCGAGCGCTGCGGCGAACATCGACAGCGTGGGCCAATCCACGATGGCACGGCGGCCCAGCACGATGACCGCGCCGGCGATCGCGCCCGTGGCGGCCGCGGTAATGCCGTCGACGGCGGCGCGGAGCGCGCGATTCTTCGCCACGCGCTGGAACCACCCCGCGACGAGCACCACCATCAGATACGCCGGGAGAAACACCCCGATCGCCGCGGCGATCGCGCCTAGCGGGCCGGCGACGAGATAGCCGATGAAGGCGACCGTGATCACCACGGGGCCTGGCGTGATCATCGAAACGGCGACGGCGTCGAGGAACTGGCGCTCCGTGAGCCAGTGCATGTCGGCGACGGTGCCGCCGTGCAGAAAGGGCACGATGGCGAGCCCGGAGCCGAACACCAGCGCACCCGCCTTGGCGAAGTACCACCCGACCGTCGCGAGCACCCTCGGTTCGGCGGTCCCGTGAAGTCCGGTCAGCAAGCCTGGTGGAATGATGAACAGCGCCGTGGCGGCGCCCGCTGATCTGGCACCATCTCTGGGCCAGCCTCGGACGGCGAGCACCAGCAGCCCGCTCGCGACGATCACCCAGATCACCTCGCGTTCGGTGAGCGCGGTGATCACGGCGTTCGCGCCGACCACGCACCACAGCAGCCAATCGGTACCCACCGTCTTTCGCACGAGCTTCCACGCGCTGAAGCCGATGATCGCGATCACCGCGGCGCCCACTCCATAGAAAGCGCCCTGCATCCACGCGATCCCGCCGTAGCGCACGTAGGCGGCGCTCAGCGCCATCACCATGACGAACGACGGCGCGATGAACGCCACGCCGACGAGCGTGGCGCCCAACAATCCGGCGCGCAGCCAGCCGAGATAGATCGCGACCTGCGCGGCGAGCGGGCCCGGTGCCAGCTGGGCGAGCGCGATCGCTTCCTTGTACTCGGCCACGGTGAACCAGCCGCGCGTTTCCTGAAGATCGCGCCGCATCCGCTCGACGAGCACCACCGGTCCGCCGAAGCCCCAGGTGCCGAGGCCGAGAAAATAGAGCACGAGCGCGCGAAGCGTCGCGGGTGGCGTGACGACTGGTTCCACGCCGGCCGATGTCTCCGAGGCCGCGTCTCGCGAACGAGTGATGGCGTCGGTCATGAGCTCGCACCGTGGCTGAGCGAGGCATAGAGCGCGTCGAACATCATCGAGCCGCGCTCGAGGCGAACGAGATCACCGCTCGCGGTGGCGACGAGGCCCTGGATGAACGCCGCCAGTCCCGCGGCTTCGGCGCGATCGTAGAGTGCGTCCTTGCAATCCACATCGTGCACGATCTCGCCTAAGGCGGCGAGCGCGGGATCGGTGAGGTCGAAGCGCGCGAGCAGCGTCTCGAAGGTGCAGCGTGGGCCTTCGTGGGTGTACTCACCATCGAACATGTCGAACCGCAGCTCATCGGCCTCGGGCTCGTAGCCCGCAGGATCGACGAACTTGAAGCGCGCCTCGGGATCGATCGCTTTCCGGATGAGCCACGCGCTCCCGATCCGGTCGACTTTGATCCCACGCCGGGTGACCCAGACCTTGTTCATGGGAGGTGCTCCTGAGTGATCGGAGCGTTCTCGCGCCAGACGCTTCGCAGGGGCGAGCGCCGCGACGGCAGCGATCGCGTCGGATCGCTTCGGCGCAGCGAAGAAATCGATCGCCTCCGCTTCGCGAAGGCGTCGCTCGAGCGCGGCGTGTCGTGCGGGGGTCGAGTCGAGGCCGTCGCCGCCCGAGCCCGTAGACGCGGCCTCGATGATCGCCGCGTACTCCGCATCGCGTTCGCGATCGAAGAGCGCGCGGATCTCGGCGTCGGTGACTCCCTGCACGAGCTCCGAGGCGCAGAGCGCCGCCTCACCGCCATCGGCGACGATCTCGCGAAGTAGCCACTGGAAGTCCTCGCGGGCCGAGTCGGAGTCGGGGAGGACGTAGACCGAATTCTTGAGCGGAACGGCGCCGAGTCGGGCGAGCCGGCGGCGGACCTTCACGCGCAGGTAGTCCGGCTTCCCTGGGAGGTGGTGAATGAGCAGCAGCCACCGGGCGCCCGAGGCCGGCGAACGGGCAGCTGGGGTAGTCACCCCGCTTGGTACGGACATGGATGGGTCTAGAGGGGGCGCAGCAGATGCATCATCTTGCAGTGGCACAGGTGAAGCATGTATATCACAACCGAATCACACAAGTCGAGCCGGTGTAGGCGACTTGGTTTGTAGTCATCAAAAATCGAGGGCCTCATGAACAACACCCGGCCGGTCTTCGCTGCGCTCGCGTCCGCCATCGTCGTCTCGATGTGCACATCGTCGTCGGCAGCCGGTCAAGCAGCGCCCTCGTTCCCGGGCGTCGAGGAGGCACTCGGGCGAAAAGGAGCCGTGCAGCCAGGCGGCGTGCTCAAGTTCAGCTTCCCGCGCAGCGATCTCTCCGTCGCCGCCGCCGGCGTGGCGATCAAGCCCGCGCTCGCCCTCGGTTCCTGGGCCGCGTTCAAGCAGATCGGGAATGGTGAGTCGATGGCGATGGGCGATCTCGTGCTCATCGAGGACGAGGTCGGCCCCGTGATGAAGGCGCTCCAGGCGGGCGGCATCGAGCAGACGGCCGTGCACAACCACGTGCTCAACGAGTCGCCGCGCGTGATGTACATGCACATCTCCGCGCACGGCGACGCCGCCAAGATCGCGCAGACCCTCCGCACCGCGCTCGGTGTCAGCAAGACACCGATGGGCACTCCGGGCGCTCCGGCCGCCGCATCGGCCGCTGATCTCGACACCGCGGGCATCGCGCGCGAGCTCGGTATCGCCGGCAAGCTCAATGGCGTCGTCTATCAGGTGAGCGTGCCGCGGCGCGAGCGCATCACCGACATGGGCCACGAAGTGCCGCCGTCCATGGGCGTCGCCACAGCGATCAATTTCCAGCCGACCGGCGGTGGAAAGGCCGCGGTCACGGGCGACTTCGTGATGCGCGCGTCAGAAGTGAACAAAGTGATTCGCGCGCTGCAGGCGCACGGGATCACGCCCACGGCGCTCCACTCGCACATGCTCAACGAGGAGCCACGTCTCTTTTTCATGCACTTCTGGGCGAACGACGACGCGGTCACGCTCGCGAAGGGGTTCCGTGCGGCGTTGAACGAGACCGCGTCGAAGCTGGGCCGCTGACCCACGCGCGTGAGCTGGTCTGGCGCGTCGAGCTGCGATTTCTGGACCGAGGCTTCCGCCTCGATTCATCCGTGGGGTCAGACGATCCGCGAAATCATAGCCGGTGCACTGAGCTCACCGACGATCTCGGCAACGGTGGCGCGCGCGGTCCTGCCTACTCCAATGAGCGTGGCCGAGGCAAAACCGGTCCATTCGCCGTACCCGACCAACCAAAGAGGCGGCTCGCCCTCGGCACGAGTCCCGCTGCCCTCAGGCCGAATGAGAGCTCGACCGTTCTCGCCCACGATGCCCAGCGATGCCAGGTGGCTCAAGGCCGGCCGAAATCCCGTCGCGAAAATCACGGCGTGAACAGGCTCCTCGAGCGCGTTCGGCCACACCACCCCGTTCGCGGTGAACCGGGTGAACATGGGCGTCGCCTCGAGCGCTCCCTTCGAGCGCGCCTCCTTCACCGACGCAACCATCACGATGTCGCCAAGACCTCGCGGCGAATCCGGCGTGCGACCTTCCTGCAACGCGCGATAACGGGCCGTGGCCTGCTCGAACAGAGACCGGCCATCCACCTCGTCAGGCAGGAAAGTTGGCGGTTTGCGCGTCGCCCAGATGACCTGTGCCACCGATGACAGCTCGGCGACGATCTGCGCGCCGGAGTTGCCACCACCCACTACGACGACTCGCCTGCCGATGAACGGCGCTGGCCCGGAGTAGTGCGCGGAGTGGACCGACGTGCCGGAGTACAGGTCCGCTCCTCGAATCGATGGTACGACGGGACTCGCCCACGTACCGGTCGCGCTCACGATTGCACGAGCCGAGATGGGGCCGGCGCTGGTGCTCAGGCGGAAGCCGCCGGCGTCGCGCTGCACATCGATGACGCGCACCGGCCGGATGACCGGGATGGCGTACCGGCGCTCGTACTCGGCCAGATACGCGATCACGTCATCGCGAGTGGGATAGACGTCCGGCTCCTGGCCTGAGTGTCTCGGCATGTGCTGGCCAGGGAGCGACGACCACTGCGGCGGAGAGAACAGCCGCAGTGAGGGCCACGACCGCTGCCATGCCCCACCCGGAGCAGGCTGGTCGTCGACGAGCGTGTAGCGGAGACCCGTGCGGCGGAGGTAGTAGCCAACCGCGAGCGCCGCCTGCCCGCCTCCGATGACGACGACGTCGAATCGTTCGGTCACGCGGTGCTGCTCAGAGGCTCTTCGGTGGCCGTGGTGGCCGAGTGCACGAGAGAAGCACCCGGCGGTCGATGCGTCACGCCGACGCGGGCTTGCCGCCTGTCTGCAGGAACTCGACGAAGTCTTCGGGCAATCCGGCGGCTCGCACGCCGGCGATCGTTTGTGCGATGTCGTACTCGACGCGCACGAACTCGACGGTCGGCGCACCGGAGCCGATGTCGACGAGGACGTAGCCGGCGCGCCAGTCTCCATCCTTGGGACGTCCGACGCTACCCGTGTTCACGAAGTGCACGCCGCCGACTTCGCGGTGCCACGGCTTGTGCGTGTGACCGAACGCGATCACGTCGCCGTCGCGCGCGCCGACGGCCGTGGCCATCGACTCCAGCATCGAGTCGGGCCGATCCTCGAACATGTAGAACGTGTTGAGGTTGTGGTTACCGTGAAAGAGACGGATCGACGGGCCCGACGCATGTCCGCCGAGTGGACGGACGTCGAGGCGGAAGGGGAGGGCACCGAGCACGCGCTTCGCGGCGGAGGATGTGTTCCCGAGCGTCCACTCGAAGCTGATGTGCGCGAGCTCCTCCTGACGCGGGCTCTCCGACCGGCAGCCGCAGTGCTTGTAGTGCGTCGCCACCGTGGAGTCGTAGTTGCCCGCCACGCCGGCGATCCCCGCGGCGACGATGCGCTCGACCACTTCGCTCGGTTGGCTCGAGTAGCCGACGAGGTCACCGAGATGGTACGTCGCCTCGACATCCGGCCGGGCGGCGATGTCGGCGAGGACGGCGTCGAGCGACGGCAGGTTCGCGTGAATGTCGGAGATGAGCGCGATCTTCATCGTGGTCCCCGACGCGGAGTGTCGCCGTGCGAGGTGGTGAGTCCGCACTGGTTTGTGGCCGACAGCGGGAACGCTGCTCCTGGCCTCGCGGTCATGCGTCGCTCAGACAGAGCGTCATGACGGTTGCCGATGCAGGACACACGCTGCAGAACTCGGCCGACGCGCGTACCGGTTCCGGCACCTGCTCGCGCGTGATGGTGGTGAAGCCGAAGCTCGGGAAGTAGCGCTCCGCAGTGGTCGTGAGCAGGTAGAGTGCCTTCACTCCACGGGACTCCGCTTCAGCGATCGCGCGCTCGACGAGCTGACGCCCGAGCCCTCGGCTCCGCCAGTCGCCCGCAACGGCGGTCGAGCGGAGGAGGCCGTACTCGCAGCATTCCTCCACGCCCACCACGCCGACGAGAGAGCCCTCATGCTCGGCGACCAGAAAGCCACAGAGGGCGTCCGCGACACCGGTGGTGGGAAGATCGCTGGCGACGAGGAGCTGCTCGATCGCTGCGAGATCGTCCGCGCTCGCCTTTCGGATGCTGGCCGAGGTGGTGGTCCCCAACGGGGCTGCCATTCCTGCGGATTCTGTCGTCATGCGTGGTCTCCAGGCGGACATCGATCGGCGATGCGTGATGGCAAGGTGTGTCGATGAGCAGTCGGCGCGTCAGGTGCAGCAGCCGTCGTCGCAGCCACACTCTCGCGTGCTGGTGCCGACGTTCGTCGCGGACTGCGCGCCGAGTGCGACCAACGGCTTCCGTGGAGTGGTGGTGCCCGGCTTCGTCGCGCGAACGAAGCCGCTCATGATGCGACCCTCGACCTCGTCGGCGAGCGAGAGGTCGAGCCCCGTGCCCTCGAGCAGCGCGACCGCGTCGGCGTGCGTGTAGACGCGCGTCGGCTCGACGCTCGCGTGCTCGAAGCCAACCTGCGTCAGGAGCTCGATGAACTCCTCCTCCTCGAGGGCTCCCGCGACGCATCCGGTCCACAGCGGCATGCTCGCCTTGACCGCGTCGGGCAATCCACCGCGCACGATCACGTCGCTCACGGCGAAGCGGCCGCCCGGCTTGAGCACGCGAAACGCGTCGGCGAGCACCTTCCGCTTGTCGCCGGACAGGTTGATCACGCAATTCGAGATGACGACGTCCACCGTGTTGCCGGGCAGCGGGATCTCCTCGATGTGGCCGCGCAGGAACTCCACATTGGTCGCTCCCGCACGCGCCTTGTTCTCGTTCGCGAGGGCGAGCATGTCGTCGGTCATGTCGAGGCCGTACGCCTTGCCCGTGGGACCGACGCGCTTGGCCGAGAGGAGCACGTCGATGCCGCCGCCGGAGCCCAGGTCGAGCACGACGTCGCCCTCGCGGAGATCGGCGAGCGCGGTGGGATTGCCGCAGCCCAGGGAGGCGAGCAGCGCTTCGGCGGGGAGGCCGGCGGCCTCGCCTTCATCATAGAGGTTCGCGGTGATCGGATCCCAGCTCTCCGTGGTGGATCCGCAGCAGCCGCTCGAGCCGTTGGCCTCGCTCGCGGGCGCGCAGCAGGTGGCGCGACCTTCGCCTTCGGTCACGCGACGCGCGGCCTCGCCATAGCGCGCCTGCACCGTCGTGCGGAGATCGCTGAGATCAGTCTCGGTGGAGCGCATGGGTCCGTCCTCCGTTGAGCAAGAAAAGTTGATGAATCAGCGAAAAAAAAGCAGCGGTCAGCAGCACCCCGTCTTGAGGGCACGCGACGCGCGTGGGCGGAGCGTCGCCAGCAGTCCCTCGACCTCGACGAAAGCCTCGCGCTGCAGCGTGTAGTACGACCAGCGCCCCTCGCGCCGGTCGCTCACCAGGCCGGCATCCTTGAGCACCTTCAAGTGATAGGACAGGCGCGACTGTCCAGTGTCGAGCGCGTCGGTCAGATCGCAGACGCACTTCTCGCCGTCGAGCAGGCGGGCGACGATCTCGACGCGCGCCTCGTCGGCGAGCGCGTTGCAGAGCTGGGCGATGCGGGAGACATCGTGCGTCGCGGTGGTCATGCGAGGAATTATATCAGGAATTTTTGATGGGTCAAGGGCGGCAGCGCCCCGGTATTCAGAGCTCGTGCAACCGAATGGGAGCCGCGTCGGGCGCCCAGTCCGAGAGGACGCGTGTGATGCGATCGAGAATGTCGCGCGCCTTCTCGTCGACTCGTTGAGTGTGGGCAGGGGAACGGTTCATGGCCCCGCACGTGCATTAGTTCAGCCAGGCGCCGACTTTCGTTCGTGTCGGCGAGTGCGCGAACAGTTCAGCTCCGGGGCGAACTCCGCATTCCCAACTCCTACGGGCGAAATGTCCCGTTCTGGCGCAACACACCGTCCTTCGTTGCGTGGTCCGATCCTGGGACCTACCTTCGCGTCACTGCGGGATCCTCACCAGCGCAGGACGAGGGCAGCGACATCTCGGCTCGCATCGTGAATCCGACGCTCCTGGCGACGGCCTCTCACGGGCCTCGCCTTCGCGATCAGCCGTGAGCTCACACGCGGCATGGCCGGTGGCATCTCAGCTACGACCACCCTATGCTTGGCAGCGTTGTCGGGCTCATCCTGCCGTCACCTCGAGAGCAGTCACATCGTTCGGACCGCTTCGACGAGAGAATCAAGGCCGGCGTGATCACGGGGGCTCGGCCGAACCGTAAAGGAAGCGAAGTGTAGTGTTACGGCTGCGGGTATTACACCAGCGCAGCTCGGGTCGCAGCGCGGCCCTGACATTCAAGGCGCTACTGGCGACGCCTCCTTCTGAGGACCGTCCGAATGATTGCGCCACCCCTCGATCCGCTACGTCCCGCACTCGCGTTCGTCCCGCTCGAGCACTCTCCACTGGCGGGCCCACTCGGTGCACCAGAGGTAGTGTCCGGCGCGAGCCAGCGCCTGCGCGCGCTCTCCGCATTGAGTGGCTCGCTCACCGACGCGCTCAACCCCGAGGAAGCAGCAAACCTCGTCGAGCAGAAGGCGCTATCGGCACTCGGCGCGTCGAGCGCGATCGTGGTCACGCTCGGACCCTTTCCACCGCCACCCGCGAGCGTCCCTGTGGCGGAGCAGTCCGCGCCGGTGCTCCGAGTAGTTCATGCCATCGGGCTTCCTGACGAGCTGAAGGCGCTCGTCGACCGCTTACCTCTCGACGCGCCAGTGCCCATGGCCCAGGTGGCGCGCGAAGGCACAGCCCTCTTCCTGCCGAGCGCGAACGATCTGCTCCAGTATCCCGCCTGGGGTGCCGCCATGATCGCGGCAGGGGCGCAGTCCGCGGCCATCGTGCCAGTATGGGCGAACGGCGAGCTTCGCGGCGTGCTCGGGCTGACGTGGGCCGCCCCGCGACTCTTCGACGAGGACGAGCGCGCGTTCGTCCTCACGCTCGGGGTGATGTGCGCCCAGGCGATCATGCGGGCGCACCTGTGTGCCGCCGAGCGTCTCGCGACCGAAGCGGCCGTTGTCGCGCGCGCGGTCGCCGAGATCGCAAATCAGTCCAAGGCGCACTTCGTGGCAACGATCAGCCACGAGCTGCGAACTCCGATGAACGCGGTGATGGGCTATACCCAACTCGTCGCCGACGAGTTGTACGGCCCCGTCACGCCCGCGCAGAGGGAGCACCTCGGCCGCGTGACGAAGTCCGGCAAGCATCTGCTCGGACTCATCGAGCAACTGCTCGGCTATGCGCGCATCGAGGCCGGCGAAGAGGTGGTGCACGCGACCCCAGTGCTGCTCACGGAGATCGTGGAACAGACGCTCAGCATCGTTCGCCCGCTGGCCGAGCAGAAAGGGTTGAAGATCAGGGTCGAGGCGCCGGACACACCGCTCGAGCTGTACACCGATCCCGGCAAGGTCAGACAGATCCTGATCAACCTGCTCGCGAACTCCGTGAAGTTCTCCGAGCGCGGCGAGGTGCTGCTGTTGCTTCGCGTGGAGGGGCTGGACGCCGACATCCGCGTATTCTTCGAGGTGACCGACACCGGGAAAGGGATCGCGGCCGGCGATCAGTCGCGGGTCTTCGATCCGTTCTGGCAGGCCAATCCCAGGCAGAAGCACGAAGCGGGGAGCACAGGCCTCGGACTTTCCGTGGCGCGCCAGCTCGCCCGACTGCTCGGTGGCGACATCACGATCACGCACAGCATGCTCGGAAGCGGCAGTACCTTCGTTCTCTCGCTGCCCCTGCGGTTCGGCGCTCAATAAAACGACGGCCGATTCGGCTCACCGACTCGGTGGACAGCTGTATCTCGGCGCGGCATGCTCTTCGCGCCGGCTGCGGGGCGACGAGGCGAATGTCACCGCGCCGCTCGTCGCGTACACGCTCGCGAATGCGCGCCTCGGCTACGCGCGCGGTGGTTGGCAGGTGTCGGGGATCGTGACCAACCTGTTCGACACGCGACGCGCGACGTTCGGTACGTTCAACGAGAATCGCCAGACCGGATCCGTCGAGCGCTTCCTCACCCCGGTGAATGGGCGTGCGGTAAAGGTGACGCTACGCCGAGCCATTGGTCGCGTCGAAGAGGGCGCAACAGACCCGTGAGGCGCGCGAGCCCCGCGGCCAGCAGCGGGACGGGCTCGGGCACCTTCCGCATCCAGACTCGCAAGAGCGTTGCGAACCCATCAGGCGACGTCGCCCGCCTTGGTACCTGAGCGGTCACGCTCGTTCCATTCGGCGAGGTTGGCGTATCCTCGACCAGCGATGACGGGTGGAATCTCCGATCTGACGTCCGCTGTGCCGTCCATGAGCCGTTGCGACGACCGGATCGCCGCTCCGCTCCGTACGACGCATTTGGCGCCGCGCTCCAGCAGGGTGTCTTCCGGGTCATCCATCGATGTCTCCGACATGAGTCTCCCTCGCGCATCGAACGCACCCACCTGAATAGTACTGCAGCCAGGGGTGTCGTGGCGTGTCGGTCACGCGCCAGCGTCCACGAGCCGTTCACGCACCGCGTACAACCCGGCGTTGAGCTCCGCGCGATCGGCCAGGCTCAGGCCGCTGCGAGCGGAGTCGATCTCCAAAAAGCGCACGACTTCGTTGCAGGCCTGGGTCGCTCGATCCCGTCGCCGGCTCCGAGCGGCTTCATCGGAAGAGGCAGCGACCCCATCGAGCATGGTGTTCGCGATGCCCAGCTCTATGCGCAAGAACGCCAGCAGCGAGCTGCGCGCGGAGGCGACCAGTGCTCGGCTGAGAGGGATGGGATCGTTCATGAGCACCAGACTCGGGGCATGCATGGGAGCGGCGTGCGAGTCATCGCCGCGAATACCGTACCTCCAGCGCCCGCCAGCTCGGACCTCCCTGGCGGAATGCGACGGCATCGAGCCGAAGCCGCCTACATCACACTGGCACGCATTGCGGAGGCGAGCAACCGCGGGCGTCGCGAGAGAGTAGCCCAACGACGTCCTTCGAACTATCCTGACGCTCCCAACCGCACTGTCGAAGTGCAGTCCCGACATCGTCGTCTCCCCTGCCGTACGCATGACGCCGCTCTCCGCAGCTCAGCAGACCGACGCGCTGGCGTCGTTGCTCTCGTCCCGCTTGCGCGAGGTTCGTGAAGACCTCGTCCGCCGCTGGCTCGAGCGCATCGTGGCTCGGGTGAGCCTGAGTCCCGCGCGCGTCTTCCCGACCGAGGAGTTGCTCAACCACGTACCGCTGCTCATCGATGGCATCGCCGACTATCTCGAGAACCCTCACGACGAGCTGGGCGCCGAAGCTCCCGTCGTCGCGAAGGCGATGGAGCTCGGCGCACTGCGGCACGTGCAGGGATTCGACGCCTACGAGATCCTCAAGGAGCACGAGATCCTGGGCGGGGTGATCTTCGCCTTTCTGACCACGCAGCTGGACGACGCGGAGCTGCCGGGCTCGCGTCGCGATCTCGCGATCTGCTGGCAGCGCGTCGCGAGCGCAGTGGAGCTGATCCGCCAGGCGACGATGACGCACTTCCTCAGGCTGCTGGCCGAGCGGACGAACGAGCGCGAGGGACGCCTGCGGCGATTCAATCGCATGGTGTCGCACGAGCTGAAGAACCGCGTGGGCGCGATCCGCGGCGCATCGAGCCTGCTCGCCGAGCCGTGGATCGAGACGCAGGAACGCGAGCGTTTCGTGCGAATGGTGCACGACAATGCCGAGGGCCTACAGCGCGTCCTGAACGATCTCGAGGCGCTCTCGCGCATCGACACCGACACGCGCCAGCGGCGTAACGTGCTCCTCCCGCAGGCCGCGACCGAGTCGGTGCGTCAGCTCCGCGATGTCGCGCAGTCTCGAGGGGTGATCGTCCACGTGTCGGACGACCTGCCCAACGTGGAGGTGGACGCCGCCGCCGTCGAGCTGGCGCTCGTCAACTACCTCTCCAACGCGATCAAGTACTCGAACCCAGCCAGCGAAGACCGATGGGTGAAGGTGCTCGGTGAGCTGCAGTTCGGTGCGCATTCGGATGGCGGAGCCGAGCTCGTCGTTCGAGTGATCGACAACGGCATCGGCGTTCCAGCGGCCGCGCGCGAGCGTCTCTTCGAGCAGTTCTTTCGCGCGCACCGCGACTCGGCCTCGACCGTGGAAGGAACGGGCCTCGGCTTGAGCATCGTGCGCGAGACCGTCGACAGCATGGGCGGACGCGCGTGGGCGGAGTTTCCCGAGACGGGAGAAACCGTCTTCGCATTCTCGCTGCCGTCGCGCCGCGCGGAGGACGCGGCCGCGGCGGGAACGAAGCGGGCGGAGTGAGCGTCGAGGCACGCGGACTCCGCGTGCCCCGATCACCAGCTCGAGTGGGCCAGGGCGGCTACAGCCGTCAGTCTTCCCTGAAGTAGAGTGCCAGCAGCTCGACGAGCGCGGCGCTGTATCGCTCGGTGCGCTGAGACTCCGGCAGGCTCGTCGCCCTGCCGGCTGCGATGCGCAGACCCTCGACCAGCACCTCGAGCGCGAGGCCACGCGAGCGGGCATCGCGCGAACAGAGCGTCAACACCTCGCCCAGCCGGGCGTCGAACGACTCCTTCGATTGGAGCGCGAAGAGGGTCGTCAGACGCTCGAGGTCGGCCTCGGGAAGATCGACGTCGACAGGCTCGTGCCTCGGCGCGACATCGGGCCGCGGCCGGCGGGGCCGTTGAATCGCCTCGCGCACCGACGCGAGGGCGACGCTGTCGTTCTTTGGCCGTCGCCGCGCCAACAGCGTGCGCGCCTTGGAGAGCCGGGCGTCGAAGCGAGCGCGTGCGTCGTCGGACGACTGCGACTCGCAGTATCGCTCGAGGAGATGGACCTCGTCCTCGAGCCGGCCGAGCGAGCGATAGAGAACGGCGAGCCGGCCGCAGAGCCAGCCCGGCATCTCGCGTCGCACGAGCAGACTGGCGGCGAGTGCCTCTTCCAGGAGAGTGGCGGCCCCCGCGGGATCGCCGGTCTTGGTGAGCGCGGCGGCGGCGCGCGCCGAGTCGGCTGCGTCGCCGGTGATGCTCGTAGGGATTGGTCGATACCCTGGCATTGCCCTGAAAAACTGTTGGATGACGGGAATCACAACGTCGTGGTTGCGTCGCCCAACGCTCTCGCCCCGCTGCCGTGGGGCACGGACTCGCGCCGGCGAGAGCGCGATCGAGTCTGGCATTTTGCCAATTCTGGACCAGCGCGGATCGGCCGGTTTGGCAGTCAGCGCCCTGGCGAGTGTGCAGGTCTGGCGCGCCTCACTGCCTCCAGCTACGCTCGACTCACCTCTTCCAGCGATCGCCAATGACACTCGTGAACCGCCCCACCGCCGCACAGATGGTATCACCGACACTCGGCGCGCGAGCTGCAGCCGTCTTTCTCGTTTTGTCGGCCGCCTGCGCCACAGCTGCGTCCACTCAGCAGCCGGCACCGGGTGCGGCACCGGCGCGGAGCGTGGCCAGCCAAGCGTCGAAGCCGCCAATCCGCGCGCTCTATGTCACCGGCGGCGGCTTCCACGATTTCGTCGCGCTGGAGAAGATCGTGCCGCCGGGCATCGCCGCGCGCACCAACATCGTCTGGACCATCGACCGCACCGCCGACACGTCGACGACCGCCCTGATCGCGCGGCACCAGAACACGAAGTGGGCGGACGACTTCGACGTCGTGGTCTACAACATGTCGTTCTCGTGGGTGGTCGACTCGCAGTGGATCGAGCGGATCGCGCACGCGCACCGCGACAAGGGCGTGGCCGCGGTGGTGCTCCACGGCGCGGTGCACAGCTACCGCCGCTCCACCTCCATGGCGTGGAAGGAGATGATGGGCGCCGCCAGCATGCGGCACGACACCCAGCGGCCGTACGGAATCGAGCGCATCGCGCCCGACCATCCGATCCTCAAGGCACTGCCGAAAGGATGGACGCCCGGCAGCGATGAGCTCTACAACATCGACAGGGTGTGGCCTAGCATGACGCCGCTCGCGCAGGGGTGGAGCGTCGAGGGTGAGAAGCATCACCCGGTGGTCTGGACGAACACGTACGGCAAGGCGCGAGTGTTCGTGACACCGGTGGGGCACAACATCCGGACCATGACGGATCCGGCGTACCTGGACCTCGTCACGCGCGGGCTGCTCTGGACGGTGGGCAAGCTGGAGGCGGACGGAACACCCGCGGCGGGATACGGCCCGACGGCCGCGTCGCCCTGACCGACTCGAATCAGTACCGCGCTGCTCGCGACCAAGCGTTCGTCGAGCTCGAGTCGCGCGCTTGACGCCACTTCCTTCGCCGTGCATCCTACCCGCGGGCGTTCGGGGCGCCCGCGGGTCCGCGCGAAGGGCTGAGTCCTCCCGTGTACGCCACTGGTGACGGCACATCGTCTCCGTGCTGGCCTGCTTGCGGACCGCCGGCCTTCAGCATGGAGGACGTATGCCCGGCCCTCGCCCCCTGCCCGACTCGCCCGACCTCGATCAACTGAGGCGACAGGCGAAAGAGCTGCTGCGCTCCGCGCGCGCTGCTGACCACACTGCACTGTCGCGCTTTCGCGTGCTCCCCTCGCTGCGGCAGGCGAGTGACGACGATCTCGCGTGCGCGGCGCTCGCCCTGCACGACGCGCAGTCGGTGATCGCGCGCGAGCACGGATTCACCTCGTGGAACGCACTGCGCGAGCGCGTCGAGGCGCTGACGCTCGACTTCGACGATGCGGTGCGCGAATTCACCGAAGCGGCAACCGACGGCCGCACGTCGCGCGCCGAGCGCATGCTCGCCCTGCATCCGGGCATCGCGGGCGCGAGCCTGCACACCGCACTGCTGTTGGGGGACGCCGCACTCGTCGAGGCGCACCTCGCGCGTCAGCCCGCCCTCGCGTGCGCGCCCGGCGGCCAGCGCGGATGGGAGCCGATCCACTACGTGTGCCACACCGCGCTCGGCAACTCGAGCGCCGCGAGCGCGGACGGGCTGGTGGCGATCGCGCGGCGGCTGCTGGAGCTCGGCGCTGACGCGAACACGCGCTTTCCATGGCTGCATCACGGCGTGCGACGGCCGGTGCTCTGGGGTGCGATTCACGCCACTCGGCTCCACGCGCTCGCCGAGCTGCTGCTGCGGGCCGGCGCCGATCCGAACGACGGCGTCACGCTGCCGATCGCCGCGAGCGCGGGCGACGTGGCGTCGTTGGAGCTGCTGCGATCGTTCGGCGCGAGCGCCAACCAGCGATGGGCGTCGGACGGCTCGTCGGCGCTCTACGCAATTCTCCAGTGGGCGCGTACGCCGGCCGGCGTGCGGTGGCTGCTCGAGCACGACGCGGATGCCGACGAGATCTTCGCCGCGAATGGCGAGACACCGCTGCACGTCGTCGCACGACGCTGGGACGTCGAGATCGCGGAGCTGCTCGCGCAGCGAGGCGCGAGCCTGCTGCGGCGCCGTGCGGATGGCCGCACTCCGTACGCGGTCGCGGAGTTGAACGCGAATCGCGCCGTCGCGGATTGGCTGCGAGCGCACGGCGCGGCAGACGAGCTCGAGCCGGTGGACCAGCTCGTCGCGGCGTGCGGACGCGGCGATCGCGTGGAGGCGGAGGGGATGCTCTCCGCGCACCCGACATTGCGTGACGAGATCACCGACGCGCACTACGCGGTCCTCCACCGCGCCGCCGAGGAGGGCGACTCCGCCATGCTCGCGCTATTGATCGACTGCGGCTTCGATCCGAACCGCGGCGACGAGGAGATCGGCAAGACGGCGCTGCACAGTGCGGCGATGGCGGGCCACCCCGACGCGGTGCGGCTCCTGCTCGCGCGTGGAGCGTCGCCCGACATCCGCGACCGCGAGTTCAACGGACAGCCGCTCGTGTGGGCAGCCGAGGGATCCAGATCGCCTCGCGATCGGGCTGAGAACTACGCCGAGGTGGGACGTCTGTTGTTGGAGGCCGGCACGCCGGTGGAGTGGCAGCAGCCCGGCGGCGAGCCAGCGGAAGGGATCGTCGAGATCATCGCCGAGTGGCAGCGCGGCGGGAGGGCGCTCCCGGTATGACGTCATCCATCTCGAACGAGCCGACGACCTCGACGAGGAAACCCATCCCGAGCATTCTCGCGATCGGAGTGCTCTTCCTCGTGCTCGGCGTCCTGGACGTCTGGCGCGGTCTCGCGCCGATGTTCGGAACCGCCTCTCGTCTCGCCACCGACGACATGCAGGTGCTGGCGATCGGCATCGCCGCGCTCGCCGGCGGAGGGTTCCTGCTCCGCGGACACGACTGGGCGCGATGGCTGCTCGCGGTCTGGATGCTGCTGCACGTCGCGATCAGTGAGGGGCCGCGCCAACTGACCGGGCATCTCCTGATCTTCGGGTTCGTTGCCTACCTGCTCTTCAGGCCACGCGCGGCCGCGTCGTTTGGCCGGCGGGCGAGCGGCTGACGCGGGTGCGGCCCCGGATCGGAACGGGGCCGCTCAACGCCGTGTCCCTGCCGGATTCCACACCGCGACGCCGACGCGCGAGTCCGCCGTTCCATAGTACAGGAACCACCGTCCGTCGAACGGCACGAGCCCCTCCACGAACGTCGTGCCTTCGACGTATTGGCCGGTGCGCTCGTAGTCCTCCGTCGGCTTGATGAATGGCTCGCTCGAGCGCGCGAGCAGCTTGATGGGATTCTTCGCGTCGAACAGCGCCTGGCCACCCGTGTACATGCGCTGCGGTAGGCCCGGCTCACCGAACTTTCCGCTGTTGCCGGCGTTGTACAACACGACGATGCCATGCTCGGTGAGCAGCGCCGGCGGTCCCGCTTCCACCAGCCACGAATCGAAGTAGCCCGCGCGCGGTGAGAGCACCTTCACCAGCTTGCCGTTGGTGTCCTCGAGCGGCGTCCAGTGCACGAGATCGTCCGACGTCGCGATGAGGATGTCGGGGACGTTGAAGTACATCCAGTACTTCCCATTCACCTTCGTCGCGACGACGCGGTCTCCCACCACTCGGCTCAGGATCGCGCCGGACTTGCACTCCAGGCTGCGATACTTGCCGCTGTCGGCCTCCGCGAACGCCGGCCCGTGCTTGGTCCAGTGCACGAGATCGCGCGACGTCGCAACCGCGAGTCGTGGAAGGTCGTGATTCCACTGAGTGTAGGTGAGCACGTAGCGGCCGTCGTCGGTCGCGACGATGCGTGGATCCTCGACACCGCCGGTCCATTCGTAGCGCGCCTGCGCATCCTTGTCGGGATACAGCACGGGCGCCGCGCGGCGGGTGAAGCGCAGCCCGTCGGTACTCTCGGCGAGACCGATGCGCGATGTGTGATCGCCGATCACCTGCCGCCCCGTGGCGTCTTCCGCGCGATAGAGGACGTAGACTTTGCCGTCCTTCACCACCGCCGCGGGATTGAACGTCGCGTATCCCTCCCAGTGGACGACGCTGTCGTTCATCGGCGAGAGAAAGGTGCGGTCGGTTCCCGGTGTGATGATCGGGTTGACCGCCTTCGGCTTCTCGAACGGGCCGAGCATCCACGACTGCCACTGTGCTCGCGCGGGACTGCTCGCGATGGCGCAGAGCGCGAGCGACAGGGCGACGACGGAGATGGGGCGCTTCATGCCGATCGGGCCACCGTGTGAAAGGTCGAGAGAGCGAGCCGGCTCAAATAGGGAGGCTCTCGCGGAGGGGCGCCACCCTGCCCACGACGCGTGTCACGCTCCCGTAAGGTTCTCCCGAGCATCATTGCGGGCGAGACGGGTCACGGTGGTGATCCATGCAGCCCCACTCGACACCTCCTGGCGCACGCCGCGTCACGACTCGATGAAGCGTTACACGCCCTTCCTGCTCGCCGTCCCGCTCGGGTTCGCGCTGTGGGCGCAGGTGGTCGTCGTCCACGGCGGCGTGTGGCACTGGCAGTTCACGGTCGGGCTCGTGCTCATCGTGCCGTCATTCATTCTCTGGGCACTCGCGCGCTATCAGCTCGGCGACGCCTTCACTCCGCGCGCCGAAGCACGCAAGCTCGTCACGAACGGGCTCTATGCGCGGATCCGCCATCCGATCTACATCTTCGCCGAGTGCATGGCGGTGGGGATCATCGTGTTCATGCGCCTGCCGTGGCTGTTCATCGTATGGATCCCCGCCGTCGGATGGCAGGTGATCCGCGCGAAGCGAGAGAACCTGGTGCTCGAACAGCGATTCGGCGACGAGTATCGGCGCTATCGCAGCCGCACCTGGTTCTGACGCTTCGCTCGAGGGTCGCTCGCGGCTCGCGAGTGAGCGCGAGCGGCCCTCGCCCCAGGCTCACGGCGTGATCGGGCGGATCATGATGTTCTTGTAGTGCACCTCACTTCCCGGATCGTGGCCCTGCAGGGCGATCGTGGATCCGGTGAGGCGCGTCGCGGACGTGTCGGGCTCGGTGTAGTCCACCGTCTGCTTGTCGCCGACGAAGATCTGCACGCGACGGCCGCGCACGATCGTGCGCATGGTGAACCACTCGTTGTCCCGCCCCGCCTCGCGCACGTCGCGCACGGCGTAGAGGCTCCCGGTGCGGCGCCAGTCGGACTGCGAGTTGTTCACCTGTACCTCGTAGCCCTTCGACGGGAACCCGGTCGGCTGGAAGGTGGTGCGGACGAAGATACCGGAGTTCGCGCCCGGCTTCGTCATCACATCGGCCTTGAGCTCGAAGTCCGTGAACTCGTGGTTGCGCACCGGCCCGTCGTAGAAGAGGTGCGCTCGCGGGCCGTGCACGACGATCTCGCCGTTCTCCACGCGGAACGTGCTCGGGTTCTCGCTCGCGCGCCATCCGTCGAGCGTCTTCCCGTCGAAGAGCGAGATCCAACCGTCATTGGACTGGGCCGCATGCATTCCATTGGAGCAGGCGGCGAGGAGGATCGAGAGAGACGCGATCCGCGCGATGGTCTTCATTGGCTTCATCGGTGTGGATATGAAGGAGGAGGAGCTGAAAAGGTATGACGGGTGCGCCGGGTGCATCAGGTGCGGTCGGAGGATCTCCTCCGCCGGCTCGTGCCGCGTCATTCTTTCACGTTGATCGCCCGATACGGCGCCGTCACGCGGATCGGCACGATCGTCTCGCCCCAATGGATCCGCAGCACCGCGTCGGCGCGCACCACCGACGGGAAGTAGATCGCGAGCGACTCCATGTATGACCCTTTCTCCGGCGTGACGTCGAAGCGATACGCGTCATTGGCGGCGCCGGGATAGGGTTTGTGAAAGGTGTGGGCGGCGCGGCTCAGGATCACCGTCCACGGCGCGCTCGCGCGCGGCACGAGCCAGAGCGAGTACTCGCCCGCCTTCACCTGTCGCCCCTCGAGCAGCACGGGGTGGGTGAACGCGATGCGCGTGGCCGAGTCCGCGCCGGGGTGCCAGATGCTGTCCCATGGTACGAGCTGGCCGAACAGCGCGCGGCCACGCGCCACCGGACGTCCGTATTCCACGGAGATCTCCGTGAGCGCCACGTTCTGAGTGACGCTGCCGCGCTGGCTGAACGGATAGCCCTGCGCGCGCACGGGAATCGATGCGGCGCCGACCAGCGCCGAGACGAGAAGTAGCGTGCGCGCACCGCGTGCGGCGCGAGGGCGAGGTGCTTCGATGCAGATCACGCAGTCCATCCAGTCGGGAGGTCGCTCAAATATTCCGCGCGGGTCGCACCACGCAACCGACATCCTTGGGCGGCTGGTGCTGGAAGGAGAGCTCGAGGATGAGGCGCTCTCCACCACGCTGGCGTCCTGACGCGAGCGCGCCCTCCTCTCACGCCGACGCTTTCAGCTCCTCCGCCGTGATCTCTTCGAGCCGCCGCTGCCTCGTCTCGATGCCGAAGAACAGCACGAGCACCACGGCGAGCGTCATCGGGATCGCGCCGATCATCGCGACCGTCGCGATCGACGGCGCCGCGATCCCGAACACCACCAGCCCGATGATCGCCACGCCGCCCGCCTTGCTCGCGCCGGCGGCGAACCCGGTGCCGCGCGAGCGGATCGGCGTCGGGTAGATCTCCGCGCTGTACACCGACAGCACCGCGACCACGGAGCTGATCCCCCAGATCGGCACGATCAGCAGCGCATAGAGCAGCGTACGATTCTGCACGATCGCGTCGCCCGCGATCACGAACCCGAACAGCGCCGCCGCGGTGAGCGCCGAGAGCGCGACGATCGTCTTGCGGCTGCTCCAGAAGCCGTACATCCACGCGACGAGCAGATTGAGCGGGAACCCCATGATCGACGCGTTGCGCAGGATCTCGTCGGCGTCGGTATAGCCGAGCTTACGCAGGTTGGACGGGATCCACAGGTTGAAGCCGAACAGCACGAGCCCCGAGCCGATCGCGAGCACGCCGACCACCGCGGTGAGTCCCGCGAAGTCGCCCCTCAGCAGCTCGTACCACCGGCTCTTCACCTTGGAGTCGATCCACTGCTCGGTGGGCCCCGCCTCGACGACCACGGCTCCGAACCGGCTCATCACCGCGCGCGCTTCGGCGTCGCGCCCATGCGCGAGAAGAAAGCGCGGCGACTCCGGGATCCACCGATTGAGCAGGATGAACACGATCCCGGTGGGCAGCCCGATCAACCAGAGGATGCGCCAGCTGTACGTCGGTACGAGCGCCACGGCGAGCCAGCTCGTGAGCACGTACGCACCCGCGATGTCGGCGCCGATCAGGATCATCATCCAGCTTCGATGCCGCGCTGGAATCGTCTCGGCCAGCAGCGCATAGCAGATCGGGAGCATGCCACCAACGGCGACGCCCATCAGGAAGCACATCACGAGGTTCCACGCGAAGCTCGGCATCGCGCCGCAGATCGACGTGCCGATGAACCCGATGCCGGCGTACAGGATCGACGCGCGCCGCCCGATGCGATCGCCCAACCAGCCCCAGAGAAACGAGCCGAGCACCGTGCCGATGATCCCCGAGAGCGCAACGTACGCGACGGGAATGTGACCGGTGGGGTTGAGCGGTCCCTTGAGGCCATACTCCGTCGTCATCCCCGGCATCACGAAGGCCAGTGCCGTCGGCTTCATGATGTCGATCGTCACGGCGATCGACATCGTCACCAGCAGCCCGTAGTGCACGCGCGTGAGCTTGGCGTCGTCGAGCGCACTCACGCGGATCCGCGAGACGGCGTCCGCGTTCACCGCGCCGCGAGGGATGAGCCCCCACAGGCTCGCGACCAGCCCGGCGATGATCGCCGCCATTCCGATCTGCATCCCGACGTCCATCGGCATGCCGGCGAGCTTGTACCCCATGTCCTTGCCCATCAGATACATGGGCAGATGCAGCAGGACGCCGCCGATCACCGCGGCCACGCCGAGCCAGAACGCCGCCGGATGACCGAACGTCACGCCGCCAACTCTGCCGTCGATCTCGTTTCCCTGCTGCATCGTCGTGATCGTCTCCTTCGTGAGTCGCCCTGGTCGCGGCGCCGCGGCCGATGACACGCGCGCTCCCTCGTCGGGCCCGACGCGAAGGATCGCTCGCGCGCGCGTTCTCCACCAGCGCCAATCCCTCGCCGGTGAGCCATCCCGCTACCTGTCGATGGAAAAGGGGAGCGGAGCTGTCGATCCCGGCGATTCCCATTCGTATAGGAGGTGAGAACGCTGGCACCACGCCGGCGTCCACCTTCCGGAGGAACGCATGCGCAAGGTCACGGTCATCAACCACCTCACCCTCGACGGGGTGATGCAGGCGCCCGCCCGCCCCGACGAGGATACCCGCGGCGGCTTCGCGTACGGCGGGTGGGCAGGGCCGTACGACGACGAGGTGAAAGGGCGAACGATGGGAGAGGGGATGTCGCGTCCCGCGGACCTGCTCTTCGGCCGCCGGACGTATGAAGACTTCTACAGCATCTGGCCGAAGCGCACCGACAACCCGTTCACGCCGGTGCTCAACGCCGCACGGAAGTACGTGGCTTCCCGCACGCTCGAGGAGCCGCTCCCGTGGGAGAACTCGACGCTGCTCGAGGGCGACGCGGCGGACGCCGTCGAGCGGCTCAAGCGCGAGCCGGGCAACGATCTGCTGGTCATGGGAAGCGGCGTGCTGATCGAGTCGCTGCGCCGCCGCACCCTGGTCGACGAGTACATGCTGCTCATCCATCCACTGGTGCTCGGCACCGGCCGCTGCATGTTCCCGCACGACGGCACCTTCGCCAAGCTCACCCTGGTGAAGAGCGTGCCGACGACGACTGGCGTGGTCATCGCGACGTATCGCCCCGCCGAGCCGGTGGCGTCGGCGTAGCATGGCGCCGGTCGAACAGGTGCACACGCCACCAGGAGTCCCGAGGATGAAGCAGTATCTGATCAGCATCTATCAGCCGGACGGACCGCCGCCTCCACCAGAGCGGCTGGAGCCGGTGATGCGCGAGATCATGGCGATCAAGCGCGATCTCGAGGCAGCGGGGAGCTGGGTGTTCGCCGGCGGACTCCACGACGCGAGCACGGCGACGGTGCTGCGCGCCCGGAACGACGAGGTGCTCATCACCGACGGACCGTTCGCCGAAGGGAAGGAGCACCTCGGCGGCTTCACGATCATCACGGCGCCCGACCTCGACGTCGCGCTCGCGTGGGGGCGCCGGTACGCGCGGGCGACGGGTCTTCCAATCGAGGTGCGCCCCTTCCAGGGCGAGGTCGAAGGCTGACCTCCAACCCGACGCCGACGACCTCGACGGAGATCGAGCGCGTGTTCCGCGAGGAATACGGCCGAGCCGTCGCCGTGCTGACGCGGGTCTGCGGCGACATCGACGCGGCCGAGGAGGTCGTGCAGGATGCGTTCGAGTCCGCGCTGGAGCGATGGCCCTCGACCGGCGTCCCTCCGAGCCCGGCGGGATGGATCATCACCACCGCGCGCAACCGCGCGGTGGACCGCTTTCGCCGAGAGTCGTCGCGCGACGAGCGGCATTCCGAAGCGGCGCGGTTGCATTCACTTCGAGAGCAGGACGACGACGATCCCGTGCGCGACGACCAGCTTCGTCTGATCTTCACCTGCTGTCATCCGGCGCTCGCCACCAGCGCACAGGTCGCGCTCAGCCTACGGCTCCTCGCCGGCCTCTCGACGGCGGAGATCGCGCGCGCCTTCCTCGTGCCCGAGGCGACGATGGCGCAGCGCCTCGTGCGAGCGAAGGGCAAGATCCGCGACGCGCGGATTCCCTATCGCGTCCCCGACGAGCACGAGCTTCCCGACCGGCTGCGCGCGGTGATGGCGGTGATCTACCTCGTCTTCAACGAGGGCTACACCGCGAGCGCCGGCCACGCCCTCGTTCGCGAGGACCTCTGCCGCGAAGCGATCCGACTCGGCCGCCTCCTCGTGGAGCTCGTGCCCGGCGAGCCGGACGTGATGGGACTGCTCGCGCTCATGCTGTTGATCGAATCGCGCCGCGCCGCGCGTACCACGCCCGACGGCGCGATGGTGCTGCTCGCCGATCAGGACCGCGCGGCGTGGGATCGTACGCTCATCGACGAGGGGCAGTCCATCGTGCGACGCTGCCTCGCGATGAACCAGCCGGGCCCGTACCAGATCCAGGCCGCAGTCAATGCGGTGCACGGCTCGGCGGCGGAGGCAGCGTCCACCGACTGGCGACAGATCGTGCAGCTCTACGATCTGCACCTCGCGATCGCGCCGAGCCCCATCGTGCAGCTTCACCGCGCCGTCGCGGTCGCCGAAGTGGAGGGACCGGCCGCCGCGCTCGCGCTGATCGAGCCGCTCGATCTCGACCCGCACCACATCTTTCACGCGATTCGCGCCGATCTGCTCCGTCGTCTCGGCCGACGCGCCGACGCACGGCGCGCCTACGACGCAGCCATCGAGCGAACGGAGAACGGCGCCGAGCGTGAGTTTCTGGCGCGACGACGCGACGAGCTGGCCTAGCGTCGGCCCGCCGACACGCTCGCACCATCGACGCGTTCGAGCGTGTCGAGCAGCGCGTCGAATCCGTCGGGGAGGGTCGGCACCGTGAGCCACTCGACCGGAACGATCTTCACCAGCGCAGCGAGCGACGCGAGCTCGCACGGCCGATCCATCCGGCGCAGCAGATGGCTCACATAGGTATGGGGCAGCAGACCGATCAGCGCGTCGCCCTGGGAGAGGGGCGTGGTGCACGGCTCGCTCAGCGCTGCCTCGGGTGCGCGCAGGAGATAGATCCGTCCGAGCATCGCGTCGCCGTCGGCGAGCGGCGAGGGCAGCACGAGCTTGGGCCACGCCTGCGTCGCCTGCCGCAGCGGTGGCGTGCGCAGCATCGTGGCCGCGCTGGGCCATAGTCGCACGTCCGCGTGCCCACGATGCGCGACGATGCCGTCCTGCTCGATGGTGAGCGCGGCAACGTCCTCGGTGATCACCTGATGGCCGTGCAGCGCGAACGTCGCGGCCAGCGTCGACTTTCCCGCGCCCGAGGCGCCGACGAACATCACCGCGCGCTCGCCGAGCATGACCACCGAGGCATGGAGGGCGAGCACGTCGCGCAGGCGCAGCGCGAATCCCACGAGCACGCCGTACAGATAGCTCAGCGAATCTTCGAAGCTCGAGGTCGGCGGCGTGTAGACGTCGATCGCGTCGCCACGCGCCGAGATGCGCGCCCACGTTCCGTCGCCGAACCAGAACTCGTGAGCGTCGCCGATCGTCGCGCGGACCTCCAGCCCGTCCGCGCCGCGTGGTGGCGACGTGTAGTGTGCCGCGCCGGTCCGGCGTGGAGGACGCCGGTTCATGAAGCTCACGGCGATCCGTCGGTCGAGCGCCGGCTCGTCGCACGGCGGCAGGCCGGGAAGTGGGACCGCGGACTCCAGCCGCATCCCGTACAGCCACCATCCACGTCCGGTCGAGCTCACGCGCGGCGAGACGCCGGCACGCTGGCCCGAGCGCGCATCACGCTCCGCCGGTCCGGCTCCAGAACAGGAAGCCGCCGTCGCTGTGTCCACGGGTGGATACGCGCTGCGTCAACTGCTCGAGCGTGCCATGTACCGTCAGGGTCGGCGTCGTGTACGGGCGCTTGACTGCGTCAGTTTTGGTGATGGAGTCCATGGTGGTCCACGCGAAGGGGTGCACGAGATTGACGATGCCGTCGAAGGAGACGTCACCGATGGAGAGTCTCGACCGGCCGGGGCCTCCGCTGGAGACCCTCACGCCGAGCTTGCCAACCCGGCGCGGCGGAAGTATACGCCGTATACATGCCGCCACCCTCTACCCGAGATCGGATCCTTGGCTCCGCCCGCACCCTCTACGAAGCCGGCGGGGTGCACGCGCTGTCGCTCCGAAAGGTCGCATCGGACGTCGAGCTCACGCCGATGGCGATCTACCGCCACTTCGCCGACAAGGACGCCCTGGTCGAGGCGCTCGTCCTGGACGCCCTCGCCCGATGGGCGGGGCGAGTCGCTGCCGTCCGCATCGAGGATCCCGTGGCGTGGCTTGAGGCGGTCGGCGAGGAGTTTCTCGTCTTCGCGCTCGAGGAGCCCCGACGCTTCGAGCTCGCCTTCCTCGCGCGCTCGACGCGCGCGCGCCGCATCCCCGACGATTTCGACGAGGGCCGCTCGACCGCCGGCCAGCTCTGGATGGCGCGCCTCAAGGAGCTGCGCGCGCGCGGTCGCCTGGCGCCGGACGTCGCGCCGGTGGACGTGGGCTTCACCATGTGGGCGCTCGCACAGGGTCTCGTCACGCTCTACCGCGCGGGACGCTTCGTCGGTGGGGCCGCCGAGTTTCGCGCCTTCTACAGCCGGTCGATCCGGCGGTGTCTCGCGTCGTTCATCATCGTGGAAGCCCACTGATGGTCCCGATGCTCCGCGCCCTCGTGAGCGCGGTACCGTTGATCCGTATCGGCGACGCGTTCGGATGGTTGGAGGGAGTCGCCGGGTTGCTGCTGCTCGTGACCTGGAGCACGCCGGGCGCGCGGCCGCGCCATGACGGCATTCTCACCACCCCATCCGCGCTCTCACCTCGGGCTCCAGCTCATCGGCCATCCTGAGCTGTTCGGCGAGATCGGGATGTCCGTCGCACCCCGACGTGTATCGGCCCTTGAACGCGAATCGCGTGATGACGGTGTCACCCGCCGCGGCGCGCGCGACGATGACGCGCTGGAGGTATCCGGCCAACGTCTCGTTCTTCGCCGAATCGAGCATCGGGCTGGTGAGCAGCAGCATCCGCGCAGCCGGATAGCGCGAGCGCATGCCGGCGACGAACTGCGTGTAGTCGCGCACGAACTTCTCGCCGTCGAGCGCGGCGCGCGGTGTCTTGCCGTCGCCGTCGGAGAAGTCGTTGGTCCCCAGCGCGACGACGACGAGATCGGGAGTGTACTGCCGGAAGTCCCAGTGCGTGGCGGAGTCGGCGTATTCCATGAACACGCCGTGATAGACGTTCGGCATCACGGGGCCGGGCGAGTTCCAGTTGCGCACCATGCCGATGCCCGAGATGGCGCTCAGCATCCACTGCGCGTTGACGCGCCGAGCGACGCGTGGCCCGTACGCCAGCCACGCGTGCGTCGCGTCGTACCAGGTGCCCTGCTTGCACGCGACCGGGCGTGGATCGGCGCCGTAGCCGGCGGTGATGGAGTTGCCGATGTACTCGATGCGGCGCGCCGGGAGCGGATCTGCCTGGAGCAGCTCGTCGGCGTGAATGGCGACGAGACGGTCGTGGCCGTTCTGGCCCTCGGTCGCCTTGCTCAGCGCGATCGTGTGCTCGCCGAGCGGCAGCCCGCGCGCGAGCGAGTACTGTCGCGTGCGCGGCTGCGTACGGAAGCGCGAGGGCTCTCCGCCGTCGACGACCACGGTGAACCAATCGTGATTGGCCGTATCATTGGATGCGCGCTCGAGCTCGACGTCGAGCGACGTCCCACGGAACTTGATGAAGAACGTCACCCCCGACGCGCCGAATGCCACCGCGCCGCCATCCGCGATGCGGCGCCCCATCACGCGAACGCGCGCATCGGAGGCGGCGTAGCCGTTCCGTGGGCTGCCTGGCGAATCGACCGCAGGCGCGCGCGCGGACGCCGCGCAGCCGAGCAGGGAGAGAGAGGCGACGAGCAACGGTATGGCTTTCATGCGGATTCAGGCGGTCGGTTTAAAGGGCGTTCAAGGGCGTTCAAGGGGTCAGACCCCACCGGAAAATGCACGAAGGATCACTGTCGTCCGAGAGGGTGAGCCCTCATCCGGGAAGTGTCAGACCCTCATGAGGAGCAACGTCACTTTCGTGGCGGGGGCTCACCCCCGATCCTGCCCGTCGTGATGGCGGCTTGACATTCATAAGATCACTTGCTCATCCTCGGCGATTCGGCAATACACTGGCGAACAATGCACCCTCGTACACGATGAAGCGCGCGACATGCTCGGAGCGGCTGCTCCACCTCTGCGCGGCGAGCACGCTGTCCGCGCTCCTGGCACTGCCAGCGGGTGCACAGAGCGTCGAACCGAAGAGCTGGACCGCCGACGAAGACCATCGCCAGATGATGGAGCAGCTCGGCATCACCGCGCTCCGTCCCGGCCCCAGCGGCAACGAGCAGGCGCCGAACCACGCGAACTACGACGAGTCCAAGGCCAATCCTTTCCAATCGCTGCCCGAGGTCCTCAGGCTTCGCAGCGGCCGCCAAGTGACGAACGCGCGCCTCTGGGCACAACGGCGCGCCGAGATCATCGAAGACTTCGAGCGTGAGGTGGTCGGCCGCGTCCCCAAACGGGTGCCCAAGGTGACCTGGACGGTCACTGCGACGGACACTGGCACCGTCGGCGGCAGAAAGGTCATCGGCCGGCAGCTCACCGGGCACGTCGACAACTCATCGTATCCGCTCATTGCGGTCGACATCCCCGTCACGCTGGTGCTTCCCGCCGACACGAAGGGCCCGGTGCCGGTGATGATCATGTTCCGCCCTGGTTCGCTAACCCAAGCCGTCGGGCGACCCGCGCCGCCGAGCGCTCCTCGGCCCGGTGCGTTCACCCCGCCGCCGCCGGTGCCCGGCAGCGACGCACCGGCCACCGAACAGCTCATCGTCGACGGTTGGGGCTTCGCGTTCCTCAATCCGACGAGCGTCCAGGCCGACAACGGCGCGGGCCTCACCAAGGGCATCATCGGGCTGGTGAACAGGGGCCAGCCGAGAAAGCCCGACGACTGGGGCGCACTGCGCGCGTGGGGCTGGGGCGCGTCTCGAGCGCTCGACTATCTGGAGACCGACCACGCCGTCAACGCGAAGCAGGTCGGCGTCGAGGGCGTGTCGCGGTATGGCAAGGCCGCACTCGTCGCGATGGCGTTCGATCAGCGCTTCGCGGCTGTACTGATTGGATCATCGGGCGAAGGTGGCGCCAAGCTGCATCGACGAAACTGGGGCGAGGCGGTCGAGAGCCTGACGGGATCCGGCGAGTATCACTGGATGGCCGGCAACTTTCTCAAGTTCGGCGCGTCGGAGGCGACGTTCGGCAGCAAGACCGCACTCGACCTCCCGGTCGACGCGCACGAGCTGCTCGCCCTGTGCGCGCCGCGACTCACCTTCGTGAGCTACGGCGTGCCCGAGAAGGGCGACGCGAAGTGGCTCGATCAGCAAGGGAGCTTCATGGCCGCCGTCGCCGCGGGCCCGGTGTTCCGCCTACTCGGCGCGAAGGATCTGGGCACCTCCGACGACTACATGAAGGAGCGGATGCCGCCGGTGAACGTCGGGCTGCTCGACGGGAAGCTCGCCTGGCGCCAGCACGACGGTGGCCATACCGACGCCCCGAACTGGAAGTACTTCCTGCAGTGGGCCGACCAATCGTTCGGGCGGAGGTACACGCCGGCGCCACCAGTGCTCGACGCGCCGAGTGGGGCGACACGGGCGCAGTCGTCATCCGCTCCGACTCCGGCGGCGGCGCCCGGTCGCGCCGATCAGCCCACGCCGCGCACCGATGCCAACTCGATGCTCGCGCACCAGCAACTGCTGGCCAAACGCACCCAGGGAAAGATCGACGTCTACTTCGAGGGCAACTCGATCACGCGGCGCTGGGGCGCGACGGACTATCCCGACTTCCTCGCCAACTGGAAGGCAAACTTCTTCGGGTGGAACGCCGCGGACTTCGGTTGGGGCGCCGACCGCATCGAGCACATGCTCTGGCGAGTGGAGAACGGTGAGCTCGACGGCGTGAACCCGAAGGTGATCGTGATCCTCGCGGGCACGAACAACGTCGGTCGCGATCCGGGTGGCGAGGAGAAGATCGCCGACATCACACGCGGCCTGCGCGCGCTCGTCGATCTGTGCCGGCGGAAGGCACCGAATGCAGTGATCGTCCTCACCGGCATCTTTCCGCGCAACGACAACCCGGCGGCGATCACCGAGATCAATCGCGAGATCGCGGCGATCAACGCGAACCTCGCGCGGATGGCCGACGGCACGTCGGTGCGCTACGTGAACGTGAACGACAAGCTGGCCGATCGCGACGGCAAGCTGTTCGACGGCATGATGGTCGACGGGCTGCACCCGACGCTCAAGGGCTATCAGATCTGGGCCGACGTCCTCGAGCCGATCCTGCGCGAGCGGCTCGGCCCACCCGCGGCGACGGATCAGGCGCCGCCGCCCACCGGAGATCCGAGCGCACGAAAGCCGTGAGGAGGCGCGGGATGCGAAGTGCGGGATGCGCGGTGAGTGACCACTCGAGACTCACCACGCATCGCCGGCAGTCTCCACTCTTGCACTAGCGCGCACCGACTGCGAATCTGCGTGGCGCCCTCCACCAGGGATCGCGAGCCCACCTCCACGAGTCCCGAGCTGCGTTGATGCCCGACCCTCGGGCTCCTCTTTTTTCCACGCGATCCCACCGGCTGCTCGCCGCGCTGCTGCTGCTCGCAGCCGGCGCGGGTGCCGCGCTCTTCATCTCGGCCAGGCGAGCGCCGCAGCGGTGGCCCGATGCGCCCACCGCTCAGAACGCGATGGGCGACACCACCTGTCTCTCCTGCCACACCGACAAGGCGAGCTACGAGGGGACTGCGCATCGCCTCACGACACGGCATCCCTCGCGCGCGACGATCGACGGAAGCTTCCGATCCGGCGAGAACGTGCTGCGCACGCCGAACCCCGCGCTGCACTTCCGCATGGACGCCGACTCGTCCGGCTTCTACGAGACGGCCGTCTACGGAACGCCGCCGGACACCACGAGCCGCACGGAGAAGATCGCATACGTCGCCGGCTCGGGACGGAAGGGGCAGAGCTTTCTCTACTGGAAGAAAGATCAGCTCTATCAGATGCCCGTCTCGTACTGGAAGACGCTCGGCAAGTGGATCAACAGCCCAGGTCCGGCCTATCACGACGGTGTCGCGAACTTCGACCGCGCGGTCGCGCCACGCTGCTTCGAGTGTCACGCCACCTGGATCGAGCCGCTACCCGATCCCAGCGCCGTCAATCGCTTCAATCCGAAGGGCGCGATCCTCGGCGTCACCTGCGAGCGGTGCCATGGCGCGGGCAACGAGCACGTGGCGAACGAGCGCTCGCTGCTGCACGCGGTCAGCCGCGTCGCGATCGTGAACCCGTCACGATTGAGCCGCCAGCGCAAGATCGAGGCGTGCGCGCAGTGCCACGGCGGCATCGGCAATCCGATCACGCCGTCGTTCACCTACGTCACCGGTCAGCCGCTCGAGAAGTACCTGTATCTGCGGCCGGCGACGAATGGAGAGCAGGTGGACGTGCACGGCAATCAGGTCGCGCTGCTCGCGCGCAGCCGCTGCTTCCAGGCGTCGCAGATGACGTGCATGACCTGCCACGACGTCCACCGCGTACAGCGCGACGTGAAGGAGCTGTCCGGGCGTTGTCTCACCTGCCACCAGGAGCAGCGCCACAAGCCGCTCCCCGCGCAGACGCAGCCGCTCGCCGGCCGGTGTGTCGACTGCCACATGCCGCTGCAGTCGTCGAACCTGATCGTGTCGGCGCTCGAGGGGGAGAAGGAGCGAGCGCTCGTCCGCTCGCACTGGATCAAGGTCTATCCGGACAGCGCAGTGAAGCAGTAGCTCGGTGCGGGAGCCCGAGCCTCGAGCATTGAGCATCTCCAGCTCGAGCCCGAGCTCAAGCTCGAGCTGGAGATGCTCAATGCTCGCAGCTCACGCTCACGGCTTAGGTGCCTCGCGCACGAAGCGGAAGTCGTACTCGAGCTTGATCGTGTCGGCCACGCTCAGCACCACCGGCACCTTC
Source organism: Gemmatimonadaceae bacterium (assembly GCA_036008805.1). Classification (GTDB taxonomy): domain Bacteria; phylum Gemmatimonadota; class Gemmatimonadetes; order Gemmatimonadales; family Gemmatimonadaceae; genus AG11. Next base: position 58,712 of record DASYMZ010000087.1, read on the forward strand.
GGCTGATCGAGGCTGATGTCCTTGAAGGTGAACGCGGTCGTCGCCGTGCCCGCGACGTCCTGGCCTTCCTGGCGTGCCGAGACCTGCCACACCGTCGGACGCGTCACGCCGTGCACCGTGAGATCGCCGAGCAACTCGAACGTCGCCGTGCCGGAGGCGGGGAGCGTTCCGTTGAAGCCGCGGATCGACGTGGGGACCAGCTCGACGGTCGGATACTTCTCCGTCTCGAGGGTGCGACGCTGCAGGAACCCGTCACGGCGGTCCTTGTCGCTCTTGAGGTTCTTGAGGTTCACGACGATGCGCGAGCTGTCCTTCACGATGCGGCCGTCGGGATAGGCGAGGATGGTGCCGGTGATGTCCGGCGTCTTGCCGATCGCGTCGTTGGGCAGATTGGCGCCCATGAGCTGCTCGCGCACGCGATAGCGTGCCTCGTTCCCCGTCGGACCGATCACGAAGCGGATTGGCGTGGCCGCGATCTTCGCGTCGGCGGCCTTCTTGGCCGCGGCTGCCTTCGCGGCGCTCGACTTGGAGCTGCTCGACTTGGCGGGCGCCGCCTTCTTCGCCGCCGTCTGCGCCCCTGCATCGTGCGCGGCCACGCTGGCAACCGCGATCGCCAGCAATCCGACGGCGCGCCTCGACTTCGTCTTCGGTCCGAACATCGTCATCGCCTGCTCCTCTGGGTGGGTACGCAATCGGAATCGACCCATGCTGACCAGCATGGGTGCCGCGCGAATCATCTATGTATCACCGGAATCTCCGAGAGCGTTGGGTCGCCGCGGAGACGGAACAGGATCAGCCGGCGTTCGCGGCCACCCAGGGGTCGCTCGCGAGCCAGCGCTGGTCGGGCGCGAACAGGAACACCATCCCTCCCTCGGCCAGCTTGGGCAGCAGGCGCTCGGCGCGCGTGGGCTCCATCGCCGGGCAGCCTTCGCTCCGTCCCGCCTTGCTCGGTGTGACGTACGGGGCGCCGTGCGCCACCACGCCACGCGAGAGGGCGTTGTCGTTGAAGCCGTCCGACACGCCCATCAGCCGCAGTCCGACCGACGTGTAGGAGTGTCCGGCCGACTTGCCATGGAAGTCGTACAGCGCCTTGGCGACGTACAGTCCGAGCGACGTGGCGTTGCTCCCCGAGGCGTTGGAGAAGCGTGTCGGGACGCCGGCCTTGTCGGCCGCGGACCCACGCCCGTGCGCGACGGTGAACGGTCCATCGACGATCCGGAGGGAGTCCATGTCGAAGACGTAGCCGCGCGGCTCCGTGCTCGGCAGCCCGTAGTCGACGAAGTACAGATACGGCTTGCGGACCTCGTCCGGGTGCGCCGATCTGAACGCGAAGTAGCCACGGAAGGCGTTCTGGAGCGCCTGCGGCCGGCTGAGCGGCCGGACGACACCAGAGAACGCGGCGAGCGCCATGGACGTCACGTGGGTGAGCTCACCGGATTCCGATGTGCTCGAGGCAGCAGTGGTGTCCGTGCCCTTGGGGCTCACGAACGCGACCGCGGCAGTCAGCACGGGGCCGGAATGATCCCGACCGGGCGCGAAGTATGCCCCGGCGAAGAGCAGGGCGGTTGCGCCGACGAGCAGGTTCTGCAGGGAGGTGAATGCGCGCATCTGCCTCGTTGCGTTGGGTACGGCGTCCGGCGCCGGAGGGCGCGAAGGCGGGCAGGATCAGCCAGATGGCCGGTCCCGAGTCGTGGGCGTCGAATTGTACCCCTGTAATTTAATCGTTTGTTTGCGCACGGTAAAGCGTTGGGGCAGTTGAATTTGCGGTAGCGTCTGGTAGGACGGTGCTGGCAAGTGGGAAGTCGGGGGACGGCGGCTGCCACACGCCCGCGACCCCTGGACCAGACGCCAAACCGTCACTCCCCACCCTCCACTCCTCAGCATCAAGCAGCGAGCCTTCGAAGCGCCGAGCGGCTCAGTCGCCTCCCTTGTCTTCGGTCTTTCTTCGGTATATTCTGGTCCCTCGCGCGGCGAATCGGACCAGCGGACGGGGGTGGGAGATGGCGAAGTCGTCGATGGGGGGCGCGAACTTCTCGGACTATGCCCTGGTCGCGGACCGGATCACGCTGTTCTACCTCCGCTTTCCCACCGGCCGCATCGTCACCCAACTCCACTCGCGAAGCGACACCGAGATCACGTTCCGGGCGCTGGTATTTCGCGGGGCCGACGACCGCCGGCCGGCCGCGACAGGGTGGGCGTCCGAGCGGCTCGGTGACGGCGAGATCAACCAGGTCGCCTGTCTGGAGAACACCGAGACATCGGCGATCGGACGCGCCCTCGCCAACCTCGGCTTCACCGCGTCCACGCGTCGACCGAGCCGAGAGGAGATGGAGAAGGCGGCGCGCGAGCGGGCACGGATCGCCGTGCTCGGCGCCGTCGCGGCGCAGCCCAGGTCATCGCTCGATTCACCCGTGCGAGCACCGGTCGACGCGGGCTCGGTGCAACGCAGGGCGAACGCAGTGCACGACGCCGTCGGGCTGATCGAGCGCGCGGAGGCGATCGGATTCCCGCACCGGCGCGCGGAGATCATCCGCCAGGCGCTCGAACGCCCCGCACTCACACCCAGGACGCTGACCCGCCTCGAGCGGCGCGTGCGCGCCTGGATCGCCCGGCACCGCCCGCACGGCAGGTGACGTGGCCGGTCGATGTCACAGCCTGGTGACTCTCTCCCAGGGACGGTGATTCACCGGGCGACGCAGTCCGTCATCACCCACGACGAAGGACATGGGATGAGGCAGCAGGGTGATGCACAGAGCGGAACCGCCGGAAGGACACGAGATCAATTGGCCGGCGGAGCGCCGAGGAGGCGTTCCGGGCGCGCCGGGCGCGGGACAGGATCACGAGATCCTGGCCGCGCTCCAGAGCGGGCAGTCCGGAGCGTTCACGCGGTTCATCGAACGCTATCACCGCCTGCTGCTCGACTACGCGCGCCGCGCGGGGATCCCGAGCGAGGACCGCGACGAGCTGGTGGGCGAGCTGCTCGACGACGTGGCGCTGCAGCTCATGACGCGCGGCGCCGTGCTTCCGGACAACCCGCGTCAGTATCTCCTCTCGGCACTCCGGCACCGGCTGCTAAACTCGAAGCGCGCGCGCGGACGACGCGACCGCGTGGTGAGCGAGGCGGCGCGCGACGCGTCCGGCGACTACGACACATCGAACGGTGCCGCCGCCGCCGCCGGGTGCTCCGAGGCCAGCGTGCGCGCGAGCCGAGGCCCAGCGTGGGAGCAGACGCCCCTTCCTCCCGTGCTGGAGAAGCTCTCCGCGAAGCTCGACGAGTCGCTGCGGCCGGACGAGCGACAACTGCTCGTAGCCGTGGCCGAGAACATTCCGCAGCGCGAGATCGCCGAGTGGCTGGGCGTGTCGTACGTCGTCGCGCGCAAGCGACTCGAGCGCCTGCGCGCGCGGCTCACCGACGTGGCGATGCGCTACACCAACTCGCTGGAGCCAGACGATGCGCGCGAGCTCCAACGCTTCTTCCGCCGATGCCGCGCACGGATCGGCGCGAGCCTGCTCTCCCAGGGACCGGACGATCCCCTCACCCGCGAGGCGTGACGCCGTGTCCCGGTATTCCGAGGTCGGAATCATGACAGCTTCCAGACGCGATCAACCGCAGCCCACGTCTCACGTCCACGACGGACCGCCGCCGGACGACGGAGCGCCGGGCCTGACGCTGATCTCCCCCAGCGCCGCCATCGAGCGCGCGGGCGAGCGACTGCGCGCCGAGCGCGCGGCGGCGATTCGTGAGGAAGAGGTGCTCGCCGAGCTGGCGGCGCAGGCGGAGATGTACCGCGCCGACTCACCGTACTACACGGACGATCGGCTCATCGACTGGCTGGACCAGGAGTTGAGCGCGCCGCATCGCTCGTCGGCCGGATGGAGCGCGGCGCAGATCCGGCACGCCGCGACACGGATGCGCGCAAAGGTGGAAGGCGCTCGGCTGAAGGTGCGGCTGGTGAGCGGATTGCCGCTCACGGAGCGACCGCTGGTCGCTGGGATGGTCGCGCAGGTGCTCGGCGAGGCGAGCGCGATGCGTGCGGCACCGCAGCTCGATCTGGGCGTGGCGGCGGGTGCGGGCCGCGATCTCTGGGACGAGTCGTGCGAGGTGTGGGTGCGGATTCCCGACGACGCGCCCCCCGGGCAGTACGTGTCGCTGAGCGTGGTGGGGGAGAGCATGGATCCGCTGCTGCACACGGGCGACTCCGTGCTCGTGCGCGTCGATCCGAACGTCATCCGTGATACGGTGATCCTGGCCAGACTGCCCGACGGGGGCTACGTCGTGAAGCGTGTGGGAAAGATGACGCGCACTCGGCTCGAGCTGCTCTCGCTGAATCCGGCGTTCGCGCCGATCAGTGTGCCGCGCGAGGAGAATACCGTGCTGGGGACGGTGATCCTGCGGTGGTGTCCCCATGGGTCGGCGGCGTGAGTGGTGGGTGAACATCGTTTCAAGGAGCGGCCCGGCGCGTGAGCGACCGGGCCGCTCTCGTATCGGTCCGCGATGTCACGCGGTGGTGCTTCTCTCATGGAGCGCCGAGCGAAGCGTGCACGGCGCCGGACACCGGCTCGGCGCGCGGACTCACGCGGCATGCGCCGAGCCAACGTGGAGATGCGGAGGAGACGATGCTGGTGGCGATCGTTCGACGTCAGGGCGCCATCTCGACCGATTCGGCGCAGGCGGCGCAGACGCGGCAGAAGGATGAGAAGAAGACGGAGAGGCCCGAGACCGAGTACGCCGCCGCGTTCGCCAGGGTGCGCCTGGTGCGGGCATGGATCGGGGTGGCTGCCGCGACGGTCGCGCTGGGATGGGCGTTCAACGCGCTGCTGGACCGCCTGCTGCCCTGATGCGAGTCGATCGGACGTGCGCGACGAGGAACCCACGACGAGCTGAGCGAGTATCACGGGTGTGTCTCGCATGCGTCGCACGACCAGCGCGGAGTGTCTTCTTCCCGTGATGAGCATCCCATCGGTGCTCGTGCTGCTCGTGATGGCGCTCGCCGGTGTCATGAGCCCGGCGCGATCGACATCGCAGCGCTCCCACGCGCCCACCACGCGCTCGTCGATCGCGACGTCGCCGAGCCGACAGACAATCCGCAGCGACGCGACGCACGAAGCCGGCTGGCGGCACGCCGTGCGCGCGGACGCGGCTCGCCCCGTGCGCCAGTTGGCCAGCCAGCGCCACGGACACGCCGATGGCCGCGAGCGCGCCACGAGCTCGACTCCGGTGTGGATTCCGCTCTCGCTCGCGTCGCGCACTGTCGGACACGTCGCGCGTGAGCGAGCGCAGGGCGCTCGGTCTCCCGCGCAGCGCGCACCCTCCTCGCGCGCACCGCCCCTCGCCTGAGCATCCGCCGGGCGACGCCGTCGCCCGCGCCGGATCACGACCCAACGCCGACGTACTCGCCGACGCCACCGCGCGGGCGAGACGATCGCGCGCAGCCATCACCCGATTGAGTCCGCCACCCCACCCTACCCTCGAGGGAGACGACTGTGGAGATGCACGCAACCTGGCAGCCGCTCGCGGCGCCATACGATATCAACGACAACGGCAAGCTCGATCCGCGTGAGCGGCGCGCGCTGCCCGACAGCGCCTTCGCGTTTCCGCACCAGCGCGAGCTTCCGCTGGTGGACGAGGAGCTGACGCGCGAGGCGATCACCGAGCTGCGCGGAATGACCGGCGTGTCCGAGGAGGAGCTGCGGATGGCGGCGACGAACATCCGCGCGGCGGCGCGCTACTTCGGAATAGAGTTGGGGTGAGTGGTGAGTGAACGAGCCCTCGGCAGAGCATTGCCTCTGCCGGGGGCTCGCTGCATCGTGGCGTCATGCGACTTCCACTCTGCCTGCTGCCCGTGCTCCTGGCATGTGCCTCGTCTCCACTGCGTGGCCAGGCGGGCGTGCCGCGCACCGGCCCGCTGCGCGATGGCCAACCCGTGCGCGGCTGGACCATCCTCTCGTCGAGCGAGACCGACGATCGCGCCGTGATCGCGGCGGCGCGCGAGTATCGCATCAACCATCTGGAGCTCTCGCATCAGATCGTGATGGATCTCGCCGACGTGCGGAACGACTCGACCCGCGCGCTGGTCAACCGCCTCACCGACGCGGCGCACGCCGCGGGGATCCAGGAGGTCGTCGTCTGGGATCACGCGCTCTACGACCTGGAGCACTATCCAGCGCGGTTCCGCACCGGCCCGGGCGGCACGATCGATCTCGACGACCCGGAGTTCTGGCGCTGGCTCGCGCAGGACTATCGCGAGATGCTCGACCGCGTGCCGGGCGTGAACGGGATCGTGCTCACCTTCATCGAGACCGGCGCGCGAGCGGAGCGGCAGCATTCGGTTCGCCTGAAGACTCCGCAGGAGAAGCTGGCGGCGGTCGTGAACGCGGTGGGCGACGTGGTGATCGGGGAGCGGCATCTCAACCTCTATGCGCGCACCTTCGCCTACACGCACGAGGAGTATCGCAACATCACCGGCGCCATCGACCGGTTCCGGCCCGACGTGCGCCTCCTCATGAAGGAGACGCCGCACGACTTCTTCCTCACGCACCCGAACGACTTCTTCGCCGGGAAGATCGCGCGACCCACGGTGATGGAGTTCGACGCGGCGGGGGAGTTCAACGGCCAGGGCCAGATCGCGAGCACCTGGCCCGAGTACATGCTCGGCCGCGCGAAGGACCTGTTGCGCCGCCCGCACGTCATCGGCTACACCGCGCGCACCGACCGGTACGGGGCCACTCGCCTCGTCGGACACCCCGCGGAGATCGACCTGTTCGCGCTCCGACGCGTGAGCGAGGAGCCGAGCATCACCGCGGAGCGGGTGTCCGACGAGTTCATCTCGCGGCACTATGGAGGCGCGGCGCTCCCGTTCGTGCGTCGTGCATTCGCCAACGCCTTCGACGTGGTCACGAGCAGTCTCTACACTCTCGGCACCAACGTCGCCAATCACTCGCGGCTCGACTACGACGGGTATGCGTCGAGCTATGCGCGACACGTGAGCGGCAAGTGGATCGAACCGCCCGTCGCGCACGTGGGGCACGGCGTCAACCGCGATCTCCACTACTGGAAGGACGTCGTGAACCACCTCGCTCCGCCGTGGACCAAGACGCCTCGGGGCGCGCAGTGGAGCGAGGTGCCCTGGGTGATGGAGCAGGGGTGGGTGCAGCCAGGAGAGCAGATGACCGAGGCGTATCTCCAGCTCATCGTGACGGAGAAGCGCTGGGGCGTGGAGAAGGCGACCGCGTCGCTCAGGGCGATCGAGGCAGGCCGGAGCGCGCTCCGCCCGGACGACTATCGCGAGCTGCACGGGCTGTTCGAGCGCACCCTGCTCACGGCGCGGCTTCATCGGGCGACGGCCAAGGCGTACTTCGGCTTTCGGGTGTGGGCGCGCGGGGAGACGTTCCGCACGCCGGCGGTGACGTCAGCGGTGCGCGAGGGATTGGACGAGATCGCCGAGGTCGCGGCGGCGATGCGCGACTACCCGGACAAACCGCCGGAAGGGCAGTGGGCGTGGGCCTCGGACGCGGAGCAGGCGATGCGGTATCACAGCTGGATCACGTCCGGGTGGCCCAGGGAAACGCACGACTTCGCCAACTCGTACGGCGGGATGGCATTCGACCGGTAACCGGGTATGCACCTCGGGCTTTGTCGCCCGGCTTCCACCACCGATACTTCGTCGATCGCGGAGCTGCGAGCAGATCCAGCGTGACGCAGCCCGGCGCCGTACTCTCGTCAGGACACCCCAGACCCCAACTCGACCGGACGCGGCGCGCTTCCTCGCGGCCGGGATTGAAACAGTCGTCGTCCGCGGATACGAGCGGTCGACTGCACGCACACGATGTCTCCCGTCTCATCACACCCGACATGACCAGCATCCGTCTGTTCCGCACGCTGTCGTTCACCGCCGCCGCGCTCAGCGTGGCGGCGACCTCCGCGCCGGCGCTTGCGCAGGGTGGACAGAACATGGGCCTCGGCCCGCAACTGCCGAAGAGTGGCGCGATCGCGCGCGACAGCGCGTACGAGCGGAAGGTGCTCGAGCAGATGAAGGCACCCGACGGCTTCACCATGCTGACCTACGCCGGACCGCCGATCGCGATGTATCCGACCGTCGTGGCGCCGTCGCCGGATGGATCGGTGTACGTGGGGGTGGACCTCAACCTCGCCCAGGGCGCGGTGAAAGGACGCGGTCGCGTGATGCGTCTCGTCGACACCGACGGCGACGGCCACGCCGACAAGTACACGATCTTCGTGGAGACGGACAGTCCGCGCGGGATCGCGGTGGACGGCAACACCGTCTACGTCCTGCATCCGCCCAACCTCACCGCGTATCGCGACACGAACGGCGACGGCATCGCCGATCAGTCGGAGGACCTGGTGAAGAACATCGGGTTCGATCTGGACCTGCGTAGCTCCGACCACGCGACCAACAACATCACCCTCGGCCCCGATGGCTGGATCTACATCGCCGTCGGCGACTACGGCTATCTGAACGCGACCGGCAAGGACGGCACGAAGATCACGCGCCACGGCGGCTCGCTCACGCGGGTGCGCCCTGATGGCACCGGCCTCGAGATGTACACGGTGGGTACCCGCAACATGTACGACGTGGGCATCGATCCATTCGGCCACGCGTTCGCGCGAGACAACACCAACGACGGCGGCGGCTGGGACACGCGGTTCCACTATCTCGCGGCGGGCGCGAACATGGGCTACCCGTCGCTGTTCCTGCATTTTCCGCAGGAGCACATGCCGTCCATCGCCGACTACGGCGCGGGCTCGGGCACGGCGGGGCTGTGGATCCAGGATCCCGGCTTCCCCGACCAGTGGAACAACACGCTCTACACGGGCGACTGGACGGTGAATCGGATCTTCCATCATCCGCTCGAGCGGAAGGGGGCGAGCTGGTCGATCAAGCAGGACGTCTTCATGACCGTCCCGCGCGCCATCGACATGGCGATGGACGATCAGTCGCACCTGTACGTGGCGAGCCTGATCGGCGGTGTGTTCAACTACGCGGGCGATACGGTCGGCGCGATCGTGCGGGTGAGCTTCCCGGGCAAGACGGCCGCGACGGCGCTCCGCCCGGCCACGCGCACCGATGCGCAGCTGCTCGACGCGCTGGTCTCGGCGAACGCGGTCCATCGCCTGTGGTCGCAGCGCGAGCTGGTCCATCGCGGACCGAAGGCGACGACGCTCGCGCGTCTCCAGCAGCTGATGCTCGACAGGAAGCGGCCGGCCGACGCGCGCACGAGCGCGATGTTCACGCTGAAGCTGCTCGCCGGCGCGCGGGCGAACGCGGCCATCCAGCGGGTCGCCGCGGAGCCGGTGATGCGCGAGGTGGCGCTGCGTACGCTGGTGGACGACAAGCGCCAGCTCGCGAACGTGCCCGTCGCGCTGTACCTGACGGCGCTCAGGGACACGAACGACGCGGTGCGCGTGCAGGGGCTGAACGGTCTGGTGCGGATGGGCGCGAAGGACCGCGCGGATGCGATCGTGCCGCTGCTCACGAGTCCCGACTCCGCGCTCGCGCATCTCGCGGTGCAGTCGCTCGCCGCGCTCGGCGCGCGCGACGTGGCGCTGCGCACGCTCACGGCGTCGGGCTCGTCGCCCGAGCTGCGGACGCGCTCGCGCTTCGTGCTCCAGCAGCTGCATGACGAGGGCAACGTCACGGCGCTGCTCGGGCAGCTCTCGAGCGCGCAGGACCCGGCGGTGAAGCGTGAGCTGCTGCTCACGCTGGTCCGCCTCTACAACACCGAGGCGGCGTGGACGGGCGACTGGTGGGGCACGCATCCGTCCACGGTGGGACCGTACTTCACGCCGGCGACGTGGGAGCAGAGCGCGCGCATCCAGCCCGTGCTGCGCCAGGCGCTGCTGGCCGCGAACGGCAACGAGCTCGCGCAGATCCTCGACGCGTACGTCGCCAACCGGGTGCTGCCGGCCGGCGCCAAGGCGTTGATGCTCGCGGTGGGATCGGATGCCGCACAGCGTTCGGCGCTCGCCGATGCGCTCGTGGGCACGTCGCAGCTCTCGCCGAATGCGGTGGCGCTGCTCACGCAGCTCGATGCGCGCGGTGGAGCGTTTCACGCGGGCGTCGGCGAGCTGCTGGCGGGCGAGACGAACTTCGGCCCCCAGACGCTGCCGCTGACACGCGCCGCGGTGATGGACGCCACCCTCGACGGCGCGCTTCGCGGGCGGCTGCTGAACGCGCTCAGCCAGATGCCCGGCGATGCGGGACGGGATGCCGCGGTCGCGGTGTTCGCGCAGCTCACCCCGAAGGCGGGCGCGCCGAATCTTGGCGGCGCCTCACCGGCTCCGGCCACTGCCCCAGCCGATCAGATCGAGGCGGCGTGGCGCCGCTGGGTGGGCGACCGGCAGCGCTTCGCGCAGATCGACTACTTCGTCCAGCTCGCGAAGACGGGTGAGCCGGCGCAGCGCACCCTCGCCTACGCGGTGCTGCTCCAGTCGGTGCGGACACCGCGCACGCCCGCGGCGATCCGGGAGAAGGTGACGCCCGTGCTCGACGCGGCCTGGAGCGATGCCGCGGCCGCGCCGCGTCTCGTCGACGCGATCGCGATCATGCGCGTCGAGAGCCAGTACACGGACAAGCTGCAGGCGTATCAGAGCAAGGCAGGGAAGTAGGCGGCGCCGGCCGGCCGAAGTGCGGTGGAGCGATTAAGATGTCCAACGTGATTCCTCCATCGACTTCGGCCGCGCACCAGGAGACGCACGTCGCCACGGCGGCGGAGCGCGGCATTCGCGCGGCGCAGGTCGGTATGCTGATCAACGCCGCACTCGCCGGCGTGAAGCTGACCGCGGGGATCGTCGGGAACACCTACGCGCTCGTCGCCGACGCGATCGAGTCGGCGGCGGACGTGTTCGCGTCGCTGATCGTGTGGGGCGGGCTGCACATCGGGGCGCAGCCCGCGGACGAGGACCATCCATACGGCCACGGCAAGGCGGAGGCGCTCGCCACGGGCGTCGTGTCGTTCATGCTGCTGGGCGCGGCGGTGGGAATCGCGATCGAGGCGATTCGCGAGATCCGCATGCCGCACAAGGCACCAGCGCCGTGGACGCTCGCCGTGCTCGTGACGGTGATGATCGTGAAGTGGGTGCTGGCCCGGCGCGTGAGCGCGGTGAGCGTGGAGACCGGCAGCTCGGCGGTCGAAGCGGATGCCGCGCACCATCTGAGCGACGCGATCACGTCGGCCGCGGCGTTCATCGGCATCTCGCTCGCGCTCGTGGGGAGCCGAGTGTGGGGTGGACGCGCCTGGGCAGCGGCCGACGACTGGGCGGCGCTGGTGGCGTCGTGCGTCATCGCCGTGAACGGCGTGTCGATGATGCGCGCGGCGCTGTACGATCTCATGGACCGCATGCCCGACGACGCGGTCGTCGCGCCGATCCGCGCCGCGGCGCTCTCGATCCCGGGAGTGGAGGCGATCGAGCAGCTCCACGTGCGGAAGGCGGGAATGGCGTACCGAGTGACGCTGCACGTGCAGGCGGACGGCGCGCTGCCGCTGCACGACGCGCACGTGTTGAGCGGCCGCGTGAAGAGCGCGATCCGCGCCGCGGCTCCGCGGGTGAACTACGTGCTGGTGCACATGGAGCCGTTTCTCGAAGAGACGCGGTGAACCGTTCTCGGTGAACCGTTCTCGGTGAACCGTTCTCGGTGAACCGTTCTCGGTGAACCGTTCTCGGTGATCAGTGATCGGCCGGCCCCGGGAAGCTCGTTCGTCCCGAGGCAGTTACCGATCACCGATCACCGATCACCGCTAGCGTCCGTGATCGTCGCGATCGCTCACCGGTCGCCGAATGATGATCTCGTCGCGACCACCCTCGCCACGCTTGAGCACGACGCTGTCGTCGCGCTCCACCGGGACGCGGATCTCGTCGTCGCGCATGCGGATGTCGCGGCGCGCGTCGGCGACGTTCTCGGTCACCTCGGTCGAGCGCGGATGGCGTTGCGCCGAGAAGAAGCGGTGATCGTCGTACGCGTCCTCGTCGTAGAAGCCCCGCGCGGGCGCACTGCCGGCCGCCGCCGCTGCACCGGTCGCCCCCAGCGATGCGGCCGCCGCCTCGCCCAGCGAGAAGTGGCGCCGCACCTCGAGCTCGTGGGTGCGCGTGAGGCGCCCGTGATCGTACATGGGGAGCAGGCCCACGCGCTCGGCCGTGAGCGGCACCCGTACGACCTCTGAGCCGTCGGCGACCTGCGCGGTGCCGATGGGCACCAGCACGTCCCGATCGCCGGGCGTCGCCGCGATCGCCGAGGCGAGGCGCACGTCGAGATAGCGCGTGCGCATGTTGTCGATGTCGATGAGCAGCTCGTGCACCTTGCCGACCTCTCGGCCGTCGGCGGATTCGACGCGCCAGCCTCGGATGTCGGGATAGCCTTCCGCGACCTCGAAGTCGCGCAGCGCACCGAGCGGCGCGATGCGCACGCCATCCTCGGTCTCGTAGTCTCTCGCCATCTGATCCTCCATGCGGTTGGGGCCGACCACGGGCATCGACACTCGTGGGATCCGGCCGGCAGCGCTTGCGAGCTCGGGCCGTCCACGAAGGGGAAGAGTGCAAGCAATGCGCGTTCCAGCTTCGGCTCTCGAGGACAGCGAGCGCAGCCGCACCAGGAACGGGTCGGGGTGGAGTCGGCGCGGTCTGCCTGTACATTCCGCGCACGCGTTCGACTCATCGAGGGCCGCGCGCCATCACTCACGCCGCAGCGTGCCGCAGCATGACCTCGCTCGTCCCGAATCTCGCGATCGCGTCGCCCGATGCGCTGCTCTCCGGCGCGCGCGGCGTCGCGCCGTGCGTGTCGGGCACGCCGCCGCGACAGGCGATGCGCACGTGAGCACCGGCGAGATGCTCCGTGCCACGCCGGACACGCTCTTCGCGGGAACGAGCGAGATGCACCAGCGCTGTCGTGCCCTCGACTGGGCAGCGACGCCGCTCGGCGCGGTGAGCGGCTGGTCGACGAGCCTGCGCACCACCGCCGGGCTCGTGCTCGGCTCCCGCAACCCGATGTTTCTGTTCTGGGGGCCGGAGCTCGTACAACTCTACAACGACGCGTATCGCCCCAGCCTCGGCGAAGGTGGCCGGCATCCTCGCGCGCTCGGCATGCGCGCGCGGGAGTTCTGGACCGACATCTGGGACACGATCGGGCCGCAGATCGAGCAGGTGATGACCACGGGCGAGGCCACGTGGCACGAGAACCAGTATCTCCCCATCGAGCGCAACGGCCGGCTCGAGGACGTGTGGTGGACGTACAGCTACAGCGCCGTGCGCGACGACGACGGCACGATCGCCGGCACGCTCGTCGTGTGCCAGGAGACGACGCGACACATCGTCGCCGAGCAGGAGCGCATGCGTGCGGAGGCCGAGCGCAGCGAGAGCGAGACGCGCTACCGCGCGCTGTTCGATTCGATCGACGAAGGATTCTGCGTCCTCGAGCTGATCTTCGACGACGACGACCACCCGATCGACTATCGCTTCATCGAAGCGAACCCCGCGTTCGAGGTGCAGACCGGAATCGCGGACGTGGTCGGCAAGCGGATCCTCGAGCTGGCGCCGATGCAGGAAGCGATCTGGTTCGAGACCTATGGCCGCGTCGCGATCACCGGGGAGCCGATCCGGTTCGAGGCGCCGGCACGCGCCATGGGCCGCTGGTACGACGCGTACGCCTTCCGCGTCGGAGGGCCAGAGGAACGAAGGGTCGCGGTGCTGTTCACCGACGTGACCGCCACGCGCGAGGCCGAGGCGGAGCGCGAGCGCCTGCTGCGCGCGCTGGAGCTGGAGCGCTCGCGGCTGGCGTACGTGTTCAAGCAGGCGCCGACCTTTCTCGCCGTGCTGCGCGGCCCGGAGTTCGTGTTCGAGCTCGCGAACGACGCGTACTATCAGCTCGTCGGCCACCGCGAGCTGTTGGGCAAGCCGGTCTTCGAGGCGCTGCCCGAGGTGCGCGGCCAGGGCTTCGAGAAGCTGCTGGCTGACGTCGTCCGAACGGGCGAGGCATTCGTCGGACGCGAGACGCCGTTGAACGTCGCGCGCACGCCGGGCGCGCCGCCCGAGGCGCGGTTCATCGATTTCGTGTATCTGCCTCTCGTCGAGGAGGACGGCACGCGCGCCGGCGTGATCGCGCACGGCACCGACGTGACCGAGCAGGTGAAGGTGCGCCGCGAGCTCGAGCGGCTGTACAACCTGGAGCAGCACGCGCGTGCCACGGTCGAAGAGGCGTATCGGATCGCCGAATCGGCGAATCGCGCGAAGGCGGAATTTCTGGCGGTGATGTCGCACGAGCTGCGCACACCGCTGAACGCGATCGGCGGCTACGCCGAGCTGCTCGAGATGGGCATCCGCGGCCCCGTCACGCCGCAGCAGAGCGACGACCTGCGCCGCATCCAGACCAGCCAGCGTCATCTGCTCGGTCTGATCAACGAGGTGCTCAACTACGCGAAGCTCGAGACCGGGACGGTGCAGTACGAGGTTGCCGACGTGCCGGTGCGAGAGGCGCTCATGGCCGCCGAGTCGCTCGTCGCGCCGCAGGCGAGGGCGAACGGGCTCACCCTCACGCTCTCCGAGTGCGCGAGCGCGATCACGGTGCGCGCCGACGGCGAGAAGCTGCGCCAGATCCTCGTCAACCTGCTCTCCAACGCGATCAAGTTCACGCCGTCGGGGGGACGGGTCGAGATGTCGTGCACCACCTCCGACGTCGCCGCGTCGCTCCACGTCCGCGATACCGGCATCGGCATCCCGTCCGACAAGCTGCAGGTGATCTTCGATCCATTCGTGCAGGTGCGATCCGATCTCACGCGCACGCACGAGGGCACGGGGTTGGGGCTGGCGATCAGCCGCGATCTCGCGCGCGCCATGCGCGGCGACCTGAACGTGCAGAGCGCGGTCGGCGAGGGGAGCACCTTCACGCTCACGCTGCCACTCTCGCCGCCAGCCACGTCGGCGACCGCGCCGTCAGCCCACTGACACCAGCGTCGTCGCCGATTCCTCGGCGCGCGGCGAGCTCGACGTCTGCAGCGGAAGCCAGAGCGTGAAGCGCGATCCGCGGACCCCGTGGCCGCTCACGCTGATGTCGCCACCGAGCATGCGCGCGATCCGGCGCGCGATCGAGAGGCCGAGGCCCGCGCCCGGCTTGTCGTCCGGCTGGAGCCGCGTGAACTCGCCGAAGATCTCCTCGTATTTGGTCTGCGGAATGCCGGGACCGTCGTCGACGACGTGAATCGCGAGCGCGGGTGCGTCGTGTTCCGCGACGTGGCGCGCCGCCGGCTCGGCGCAGATCTGAATGTTCCCACCCGCAGGGGTGTACTTGATCGCGTTGGAGAGCAGGTTGCCGAGCACCTGCCCGACCCGCGCCGGATCGGTGACGACGACGACGTCGGACCCGGCCGGCGCGAAGGCGAGACGCAGGCCGACCGCCTCCGCCGCCGCGCGATGTTCCTCTACGACGGAGTGCACCAGGTCGTGCACGACCACGCTGTCCAGGCTCATCGTGAGCTGACCCGACTCGGCGCGCGCGAGCTCGAGCAGATCCTCGATCAGTCGAGTCATCGAAGTCACCGAGCGCCGGATGCGGGCGAGGCTGTCCAGCTGCTCGAGCGTGAGCGGTCCGCGCAATCCGCTCTCGAGCAGCTGCGCATGTCCGTCGATGGCGTGCAGCGGATTCTTGAGATCGTGACTGACGCCGCGCATGAAGCGCGCGCGTGACGCCATCACGTCGGCGAGGGTGGCGCGGCGCCGCTCCGCGTCGAGCGCGGCGGCGCGGGCGCTGCGTCCCAGGCGCCAGGCAGCGATCGCCGCAAGGAGCGCGAGCAGCCCGAGGAGCGCGCTGGTGCGCTGCCGCAGCAACTCGCCCTCCGTGATCCGTGCGCGCCGCTCGCGCGTCACCTGCGTGATGGCTTCATCGAGATTCGCGGCGGCGACGAGCGTCTTGTCGTAGAGGTCTTCCTGCGTGTCGTCGTGGCCGAGTCGCGGCAGCTCCGGTGTGGTGCGGATGTAGCGCGCGACGGCGCGATGCCACTGGTCTTCCAGCGTGAGCAGTTCGGCCAATCGCGCGCGCGGTGTGGCTCCGAGCCGCTCGACGAGTGGCGTGAGTCGCCGGTAGGCTTCCGCTTCCTGCCGTCCCGCGCTGTCGAAGCGCACGAGGTAGATCGAGTCGCGCTCGTCGATGTAGGCGTCGAGCGCCGATCCCTGCAGCGCCATGGCGAGATGGATGCGCGTGAGCTGTCCGCGCGCCGGCTCGGCAGACTCGCTGAGGTCGCTCTGATACGGGTCGAGGTGCAGCGAGATCGCATACGGAACGACGATCAACGCCGCGAGGCTCAGCACGACGAACGCGAGCGCGAGCCACGTTGCCCACTCGGGCGCAAGGCGGTTCGACGGGGGCGATTCCTCGGACATGGGCGGCAACGACAGGGCGGGCCGGAGACTGAAGCGGCAATTCGATCCACGCGAGCGTGGACACGATGAGTACGCGGCGAGCGACGATCGTGCTGGGTGAACCCGGCATCCACCCGCGAAGTGCCGCGCACGCGAGGGGCATTCGCGGCGCCGCGCGCGACGCTCGGCAGGGCGAGCTTCTTGCTTTCGTCACCGCGCGCACGTGTGGCTCGCGCACTCGAACGGAGGAATGAAGATGAGCGTATTCGGGTCGATCATGGGCAAGATCCTCGGGCACAGCGCTCGCGCATCCGAGGCGAAGGTGAACGCGACGAGGGCAGCGTCGCCCGCTGCCGCGGCTCCCGCGCCGGCACCAGCGGCGGCGCCCGCGAGCACTGCAGCCTCCGCCGCACCGGCGCCGGTGACGATGGAGACCATCGAGGCCGCGCTCACCGACATGGCTGCCGGGTCGAAGCAGAAGCTCGACTGGCGGAACTCGATCGTCGATCTGATGAAGCTCGTCGGCATCGACAGCGACATCACCAACCGGCGCGCGCTCGCGAACGAGCTCGGCTACACCGGCGACCTGAACGACAGCGCCACCATGAACGTCTGGCTGCACAAGGAAGTGATGCAGCGGATGGCCGACAGTGGCGGCCAGGTGCCGGCGAATCTGAGGGACTGAGCCACCGAAGCGGCGGCGTCGAGCGAGCCCGAGCATGGCGTCGCACGCGCCCCGTCCTTGCAATCAGGGATCGCATGTCTGCCAGGCTTGCCGACATCCTGGATCGCTGCATTCCCAGCGTGCTCGACGCATGGGGGCGGCGCGCACGCGCAGGCGAGCTCGCGCAGTTGTGCGAGGCCGACCGGGTGGGTGAGCTCGGGAGCGTGCTTCGCGCCATGGCCTCAGCGCTCCGCCCGCCCAGCGAGGGGTCGGGCGCGGTCGACGAGTTCATCGAGACTGCGGCGGCGCACGGCGCACACCGGCGCGCGCAAGGAGTGGGAGAGAGCTGTCTGTTCGAGGAGTACGATCTGCTCGGCTCCACGCTCCCACTCGCGCTACGCACCTGCCCCGATGCGCCGATGCTGTCGCCGGAGGAGCTGGTCTCGCTCGAGGGCGGCTTGACGACGGCGATCCTGGCGGGGCTGCGCGGCTTTCACCGCGGCGAGTTCGAGCGTCGAGGTGCCTGGCCGGAGACGCTCGCGCGGGCAGTGAGTGAAGCGTCGGAGATGGGGAGGCGGGGGGAGGGGAGGGGAAGGCAGGCTTGAGGGGGTGCGACAACGGCAAATGCCTGTAGGCCAACTACCACTGCCTGTAGGTGGTAGTGGGTAGCACACTACCACTGCCTGTAGGTGGTAGCGGGTAGCGGTAGCGCGATGTCGTAGCGGGTAGAGGGTAGTGAGACTTGCACGGCCTCGGGATGCGCTCGCATCCCGAGGCCGTGGAGCGTCCCGCAGAAAGCTCGGCGACATGTCCCGCTACCCACGACTCGCTACGAGCGCCGGCTGCTGCTGCCCGCTACCACCAAATAAGGGGCCGGCAGTTGAGATCCGAGAATTCAACCGGTCTCAACTACCGTGTGCACTACTCTCCCGCCATGTGCATATGTGGTGGATAGCACGCGTGCTGCCTTGTCAGGGTGGCACTATGGCATCCATCTGGAAAGGCGCCCTCACCTTCGGGCTCGTGAACGTCCCCGTGGAGCTTCGGCCGGCGGTTCGCAGCGCCGAGAAGCTCTCCTTCCGGCAGCTCGACAAGAAGCATCATCAGCCGATCAAGTACGAGCGCGTCTCGTCGGTGGACGGGAAGACGGTGCCGTGGAACGACATCGTGAAGGGCTACGAGATCTCGAAGGGGAAGTACATCGTGGTGGACGAGGCGGACTTCGCCTCCGCGGCGGTGGAGATGTCGCGCGTGCTCGAGATGACGGACTTCGTGCCCGCGGAGTCGATCGACCCGCGCTTCTTCGACTCGCCGTACTTCCTCGTGCCACGCGACGGCGGCGAGAAGGCGTACGCGCTGCTGCGTGATGCGCTGGCGGAGACGAACAAGGTCGGCATCGGCACCTTCGCGCTGCGGCAGAAGCAGCATCTCGCCGCGGTGAAGCCGATGGGCGACGCGCTCGTGCTCGAGCTCATGCGCTTCGAGGCGGAGCTCGTGGATCCGGAGGAGATGAAGTTCCCCGATTCCGAGAGCGTGAAGGTGCGCCCGCAGGAGCGCGCGATGGCCGTGCAGCTCATCGAGAACCTCGCCGAGCCGTTCGACCCGTCCAAGTATCGCGACGAGTACCAGGACAAGCTGCACGAGATCATCAAGGCGAAGGCGAAGGGGAAGAAGCTCGCGATCGTCGACGCACGCGAGCCGGAGCAGACGAAGGTCGTGGACCTCGTGAGCCGGCTTCAGGAAAGCCTCGCGGCGAGCGCGGGGGGGAAGCGCAGCACGAAGGCGAAGCGCGGGACGCAGAAGGCGACGAAGACCACCAGGCGCAAGACGGCGTGATCCGGGCACGCCGTCATGGAGGCAGCATGTTCGACGCAGATGACGCGGTCGCCGCGGCCCGGTTCCGCGACGCCGTGATGGCGGAGCCCGTCGACGCGGAGGAGGAAGCCGCGTCGGAGTCGGCCGGCGCGACGACGGTCGACTTCACCCGATATCGCGCGCGCCGGATTCGCGAGCGGCTCCTCGCGTTGCTCGAGACGCTCGCCGGCGCGATCGAGCGGCGTGATCTCGCGGCGGTCTGGCGCGTGCTCGACGCGGGCGACGCGTGTCGCTGCTTTCCGCCCGGACTCCGAGAGGAAGCGCTCTGGCTCGCGCGCCTGCCCGTCGGATCGCATCAGGCACCGATGCGGCTGTATCGCTACCAGCACCTGCTCACCCAGCTCGGTGACGAGCCGCTCGAGGTCGCGTGCGATCCCACTCGGCTCGACGTCGACGCCGCGCCGGCGACGCGTGCGTCCGCCGTGCGCGAGCTGTGGTTTCCAGGAGAGCCGCTGCCCGATGGGCCGGAGCGAGGCGGATCGCATCGCCGCTCCGGCTCGCGCTGAGTCGATGCGCACCTCGAGCGCGACGGGCTCGCGTCGTCGTGGTGCATCGCGACGTCCGCATCCCGTTCTGCTCGCGAGTCGCCCCGACGCACCCGATGCGGAGTCGAGCGCGCTGGTGGATCTCCTCGACGACGCGCTCGCACACGGCACCGATGCGCTCGCGATCGACGCGGACGGCCGACAGGTGACGCTGACGAATCTGGCGAAGCGCTACTTCCCGCAGGGTGGACCCGGCGCGCAGACAAAGGGCGACCTGCTGCGCTACTATCTCGCCATCGCGCCGACGATCCTGCCGCATCTGCACGAGCGCCCGGTCGTGCTCACGCGTTATCCCGACGGCGCCGGCGCGAAGGGGTTCTACGTGCAGCGCGCGCCGGAGCACCGCCCCGCGTGGGTGACGACCTGCACGACGTCGATCAAGCCGCCGAAGGAGCTGACCTTCCTGCGCATCGAGCAGACGGCGATGCTCGCGTGGGTCGCGAACCTCGGCGCCATCGAGCTGCACCCGTGGTATTCACGCTGCTCGGCGCCGACCAAGCCGGACTTCCTCGTGATCGATCTCGATCCGGTGCAGGGCACGCGGTTCGAGAAGGTGCGCGCAGCCGCGCTGCAGGTGAAGGAAGCGCTCGATGCGTGGTCGCTCCCGGCGTTCATCAAGACGTCGGGCGCGACGGGCCTGCATCTGTTCGTGCCGATCGTGCGCGGGCCGACGCAGCGCGAGGTGCACGCCGTGGCGCGCGACATCGCCGTCGCGATCGCGGCGCGCAATCCACGCCTGTTCACGACGGAGTACCGCATCGCCAACCGACCACGCGGCACGGTGCTGCTCGACTTCAATCAGAACTCCGCCGGCCACACCCTCGCCGGCGCCTACTCCGTTCGTCCGACTCCGTCGGCCACGGTGTCGACGCCGCTCGAGTGGCGCGAGGTGCGTGACGGCGCGGTGCCGCGCGACTTCACGATGGTGACGGTGCCGATGCGGATGTCCCAGCGGGACGATCCGTGGTCTGCCGAGCGGATGGATCGCGTGCGTGTCGACCTGCGGGCGTGGCAGGAGAGGATACTGGCGAGAAAGGCTTCCTGACTACCACTGCCCCTACTACCACTGCCTGTAGGTGGTAGTGAGTAGCGGTAGCGCGAGGTCGTAGCGAGCAGGTGGTAGTGAGACCTAGAATCCGCTACTCGTGCAGACGCCCTCGCGGCGCCTGTGGCCAGTCCGTCGGGTCCCGCTACCCGCTACTACGTCTCGCTACCGCGACCCGCTACTACCTACAGGCGGTGGTAGTCAGCGGCAGTTAAACATCCGCCAATCCCTCCCCAGGCCGCCGAGCCTTGATCGCCGCGCGTAGCGCCTCCTTCATCGACTCGCGCGCGAACGACGCATCCCGCACGGCATCCGCCAGACGCGTGCGGCCGAGATCGACGGCGTGATGCTCCAGCTCGTCGACGTACCGGCACGACTCGATGTAGCGGCGGAGCAGTTGGTACAGCTCGTCGTCGTGCGCTTCGACGATCGCGAGCCACTCGTATGGTCCCGACGACTCGAGACGCGACGCGTCCACGCACGTCGCCGCCGCGACGCGGATGGTGTCGCGCACCGCGGCCATGATGTGCGCCGGAAGCCGGCTGTCGCCCTGTGGACGACCCGGTCCGCGCCGGTCGTTCTGTCGCGCGCTGTCGCCGGCGTCGTCTTGCGACGGCGGAGAATATCTGTCGTCCATCGCTGCGTCTGCTCGGATAGTCATTCGCCTCGTCGCGAAAGCCCGGGTGCTCACCGCGCGCACCGTCACCTGTCGTACGCCGTCGCTCGACGGGCGACCACCAGGTCGCCCGCGCACCTACAGTATCACGAATGGCAATGTGAGCAAGAGCACATTCGCTATGTACAAATCGTACAACGCGCCGAGCGCGCTCAGTGTTGTGCGAGCAAGTGCTTCTGCAAGAACGCGAGGAACACCGGCCAATCCTGCGGCAGGATCCCGTGCCTGCCGGCGTGCATATAGTAGCCCAGCGTGCTGAGCACTGGCTGCGCGGCGGGTGGATACTCCGTCGCGGTGAGTCCTTCCGTGCCGAGCAGCCGATAGACAGGAGACGCCGCGACCGCCGACAAATATTCCCCCTTCGGATCGGACCAGAAGTCCGTGTCTCCCGTTTGCAGCAGCAGCGGACGCGGCGCGATGAGCGACACGAGCATGTGCCCGTCGAACGGCAGCGCGTTCACACGCTCACCATACGTCTGGTAGTTGGCCGCGAACTGATATGCATAGCGCGTGGAGTCGGTCATGTGTCTGACCGTCTCGCCGTAGTTGCGACGACTCAACGCCGCGCCACTCTCGCCGGACACGCTGGCGAGAATCACCGCGAACCGTTGATCGGTCGCCCCCGTCCAGAGCACGGTCTTGCCGAGCCGTGAGGAGCCGAGCAGCGCGACGCGCTTCGCGTCGACGCCGGGCTCGGTCTGGAGATGATCCATCACTCGGCTCAACCCCCACGCCCACGCGGCGATCGAGCCCCACTCGTCGGGCGCGAACTTCGTCTGGCCCGGCTTGAGATACTGGGCGCGCACACCGAACGGGATGCCGCCGAGGAAGTCGGGATCGATGTCGCCGTAGTACAGCGTCGCGAAGCCGATGCCGCTCGAGAGGAACGGCATGATGTCGATCCGGCTCGCGGCGCTCGCGGGCGGCGCCGGCACGCGCTTGTGCTCGCGATTCCACATCTCACCCGGCTTGATGCCGGGATCGTCGACGACGTTCGCGTTGGGCGAGAAGCTGATCTGGAGCAGCAGCGGCACCGGCCCCTTCGCATCCGCTGGCGTGTACATCAACAGCTCGGCCTTCGGACCGGCGCGATCGGCGGTGAAGTAGAGTGTGGTCTGGCGACGGATCGCCTTGCCGCCGAGTGCCGGCGTGCCCCTGTCGAACGCATCGACGATGACGTTGGCCGGCTTGCCAGGCGCTCGGCCGAACTGGATGGTCTCCATCAGGTGCAGGATCTCGGGACGACGCACGCGCATCCAGGTCGCCGCATCGGTCACTCGTTTCCCGTTCGCGAGCACGAGCGGATCGGGCAGCACGTAGCTGCCGACTTTCGCTTCGTCGTAGTTCACCGGAATGCCGGCGACCACCGCGGGCGGTGGCGCGGGGGTGCTCGCCTGCGCCGGCGTCGCGGGCGCGGCGCCCTGCGACGTCTGCGCGCGCGCGGCGGCAGTCGCGAGCGCGAGGGCGAGTCCAACGGGCGCGAGCACGCGCCGAGCATCGAGCGACATCGGTTCCTCCGAGAAGACAGCGAAGATCGTCAACGCGTGACGATCGAAGTGATGGTGACGGGGCCGAGCAGACCGGACTCCACGAGCGCGGGCGACGCACCGAATGCACCGGGCGCCGGAGCACTACCGCCGAGCACTTTCGTTCCCGCCGGCGCGGCACGGTCGCCGATCAACCGGTTGGTCCACTCGTTGGTGACGCGAATCTCCACGCGGTTCGCACCCGGCCGCAACGCGCGCGAGAGGTCCACCACATACGGCGCCTTCCACAGCAGTGGAAGTGTCTGTCCGTTCACGACGACTTCGGCAACGTCGCGCACGTCGCCGAGCTCGAGTCGCACCCGGCGCGCGCTCCCGAACCAGCTCGCCGGCGCCTGCACGGTGCGCGAGTAGGTGGCGGTCCCGGAGAAGTACTTCACGCCGGAGTCGGGATGCACGGTCCACGATCCGAGTGTCGCGAGCGTGATCGACGGCGGCGCGCCGAGCCCGGAAGGAAATGTCACGAGCCACGGGCCGGACAGCGTCGCGAGCGTGGTGCGCGTCTCGCGCGGCGTGGTGCGCGAGGGAGTGGTCGCAGGTCGCCTGAAGACCACGAACATCGCATCGCGCTCGGTCATGCGCAGATGCACCGTCGTACGATCACCGGCGATCTCGTACGACACCGGCTCGATCTCGCCGGTGTCGGGGTGCCAGAGCTCCGGCTCCTTGCCGCTCACGCGAAAGCGAACGTCCAGATCGCGCGGCCGGTCCCACGAGCTCGCGAGGTAGTAGAGCTCCGCGTCGCCGGCACGCCGGTGAAGCCACGCGAGGTCGCCGTCGAGCGCGCGATCGTATTCCACGTCGGGCGCGACGCGATCGGCCGCGAGCACGTCGGCGAGCGACTGCCCCCACACCACCGTGCCTCGCCCGTACACGCGCCTGGTGCGACTCACGCCATCGAGATCGCCCCAGATCTCCTGCGCGAGCGTCGCCAGCTCGGCGTCCGCGGCGGGATAGCCGACGAGGCTCGGCGACTTCACTGGACGCGGACCGACGATCGTCGCGCCGCCGCGCGCGAGCTCGCCGATCTTCCGCAGCACGGGAAGGGTCATCCGGTCGATCTGCGGAAGCACGAGCACGCGGTAGCTCATGCCGTCGGGAAGCACGAGGCGGCCGTCGCCGCTCACCGACATGCGCGTCAGCAGCGCGTCGGCGTTCACGTAGTCGTAATCGAAGCCCGCTGGTGGTGCGGGCTGCAGCCCCGCGCCCCAGAACGGCATCGTCGATGGCGCGCCTTCGTTCAGCAGATACGCCAGATCCGCGACGAACTTCCCCTGCTGCAGCAGATACGAGCTGCGCGCGAGATACGTCATGAACGGCGCGGCCTGCTCGGCCCAGGTGATGTTCCGGTTGATGTGGGTGCCGACCATCGTGTTGCCCGGCTTCGTGTCGAGCGGCTGATGCGCCGAGGTGTGGAAGATCAGCCGGTTGATCCCCTGGGCGAGCCAGTAGTCCCCGACCTTCTTGAGCGAGTACGGCGACTCGTAGCCTCCGCCGGTGAACGACTCCGCCGCCACGAGGGGCTTGCCGTACACGTGCGACGCCGATGCCGTGCCGCGCACGTCGGCGTAGTACATCGACCACGGATGCAGCGAGCGAAACCAGAACTCGCCCATCGGGATGTCCACCTGCTTCTTGTTGAGCAGCGCATCTTCCAGCGGCTCGAGCGACACGCCCGACGCTTCACTGTAGGTGCCGATTCCCTGCGAGCGAAAGAACTCCGCCGCCGTGCCGTAGTGGTTCTCGGCGAACATGTCTACGAGCGTGCGGCGGAAGTCCCAGAGAAAGCGGTCGCTGGTCTCGGCGCTCTCGACGACGCGCCCCGCGAGCGCGGGAAGATATGGCGTGGGATCGTAGCCGCGACGAGCGCGGAACTGCGTGACCATCGAATCGGTCCAGTTCTGAATGCCCGCTTCCCAACTGTCGAGCAGCACGTGCGTGAGGCTCTTGCCGTAGAGTGGGCCGAGCGCCGACGCGATCGGCGACGTGTAGTCACGAAGGTACGACTGCACGTGCGCGCGACTGAGCTTGTCCACCTCGTAGCCAGAGGCGGCGGGCACCGCGGGCCGGTTCTTCGCGCCGGTGAGCGAGCGGCCCATCCGGAGGATCGTCCAGCGTCCCGCGGGGACGTCCCACTCGAGCGTGCCGTCGGCGGCCATGTGGCGAGTGACGTCGACGACGTCGCCACGCGGGATCACGGCGCTCTGCGGGAGCGCCGGCGTGGACGAGCTCTCGTACTCGAACAGAAAGTTGAAGCCGGCCTTCTCCTCCCACCGGTGCACGCGACCACCGGAGTGGAGCACGAGCTCGGTGATCGCATACTCGCGCGCCGCCTGCGGCACCGCCTGTGACATCACCGCTGCGGGGCTCGGTGGCGCGCCGGTGAGCTCCAACCGATAGACGCGCGCGCTCGTCTCGGAGAAGTCGTAGGTGCGCACCGCGCTCGGCCGATACTGCTGCGCGCCGGGCAGCGAAACCAGCTCGCGGAAGGTCACGCCGTCGTCGCTGGCGAGCACGCGCCCGAACGGGATGCTGCCGCGCGACGCGAGCGAGATCGCGCGTGCACGATACGGTTGCGCGAAGGTGAGCTGGATCCACGCCGGCGCGCTGGCGGGCGCCGTGACGGTGAACGCGGAGTTGAGATCGTCGTCGAACAGCGCGGCGGCCGTCGCGTTCGCGGCGCCGGCGTGGGTCGTCACCACCGGACGCGCGTCGGTCATCGTGCGCTCGTCGGCCGGCGTGCGATAGGCGATCACGGCGTCGTCACCGTAGAACGTCGCATCCTGAGTCGCATTGCCGCCGCGGCCGAGATTGCGGATCGGGCCGTTGTTGCTCGGTGGACTGGGCAGCACGACGCGCACGTGCTTCGGCCCTTCGACGCTCGTCTCGCTCCACACGAGCTTCTTCATCGCCTGCGCGGGCTTCACCCACGGACCGCCGGTGAGACTCCAGCCCGGTGAGGCGAAGATGTCCATCTCGAGGCCGAGCCGATCGGCTTCGGACGCCGCGTGCCGCACCGCGTCGAGCCATTCGGGGGTGCCGAACACGATCTTGTGCTCGACCGTCTGCCCGCTGCCGAAGTTCACGTCCGCCAGCTGCATCCCCGCGATGCCGACGCGCTTCATCCACTCGAGATCCTTCGTGATCCCTTCTTTGGTGACGTTGCTCATCGTCCAGTGCCACCACGTGCGCGGCCGCGCGCTCGGCGGTGGATCGCGGAAGCCGATCGCCAGCGAGTCGGGTGCGCGCTGTGCGAGCACGAGATCGGTCGGAGCGACGAGCGACGCGAGGGCGACGAGCACCTTCAGGGATCTACGCATGCACGAGCGGGTTCTCAGGCGACGGATTGTGGACGGGGCGATTTTCGTTGTGCCGCGAGGGGCGAGCATTGGACAGTTCTCGTGGCGTCGGTACAGCGGAATCACGGATGGCGCGGATCGCACGGGAATGGCCGGATTGCGCTGGTGCGCCGAGGCTGAGATGGAATGCTGCGCTGGGCTCGAACGACGCGAACGCGGATGAACGGGATACCGCGGAAACGGCAGGATCCGGATCGAGCCGGAAGCGCCCATTTCCGCGTATGCATAGTCGAGCGGCAGCCATCATGTTTTTTGGAGTGCGGCGGAGAGATCGCTGCGCCGCACCTCGAAAGCAGTTGTTGTTCTCTGTAACGCTAGGTGAGACTGAGCTCGAGCGTGAGCTACGAGCTCTGAGCCTCTCGAGCTCGAGCTTCAGCCCGAGCTCGAGCTGGAACTGCTCAGAGCTGGAAGCTCGCGCTCGAGCTCGAGCCGTTCATCCAACCCTTCCCGCGCCATCCGCATAACCGCGTTCGTGCCGTTCAGCCGCCGCGTGTGATGTCCAGGCACGTCGCGCTACCAGAGTGATCCGGCCGCGCAAGACCCTGACGCCACGCCCGAGCCCTCGCCACACTTCACGTACGAACGCCCCCAGCGGAACGTTCGATCAACGCGCGAACCTCAACCCACCTTCTCGACACGTGCTCGTTCCCTACGATCAGCTCCACGCCACCATGCGCGACGTCCTGCGTCGCCAGGACATGGAGCCCGACCGCGCCGACCAATGTGCGCGCCTCTTCGCCGATGCGAGTCGCGACGGCGTCGCGTCCCACGGCGTCAACCGCTTCCCGCGCTTCGTCGCGATGATCGGAAACGGAATGATCGACGTGCACGCCCGCCCCGAGCGGGTCAGCGCCCGTGGCGGCATGGAGCGTTGGGACGGCAAGCGTGGACCCGGCAACCTCAACGCCTGGATCTGCATGGAGCGCGCGATCGAGCTCGCGCGCGAGCACGGCATCGGCGCGGTCGGGCTCGGCAATTCCAACCATTGGATGCGCGGCGGCAACTATGGATGGCAGGCGGCCGACGCGGGAATGATCGGCATCTGCTGGTCGAACACGCTCCCCAACGTGCCCGCGTGGGGCACGACGGTTCCGCTCATCGGCAACAACCCGCTGATCATCGCCGTCCCGCGCGCGGACGGCCACGTGGTGCTCGACATGGCGATGTCGCAGTTCTCGTACGGTGCGCTCGGCACGCATCGCATGCGCGGGCTCGAGCTGCCGGTCGCCGGTGGATACGACGAGCGCGGCGAGCTCACGCGCGATCCCGCCGCGATCGAGCGCACCCAGCGCCTGCTGCCCATCGGCTTCTGGAAGGGCTCGGGGCTCGCGATCCTGCTCGACATGGTCGCCGCAGTGCTCTCGGGTGGAAAGGCGACGCACGACTTCTCCACGGTGCCAGAGCAGGAGTCGGGACAGTCGCAAGTCTTCCTCGTGCTCGACGCCGCGTCGATCGGCGCGGCGGGTGAGAGCGAGTCGATCGCCGACCGGATCGTCAGCGCGCTGCACGAAGGTGCCGCCGCCGCGGGCGAACAGACGCGCTATCCAGGCGAGCGCACCCTGGAGACGCGCCACACGAGCCTCACGGACGGAGTGTTCGTCGACGAGAGCGTGTGGCAGCAGGTCCAGCTGCTGGCGAGTGGCGGCGAGCTGACCAACCTGACGTGGCGATGAGAGCGCTGCAGATCGATCGTGAAGGAAGCACTCGGCTCGTCACCGTCGCGCCGCCCGAGCCGGCCGCGGGCGACGTGCTGATCCGCGTGCGC
Source organism: Gemmatimonadaceae bacterium (assembly GCA_036008805.1). GTDB lineage: Bacteria > Gemmatimonadota > Gemmatimonadetes > Gemmatimonadales > Gemmatimonadaceae > AG11. The sequence continues at coordinate 86,548 of DASYMZ010000087.1, forward strand.
ACCGTGGGCTTCTGCGGCTCCGACCTGAACACCTACCGCGGGCTCAACCCACTCGTGACCTATCCGCGCATTCCCGGCCACGAGATCGCCGGCGTGGTGGAGCGCGTCGGTGGTGCGGTACCGGCCGAGTTGTTCCGCAGCGGCATCGACGTGACGGTGGTGCCGTACACGGCGTGCGGACGATGCGCCGCATGTCGGCGCGGCCGCACCAACGCCTGCCGCGATAATCAGACACTCGGCGTGCAGCGCGAAGGCGCCCTGACCGAGCTCGTCGCCGTCCCGTGGGAGAAGGTGCTGCGCGCCGACGGACTCTCCGCGCGCGAGCTCGCGCTCGTCGAGCCGCTCAGTGTGGGATTCCACGCGGTCGATCGCGGTCGCGTCGAGACGCGCGACACGGTGCTCGTCATCGGATGCGGTGCGGTCGGACTCGGCGCCATCGCCGGCGCGGCGCATCGCGGTGCACGCGTGATCGCCGTGGACGTGGACGACGACAAGCTCGCGCTCGGGCGGCGTGCCGGCGCGTCGGAGACGATCGACACGCGGCGCGGTTCGCTGCACGAGCGCGTGCAGGCGCTCACCGATGGCGACGGCGCCGACGTCGTGATCGAGGCGGTCGGGCTGCCGGAGACGTTCGTCGGCGCCGTGGCGGAGGTCGCGTTCACGGGGCGCGTGATCTACATCGGCTACGCGAAGGCACCGGTGACCTTCGACACTTCGCAGTTCGTGAAGAAGGAGCTCGACATCCTCGGCTCGCGCAACGCGACCGCCGACGACTTTCGCGCGGTGATGGACATGCTGCGCAGCGGGACCTTTCCCGTCGCCGACGCGGTGACGCGCGTCGTGGGTCTCGACGATGCCGGCGACGCGCTGCGCGACTGGAGCGCACGCCCCGCGGCGATCACCCGCATCCACGTCGACCTCGCATGACCGAACCGAATGGACTGAGCCGCCGCGCCTTCGTGCGGCAGACCGCCGCGCTCACCGGCGGCGCGCTCGTCGGCGCGTCGCTTCCCGCGGGCGCGCCGCCGCAGGCCGCCGCGCACGCCGCGTCCGCGGGCGAGGCAGCACAACAAGCCGCGAGTCACCTCACGCTCTGGTACCAACGTCCGGCGTCGCAGTGGGTGGAGGCGCTGCCCATCGGCAACGGCCGGCTCGGCGCGATGGTGTTCGGCGGGATCGAGCGTGAGCGGTTGCAGCTCAACGACGACACGCTCTGGAGCGGCGGTCCGCGCGACTGGAACAACCCCAAGGCGCCGCAGGTGCTCGCGGACGTGCGCCGGCTGATCGCCGAGGAGAAGTACGCCGAGGCCGACCGCGCCGCGCGTGGGATGCAGGGGCCGTACACGCAGTCGTTCGAGCCGCTCGGCAATCTGCATCTCACCTTCGAGCACGGCGACGTCGCGCGCGGTGGATATCGGCGGCAGCTCGACCTGCAGAGCGCCATCGCCGCCGTGCGCTATCGCGTCGGCGCGACGAACTACCTGCGCGAGATGTTCGTCTCGCATCCCGACCGCGTGATCGTCGTCCGTCTCACCGCGGACAGGCCGGGGATGATCACCTTCACCGCCACGCTCGACAGCCTGCTGCGTCATCGTGTCGCGAGCGAGGGCGGTGTGTTGAAGCTCCTCGGCAAGGCGCCAGCGAACGCGGACCCGAACTACGTCGACTCGGCCACGCCCGTCACCTACAGCGACGACGTCGGGATGACGTTCGAGGCCCACCTGTCGGCGGCGGCCACGGGAGGTCGCCAGTGGATCGACGACGGCGGGCTGCACGTGCGCGGCGCCGACGAGGTGGTGCTGCGCGTCAGTGCGGCGACGAGCTTCAACGGCTACGACAAGTCCCCCGTGACGGAGGGCAGAGCACCCGGCCCGATCGCCGCCGAGCATGTCCGTGCTGCGACGTCCAAGCCGTATGCTGCGCTGCGCGAGGCACACGTCGCCGCCCATCGCGCGCTGTTCGATCGCGTGTCGCTCACGCTCGTGCCGGCAGCGCCACCGACGAAGTCGCCGCAGGATCTGCCGACCGACGAGCGCATCAACACGCTCGGCGCCACGGATCTCCAGCTCGTCACGCTGCTCTTCCAGTTCGGCCGCTACCTGTTGATCTCGAGCTCGCGGCCCGGCACCCAGCCCGCCAACCTGCAGGGAATCTGGAACGATCAGACGCGTCCGCCGTGGAGCTCGAACTACACGACGAACATCAACGCGCAGATGAACTACTGGCCGGCCGAGACGACCAATCTCGCCGAGCTGCACGAGCCGTTCATCGACTTCATCGAGCGCGTGGCGGTGAACGGCCATCGGACCGCGCAGGTGAACTACGGCGCGCGTGGCTGGGTCGCGCACCACAATAGCGACATCTGGGCGCAGTCCGCGCCCGTGGGCGACTACGGGAAGGGCGATCCCGTGTGGGCCAACTGGCACGGCGGGTCGGCGTGGCTGTCGAAGCATCTGTGGGAGCACTACGCGTTCGGCGGCGACGTGAAGTTCCTGCGCGAGCGCGCGTATCCCGTGATGAAGGCGGCGTGCGAGTTCTACCTCGACTTCCTCGTATCGAACGAGCAGGGCTATCTCGTCACGTCGCCGTCGGCGTCGCCGGAGCTGCGATTCGAGCTGCCCGACGGCGGCACCGCGGCGTTGAGCGCGGGCGCGACGATGGACCGCGCGCTCGTCTGGGACCTGTTCACCAACACGATCGAGGCGAGCATGGTGCTGAACAGCGACGCCGCGTTTCGCGAGCGGATCGGTCGAACCCGGGCGAAGCTCATTCCCTATCAGGTGGGGAAGCGCGGGCAGCTGCAGGAATGGGCGAAGGACTTCGAGGAGCAGGACCCGCAGCACCGTCACTTCTCCCATCTGTTCGGCGTGTATCCTGGCCGCGAGATCACCCGCGACGGGACGCCGGCGATCTACGCCGCGGCGCGTCGCGCGATGGAGATCCGTGGCGACGCCGCGACGGGCTGGTCGATGGCGTGGAAGACCAACTTCTGGGCGCGCATGCAGGACGGCGATCACGCGCATCTGATCCTGACGAACCTGCTCAAGCCGGCATGGAGCACGGCCACGAACTACAGCCAGGGTGGCGGCGTGTATCCGAACCTCTTCGACGCGCATCCGCCATTTCAGATCGACGGCAACTTCGGCGCGACGGCGGGGATCGCCGAGATGCTGGTGCAGAGTCATGCGGGGGAGATCCACCTGTTGCCGGCGCTGCCGAGCGCGTGGCCGGCCGGGCAGGTGCGCGGTCTGCGAGCGCGAGGGGGAGTCGAGGTGGACATCGACTGGTCGGACCGCGTGCTCCGGCAGGCGACGCTGACGTCGGATCGGGCTCGGACGGTGAGGGTGCGCCATGGCGCCACCGTGACGGAGCACCGTCTGGGTGCGCGCGAGCGGACAGTGATCCGAGTGTAAGGCGGGGTCTCGGAGCGGACCAATCGACGAAGGGGTCAGTCCCGTTGAAGCGTGATCTCGGGCGCGGCCGAAATTCAGGGGACTCAACCCCTGTTGCCTCCGTCGCGACTGCGGCCCCTGGACTCCGTCCCGAGGAGTCCGTCCCCAGGAGTCCGTCCCCAGGAGTCCGTCCCGGGGGGTGCTTGCACGTAATTTGCGCGGCGGACAATCGTTCAGATAACCGACAAATTCCGTGATGGCGGAGTGAGCTATTCCGGCGGTCTGTTGGCCGTCGGAGTCGTGATCGTCGGCTGCGGGTTACGGGTGGCGGAGGTGGTTGCCCGCGCGCCGCGGTCGGCCGACCGCACTCGGAAAGTTTTTGGTTGCAACGGTAGAAGTCGCTTCGACGCAAGTACTTAGCTGGCAACCAATCGACTCGCATGCGTGACCAAACTGGCGTCACCGTGGGTCCAGTAGGGCGATGGTCTGCGTCGCAGGCGGCGCAGCGCGCACGCTCTGCAGCAGGGAGGAGTGAAGAGGCAGACCATGAGAGACGCGCTTGAATCGATGCGCGACGTCGATTCGCGAGGCCGTCGAAGGTGCGCACGCACGTCCGGGATGCCGATCGCGACGCCGTGCGTCCGGTGTTATTCTAGCTAACCGTCAAAATCAGTAAAACAGGTCATTTGTCAGGCGCTCTGACAGATGCTCGTGCCCGACCGACGCTCGAGCGACCGAATAAACATCAGTTCCAGACAGGTCCAGCTTCCCCGCGATCGCACGCCTCTCGTGCTCGTCGCGACCTCTCCATCCAGCCACACGCATGATGACGAGACTCACTCTGTTCTGTGCCGCTGCCGCGCTCGGTCTTGGCAGCGGCCCTGCTCGTGCGTTGCCGAACCCGGCACGCACGACGCCGACCGCCGACGGGCGCGTCATGGCGGCCATCGTCTCCGGCCGCATCACCGATGCGACCGGCCGGCCACTCGCCAATGCCCAGGTCCTCGTCGTGGGCACCCAGCTCCGCGCGATCAGCAGCGCCGAAGGCCGCTACACCATCGCCAACGTCCCCGAGGGCACCCACACCCTCCGCGCGATGCTCATCGGCTTCGCGCCGCAGACGAAATCCGTCACCGTGGCCAACCAGCCCGTGACGGCGGACTTCACACTCGCCGCGCAGTCGGTGCAGCTCGAGGCGGTCGTGACGGTCGGCTACGGCACCCAGCGCCGGCAGGACGTCACCGGCGCCGTCTCCTCCGTGAACGTCTCCGACGTGCCAGTGCCCGTCACCGCCAATGTCGGCCAGATGCTCGAGGGCCGCGTGGCGGGCGCGCAGGTGACGCAGAACAACGGCGCGCCGGGCGGCGGGCTGTCGATCCGCATCCGCGGCACCAACTCGATCGCCGCGAACACCGAGCCGCTCTACGTGATCGACGGCGTGCCGGCGATCACCGGGACCTCGTCGAACGATCCCTATCAGAACCCGCTCTCCTCGATCAGTCCGAGCGACATCGAGAACATCGAGGTGCTCAAGGACGCCTCGTCGACGGCGATCTACGGCGCGCGCGGCGCGGCCGGCGTCGTGCTGATCACGACGAAGCGCGGCACTCGCGGCCGCAACAACGTCACGCTCGACGCCTCCTACGGATACCAGACGCCGGGCAGGAAGATCGCGATGCTCAACGGTCTTCAGTTCGCGCAGATGGCGAACGAGGGCCGCGCCAACATCGGCGGGCTGCCGTTCTACTCG
>DASYMZ010000088.1:0-145466 GCA_036008805.1 Gemmatimonadaceae bacterium
CACGTTCGCCGGATTCAGCGCGGCGACGATCGATGGTCGCCCCGGCGATGCGATCGGCCCGGGTGGCAATCCAGCGTGCCGATAGGTGTTGTACGGCGAGTCCACTTCGAGATCCTTGTACAGCACACGCGCCACGTGGTGGCCGAGCGCGTACTGCACCGTCGGATCCGCCTGGAGCAGCATTCCCGCCTTGACCCGATTCAGATATACGGCCGCGATCACCGGCCGTTCCTCAGGGAGCCGAGCTTCCTTCTCCACGATGGACGCGAGCGCCATCACGTCGTTCCGCGTCATCGCCATCGCCTGCAGCCGCTGATCCCACTCCGGCTGCCAGACGCGCAGGAAACGATCGACCATGATGCGTACCGCGGCACGAGGCGTGGTTCCCTGCGGGAACACGTACGTGTCAGGGAACAGATAGCCCTCGAGTGTCGGTGTCGGCACGTCCAGCAGATGCAGAAGTGCCGTGTCGCGCACCGCGGCCTCGACTGAATCGACCGGTGAATCCAGCACGCGCGCGAGCTGGGGCACGATCTGGCTGAGTGACCAACCCTCGGGGATCGTGATCGAGGGCTCCATTCCCTTTCCGCCACGCAGATCGTCCAGCACGTCACCCCACGGCCGTCCGCGCTTCATTACGTAGGTGCCCGCGCGGATCGAGCGGTCGCGGCCTCCGATCATCGCGTACAGTCGGAACGCGGTCGCGTTCTGTACGACGCCGGCCTTCGCGAGCGAGTCGGCGGCAACGCGCAGGGTCGCGCCGCGTGGAACGATCACCCGTGCTTCGCCGGTGCCACTTCCACGACACGCGAGAGCGGCGACGAGCACACAGAGCAGGACGAGACGTCCAGTGCCCGAGACGTTACGTCGTAGGCGCATCGGACTCCCCGTGCGGATCGACCGATTCGCTCGGGTCGACCGTCGGCAGCGCGTGCATGCGCAGCGCCTGTTGCAACAGCACGGCGGCGGCGAGGGCGTCGATGTCGGCTTTCCGGTCCCTGCCGCGACCGCCCGTTTCGCGTACACCGCGGAGCGCGGCGGACGTGGTGAATCGCTCATCGAGCAGTGCCACCGGCAGGCCGGTGCGGCGCGCGAGCTCGGTCGCCACGCGCCGGCATTCGGTCGACCGCGGCGTCTCGTCGCCCTCCCCGTCGAGCGGAAGCCCCATCACGATGCCGCGCGCCTCCAGCGCTTCCGCGCGGCGCACGAGCTCGGCGATCGGTGCACGCTTGCCCACGCGTCGGACGATCACTCCCGCCGGCGTCGCGATCATGCCCGACGGATCGCTCAGCGCCAGCCCGATGCGTCGCTCGCCCCAGTCGATAGCCATCCAACGGCCACGATCGGCGGGCATCATCGGCGTAGCGCTCACCCTTCGCGCATCTGCACGAAGAACTCGCGGTTGTGCTTCGAGCGCGACATCTGCTTGAGCAGAAACTCGATCGCCTCCGCCTCGGGCATGTCGGCGAGAAAGGTCCGCAGCAGCGTCACGCGATTGAGCTCTTCGGGACTGAAGAGCAGCTCCTCCTTGCGCGTGCCCGATCGATTGATGTCGATCGCTGGATAGATGCGCTTCTCGGCGATCTCGCGAGCGAGCACGAGCTCCATGTTGCCAGTCCCCTTGAACTCCTCGAAGATCATCTCGTCCGCGCGAGAGCCCGTCTCGATCAGCGCGGTGGCGATGATCGTCAACGAGCCGCCCCCGTCGACGTTGCGCGCCGCTCCGAAGAACTTCTTCGGCTTCTCCATCGCCTTTGCGTCGAGACCGCCCGACATGATCTTGCCGCCGCTGGGGATGACCGAGTTGTGCGCGCGCGCCAGGCGCGTGATGCTGTCGAGCAGGATGACGACGTCCTTTCCAGACTCGACGAGCCGCTTGGCTTTCTCGATCACCATGTCGGCCACCTGCACGTGGCGCGACGCCTCCTCGTCGAAGGTCGAGCTGATCACCTCACCGCGCACCTCGCGATGCATGTCGGTGACTTCCTCGGGCCGCTCGTCGATCAGGAGCACGATGAGCGTGCACTCGGGATGATTCTCCGCGATGGCGTTGGCGATCTTCTGCAGAAGGATCGTCTTTCCGGCACGCGGAGGCGCGACGATCAGGCCGCGCTGCCCCTTTCCGATCGGCGCGATGAGATCCATCACGCGCATGCTGAGGTCGCCGTCGCTGCTCTCGAGCCGCAGACGGCCATCCGGATAACGCGGCCGAAGGTTGTCGAACCCGATGCGCGCCTTGGCCGCCTCCGGCTCGCCGCCGTTCACGGACTCCACCTTCAGCAGCGCGAGGTAGCGCTCCCACTCCTTCGGCGGCCGTACCTGACCCGCCACCGTGTCGCCCGTGCGAAGATCGAATCGCTTGATCTGCGAGGGCGAGACGTAGATGTCGTCGGGGCTGTAGAGATAGTTCCAGTCCTGGCTGCGCAGGAATCCGTATCCCTCCGGCAACACTTCCAGCACGCCCTCTCCCATGAGGGTCTGCGCCGCGTCGAGCAGCTTCTGCTCGATGCGGAAGATCAGATCCTGCCGACCCATCGCGTCGTGCTCCACGACGGCGAGCGTGTCGGCCATGTCGTGCAGCTCCGGCATCGACTTTCGCTTGAGCTCAGCGATGTTCACGGGGGGACGTGCGCGGGAGGAGGACGCGACGATCGGCGGGCACGCGCGGGGCGGGCGGCTGGGCGATCGGCGAGCGGCGGCGGGAGCCACGCCGCGTCGAGCGGCGGGCGACGGAGGGAGAGGTCCCGTGCGGCATGGGAAGCTAGGAGTGCCCCGAGAGGGGGTCAAGAGCGCTGCGCACGTCAGAACGGGTTGTAGCGAAGTGGGTGCTTCTTGATGTCGGCGACCAGGAGACTCATCTCTCGCCGTGCATCGTCGAGTGCGCTCACCACCGCGCTGTCATGCATAACACGACCCGCCGTCCCGCGTGGCTCGTCGACCTGTGCCCGTATGATCGTGAGCTCGTTGCGAATGTCGGCCACCTCGGCCAAAAGCGTGCTGTCGCGACGGAAGCGACCAAAGGATGTGGACGATGAGGAGAGCAGGGTGCGCACGGAGTCCGTTCGCGCCAGCACCCGACTCACGCGCGGGCCGAACTGTCCGGACATCGCCAGCCCGACCGTTCCGTCTCTCTTCGACACTCTGTCTCGAAGCTGGCCGATCTTCGCCGCCGTGGTCGAGAGCTGGCCACGCTGGGCCATCCCCTCGTGGATCACGGCGCCAAGCGTGCCCTGCGTGAGCGCGAGCTGCTGCCGAAGATCCTTGACGTTCTTCATGATCATCGGGAACTCTCGCGTCGCGACGGCGAACCCGGCCGTCGAGCCTTCGAGGTCCAACTGCGCACGCGCACGCAGCGTGTCATTGTCTCGGAGCATCGGTGCGGCGACCGTGCCCGGCGTGAGATAGACCACCACCGCGCCGATGACCGACCCGCCGGCTCGGATCTGCGCCTCCGCATCGCGATGCATCGCGCCGCGATACCGATCGAGCACGTCCAGGGTGAGCAGAAGCCTGGTCGTGGTGTCGGCAACGGACGGCGACCGGAACTGGATGTCTGTCACCTTGCCGATCTTCTGTCCGCTCAGCCACACCTCGGAGCCTTTGAGGACGCCGCGCGCTTCCCCCACGAGTGCGTAGAGTCGGATGGTGCCGCCACGCAGCGCGCCGACTCGAGCGTACTTCAGGGTGGCAATCGTTACGGCCACGATCGCAAGGGCGGCCAGAAGACCACCGCGGACGTCGGACCAGGCGAGCCGTCGCGCCATGCGGTATCGAGAGGAGGGAGGTCGAGGCGGGAGATACGAGCGGCCTGTGCAATGGCTGAGCCACTGCTGCACGGCGGACGGGTTGGCCATCGGCGACCGTCTGTTCTCAGCACGAAGCCCCGCAGTCCAAAGGACGACGGGGCCTCGAAAATCACGCAGTGCGCGCGGCGGGATTCGAACCCACGACCTCTTGCTCCGGAGGCAAGCGCTCTATCCAGCTGAGCTACGCACGCAGGCACTTTCCCCGATGACACGTCATCGCGTGCACACTCGGCGAGCCATATAGTTTAACTGAGCGCCGGAGCCCTCACAAGCAACGGCCCGTCCCGCCACCAGCCACGATGATCTTCCGGCGTCTGTACCATGACAGGCTCGCCCAAGCGAGCTATCTGATTGCCTGTGAGACGACGCGCCAGGCGCTGGTCGTCGATCCGCTGCGCGACATCCAGCCGTGCCTCGAGGCCGCCGCGCACGAGGACGTCCGGATCACCTACGTCACGGAGACGCACCTTCACGCAGACTTCCTCTCCGGCGCGGAAGCGCTGGCAGAGGCGACGGGCGCCGAGCTGTTGCTGTCGGCGGAAGGTGGTGAGGAGGCCGGCCGCGCACGCGCCGAACGCACGGGTGCCCGCCCGCTTCGCAACGGAGACACGATCGACGTTGGCGCCGTCCAGGTGCGAGCTCGGCACACGCCCGGGCACACTCCAGAGCACCTGACGTTCGTCGTGACGGATCTGGCGACGAGTCCACTCCCCGTTGGACTGCTGACCGGAGATCTGCTCTTCGCGGGTGACGTCGGCCGCCCCGATCTGCTGGAGCGCGCCGTGGGAGTGCAGGGCTCGATGACGCGCGCGGCGTCGCAGCTCTTCCACTCGATTCAGACGTTGCGGACGCTGCCGGAATTCCTCCAGGTGTGGCCGGGCCACGGGGCGGGCTCGGGATGCGGTAAGTCGCTCGGCGCGGTGCCGCAGACCACTCTCGGCTACGAGCTGCACACGAACTGGGCATTTCAGCTTCACGACGAGGAAGCGTTCGTTCGTGAAGCGCTGCGTGATCAACCAGACCCTCCGGCGTACTTCGCGCGCATGAAGGAGCTCAATGCGCGCGGCGTGTCGCCGATGCCCCCGCTCGAGCCGATGTCGCAGTCTGCGCTCCTCGACGCTGTCCGCGCGGGCGCCCGCATCGTCGATGTGCGCGCGTCGGCGGACTTTCTTCGAGGTCATCTTCGAGGCGCGATCAGCATCCCTCGTTCGCGCACGTTCCTTCACTGGGCCGGCTCTCTGCTGGAGCCGGACCGGGAAATCGTGCTCGTCGCCGATCCGCCGGTTCGCGACGCGGCGTTGGACGCGATGCGCGACCTCGCCGTGATCGGCTTCGATCGCGTGCTCGGAGCGGTCGAGCCGTCGGCACTCGTCGAGCTGGCGCCGGGGGGGCTCTCGAGCGTTCCCGTCGTCTCGGGAGCGGAGCTGGCTGCGCACCCGAACGGTGGAACTGTCGTGGACGTCCGAAACGAGAGTGAGTGGGCGGCGGGACATATCCCCGGAGCGATCCACGTGCCGCTCTCTCGCCTGGCGGGGCGCATCGAGGAGTTGCGTCGACTCGGGCCGCTCGTGGTGCACTGCCAGGGAGGTGCGCGCAGCGCCATTGCCGCGAGCCTCCTGCGCGCAGGTGGGATCGAGGACATCACTGATGTCGAAGGTGGCTACCCAGCGTGGCTTCGCGCGGCGGGGCTGCACGCGAGGACGCAGCCCTGAGCAGAGCGGCCAGCGAACCGAGGATGCTCCGACGACTCGTGCTCGTGGGAGCGGGGCGCGCGCATCTGACCGTGCTGCGCGCCTTCGCGGGCTCGCTTGTTCGCGGAGCCGAGATCGTTCTCGTCAGCGAGGAGACCGAGACGTACGACCACGCGATGGCGGCGGGACTGTTGTCGGGCGCGTACACTCTCGACGAAGCGCGAGTCGACGTGGCCGCTCTCGCAGACCGCGCGGGCGCGCGTCTGCTGCGCGGTGTCGCGAGTCGAATCGACCGCGACGAGCGAGTCGTCGTGACGGGCGACGAGCGGCTTCCCTTCGACGTCTGCTCGCTCGACACCGTGAGCTGGCCCGAGGGGGCGGACCTGCCCGGCGTCGTGGATCACGCGCTGCCCCTTCGGCCGGCATCGGCCATCGCGGAGGTTCGTGCCTCGATCGACGCGTGTGTCGCCGCCGCCCAGCGCTCCATCGACTGTGTCGTGGTGGGTGCGGGCACGACGGGAGTCGAGACGGCGTTCGCGATCCACCGGCTCCTGCGAAAAGCGCAGCACGGCGGTATCGTGACGATCGTTGACGGCGCCGGCACCATTCTCTCAGACGGATCGCCGTGCCGCGATGTGGCGCATCGGGCGTTGGAGCGCGCGGGGGTCTGTTTCGCGCTCGGCTCGAGGGTGGTCGAGGTCACCGGCGCTCGCGTCCTGCTCGCCTCGGGCGCGTCGCTCCCCGCGGATCTCGTGCTGTGGTCCACCTCTGGGGCGCCACCTGCCGCGATCGCGCACGGCGAGCTCCCGCACGACGCGCACGGCCGCCTACTGGTGGATCGGTCGCTGCGCGCGCGCGATGGGTCTCCCGTATGGGCTGCCGGCGCCTGCGCGTCACGGGACGCGCAGGCTGGCGATCGTCCAACCAACGAAGGCGCCTTGCTGGAGCCTTCACTGCGAGCCGCGCTGCACGGTTCCGTTGCGCCCCCTGCTCGTCGGCGGGCGAGCGAGAGCTGTCTCCTCGATACGGCCGACGGTCGCGCGATCGTGGAGTGGGGCGGCGTTCACGCTCGCTCGCGGTGGGGGTTGTGGCTGAAGCGGCGCCGCGATCGTCGGTTCGTAGCCGAGCTGGCGCGTCCGTGAGACGCGCCGCGAGCAGCGCCAGAATCGGGTGTGACGATTTTTCCGCTCGCCCGAGTTGTTGGGGACAGATATGAGCGATCGCGCGATCATCCATCAGGTGCTCTCCGGCGACGTCGAGGCGTTCTCGCGCCTCGTCGACCGCCACTACGAGAGGTGCGCGCGCATCGCGGTGCGAATTCTCGGCAATCGTGAGGACGCAGAAGAGGCGATTCAGGACGCGTTTCTCCGCGCGTTCAAGGCGCTCGACGACTACGAGGAGCGCGAGCTGTTCTCGGCGTGGCTCACCCGAATCCTGGTCAACCAGTGCCGGACGGTGTTGGCGCGGTCGCGACGGCGAGACGCGGTGTTTCCCGATCTCGATCCGCTGTCGTTCGACTTCGCCGTCGACGCGAACGCTGGGGAGGGTGCGTGGCCCGAGCTCGAGCACGCGCTCGCGCAGCTTCCTGACGAGCAGCGCGAAGCGATCGTCCTCAAGTACGGCGAGGACCTGACGTACGAAGCGATGTCGAAGATCACGGGTGCGGGAGAGTCGGCGCTCAAGATGAGAGTGCAGCGTGCCTTCGCGCGCCTGCGCGCAATACTGCAGGAGGTACCGAGTGTCTGAGGATTTCGAGCGACGGGTTGCCACCGCGCTGCGCGCGCCGGTCAGCGTGGATGCGCGCGCGAAGCAGAAGGTGATGGAGCGCGTTCGGCGTGCAGCCCAGCAGGGACATCCGCGCCGCCGGCTCGATCCCTGGTCGCGCATGACGCGTCATTCCATTGTCGGGCTGGCGTTCGCCGCGGGCATCGGGGGGATCAGCACCCTCTCGGCGATCTTGCCCGCGGCGCGGAGCGATGATTCACGCGGTGTGTCCTCCGTGGTGCTCGGTGACACGGTGGTCGGCGCGCTGCACGATACGCTGCGGCTGGTGCGGCTGATGTTCGACGCGCCAAGTGCGCGCCAGGTCGCGATCACCGGCGACTTCGCTCCGTCGAGCGCGCAGGCCACGCCGCTCGAGCGGGACGCGGATGGACGTCGCTGGTCGGTAACGCTGGCGTTGCGCGACGGTGAGCACCGCTACGCGTTCGTCGTCGACGACACGCGCTGGGTTCCCGATCCGCGCGCGGAGCGCTCCGCGCGCGGAGCAGACGGACGGTTGTACTCCCTCCTCAACGTCGCGCGAGCGGCGAATTGACCATCGAGCGCGCGCTCGGCGCGCTCGGCCACATCGTTCCGGAGCGTTCGTGTCCATCTCGCTCTTCGCGGCAGGCCGCCGCGCGCACGGAGTGCGCGTCGCGGCGGCGCTCGCCCTGATGTTCGGTTACGCGGATCTCGTGCGCGGCGGCATCACCGTGGCGCCCGTGCTCCTCGTGCTCTCGTATCTGTGTCTCGTGCCATTGGCCATCCTCGGTGAGTGACGTGACCTCGCCCTCCAACCGCGTCGTCGAGCTGCGCCCGTCGTATGGCGCGGCCGGCATCGCGAGCGCGCTCGTGCTGCTTCTGTACGTGATCACGCTCGCGCCCACCACCGCGATGTGGGACGCGAGCGAGTACATCACGGCGGCGTATACCCTCGGCATCCCGCACCCGCCTGGAAATCCGCTGTTCGTGCTGCTCGGGCGAGTCGCCTCGCTGCTCCCCCTCGGCAACGTGGCGTATCGAGTGAACCTGCTCGCCGCCGTCTCGAGCGCCGCGGCGGCCGGCATCTGGTTCCTCGTCGCCGAGCGCGTGCTCGCGCAGTGGATCGCGCTGCGACCGGTGCGGCTCGCGGGTGCAGGTCTCGCCGCACTGCTCAGCGCGACCGCGTTCACCGTGTGGAACCAGAGCGTCGTCAACGAAAAGGTCTACACGGTCTCGCTCGCGTTCTTCGCGATCGTCTCGTGGCTCACCGTCCGCTGGTGCGACGATCCCGACGGGAGAAAGGCCGACCGCATCCTCGTCCTGATCGCGTATCTCATCGGGCTTGGCTACGCCAATCACCCGGCGGGATTTCTCGTCGGCCCCGCCGTGGCGACCGCCGTGCTGGTGCGCCGGCCGCGGACGCTGCTGCGCTGGAAGCTCATCGCGGCCGCGATCGTCGCGCTGGCGGTCGGGCTCACCCCGTTCGCGGTCGAGCCCCTTCGCGCCGCCCATCATCCGACGCTCAACGAGGGAGAGCCCACGGGATGCACCGAGAAGATCGGTTTCTCGTGCACCTTCTCGGACACGACGGTCAAGCGGCTGATGGACAACGTCAACCGCGTGCAGTACGGCAAGCCGAATCTGTCCGACCGTCAGGCGCCGTTCTCCGCGCAGCTCGGCATGTGGTGGCTCTACTTCAAGTGGCAATGGCTGCGCGATCCGCATGGCGCGCAGAGCATCCTGCAAGGAGCGCTCGCAGTGATGTTCTTCGCACTGGGCATCGGTGGCGGCGTCGTGCACTGGAAGCGCGATCGAGCGTCATTCTGGTTCTTCGGCCCGCTCGTGCTGACCGTCACGCTGGCGCTCGTGTACTACATGAACTTCAAGTACGGTGCGTCGCAGGCTCCGGGGCTCGCCGGTGTCGATCGCGAGGTGCGCGACCGCGACTACTTCTACCTCTGGAGCTACTCGGCGTGGAGCGTGTGGGCGGCGCTCGGTCTCGTCGGTGTGTGGCGCGCACTCGCCGAGAGCACCAAGGGCACGACGCGATGGCGCGCCTTCGCTCCGGTGATGTTGTTCGGTGCGTTGCCTCTGCTGGGCAACTGGCGGGCGGCATCGCGCGCGGGTGAGTGGGCGACACGCGAGTGGGCGCACGACGTGTTGAACTCCGTGGAGCCCTACGGTGTGCTGATCACCGCCGGCGACAACGACACCTTTCCACTCTGGTATGCACAGGACGTCGAGGGTATTCGTCGCGACGTGACGGTGGCGGTGACGTCGCTGCTCAACACCGACTGGTATGCGCGCGGATTGATCCGACGTCCGATCGTGCCCTACGACGAGGCGGCCGGACCTGCCGTATATCGGGGCCGCCAGTGGCCGATGCCCACCCGTCCCGTGCTCAGCCTGAGCAATGCGGAGCTCGCGTCCGTGCCCGAGTATCTCGACGTTCGGCAGCCCGTGGTATTCCAACAGGGCGCGATCCGCGCCGTCATCGATCCGCGCCGCCTCGAGTTCGGTGTCCCGTTGCGATCGGACCTGCTCGTGCTGCAGATGCTCAAGGACAACATCGGCGTGCGGCCCTTCTACATCTCTCGCACGACCGCGTCCTATCCCGAGACACTCGGACTCGACGCGTACACCCTGGTGCAGGGGCTCGTGGCAAAGGTGTCCACGACCCCGGTCGTGTCGAGTCCCGACACGGTGGAGGTCAGCGGAATCGGCCACGTCGACGTTCCGCGCTCTATGACGTTGTGGCGCGACGTCTATCGCGCGCCGGATGCGATCATCAAACGCGGCGACTGGGTGGACCGCCCCTCCGCCGGAATTCCGGCTCTGTACACCTCGACCGGTATTCTGCTCGGCGCGGTTCTCGAGCAGCAGGGAAAAGCGGACGCCGCGCGACGCGTGCGGGAACGTGGTGTCGACATCGCGGAGGCGGCGCACGTGCTGGAGTGGTTCACCGGCCCAGCACCCAGCGCGCCCCCACCGGCCGCGGGGAGCGATGCGCCAAAGGGTGCGACGGTGCCGGTACGTCCCTGACTTCCAGGACCAGCGAAGCGAGACGAGTGCCGAGCTCGGTCGACCTTGGGGCTCGGCCAGCTATCTCGCACCACGAGGGCGACAAAAAACGAAACCGCCCTCCAATGAGAGGGCGGTTTCGTGAACAGTTGCTATCGATGGTCGGGGCGACTGGATTTGAACCAGCGACCTCCTGCTCCCGAAGCAGGCGCGCTACCGGGCTACGCTACGCCCCGCCGAACCGTGTGCTGCAGATGACTTCGCCGATGCGCCCGGAGGAACTCGAATCCCCAACCTTCTGATCCGTAGTCAGATGCTCTATCCAATTGAGCTACGGGCGCTCATGAAACGACGCCGCGTCGATCTCGTGAAGCAGATCGAAAGCAGACGCGGATTATAGGCCGAACGCACGCTCCAGTCAACCCAACCGACGCGTGCGGCCGAGGCAAAAGAAAGCCTCCGGCGACTGGCCGGAGGCAACCCTATGGGCGGTACAAGACTCGAACTTGTGACCTCCACGATGTCAACGTGGCGCTCTAACCAACTGAGCTAACCGCCCCTCGCGAAGCCGGGCGATCAACTCGCCGCCTTCGCATGGTATCACCGTGTCGCGACCGTGATCGCGACAGAGCGGGAAACGGGACTCGAACCCGCGACCCCAACCTTGGCAAGGTTGTGCTCTACCAACTGAGCTATTCCCGCACGTCTCGCACGACGTCGATGCACTTCATTCCTGCGACCATCACGTCATGCACCGACTCGCTCGCCGACGAAACAACACTTTCTGATCGGCGGCCCAGTGGAGGCGAGGGGAATCGAACCCCTGACCTCTTGAATGCCATTCAAGCGCTCTCCCAACTGAGCTACGCCCCCGGGGTCCTGCTGGAGACGCGAAACGAACGTTCCCAGCAGGAACCGCGAACAATAGCCGAGGGTATATCTGATGTCAAGAAATCGGGGCTAGCGGAACGCCATTAGGCCGGTATTTTGCACGCGGCAGGATCAGGTGATTCTGGCCAACACGTTCGGCGTCAGTTCCACTTGCTCGTGCTCCCAGCGCGCTCGCGGCTGCGCAACAAATTCCCAGCAGCATTGCGACGCCTCGCTCGACCGGTTCAACTCTGTTGTTCGCTCCGTCGTCGTCGCGGTTCGGCCGTCGCTGCTCATAGATGCCTACTCTCACGCGTAGGACCTGTTCGAGGACATCATGACTGAAGTGAAGAAGCCACGCCGCCGCCGTGCCGCGCCCGCGGGAATCGCTCCAAACGAGCCCGAGCGCGACATCCTAGACCAGTACCTCTACGAAGTCTCCACCTATCCGCTGCTCAAGGGCACCGAGGAGATCGAGCTGGCGAAGAAGATTCGCGCCGGCGACCAGGACGCGCTCCAGGAGCTCGTCAAGCGAAACCTGCGATTCGTCATCTCCGTGGCCAAGAAGTACCAGAACCGCGGACTGCCGCTCATCGATCTCATCGGTGAGGGGAACGTCGGTCTGCTCACCGCCGCGAGGAAGTTCGATCCGGATCAGGGCGTCAAGTTCATCTCGTACGCGGTGTGGTGGATCCGTCAGGCCATCCTCTCCGCGCTCGCGCGCCAGGGCCGCACGGTTCGCGTTCCACTCAACCGCACCGCCGATCTCTCGCGCATCATCAAGGCGAGTGAGATCCTTCGGCAGAAGTTGAATCGCGAGCCGAGTCCCGAAGAGCTGTCGCAGCTCACCGGTCTCTCGGTCGATGTCGTGCAGTCGCTCGCCGCGCTCAACACGAGCGACGTCCGGCTCGATGCGCCGATGGATCCCGAGGGCGATCGCTCGCTCATCGAGCGCTTCGTCGCCGACGAGATGCCCGACACCGAGGAAGAGGCGATGAACCGCTTCCTCACGGACGAGATCGAACAAGCGCTCTCGACGTTGCCGCCACGAGACGCGAAGGTGCTGCGGCTGTATTTCGGCCTCGAAGGCGGCCGCGAGCATACGCTCGAGGAGATCGGCTCGATGCTTGGTGTCACTCGGGAGCGCGTCCGCCAGCTTCGTGATCGGGCCCTCAAGCGGCTGCGGGAAGGCGACGTCGGCCGTGCACTCGGGAGCTTCGCCGCCTGAGACGGTGGGGAGTCGAGGGTAGGGAATGACATCATGACGTGGAACGGGGCGGCCTCTACAGGCCGCCCCGTTTGCTATTTCCGCACACTGTCCGGGCCGCCGCGCAAGATCTGGCACCCGGTGTGCTTTTGTATCACTTTCGTGATGTCGAGGTAGGCGTGGCGAGCGCAGTGACTCCCCACCCCCCCACCCACCACCGTCGTTCATGATTCAGCTCAAGAACGTCCACAAGGCTTTTGGCCCGAAGCGCGTCCTCGACGGTTTCACCCTCGACGTTCCGGAGGGGGAGACGACGGTGATCATCGGCTATTCGGGCACCGGAAAGTCGGTCGCCATCAAGCACATCGTCGGTCTGCTCGAGCCCGACTCCGGCGAGGTGTGGGTCGACGGGCTGAACGTGCCCGAGCTGTCCCGCCGAGAGCTCTATGCACTTCGGGCGCGGATCGGGTACGTCTTCCAGTTCGCCGCGCTCTTCGACTCCTATACCATCGGCGAGAATGTCGCCATGGGTTTGCGGAAGCAGGGCGAGCTCGGCGAGAGCGAGATCACCCAGCGCGTCGAAGAGGCGCTCGATCTGGTCGATCTTCCGGGAGTGCGCGACCGCTATCCCGCCGAGCTGTCGGGCGGGATGCGCAAGCGGGTCGGCATCGCTCGCGCCATCGCGCTCCGTCCCAAGTACATCCTGTACGACGAGCCCACCACGGGACTCGACCCGGTGACGAGCGCGGTGATCGACCAGCTGATGGTGCGCATGCGCGAGAAGCTGCACGTCACCGGCATCGTGATCACGCACGACATGCGCAGTGCGTTCACGGTCGGCACGCGGATCGCCATGCTGTATCAGGGCCGAGTGCGTTGGGAGGGCACGGTCGAGGAGATCAAGTCGACCACCGATCCCGTGGTCCGGCAGTTCGTCGAAGGTCGCCCGACTGAGGACGACGGCGGCGTGCCTGGCGGCGTCCTGGCAGCAGGCGTCTGAGGATCTCCCTCGATGACTCGCGCGCGCGCTCAGCGGGAGACATCGGCGGGTGGAGTCGTTTATCGACTCCATGACGGACGAGCGCTGTTCCTGCTCATCAGAGACAGCTATCAGAACTGGGGGTTCCCCAAGGGACATCTCGAGTCGGGCGAGCGCGCCGAGGAGGCAGCGCTGCGCGAAGTGCGCGAGGAGACCGGGCTCGGTGATCTCGCACTTCGCGGGCAGATCGAGACGATCGACTGGTATTTCCGCTTCCGCGGTCAGCTGATTCACAAGGTCTGCCACTTCTACCTCATGCAGACCACCCAGGCGGACACGCACCCCCAGCAGGCCGAAGGAATCACCGCCTGCCAGTGGGTGCCGTACGACGACGCGCGCACGGCGATTTCGTACACGAACGCGCGGAAGGTGCTCTGCCGCGCGCACGAGATGATCGTCGGGCCGGGCGCGTCGAACGAGGCGGCCCCGACACTACCCAGCACACGGCCCGCGGACATTCAGCTCGGCTTGTTGCTGGACGTCGCTTCCGACGAGGGGGTGGCGTGACTTCGGCTCGCTCGACCAACGGATTGTCGCTCGCGCGCGGGGGCGCGCCGCCGCCGGTAGTCGTTCTCTTCTCGTCGAGAGAGCGTGCACGCACGGTCGCCCGAGCGTCGTTTCCACGGCGACGGGCGAGGCTGCTCATGGCGAGATCGCCCGAGGAGCTCGAGGGGCTGTTCAGGTCTTCGCTCGTCGATGCGGCGATCATCGATCTCGCTGCCGCTGGTGAAGACACGTGGCGCGGTGCGCGGCTGGCTCGTGAGTTTCCGAGCGTTCCGTTCTTCGGGCTCACGGCGCTGCGCGCGTCTGAATCACCCGCGTTGGCGCAGTGCGCCGCGCTCGACTTCGCGGACGTGCTCGTGGAATCGGTGGACGACACGGTGCTGCGCGACCTGGTGCTGCGTCAGTCGTTCTCGGCGCGCTTCGTGGGTGCGCTGTCCGATCCGCCCGAGGCGCTCGCGCTCGACACTCCGCTCCAACAATCGGCCTGGCGCTGCATCGTCGGATGGGCCGGCCGGCCCGTGCGTACGCAGCTTCTGGCGGACGCGCTCGGCGTGACTCGAGAGCATCTGAGCCGCACGTTCGCCGCCGAGGGCGCTCCGAACCTGAAGCGAGTGATCGACCTGGTGCGATTGATCGCGGCGGCCGAGCTGGCGAAGAACCCAGGCTACGATGTGCGCGACATCGCCGAAGTGCTCGACTTCGC
Organism: Gemmatimonadaceae bacterium; assembly: GCA_036008805.1. Taxonomy (GTDB): domain Bacteria; phylum Gemmatimonadota; class Gemmatimonadetes; order Gemmatimonadales; family Gemmatimonadaceae; genus AG11. Next base: position 14,585 of record DASYMZ010000088.1, read on the forward strand.
GAGCTCGTCACATCTCTCCAGCACGGCCCAGCGGATCGTCGGCACGAAGCCGACGTCGCTCGCGCGGCTCCGCGCGGTGGATCTGGTGGAGCGATTCACGCGCGGGCATGGGAGGAGCCGGGGCTAGACGCCGGAGAAGGTTGGGTCGGTGCTCCGTGGGCAGCGTCCCGTTCGGCGATCTGGCGGTCCAGATAGACGAGATAGCCTGTGAGGAGCCGAGTGACCTGGCTCGTCCTGGCGCACAGCTCGGTGAAGGCTCCGGCTGGGACGAGCTCTGCCTGCCGAGAGATGGCGAGCTCGGTTTCCAGGCGGAGCAGGGCACGTTTGGCCGCGATGTACGATTCGCGCTGCTCGGCGGCGGAGGGGCGGGCGAAGCCGTCGGCGATGTTGGACCCGACCGCCAGAGCGGTCAGCAGGACGGAGTCGGACAAGACCTTGGTTTCTCGGCGGATGCCGGGCCGGACCGCGCGGATGACGTCGCCAGCGAGGGCGACCGACTCCTGCCAGACTCGAAGCTCTCGTAGGCCTGAGGACATGGTGATGATGTTAGGCCCGTCAGTTGCTGCGACGTGACCCGATTCAGGCGAGCCGGCGCGAACGCGCGCCGAACCCCGAGAGTTGCTTCCTGCCCGGCCTTGTGATAATTTTCACAAGCTAGACCGCCTTCGGCCCAGTCGCCTCTTCTGACCCCTCGTATGGCTACCGAAACCACGCTCCGACCCGGCGAGATCAAAGACATCCTCCTCAGGGAGATCGAAGCCGCCGACCTCCACGAGCTCGACGTCGAGGAGGTGGGTTCCGTCCTCGAAGTGAAGGACGGAATCGCTCGCATCTATGGCCTCCAGAAGGCGATGGCGGGTGAGATGCTCGAGGTGTTGTCGAGCGAGACGGGCAACACCGTCACCGCGCTCGCGCTCAACCTCGAAGAAGACAACATCGGCTCCGTCATCCTCGGCGACTACCTCCAGCTCAAGGAGGGCGACGAGGTACGCCGCACCGGGCGCGTGCTCGAGGTGCCCGTCGGGCCCCAGCTCGTCGGCCGCGTGGTCGATGCGCTCGGACGGCCGATCGACGGCAAGGGCGACATTCTCGCGACGACGACCCGCAAGGTCGAGAGCGAGGCGCCAGGCATCATCGTGCGCCAGCCGGTGAAGGAGCCGCTGCAGACGGGCATCAAGTCGATCGACGCGATGATCCCGATCGGGCGCGGCCAGCGCGAGCTGATCATCGGCGATCGCGGCACCGGCAAGACGGCCATCGCGGTCGACACGATCATCAACCAGAAGGGGCAGGGCGTCACCTGCGTCTACGTCGCGATCGGCCAGAAGGCGTCGACTGTGGCGTCGGTCGTGGAGCGGCTCACCGCCGCCGGCGCGATGACGTACACCATCGTCGTCGTGGCGTCGGCGTCGGATCCCGCGCCGATGCAGTACATCGCGCCCTACTCGGGATGCGCGATGGCCGAGTACTTCATGTACAACGAGGGCCAGCCGACGCTGTGCGTCTACGACGACCTGTCGAAGCAGGCCGCCGCGTATCGCCAGCTCTCGCTCGTGCTGCGCCGTCCGCCTGGACGCGAAGCGTTCCCGGGCGACGTGTTCTATCTCCACTCGCGTCTTCTCGAGCGCGCGGCGAAGCTGTCGGAAGATCCGAAGGTCGTCGACGGTACCAACATCCTGAAGCCGGGTGGCTCGCTCACCGCGCTTCCGATCATCGAGACGCAGGCGGGTGACGTGTCAGCGTACATCCCGACGAACGTCATCTCGATCACTGACGGACAGATCTTCCTCGAGGCCGACCTGTTCTACGCCGGCGTTCGCCCGGCGGTGAACGTCGGCATCTCGGTGAGCCGCGTCGGTGGCTCGGCGCAGATCAAGGCGATGCGCTCGGTGGCCGGCCGCCTCCGTCTCGACCTGGCGCAGTACCGCGAGCTCGAGGCGTTCGCATCGTTCGCCTCCGACCTCGACGCCGCCACGAAGAAGCAGCTCGAGCGCGGCGCGCGCACCGTCGAAGTGCTGAAGCAGGGCCAGTACCAGCCCATGCCGGTGGACCAGCAGGTGACCATCCTGTACGCGGTGGCGAACGGCTACATCGACGACGTGGACGTCGCCTCCCTTCGCGAGTGGGAAAAGGGGTTCCACGAGTTCATGGCCGCGCAGTTCCCGCAGGTCGGCGAGCGCATTCGCACCGAGAAGGCGATCTCGAAGGAGGTCGAGGCCGACCTCAAGCGCGGCATCGAGGAGTACAAGAAGGTGGCCGGCAAGGGCGCGCCGTCGTTCACCGCCGCCAGCCTGTAGCGTGCAGCCCAATCCCAATCGCGGGAGCGTGACGCATGGCTAAGGGACGTGAGCTCAAGGGTCGCATCAAGTCCGTCGAGAACACGCGGAAGATCACGCGCACGATGGAGATGGTCGCGACCTCGAAGATGAAGCGCGCGCAGGACCGCGTGGTCGCGGCACGCCCGTACGCGAACGCGTTGACCGAGGTGATCTCGAGCCTCTACTCGCCGGAGCTCGCGGAGCGCTTTCCGCTGCTCCGGCAGCCGGCGCAGCCGCGTCGGGTGGCGCTCGTGGTGCTCACGAGCAACCGCGGTCTGGCTGGCGGATTCAATGCCAACCTGATCAAGCAGGCGCGCGCCCAGATCGTCGAGCTGGAGCGGAGTGGCGTGCAGGTCGACGTCCACGTGATCGGCAAGAAGGGCGTCGGCTACTTCAAATACGTTGGACGCGCGCTCGCGTCGCAGCGCGTCGACATCACCGACCGGCCGACGGCGGAGAATGCCTCGGAGATCGTCGACGGGCTGATGGCGGACTACGTCGCCGGCACGATCGACGGGGTGTACGTCACCTACAGCAAGTTCAACTCGGTGCTCAGCACGCCGCCGACGACGGACCGGATTCTTCCGGTCACGCCGCCGACGGCGAAGGCGGGCGGCGTGCAGCGCGACTACCTGCTGTTTCCGAATGCCGAGGCGATCCTCACCGAGCTGCTCCCCTCCTACGTGCGCAACTCCGTGTACCGCGCGCTCGTGGAGACGGTGGCCGGCGAGCAGTCCGCGCGCCGTACCGCGATGAAGAACGCGACCGACAACGCCGGGGACATTCTCAACGTCCTCCGTCGCACATACAACCGCGCCCGTCAGGCGCAGATCACGCAGGAGATCGCCGAGATCGTCGGCGGCGCTGCGGCACTCCAGGGATAATCCATGGCAACCGCGATCGCATCAACGCACGTCGGCAAGGTCGTTCAGGTCATCGGCCCGGTGCTCGACGTCGAGTTCGAGTCGGGCCACCTGCCCGAGCTGTACAACGCGCTCGAGATCAACGCGACGACCGACTCTGGTCAGGTCATCAAGGTGACGGTCGAGGTGCAGCAGCACATCGGCCGGAATCAGGTGCGCGCGGTCGCGATGAGCTCCACGGACGCCGTCGTCCGCGGGATGGAGGTGGTCGACACCGGTGCGGCGATCTCCGTGCCCGTTGGCGCGACGGCGCTCGGCCGCATCCTCAACGTGCTCGGCGAGCCGGTGGACAACGGCGCGCCGATCCCCAAGGACGCGCTCCGCTGGCCGATCCATCGGAAGCGTCCGGACTTCGTGAACCTCGAGCCGAAGACGGAAGTCTTCGAGACGGGCATCAAGGTCATCGACCTGATCGCCCCGTTCGTGAAGGGAGGAAAGATCGGCCTCTTCGGCGGCGCCGGCGTCGGCAAGACGGTCGTGATCATGGAGCTGATCAACAACGTCGCGAAGGGACACGGTGGAAAGTCCGTGTTCTGCGGCGTGGGCGAGCGCACGCGCGAGGGGAACGACCTGTACCTCGAGATGCAGGAGAGCGGCGTGATCGACTCCTGTGCGCTGATCTACGGTCAGATGAACGAGCCGCCGGGGGCACGCCTTCGCGTCGGTCTCTCGGGGCTGACGGTGGCCGAGTACTTCCGCGATCAGGAGAATGCGGACGTGCTAGTCTTCATCGACAACATCTTCCGCTTCACGCAGGCCGGCTCGGAAGTGTCGGCGCTGCTCGGCCGCATGCCGAGCGCGGTCGGTTATCAGCCGACGCTGGCGACGGAGATGGGCGATCTGCAGGAACGGATCACCTCGACGCGCAACGGCTCGATCACATCGGTGCAGGCGATCTACGTCCCCGCGGACGACATCACGGATCCGGCGCCGGCCACCGCGTTTGCCCACCTCGACGCCACCGTCGTGCTCTCGCGTGCGATCACGGAGCTCGGCATCTACCCGGCCGTCGATCCGCTCGCATCGAGCAGCCGGATCCTCGATCCCCAGTTCCTCGGCGCGCGGCACTACAAGGCGGCCACCGACGTGCAGAAGATCCTGCAGCGCTACAAGGAGCTTCAGGACATCATCGCGATCCTCGGCATGGACGAGCTCTCCGAGGACGACAAGAAGATCGTCGGCCGCGCTCGTCGTCTGCAGCGCTTCATGTCGCAGCCGTTCTCGGTGGCCGAGCAGTTCACGGGCATTCCCGGCAAGTACGTGAAGCTCGAGGAGACGATCTCCAGCTTCGAGCGGCTCGTGGCGGGCGAATTCGACAACCTGCCGGAGCAGGCGTTCTTCATGGCCGGCGGCATCGACGACGTCGTCGAGAACGCCAAGAAGATGCAGGGCTGATCGGTGCTCACCGTCTCGGTGATCTCGCCGGAAGCAATCCTGTTCGAGGGGACGACGGACAGTCTCGTCGCCCCCGCGTTCGACGGTGAAGTCGGCATCCTCACCGGCCACGCGCCGATGATGACGCTGCTCGGCAAGGGCGAGCTGCGCCTCGGTACGGGGTCGCGCTTCCGGGTGGAAGGCGGATTTCTGCAAGTGGTCGACGACACCGTCCGCGTAGTGACGGAGCACGCGTCGAAGATCTGAGCTTTTGGATGAACCGTGTTGAAAGGGAGCGCCACTGGGCGCTCCCTTTCTCTTTGGTGCTCATCGGAGTTCATGTTCCGATCCAACGGGATCACGGATCTCAAAACGGATATCGCGGGAGCGGCCGGATGTCGGGACGCTTCTCTCGCCCGGCCCTATTGCTCGGGGTTCGCGCGGAGGCGCGGAGAACTACCGATGGCGCGGAGCACGGCAACTGATCATCTGGGGGTGCGGCGGAGAGATCTCTCCCCAACCCCCAAATCACTCAGCTCTCCGCTTCACAGATCCATGCCCTGAGGTAGTGGCGTCCCGACCAAGCCGTATCCGGCTCTTCCCGTGCAGATCCCTTTGAGATTCGTGATCCCGCCGTTGGATCGCCACGAGGAGCGTCCAAGTCGGCCGAGCGGCCATTGCGCAGAGGATGAGGACCTAACTGACGCCCCCACCAGAAACTGGCCCCCGACTTGCCTGTTCTACCTCGGCACGGGTCGGTTCGGGCCCATCTGGCAGTAGACGCGGGAGTGTATCCGGTGCACACTGGTGAAGCGGGACTGCCGCCAATTCTGGTGGTGGACGACAATCATGACAACGCGGAGATCATCCGGCAGTATCTGGAGATCCGCGGGTACCCGATCACGGTCGCGCACAACGGGGACGAGGCGCTGGCGGTGTACGAGACCGTCCGGCCGGCGGTGGTTCTGCTCGACGTCATGATGCCGGGCCGGGACGGCTGGGAAGTGTGTCGGATCATGAAGCAGCATCCGGTGCTCGGCAAGACGGTGCGGATCATCATGGTGACCGCGCTCGACGCCTGGGACGACAAGCGCGAGGCGCTCCAGCTCGGCGCCGACGACTACGTGGAGAAACCTTTTGATCTGCCGACGCTCGTCAAAACCGTGCAGCGAAATCTCGCCCAGATGCGCGCCGCCTCGTAGTCACGACGACGACCGCCTCGCCGAACGGGGCGCGTGAGCGAGTCGATCCTCCTCACTGATACCGACGTGGCCGCCGTCAGAGAGGCGGTTGCCCTACTCGACGGTTGGCGGGCCGAGCCACGTGCGCTGCCCGAGCTGGCGTCGGCCCTCGGCGAGCCCGGCGTTCGCGCCTTGCTGCTCACGACGGGCGATCCCTCACTGCTGCGCTCGAGCATCGAGCTGGCGCACGCGCGCGGCATTCCCGTACTCGTCGGCTGCACCGACGAAGCGGCGCGGCGCCGCGCCGTCGAGCTTCGCGCCGAGGAATGGTTTCTCCTACCGGCGACCGCGCAGGAGATCGCGGCGCGGACCTGGTCCGCCGTCGCGCGTGGCCTGACCCTCAGCGCCAGCGCCGCGGACCGGGTGGACCGAGTGGAGTACGAGCAGATGCTGCACGACTCGCTCACCGGGCTGCCGACCCTGCCCGTGGCGATCGAGCGTTCGCGCCAGCTCTTCAAGGAGCGCGGCGAGCTCGTCGTGCTCTATTTCAACTTCGTGCGCTACTCCAAGATCGAGGAGATCTACGGCTGGGAGAAGCTCGACTCGGTGCTCGAGACCACGGCGAGCGCGGTTCGCGACTTCCTCGACGACGACGATCTCGGCGCCTCGCGCGTGATGGTGAGCTTCACCAACGACGATGACTTCATCTTCTTCCACGTGCCCGCGAGCGGCGTGGCCGCGGCGACCGAGAGCGAGATCACCGAGATGGTGACTCGGCTGCAGCGGCACGTCGGTGGACAGATCGAAGAGGCACACGGCGAGGACATCGCCGCGCTGTTCGACATCTACGTTGGCCGCGCGCACCTCTACTACAATCCGAAGATCCGGCTCGAGCGGTTGATCTATCGCGGCATTCGCGAGGCGGCGAACGCGTCGCGGTCGCTCGAGCAGCGTGAACGCGCACGACGAGTCGCCGATCTGCGCACGAGCCTACGCGATCGGATGGTCTACGTGGACTACCACCCGATCGTCGTCGCGTCCACGCGCGAGATCTTCGGCTACGAGGCGCTCGCGCGGGGCCAGATGCGCACGCTGCGGAGCCCGGAGGTGATGTTCGACGTCGCCGCCGAGGCCGATCTGATCTGGGAGCTCAGCCGGCTGTGCCGCGCGCGCGCGCTGGAAGGGATGAACACGCGACTGAAGCCGGGCGAGCTGCTCTTCCTCAACGTCGATCCGCACGACTTCGCCGATCCTGCGTTCACGGAGCAGGAGGTCGCGGAGCCGTCGCGCGTGGTCATCGAGATCACGGAGCGCACGGCGATCAAGGACTATCCCAAGTTCCGGGAACGGTTGAAGGCCTTTCGCGCCATGGGCTATCGCTTCGCCGTCGACGACGCCGGGAGCGGCTATGCGGGGCTCGGCTCGATCGCGAACCTCGAGCCCGACTTCATCAAGCTCGACATCTCGCTCATCAACGCGATCGACACGAACTTCATCAAGCAGAATCTCGTGCAGACGATGGTGCGCTTCGCCGACGATCACAACGCGATGGTGATCGCGGAGGGCGTCGAGCGCGCCGAAGAGTTCAAGACGGTGCAGGAGCTGGGCGTACACCTCGTGCAGGGATTTTTTCTGCATCGCCCGCAGTCGGCCTCGTCTCCGATCGCGCGCGTCGCCTCGGCCTGAGCGGAACGCTAGGCCATCAGCTCGGCGACGAGGTCGTAGGACCGGTCCGCTGCTCCGAGCCCGCCTCGCACGACGGCGCGCGCCGACGCACCAGCAGCGCGGCGCGCATCCGCATCGGTGAGCCAGCGTTCGACCGTCCTCTCGAGCGACGAGGCGTCCACCACACTCTCGGCGCCGCCGGCGTCGAGGAGAAGCGATGCATCGCGACTGCTCTGAAATCGCGGGCCGAACAGCACTGGTGCGCCGAACGCAGCCGGCTCGAGCACGGAGTGAAGGCCGGCGGAGTGAAAGCCTCCTCCCACATACGCGACATCGGCCAGCGCGTAGAGGTCGCCCAGCACGCCAACCCTGTCCACCACGACCACCTCCGCATCGCCGGCATCGGCGGAGCTGAGGCGCGCGCCGCGCAGCCCGGATGATGACAGCCAGCGATCGATCGGCGCCAGGTGGACCGGAGTCGGCTCGTGTGGCGCGATGATCAGTCGAACGTTCGGGGACCGCGCGCGTAGACGCGACCAGGCTTCGAGCAACGGCCGCTCGTCGGCGGGCCAGGTGGAACCAGCCACCAGTGTGACGCGATCGCTTCGAAGCGATGCGAGAAGCGCGCTCTCGCGGTCGGCCGCTTCCGCACGTGCCCACACCTGGTCGTATCGCGTGTCGCCAGTGACCCGCACGTTGTTCGAATGCACGCCGAGCGCGACGAGTCGCTCGGCGTCGTCCGCGCTGATCGCGCCGACGCGGTCGAGCCGCGCGTACGCGTCGCGCAGCAGCGCGGCCGCGAACCCGCCCGAGCGCGACGAGTGCCGCGCGAGCGTCGCGCTCACCAGGCCGAGTCGCGTTCCTCGCGACGACGCTTCGCGCGCGAGCGTCGGCCACACATCGAGCTTGCTGAACACGAGCGCGGTCGGTGTGAGCGCGTCGACGGCGGCGCGAGCGTCTCCCGCCGCGTCGAAGGGGAGCACATCGCGGAAGTCCACGTCCAGGGTGCTCGCGAAGCGCGCCGCACTCGGCGAGAAGTACGTGTAGGCGAGCTGGCTGCGTGGCGCGCGGACGCGGAACAGCTCGAGCACGGGGCGCGCCTGGAGTCCCTCTCCCACGCTGGGCGCATGCATCCAGAGCAGGGGCCGATCGGCGACGCGATCGAACGCGGCGAATCGGGCGCGTACGCCGCGCCGCGCGGCGAACGTCTGGAGGAGCTTGTGGTCCGAGGACGGGAGGATGGCGGCGAGGGCGCGCGCGAGCTGCGCGACGCCCTCGTAGCCGATGCGGAGGGGATCTATCACGCGCCTCCGCGCAGCTCGATCAGCGCGGCGCCTTCGCCTTGGCGATGGCCTGGTCGATGATCACGCGGAAGCTGTCGACGGGATACGCTCCCGCGAGCGCCCGGTCGCCGACGAAGAAGGTCGGCGTGGACTCGACGCCTGCCTTCGTGCTGCGGTCGCGGTCCGCCTCGATCAGCTTCGCCGTGGCATGCGTCGTCATGCAGTGACTCCATCCTTTCGGCTCGACACCAGCGGCACGCGCGAGCGAGTCGAAGATCGCCGCGGGGGACTTCTGGTCGGCCCAACGCGGCTGCGAGATGAAGAGCGACTCGTGCAGCTCCCAGAACTTGCCCTGCACCCCGGCGCACATCGCCGCTTCGGCCGCGGCCTGGGCATTGGGGTGAATCCGGCTGAGCGGAAAGTTCAGGTAGGCGAGGCGAACCTTGCCCGTCTTCACGTACTCGCGGTCGATCGTGGCGAAGACCTGGTCGTGCCACTGCTTGCAAAACGGGCACTGAAAGTCGCTGATCTCGACCAGCCACACGGGTGCCGTCTCAGCGCCCCTGATGCGCGCCTTGTCGGCCGAGGTGCTCACGGAATCGCTGAGACCGCTCGTAGTCGCGCCAAGCGCGACGTCGCCCGTCGAGGTCACCACGCGTTGCGCGGCGGCGGCCGGGGGAGGCGAGTCGCTGCGAGTGGAGCAGGCGGCGCTGAAGAGTGCCGCGGCCGCGGTGAGGCGGGCCAAGCGGGGGAAACGGCGATGCAGCATGTTTGTCGTGGATGAGGGTGGCTGCGATCTCCGAAAGCTAACGCCGCTCCCCTCGATGGGGCGAGCAGAGGCGTAGTGGCCCGTCGTGTGCCATCTTTGGTGCGCTACGGAATCTTCCGCCGTCATCGTACGTACGGTGGATCGACTTTCACAACCAGACATGCTCTTCCCCTTCGCTGGCCGGCTGGCGCTCGTAGCCGCGGCCATGCTGCTCCAGAGCGGTCCACAGATTCCACCACCGCGAGGTCTCGTCAACGACTTCGCCAACGTGATCCCGGCGGCATCTGCTGCGCGCATCGAGCGCGTCGCGCAGGATGTGCGGGACAAGTCGCATGGCGAGATCGCCGTGGTCACTCTCGCGGACCTCGGCGGTCGAGACGTCAGCGAGGTAGCGTTGCGGATCGCGCGAGAGTGGAAGGTCGGCGCCGCGGCGGCGATCGGCGACCGGACGCGCAACGCTGGCGTCGTCATTCTTCTGGTGCCGAAGGAGACGTCGTCGGACGGGCAGGGACACTGCCGAGTGGAGGTTGGGCAGGGATCCGAAGGCTTCATCACGGACGCCATGTCGGGGGAGATCTGCCGCGCGGCGACTCCGGCCTTCATGGCGCGCGACTATGGCACGGGTCTCGAGCTCGTCACTCTCCAGGTCGCGCAGCGCTACGCGCAGGAGTTCGGTTTCACGCTCGACACGGCGCTCGAAGTGCCGGCGATGCCGGTGCCCGCGCGGCGGCCACAGCAGCGGAGCTCGGGCGGCATCAATCCGATCTTTCTCCTGATTCTCTTCTTCATCGTGATCTCGATGCTCGGCGGCAGGCGGGGCCGAGGCGGGTGTCTGCCGATCTTCATCCCGATGGGTGGATTTGGTGGAGGTGGGAGAGGAGGAGGATGGGGCGGCGGCGGCTTCGGCGGCGGCGGTGGTGGTGGCTTCGGCGGATTCGGTGGAGGAGGCGGGTTCAGTGGCGGCGGCGGCGGTTCCAACTGGTAAGGCTTACATGGCGACGATGACACTCGACGAGCTCGTGGGGCAGCTGACGAAAGCGTACGGCGGCAAGCTGTCGTCCGTGGTGCTGTACGGCTCTGCGGCCGGCGGCGACCACGTGCCCAATCGGTCGGACTACAACATCCTCGTGCTGCTCGACTCGTTCGACGGTTCTCAACTCGACGAGTCGTCGATGGTGGCGGCGAGCCACGTCGCGCGCGCCTGGAAAGAAGCCGGAAATCCACCGCCGATGACCCTCACTCGTGAGGAGTGGCAGCGCTCGTCGGACATCTTCCCGATGGAGTACGCGGACATCCTCGAGCGCCACCGCGTGCTGTATGGCGAGCCGCCATTCGAGGGCATTCAGGTCTCGAAGGCGGATCTGCGGCTTCAGCTCGAGCAGCAGGTCATGGGCAAGCTGCTTCAGCTTCGACAGGGTGCGGTGCTGGCCGGCACGGATGCCAAGCGGCGCATCGAGCTCGTCGCGGCGAGTCTGAGCACGATGATGGTTCTCTTTCGCGCCGTGCTCCGACTGCATGGTGAGCGGCCCGAGGGGGACAATGCGGCGATCGCGGGACGGGTCGGCGCACTGGCCGGATTCGATGCGGCGCCATTCGCACGCGCCGTCAGGCACGTTCGTGGCGCGGAGAAGATTCCCGCCGCCGATGCCGGCAAGGTGCTCGCGGGGTATCTCACCGCGATCGACCGGCTCAGTCGCCACCTCGACCGTTTCGAACCGACATGATGCATTCCGTACGCTCGATCATCTCGCGTTGTGCGAAGTTCGCTTCACCCCGGGGACGTCTCGCTCCCTGGCCGACTGCCGTGAGATCGATGGCTCATCTCGAGCCGAGGCGTCTCACGATCCCATCAGCCCCTTCAGGAACGGCTCCCATGAAACGTCGTTGGCTCGCGGTACTCCTACCTCTCACGCTCTCAGCGTGCGGATACAACACGATCCAGTCGCTCAACGAGCAGTCGAACGCCGCACAAGGCCAGATCGAAGTGCAGCTCCAGCGACGAGCCGAGCTCATTCCCAATCTCGTCGCGACGGTCAAGGGGCTCGCCAATCAGGAGCTCGCCGTCTTCAGCGAGGTCGCGCGCGCGCGGGGCGGACTGCTCAACGCAGTGCAGAGCAGAGATCCCGAGCAGATGGCTTCGGCGAACGCCACGATGAACGGCGCGCTCGGCCGACTGCTCGCCGTGTCCGAAGCCTACCCGCAGCTCAAGAGCGATCAGGGATTCCTCAAGCTCCAGGACGAGCTCACGGGCACGGCGAACCGGATCGCCGTCTCGCAGTCCGACTACAACGGCGCGGTGAGAGAGTACAACACCTACATCAAGCAGTTTCCCGCGGTGCTCACGGCGAAGATGACCGGCGCGAAGGAGAAGAAGTATTTCCAGGTGACCAACGCGGCGAACCGCGATGTTCCGAGCGTCGACTTCGGAACACCGGGCGCGCCAGCGGCGGGGTCGTCGACGCCGGCGCCAGCGCCGGCAAACCCGGGTGCCGCCGCGCCTGCGCCAGCCCGTCCGTAGCGCTCAATCACCGACGGAAAAGCGGTTCAGCAACTCCCAACTCATCGAATGCGGAACGGGCCGGATACCTCCACGAACTGTGGTTGCGGTATCCGGCCCGTTCTGCTGCAATCTCTCGCGCTCGCGCCCAACGCGATTCGCTGGATCGTTTGAGAGGTGCCGCCTTACACCGCGGGCTTGTCCTTCGGAAATAGCGGCTCGCCTTTCGCGACGCGCCAACCGGTGACGTCGAGCGTCGTCAGCGCATCGAAGCGCTGGTCCGCGACGACGCCGGGTGCGCCCAGCTGAGTCCAGAGCTCCTGTGCCTTGCTCGGCATGAACGGCGCGACGAGCACCGCCTGTCGTGCGAGCTGGCGAATGAGCGACGCCAGCGTCGACTCGAGATCACCGCGCAGCGCGGGGTCCTTGGCGAGCTTCCAGGGCGCCTGGCGATCCACGTACTCGTTGCCGCGCACCACGCTCTGCCACACGCACCTGAGTGCCTCGTGCAGCAGGAAGCCGCGCGTGCCGTCCATCGCCGAGTGGTAGTCGATGAGCTCCGCTGCATCGCGCTCGTCGACGAAGGTGGGCTCACCGGCTGGAACCACTCCGTCGAAGTACCGCTCGACCATCGAGATCACTCGGCTGGCCAGGTTGCCCCAGGCGTTTGCCAGGTCGGCGTTGTAGCGCTCGTCGAACCGCTCCCAGCTGAAGCTTCCGTCCGCGTCGAACGGAACTTCGCGCAGCAGGAAGTAGCGGAACGCGTCGGCGCCGTACCGGTTGATCGCCTCGTCCAGGTCGAGCCGCACGCCGGCCGACTTGCTGAAGCGTTCTCCGCCGAGCAGCACGAAGCCGTGTCCCCACACCCGCTCCGGCAGCGGCAGACGAGCCGCCTCGAGCATCGCCGGCCAGATGATCGAGTGAAAGCGGGTGATGTCTTTCCCCACGACGTGGAGCTGCGCGGGCCACCGCTGCTCCCACGCGCCGCTTGGGAAGCCCGTGGCGGTGAGGTAGTTCGGCAGGGCGTCGAACCACACGTAGGTCGTCTGGGGCTCGCCCGAGCTCAGCGGCTTGGGGAAGGGAACGCCCCAAGCGAGCTTCGAGCGGCTCGCGGACACGTCCTCGAGCCCACGGTCGATCAGCGCGAGCATCTCGTTCCGGCGGCTCTCGGGCTGCAGGAACTCGGGATGATCGATGAACCGCGCGCGCAGGAAGTCGGCGTAGCGGCTGAGCCGGAAGAACCAGTTGCGCTCCTCCACCCACTCGAGCGTTCTGGTCGGATGCAGCACGCACTTCCCATCGACGATCTCAGCGTCCTGCTTGAACGACTCGCAGCCCACGCAGTACCAACCCTCGTACGCCTTCTCGTAGAAGTCAGTGGGGTTGTGCTCGAAGATCCGCTCGATGAGCGCACGGACTCCTTCGAGATGGCGAGGGTCGGTCGTCCGGATGAACTGGTCGTACGAAACGCCGAGTCGTCCCCACATCGCGGAGAAGCGCGCGGCGAGATCGTCGACCAGCGCCTGCGGCGCGATGCCCTGCGCTTCGGCGGTCTGCTCGACCTTCTGGCCGTGCTCGTCCATCCCGATGAGGAAATGCACGTCGTCACCGCGCAGGCGGCGATACCGCGCAATCGCGTCCGCCCCGATCTTCTCGTACGCGTGGCCCAGGTGCGGATCGCCGTTGGCGTAGTCGATCGCGGTCGTCAGGTAGTACGTGCTCACGAGCTCCTCAGGAAGTGATGCCGCCGTCGCTTGGTGCGCGCGGTCCGCTCGCGCCGCCCGGCCTGTTGCGCCGTCCGCCCCGCCGTCCGCGCCTTCGCTGCGGACGACGGCCCTCGTCCGAGGCCGGATTGGACGGATCCTCCTCTTCCCGCGCCTCGCCGCCGGGCTCCGACACGACGATGGGCGCCGAGACGTGGTCGGGAGAGTGATCGCTCGAGATCTCGGCGTCCGAGTCCGACACCTCGTCCAGCTCGTCGTCAGGGATCGCGATCACAGGTACCACGGGCGTCACCGCGGTGGCCGCGGATACCAGCGCCGCGGCCAGTGGGTCACCCGACGCGAGCATCTCCTCACGCAACGCCGCGAGAGGGAGCGTCCGCATCTCGCCATCGAGACCGCGAAGAGTAACCCGCTCGCGGAAGATGTCGTTCGCGATCACCTTCTCCTCGCCACGCGAGGTGCGGATCGGTTTTCCTTCCTTGGGATACTTCTTCCGGCTCGACACGTAGAAGTCGTGCTCGTAGCGCAGGCAGCACATCAACCGCCCGCACGCGCCGGAGATCTGCGACGGGTTGAGCGAGAGTCGCTGATCCTTCGCGACGCCGAGATTCACCGGCCGCAATTCCGGTAGCCAGGATGCGGAGCAGTACTGGCGCCCGCAGCGGCCCACTCCGTCGAGACGCTTCGCCTCGTCGCGCACGCCGATCTGCTTCAGCTCGATCCGCGTCCGAAACATCGACGCGAGCTCGCGCACGAGCGTTCGGAAGTCGACGCGCTTCTCGGCTGTGAAGTAGAACGTCAGCTTCTTTCGATCCCACTGCCACTCGGCGTCCGTCATCTTCATGACGAGCGCATTGGCCTTCACTCGCTCCATCGCCTTGCGGCGCGCATCCTCATCCTGCAGCCGCACCTCCTCGAGGCGGCGCACCTCCTCGGCCGACGCGAGCCGCTTCGCGATCCGCGACGCCGGCGCGCCGAACAGTCCGTGCGGCACGCGCGCCGAGCGCTGCTCGGCGAGCTGACCCGCGGAGTGCACGAGGCCGAGATCCTCTCCGCGGTCGGCGTCGACGACGACCGGCGCGCGCAGCGCCGGTGCCTCGTCCTGCTCCCAGAGAAAGAACTCTCTTCGATTCCCCTTGAACGCGACTTCGATGAGGTGCGGCACGTCTATTCGAGAAACTGACCCATGCGCATGAACTTCTCGCGCCGCCGGCGCACCAGCTTGTCCGGCTTGAGTCGACGCAGCTCGTCCAGCTGGCGGAGCAGCGTCTGCTGCACCGAGGCGGCAGTGATCTCGTGGCTCGCGTGGCCGCCGCCCGGCGGCTCCGGGATGATCTCGTCGATCACGCGCAGCTCGAACAGATCGGGCGCAGTGATGCGCAGCGACGTGGCGGCGCGCTCGCGGGTCTCGGGACTCTTGCCGTCCTTCCAGAGGATCGCTGCGCACCCCTCGACCGTGATCACCGAGTAGACCGCGTTCTCGAGCATGTTCACGCGGTCCGCGACGCCGAGCGCCAGCGCTCCGCCCGAGCCACCTTCGCCGATCACCGTCGCGATGATCGGCGTTTCGAGCCGGCTCATCTCGAACAGATTGCGGGCGATCGCCTCGCTCTGGCCGCGCTCCTCGGCGCCGAGTCCGGCCCAAGCACCCGGCGTGTCGATGAAGGTGATGACCGGCACATGGAACTTCTCGGCCAGCTTCATCAACCGGAGCGCCTTGCGATAACCCTCGGGGTGAGGCATCCCGAAGTTCCGCTTCAGGTTCTCCTTGGTGTCGCGGCCGCGCTGGTGGCCGATCACCATCACCGTCTCGCCGTCGAGGCGCGCCCATCCACCCATGATCGCGGCGTCCTCACGGAAGGCGCGGTCGCCGTGCAGCTCGATGAAGTCGGTGAAGCAGAGCCGGAGGTAGTCGTCGGTGAGCGGCCGCTTGTTGCTGCGGGCCACCTGCACGCGCTGCAGCGGCGTGAGGTTGCGGTAGATCTCCTCTCGAAGCTCCACGAGCTTCTTTTCGAGCGGCGCGATCTCCTCCACGACGTCGAGCCGGCGCTCGTCGGCGAGCTTCTTCAGCTCGTCGATCTGCTTCTCCAGCTCGACGATCGGCTTCTCGAACTCCAGAGTGGCAGTCGCCATCCGATTCAGCTCCCGCGCACGAGGCGGACTCGTTCGTTCCCGAGCAACGCCCGCAAGTCTGTCAGCGCGGCCTGGGTGGCCGCCAACCTGAGCGAGCGCGACCGTAATCGCGCTCCGATTCCATTTCCATCGCTCCACCGGAGCTCGAGCGGCGGCGCGCCGCTGTGGGCGGTCGCGTGCGCGTCGATCACCGCGCGAACGTCCTGCATCGCTTCCGGGGCCAGGGACTCTCCCATCCGCAGCTCGATCGCGATCGAAACCTGGCCGTTCAGCCGCAGTTCGGCGAACGGCGTCACCGATTCGACGATGAAGGTCGGGCTATCGGCGTCCTGATCCCGCTTCGAATACCCACCCTTCATCAGGACGGGCACGTCGCCTCGGATTCGATCGGCCAGCAAGCCCCAGCTCTCCGGAAAGACCAGGACCTCGGAAGATCCCGAAAAATCCTCTACTGTCAACCGGGCGAACTCGGCTCCCGACCGCTTGCTGATCTGTCGCTTGACCGCGGTGATCACCACGCCGAGTGCCATCGGGTCGGGTGTCCACTTGCCGAGCTGGCTCACCGTGTGGCTGGCGAACAGCTCGCATTCCACGCGAAACGGCTCGAGCGGATGCCCGCTGATGTAGAAGCCGAGGATCTCCTTCTCCTTCGACAGCCGCTCGGCTTCTGCCATCGGCGCGACGTTCGGCAGCGTGCGCGGCGCGTTCGTCGTCACCGTGCCGGAGTCGGACACCAGTCCGAACAGCGACACCTGACCCATCGCCTTCTCCTGCTGCTTGAGCGATGCCTCCTGCATGGCCGAGTCGAGCGCCGACCAGTACTGCGCCCGGTGGCCCCCGAGCCCGTCGAGTGCCCCCGCCGAGATCAGCGCCTCGAACACCCGCTTGTTGCACGCGCGCAGATCGACTCGCTCCGTGAAGTCGAAGAACGTGGTGAACGGCTTGTCGCGCTGGGCGGTGAGGATCGAGTCGATCGCGCCGCGGCCCACGTTGCGGATGGCGCCGAGACCGAACCGGATCCGCTTCTCGTCGAGCACCGTGAACTTGTAGCCCGACTCGTTCACGTCGGGCGGCAGCACCTCGATCCCCATCTCGCGCGTCTCGTTGATGAACTTCACCACCGAGTCGGTGTCGCCGATGGACGACGAGAGGATCGCGGCCATGAAGTCGGCCGGGTGGTGCGCCTTGAGCCACGCCGTGTGCAGCGAGACGATCGAGTACGCGACGGAGTGCGACTTGTTGAAGCCGTAGCGGCCGAACGTCTCGATCTGGCCGGCGAGCTCCTCGATGATGCGGCGGTCGTAGCCTCGCGCGACCGACTTCTCGACGAACTTGCCCAGCTCTTTCTTGATCAGCTCCGCGTCTTTCTTGCCCACCGCTTTTCGGAGCACGTCCGCTTCGGCGAGCGAGATGCCCGCCAGCGTCTGCGCGAGGCGCATCACCTGCTCCTGATAGGTGATGACGCCGTAGGTCGGCTTGAGGATCGGCTCGAGCTCGGGCAGCGCGTACGACACCGGTTCCTCGCCGCGCTTCCGCCGCTGATAGACCTTGTGCATCCCCGCGTCGAGCGGGCCCGGTCGCATCAACGCGTTGCTCGCCACGAGATCGTCGAACCGGTCGCAGCGCATGGAGCGGAGCATGTCGGTCGCGAGCGCGGACTCGAACTGGAACACGCCGGTGGTGCGCCCCGCGCGCAGCATGCGATAGGTCTCGGGATCGTCGAGATCTACCTGATTGAGATCGGGCCGAACGCCCGATCTCCGCTCCACATTGTCGAGCGCGTCCCGGATCACGGTCAGCGTCGTCAGCCCGAGGAAATCCATCTTGAGCATGCCGGCATGCTCGAGACAGTTCATGTCGTACTGGGTGACGATCACCGACTCTTCGTTTCCTGCGCCCGCGCCCTTGCTGTTGACGGTGAGGATCGGGACGTAGTCGTCGAGCGGACCTGGCGCGATCACCACGCCGGCGGCGTGCACTCCCGTGTGGCGCGATAAACCTTCGAGCGCCATCGCGTAGTCGAGCAACTGCTTGTATCGCTCGTCGGTGCGATAGAACTTGGCGATCTCCGGTACGTCCTTCACCGCTTCCTTCACGGTGAGCGAGAACGCCGGGCCGTTCGGGATCAGCTTCGCCAGCGCGTCGGTCTCCGCCGGCGTGAAGCCGAGCGTGCGACCGACGTCCTTGATCGCCGCGCGGGACTTCATCGTTCCGAAGGTGACGATCTGGCCGACCGACTCCTTCCCGTACTTCTGCCGCACGTACTCGATCACCTCACCGCGCCGCTCGAAGCAGAAGTCGACGTCGATGTCGGGCATCGACACGCGCTCCGGATTCAGGAAGCGCTCGAACAGCAGATCGAACTTGAGCGGGCAGACGTCGGTGATCTTCAGCGCGTACGCGACGATCGATCCCGCCGCCGAGCCGCGGCCCGGCCCAACGGGAATGTCGCGATCGCGCGCCGCCTTGATGAAGTCGTACACGATCAGGAAGTAGCCGGCGTAGCCGGTCTTCGTGATCACGCCGAGCTCGTAGTCGAGCCGCTCCTGCACCTCCACCGGCAGATCCTTCCCGTACCGCTCCCGCGCGCCGTCGGTGGCGAGCCGCACGAGCAGCTCGTTCTCGCTCTTCACCTCGGGCGGCAGCGGGAACGAGGGGACGTAGTACTTCTTCTCGAATGCGAGCCCCGCCTCGTCGGCGATGCGCAGGGTGTTCTCCAGCACGTCGGCGCGCTGCGGGAACCGGTCGCGCATCTCCGGAGCGCTCTTGAAGTAGAGCCCCCGGTCGTAGTGCATCCGGTTCTGATCGGAGTAGTCCTTCCCGAGCCCGATGCAGAGCAGCACGTCGTGCGCGTCATGATCCGCGTCGCGCAGGAAGTGCGCGTCATTCGTCGCGATGACGGGAAGGTTCAGCGCCTCGCCGAGCTTGAAGATCTCCGCGTTGTGGCGCGCCTGGCCCTCGGAGTCGTGCGCCTGAACCTCGAGGTAGAACCGATCCTTGAACACGTCGGCGTACCAGCTCGCTGCCTCGCGCGCGCCCTCGGCGTCGCCCGCCTCGATCTTGGTCGCGATCTCGCCGGCGAGACAGGCCGAGCTCACGATCAGTCCTTCGCTGTACTTCGCCAGCAGCTCCCGGTCGACGCGCGGCTTGGAGTAGAAGCCCTCGGTGTACGCGAGCGACGACAGCTTGACCAGGTTCTTGTAGCCGGCCATGTCGCGCGCGAGCAGCACGAGATGGTAGTACGGCTTCGCGCCCGGCGTCGGGCGTCCCTTCAGGCGGCGGTCGCCGGGCGCGACATACGCTTCCATCCCGATGATCGGCTTGAGCTTCGCCTTCTTCGCCTTCTCCTGAAACTCCCAGGCGGCGTGGAGATTCCCATGGTCCGTGATCGCCAGCGCCGGCTGCTCGAGCTCCAGCGCCCGGGCGATCAGGTCATCGATGCGGTTGGCGCCATCGAGGAGAGAATACTCCGAGTGGCAGTGCAGATGGACGAAGGACATCTTAGAAACAATAGCGACCGCGACCCGTTGCTGTCAAAAGACGACAATCGGATGACGATGCCTGGAAGTGACTGGAAATAAACGAGTTAAGTGGGTACGACTGGTGGGGCGCTCGGTCGCCGTCCTGCTGCTGCTCGTCGTCGCCTACCTCGCGATCGCCCCCACCGGGCACTACCTCCTGCGGGCGGCCTGGGAGGAGGGAAAGATCCTCGCGCGGCGGCGCCCCATCCCAGAGCTCGCCGCGGCAAGCACGACGCCCCCAGCTCTCCGCGCGAAGCTCGAGCTGGTGCTCGCGGCGCGCGCCTTCGCCCATGACTCGCTGGGCCTCGAGACGGGCGAGAGCTTCACGACCTACAGCCCCCTCGATCGCGACACCCTCGTGCTCGTCCTCTCCGGTGCCTATCGCGACCGGCTCAAGGCGTACACCTGGTGGTTTCCCGTGGTGGGGCGCGTCCCCTACAAGGGCTACTTCGACTTCGACCAGGCCCGAGCCGCCGAGCACGACCTCACCGCCCGCGGCTACGACGCGCGCTTGGGGGCCGCGTCCGCCTTCAGCACGCTCGGATGGTTCAACGATCCGCTCCTGCCGACGACGCTGCGCGCCGACTCGCTCACCGTCGCCAATACCGTCATCCACGAGCTGACGCACAACACCTATTACGCGCCCGGCGGAGCCGTCTTCAACGAAAGCTTCGCGAACTTCGTCGGGGCGAGAGGGGCGGAGCGATTCTTCGCGTCGCGCGGGCACTCGGCCGCCGCGCAGGAGGTCGCCGCGCGCTGGCAAGACGAGAAGATCATGGGCCGGTTCTGGGCGGCGCTCTATGCGCGTGTGGCCGCCGCGTTCGCCGCTCGGCCCGGCGACGAGCCGGCGCAGGTGGCATCGCGCATTGCCGCGCGCGACTCGCTGTACGCCGAAGCTCGCGAGGAGATCGTTCACGAGCTCGTTCCGCAGCTCAGAACGATGAGCCCCCGCGCCGCCGAGCGGATACGCCTGGACAACGCAGTCCTGATGGCTCGGCGCGTCTACCTCACCGACCTGGACGTCTTCGACGCGGTGCTGGCGAAGAACGGCGGCGATCTGCGGCGCGCGGTGGCCGCGATCATCGTCGCGGCAAGGTCGGACAGCAAGCACCCATTCGACGCGGTGCGACGCAGCGTGGGACTCCCGGTCACCGAACCGGCGGCTGATACGGCACGAACCTGAATTCCACGCGACCATTGAACGCCCGCCGGTGCGCGACGAACCAGGCACGATTGCCGAAGCGTGAGCGCAGCAGCTCGTTCCTCGCCCCGAAGTCCCGAGCGTAGACAATTGGTCCATCGAGCACTCCGCTCGCGGAGATCGGCTCGTACGGAAGGAGCTCGGCGAACGTCATCCCCATCGCCGGTCGTCCCAGCTCTCGTTGGCACGCCTCGGGCAACGCGCGACCGGGCACGAACGCCAGCTGGGTGACGGGCGAGAGTCCCTGTACGGGTGCAGCTGGCTGGTCTCCCTCCACTCGCGCCATCAGCATTGCCGTGCGTTGACCGGGATCGATGGCCGCCGAGCGTTCGATGTCGTCGAGCGCGCTCTGAACGGTGCACGCGTCTGTGTGCGATGCGATCTGCTCGGCCATGAGCGGTCGAACGCCAACGAGCCGCAGTCGCGCTGCCAGACGCGCATGCCATCCGTCGTCGATGAAGACCAGCGACTGCGGTGGCACGTTGCGTTTGGCGTCCGCGTGAAGCAGCGCCGCCTCCGATCCATTCACTCGGCTCGGCTCGGCGAGCCCCCAGACTCCGCTGATCCTGCTATCCATCGGAGGCGACAGCCAGGAGATCACCAACGCGAGAGGAATGAGCAGCGTGGCGGCCAATCGCGGAGTCGGCGAGTGGAACCGATCGCGCAGCAGATTCGGAACGCGCGCCACGTAGACGAGGAAGATCGGGAGCGCAATGAAGAGATACCGCGGCCCGAGAAAGTAGCTCTCCCCCCAGTAGACAGCGTACCCCGCGAGCAGCACCGCCAGCACTCCGAGCAGCAGCCTGTCCCACCGCGACTCCTCCCGCTGAAGGAGCAGCGCAGCCACCACGAGCGGGATGGACGGGATCGGCCAGGCGAGCATCGCGGCGTCCAGCTTCAGCAGATACGCGGAGATGATGTAGAGCCCCCGACGCGGCGTATGATCGTAGCCGAGCGGCGTGACGTGAAACCCCGGTCGATGCGCGGCGCCGTGGAGCGCGTCGTACGCGAAGGTGAACGGACTGCCGACCGTGACCCAGTTCGACGCGAGCAGCGTGGCGACCGGAATGCATCCGGCGAGCGTCTGCGCGAGAAGTGAGCGGCGCAGCTCGGGGCGCTGCCGGAGCGTGGCGAGCTGGAAGACCCCGATGCCCGCCGCGACGATCGCCGCGTCGAACGGGCGGATCGTCGCGGCGATACCCATGGCGGTGCCGAGGAGCGCCGCTGCGCGAGTAGCCTGCGTTCCGCCCGCTGACGCGTGCCATGCGGCGAGGGCGGCGAAGGCCGTCGTGACGCACGCGAGAGTCGCCGTGTGGTTCATCTCGCTGCCGCCCATGAAGAGGAAGAACGGGCAGAGCGCAAAGAGCAGGGCGGATGTGCGCGCGGACCGTTCGTCTCCGGTGACGGCGACGAAGCGATAGAAGCCGATCACCGCGATGCCCGACAGCAGCGGATTGACCAGCCACGGCACGCCGGCCTTCAGACCGAGCGACAGGATCGCCGGCCCGCCGACGGGAAATTGCGAGAACCAGCGTCCGCCGCCGTCGAGCGTTTCGGCGGTGCTGAAGAACTCGGGGCGAGCCTCGCTCCTGGCGAACAGGCGCCCGCTCGCGATCAGGTGCGCCTGCCACTGCTGCGAGAACTCGTCTCCGGTGATCGGCAGCCAGTGGAACAGGTACCAGCCGAAGCCCAGCGCCGCGAGCGCGGTAAAGAGGGCGGCACCGAGCGCAAAGGCGCGGGGCGAGGGCGCGAGCAGGAGGCGCATCGCGCGCCGTTCGATTGCTTCGAGCTGGCGAGGGAGCAGCCGCGCCAGCGCGAGCGCGAGCAGCGCGAGGAACAGCGATGAGACGACCCAATCGAGAGCCGCCTGACTCCACCACGGCAGCCCTTCGCCGGTGGTGACGAGATTGGCCATCGGCACGATGCCCAGCAGGGCGAGCGCCGCGGCCATCGTACGGAGAACCAGCGTGGAGTGCAGCCGAGCCGGGAGCGATGTCGCGCGCGGCGAGAGCTCCGCCGCGCTTCGCCTACGTCGTCGTTTGCCAGTGCGGGCGCTCACCGCTTGTCGAATCGGCCGCGCATGATCGCGCGGAGATCGATCGCGGGAGACGCGAGCGGAGCAGGAATCGGGACGTCGCCCGGCTCCTCGACGACGACGCGCTGCATCGTCCCGCGAACGCCGCGGTCGAGAAAGCGCGAGAGCTGATCGAACGAGTACTCGGCGCCGCGGCGCGAGCCGTAGACCTGCATGGGATAGACGATCGCCAGCTCGTCTTTCGCGCGCGTGAGCGCGACGTACATGAGCCGTCGCTCTTCTTCCAGTTCATCCGGATCTTCGACGGCGCGCGAGGACGGAAACCAACCATCCACCGCCCAGATGAGAAATACCGCCTTCCACTCTTTCCCCTTCGCGCTGTGGACGGTGCTGAGGATCAGCGCGTCGGTCTCCGACTCCGACCCTCCGGCGAGATCCTGGGTGTTGGATGGAGGATCGAGGGCCAGCGCGGCCAGGAACGCCGTGCGCGATGGATATCCCGCCGCGATCGTGCGGAGCTGATCGAGATCGGCGAGTCGCGCCTCGGGGCGATCGTACTTCTCTTTCAGTACGGCGTCGTAGATCGCACGCACGGCGGCGATGTCGCTCGCGACCTTGGCGCCCGCCGCTTCACCGTCGCGATTGGTGACGCCGCGAAGCTGCCGCAGGAGCACCGCGAGCGAGCGATGCGCTTCGCGCGCGCGCGGCGGTGCGATGAGGTGGGTGAACGCATCCGGGTCCCACGAGCGTTCCTGCATCGACGTCATGAGCGCTCGCGCCGTCGTGTCGCCAATGCCCGGCATGAGCATGAGGATGCGATACCAGCTCACCTCGTCCCGCGGATTCTCGGAGACGCGGAGGAATGCGAGGACGTCCTTCACGTGCGCCGCCTCGAGAAACTTCAGTCCTCCCCACTTCTCGAATGGGATCTTCCGGTTCGCCAGCTCAATCTCGAGATCGGCCGACATGTAGCCGGCCCGAAACAGCACCGCCATCTCGCGCAGTGGCGTGCCCCCCTCGTGGAGCTGAAGTATCCGGTCGACGACGAATCGAGTCTGCTGTGCCTCGTCTTTCGCCGTGACCAGCCACGGCTTCTCGCCGCCCTGACGGGTGGTCCACAGATCCTTGGTGAAGCGCTCCTCGGCGCGTGAGATCACCATGTTGGAGAGCGTGAGGATCGGCTCCGTGGAGCGATAGTTCTGGGCGAGGGTCACCAGCGTGGCGCCCGGGAACTGCTTGGGAAAGTCGAGGATGTTGCGAAAGTGCGCCCCACGGAAGGCGTAGATGCTCTGCGCGTCGTCTCCCACGACCGTGAGCTTCCGGTGGCTCGCGCACATGCCGCGGAGGATGCGCGCCTGGAGCAGATTGGTGTCCTGGTACTCGTCGACGAGGACGTGATCGTAGAGCGACGCCACCCGAGTGGCGAGGTCGGGCGACGCCTCGAGCATCGTCGCCCAGAAGAGCAGGAGGTCGTCGTAGTCGACGAGGTTTCTCTCTTGCTTGCGCAGCGTGTAGTCGGCGAAGAGGCCGACGATCTGCTCCTCGTACTCGAGGAAGTGCGGCACTTCCCGGTGCAGGAGCTCGTCGAGAGGCAGCTCGGTGTTGACGTGCCGAGAATACAGGTAGTGAAGCGTTTCCTTCTTGGGGAAGCGCTTGGCGGTCTTGGCGAACCCCATCGCGCCGCGCGCGAGCTGCATCAGGTCCTGGGCGTCTCCCTGGTCCATGATGGTGAAATCGGCTGGAAGCCCCGCCGAGGCGCCGAACTGTCGGAGCAGGCGATGACCGACCGAGTGGAAGGTGCCGCCATGGACCCGTGCGCCAGCGGACCCCACGAGTCGCTCGGCGCGCGAGAGCATCTCGCCCGCGGCGCGCCGGGTGAAGGTGAGTAAAAGAATTCTCTCAGGTGCGACGCCCCGTTCGATCAGGTGCGCGACGCGATGGATCAGCGTGCGAGTCTTGCCGGTGCCTGCGCCCGCGATGACGAGCAGGGGCGCGTCGCCGAAGGTGACGGCGCGTGCCTGGTCTGGGTTGAGCGACCCGGTGAGCTTCTGCTCATCGGCGGCGGGGATGGTCCGCTCGCGCGGACGATAGAGGCGAGGCTCGTCGGCCATGGGGCCATAATATAGGTATCAACCCGAAAGGTTGCCGAACCTCTTGAGCGCTCGCGGGACCGGACGAGCTCCCAATGTGGGCGTTGTGACCCTGCCGGGAGACGCGCGTCCTCTATCGTTCCCCTTGTGGCTGAGCGGAGATGGGCACATTGTCCCACTCCGCTCGGCAGAGGGGTCAGACTGACCTTCGGCACCGCGGGCACGGCGATGATCGCAGCAGATCATCGCGGCACACGAAGTCGGAGCAGGCGGGCTACGGCGACGACTTCAGGCGATCACCGTAGAGTAGGAGACGTGCACGACCCTCTCGTGAGGAGGGAGCGCGGAACATGTCGCATCACGGGACACAAGACGACGTCTCGAGAGCGCGACCGATGATCGACGCCGATCATCGTTGAGGGGCGAATGTGGGTCGCACGGTGCGCGGATCTCCTTGACCGCTCTACCATGCGGTCCTATCTTGCTCCGATTCTGCGTAGTGGGTGCAGAGTGTCCACGGTCGAAGCACCGTTCAATTCCTTCGATTCAACCCGCCGCGAAGGGACACTCTCTTTCTGTAAGCCTCGACGGACAGCGCAGGATCGAGGCGGCATGTGGTAGTTCCTCAGCACCAGTCCCACAGCTTCACCGCTACACCAGCAGTCGTTCGTAGTTCATCACGCACCATTCCTTAGGGGGAAGAATGCACAAGTTTTCTCGTACGCTACTGGTCGCCGGAGTTCTGGCGTTCGGTACGCTGTCGGCCGCGTGCGGTGACAAGGTCACCGTCGGGGGCGGGAGCGGACAGGGCGTCCAGCTCGTCACGGTGACTCCGCCGTCCGCGACGATCGCCGTTGGCGAATCGATCATCCTCTCCGGTCAGGTCACCGCGGATGCCGCGTCGGCCAAGACCGTCACGTGGAGCAGCAGCAACCAGGCCGTCGCGTCGGTCGATCAGGCGGGTAAGGTCACGGGTGTGAAGGCTGGTACGGCTTCCATCACCGCGACGTCGACGGCTGATGCGTCGAAGGCCGCGTCGTCGGTCATCACGGTTGCCGCGGGCGGTGGACCAACGCCTCCGCAGGTGTCCATCTCGACAGTCAATCAGGGCGGCGCTCCGGCGATCCTGACGAACGTCGCGAACCAGCTCGACGTCACCCTGCTCGCCACGGGCGGCGCGGGCACGATCGAGCTGTTCCTGGCCCCGCAGGCGAACTGCTCGTCCAACACGATCGCGGCGACGGATGTCCGCGTCGCGCAGCAGACGACGGTTGCCTCGCAGAGCGGTCCGATCACGCTCTCGTTCAACACGGCCGCTGTCACGAACAACAAGGCCCAGTTCCCGAACGGCCAGTACTGCATCAAGTCGCGCCTGACGACGGCCGTGGGTACGGCGGTCGCCACGAACATCGTTCCGCTCACGCTGAACAACGCCAACACGTTCGCGGGTACGCTGACGTTCGTGTCGCAGACGGGCGGTCCGACGTCGGCGGTCAGCTCGATCAATGGTCTGAACTACAACCAGGGCACGCTGACGGCGACGATCACCCCGGTGATCTTCACCACCGCGTCTCCGGTTGCGCTCATCTCGGGCTCGCTCTCGCTGAACGGCGAGCAGGCGGGTGCTCCGGCGCCCGGCGCGATCACGTTCACGAACCTGGCCGTCACGAACGGCGTGGCGACGATCGTGTTCACGGATACGGCTCTCGTCGGTTCCAACTCGATCTTCCAGTACACGTCGCTGCCCGGCGGCGACAACCTCACGATCAACTCCGCGACTGACGCGGCGGGCAACCCGATCACGGTTGGTGCGGGCACGGTCACGGGCGCCACGGGTGTGCGTATCGACAACGACATCCCGCTGAACGCGGGTGCCACGTACACGGTCAACGCGCCGAACGGCTACGTCGGCAGTGCGTATCTGTTCTCGAGCGGCACGGCCGGCACGGCTGCCGCCGATACGCGTGGTGGCGTGAACGGCGTCGGTGGCGTTACGACCACCTACTACGTTGGCGCGGCCGGTTCCACCGCGTTCACGACGCCGAACAGCTGCGACGTGACCGCCTTGACGGCTGCCACGAGCGGCTCCTCGCTCGCGAACACCGTCAACACCACGACTGACGCGGTCAAGGTCGTCGTGTCGGATGCACTCGGCAACAAGGTCTGTCAGGATGTCGTCGTGACGACGAACGTCGGACCGACGGCCACGTTCGGCGTCGACAAGATCGCTCCGAATGCAGTCGCGACCACGCTGAACAACGGCGCGGCGAACGCGACCGGTTACACGACGGGCAGCGCGAAGAACTTCAGCTTCATCTACAACGACTCTGGCTCCGCGGGCTTCAGCATCACGCAGCCGCTGACCGGTACGCTGATCCGCAACGCATTCTCGGCCGTTGTTGCGACCGCCGCTGATTGCCAGCTCGGTACGTACAACGCGACGGCGAAGACCTGCGTGTCCGCGCCGATCACGATCACGAATACCTTCGGCACCCCGCCGAATGCAGGTGGCTCGGTCAACATGACCAATGGCACCGCTGGCGCCGCTGGTTCGAGCGCCTACTACACGATCACGGTCACGCCGGTCGATCAGGCTGGCAACGTTGGGCCGGTGGTCACTCGTATCGCGGCGTATGATACGATTGCCCCGACCATCGCGACTCCGGCGTCCCCGGCAGCGATCGTTCCGCTCGCCTCTGCCACGCTCTCGGGCGCGGCGACGGACAATCTCGATCTCGCGACCTCGAAGGGTGACCTGGTGTTCGCGACGGCTCCGTTCCCGATCCAGGGACCGGCTCCGACCTCGTTCGGCGCCCTGTTCGACGCGACTCTGGTGAAGAGCGCGACGGCCTCGGTGACGTTGCCGAACGTGTATCGCGGACTGCAGTCCACCACGGCGGGCGTCATTGCGGCGAACGCGGCTCTCCCGACCGGTACCATCACGGTCACGGACGTGGGTACGAACGCTGTCACGTCCACGGCGGCGGCGATCCCGACCACGACCGCTTCGACCAACATCCTGCAGAGCACGGCCGTCACGATCGCGGTGACCCCGACGAGCGCGGCTCCGGCTACCACGCAGGCGTCCACGATCCTGACCTACAACCTGAGTGGAGCTGCGACGGACATCCCGTTCCAGAGCCAGCCCTTCAGTGCGTTGGATCTCTACAAGGTCGTGGGCGGCGAGCTCGTGCTCGTGTCGACGAAGCCGACCACCACGGTCAACGACTACACGACCACCACCACCAACGCTGGTGCGACGCGTGTCTACACGTACACGCTGCCGGGTGTCGCGCTGACGGCTGCGGCGACGAACACCTTCTACGTCGTCGGTGTCACTGCCGCTGGCGATGCGGTGATCTCGCCGGCGATCGTGGTCACCAACCCGTAATCACTAGGGTTGCTGGTCTGAAGTTGCTGTGACTGGAAAGGCCTCGTCGAAAGACGAGGCCTTTCTAGCGTCGGGACGGCCGACAGCGGATGCTGCCGGCTCGAACCGCAGAACGAAAGAGGGCGGCGACCATCTGGTCGCCGCCCTCTTTCGGTGCTTCACCGATTAGCTGCTACCGCTTCTTCAGCGGGATCTTGTGCGCCGCGTAGAGACTGTCGAGGAAATCCCAACCCTTGCCCGCGACTCTGTTGTCGATCATCGCGATCGGCTCAAGATCCTTCCACGGGATGGTGTCCTTCACCGTGCCAGTGTAGACGTGCTTGCCGTCGGGAGTGAAGAAGAACACCTCGTAGTTCTTTCCATCGATGAGGTAGCGCTCCCGGGTGTATACGTTCGGGAGTGAATCAACACCCTTCGAATCCTTACCGATGAGCGACAGCACCGAGTCACGAGTGATGCCCGCATCCACCTCTTGGACCCGCTTGTCCTTACACGCGGCAAGCAGAACGATGCTCGCCACTCCGGAAGCCAAACGTGTTGCCGATCTGACGGAACTATGCATGAGTACCCGGGAGAATTGACTGAGTGAGCGCGATGACCGCGGCCAGGAAAGCTAGGTTGCCGAGACAGCGCGTGCTACCCGCTCCAGCTCGGCGGGGTCCAGCGTTGACGACTCGAGCCGGAGAACGTCAGCGAACCCACTGACGATGCACTGTCGCATGCGTGCGGCGAGGAGCGACGGCTCCCACTCTCCTCCAAGCTCCCGCTCCACCGATGTCATCTCGACCTCGGCGATCCCGCATGGCACGATCAGATCGAAGAAGGAGAGATCGGTCGTCACGTTCAGCGCGAAGCCATGCCAGGTCACCCAGTCGCGCGCGTGCACGCCGATCGACGCCAGCTTGCGCCCCTGCGTCCAGACGCCCGTCTGGCCAGCTGAGCGCCCCGCCGTTATCCCGAGCGGCGCGAGCCCGCGGATGATGGCTTCCTCGACCTGTCGCAGGTACCAGTGCAGGTCCTGCTTGTGCCGCTTCAGGTCGACGATGGGATAGCCGACGAGCTGACCCGGGCCATGGAAGGTGACGTCGCCGCCCCGCTCGGTCTCGTGCAGCTCGACACCTCGCTGGGCCAGCAGCGCCGGCGACGCGAGCAGATGCCGCTCTTTGGACGACCGCCCGAGCGTCACCACCGGCGGATGCTCGACGAGCAGGAGCACGTCCTCGGCGATCTCACCGCTGATCCGCGCTCGGGCGACCGCACGCTGAAGGTGCAGCGCCTCCAGGTACGGCATGGTGCCGAGATCGGAGACGAGGAGCTGAGGCATGGGAGAACGTTAGTCGGCTAGTCAGTGAACAGTTTACGGCCGACCTCGAGACGCGAGGGCTTCCCGAGGTAGGCTGATAAACTGATCACCGACAAACCGAAATCCGCCGTCACGCGTGAATCATCATCCCCAGCGAGTCCAGTGCCGCCTCGGCGACCGCTTCGGACAGCGTGGGGTGCGCGTGGATTGCCAGATCGACTTCCTCCACCGTGAACTCGTTCGTGCGGGCAATCACGAGCTCGTGGATCATCTCGGTGGCGTGCGCGCCGACGATGTGCGCTCCCAGGATCTCGCCGTACTTCGCGCCGCGAATGATCTTCGCGAATCCTTCCGTCTCGCCCGACGTGCGCGCGCGTCCGTTGGCCGAGAAGGGGAACTTGCCCACCTTGTACTCGAGCTTCTGGTCCTTGCACTGCTGCTCGGTGAGGCCAACGGACGCGACCTCGGGATGGCAGTAGGTCGCCCCAGGAACGTTGGTGTAGTCGAGGACCTGGGCGTGATGTCCCGCGATCACGTCGGCGACGATCATTCCCTCGCGCTCTCCCTTGTGCGCGAGCATCGGCGGGCCGGCCACGTCGCCGATTGCGTAGAGACCCTTGGTACTGGTCTCCATCCGCTCGTTGATCTTGATGAAGCCGCGATCGGTGAGCTGCACGCCCTGCTCCTTGAGGCCGATCTCTTCGGTGTTGGGCGCGCGGCCAGCCGCGACGAGCACGACGTCGGCCTTGATCTCCTTCTTCTCGCCACCCGCCTCGACGGTGAGTGAGACGGAGTCCTTGGCCACCTTCACGTTCGAGATCTTCGCGCCGGTCAGGACGTCGATCTTCCGCTTCTTGAACGCGCGCTCGACTTCCTTCGAGCAGTCGGCGTCCTCGACGGGTAGGATGTTCGGCATGACTTCGACGAGAGTGACCTGCGAGCCGAAGGCGGCAAAGACGTCGGCGAACTCGCAGCCCACCGCGCCCGCACCCACGACCACGATCGACTTCGGCGCCCTCTCGAGCAGCAGCGCTTCGTCGGAGGTGATGACCGTCTTCTTGTTGACCTCGAGCCCGATCTGTGGCAGGCCCTTCACGCGCGAGCCGGTGGAGATGACGACCGCCTTCTTCGCGTCGTGCTTCTCCTCCTTGCCGTCGGCGGTCTTCACGGTGACCGCGTTCTTTCCGGCGAGCTTCGCGGTGCCCTTGATCCAGGTGATCTTGTTCTTCTTGAAGAGGAACTCCACGCCCTTGGAGTTCTGATTGCTCACCGCGCGCGAGCGCTTCATCGCAACGCCGAAGTCGAGCTTGACGTCACCCGGCGTGACGCCGAACTCCGACGCCTTCTTCATCTTCTCGGCGTAGGACGCGGCCTCGAGCAGCGCCTTGGCGGGAATGCAGCCCCAGAGCACGCAGGTGCCTCCCAACCCTTCGCGCTCGACGACGGCGGTGGTGAGGCCGAGCTGGGCGCAGCGAATCGCGCCCACGTAACCGGCGGGCCCGCCGCCGAGGAAGATCACGTCGAAAGAAGCCATGGTCAGCTCTTTGAAGTTTCGGCGCCGGATGTCGGCGTCGAGGGTGAAGAGATCCAGCGTGATTGCGAGAAAGCTATCGGGGGTGCCGGCCGGGTGCAGACGCTGGGCGCGCGCTGGTGGCTCACATTGCCCACAGCGTCACGCGGAACGCCGATAAGGAGAAGGTCAGGACGATCAGCTGATACGCGCCGAACAGCGCGACGGCCCTGAGCCCACCGGCGAATCGTGAGTCGCCGTACATTCGCCGCAGACCGACGTACAGGTATCCACCGAACAGGAAGAAGAGCGCGATGACGAGCCCCATCTCGCTGCCCAACGCGAGGAGAATGCTCCGCGGTGCGTGAACGAACCCGAGCGCGACTCGCATGACCTCGAACGCCACCGGGATCAGCGCGGTGAGCGCGAACACCGAGAACGCGTAGAAGTGGGTCGAGAAGATCAGATGCTCGGCGACGCGGTGCTTCGTTCCGTACAGCGCAGTGAGCGCGAGGGCGAAGAGCGGAATCGCGAGCAGGAGCATGCTCTTCTTCAGGTTCTGGAGTGTCGCCTCGAAGTTCGATTCGAAGATCTCCATCGACTCGAGCCGCGGGGGGCTCGCCGGCGCATTCTTCGTATCACGCTGGCGCTCGACTTCCCGGGCGAGAGCAAGGCGCTTCTGCTCGACCAGTCGCGAGGCGTTCGACATGCCCTGGAGGTAGCCTCTCAGGTGCCACTGCAACAGCCCAGTGTGCGGCTGGATGATGAAGAAGACGAGGTTGAGCAGCAGAAAGAGATTGAGCGGGCGCATGTAGCGCGCACCGCGCCCGTCGAAGTACTCGCGGGCCAGCTTTCCGGGGTACCGCACGAGCGTCCACAGCGTCAGCCAGAAGCGGCCGTCGAGGCTGATGAACTCGCCCACGAGCTCGTGCAGGAACGTCCGAGCGGTGAAATCTTGCGGGGTGACGTGCCGCTGCCCGCACGCCGCGCAGAAGCGATCGACCGGTCCCGCGCCGCAGTTCGTGCACGGCGCGGAATCAGCGCGAGTGGGCGCGCCGTCGCGTTCCATCGAGCCGATGGTACGCGAGTGCGGGCGGCCCACCCCGATCACTAGTACACCAGCATCAGCGGATTTTCGACCAGCCGGCGAAGTGTCTGCAGGAACTTGGCGCCGACCGCGCCATCGATGATGCGATGATCGCAGCTCATCGTGACGCGCACGCGGTTGCGCACGACCGGCTCGCCGTTGACCACGACGAGCTTGTCCTCGCTCGTGCCGATGGCGAGGATGGCCGCCTCCGGCGGATTGATGATCGCCGTGAACTGATCGATGCCGAACATCCCGAGGTTGCTGACCGAGAAGGTCGAGCCGGTGAACTCCTCCGGCTTGAGCTTCCGGTCGCGCGCGCGCTTCGCGAGCTCCTTCGACTCGGCGGAGATCTGGCTCATCCGCTTCCGGTCGGCGTCCCAGATCACCGGGACGATGAGGCCGTCGTTCGTGGCGACGGCCATGCCGAGGTGAACGCGATTGTGGTAGCGGATGCGATCGCCGAGCCAGTGTGCGTTGACCTCGGGGTGCTGCGAGAGGGCGACCGCGGTGGCCTTCAGGAGCACGTCGTTGACAGAGACCTTGAACTCGTCACCGAGCTCCTTCATCGCCGCGCGCATCTCGGTCACGCGGCTCAGGTCGAATTCCGCCGTGAGGTAGAACGTCGGGATGGGCCCGATGGACTCGGCAAGCCGCTTCGCGATCGTCTTGCGAATGTTGGTGAGCGGCTCGTCGTGGAAGTCGCCCTCGCGCGGGATCACCGGCGCCGAAGGCGCAGCAGCGGCGACCGCGGCGCGCGGCGCGGCGACACCGGCGGCAGCCGCGGCTTCGATGTCGCGCTTGATGATGCGGCCGTTCGGGCCGGAGCCCTGTACGGCGTGGAGATCGAGTCCGCGCTCACTCGCGAGCCGTCGCGCGAGCGGGGACGAGCGAACGTCCCCCTGCGGCGCGGGGGCCGAGCCGGCGGGGGCACTGGAAGCGCCGCTCGCGGGACCGGTCGAGATCGCGGGCGGGATGTCGGCCACCTTCTCCTGCGGCGGCGTGCTCGACTCCCCCTGCGACTCCTGGACGGTGCGCGGCACCGGGGAGGCGCCAGCCGTCTCCTGCTGCGTGGCGACGACCTTCTCCGGTGCGGGCGCGCCCGCGGCGGGCGCAGGTGCGCCGGCGCCGGCGACGAGTGCGTCGATGTTCTCGTCGGCGTTGGCGATCACGCCAGCCAGCGTGCCGACGGGCGCGGTCTCCCCCTCCGGAATGAGCCGTTTGCGGAGCACGCCGTCGCCGCGCGCGACGAGCTCCATGATTGCCTTGTCCGTCTCGACTTCGGCGAGCGCTTCTCCGCTCTTGACCGTGTCGCCCTCGTTCTTGAGCCACTTGACGAGGCGTCCCTCCTCCATCGTGGGGGAGAGCGCCTCCATGAAGACTTTGGTTGCCATTGTTGTGACTCGGAGGGTCAGTCGAGATACATGACTTTGCGAACGGCGGCGATCGCCTTCGGCAGGTCTGGCTTGGCGGACTTCTCGAGGCTCTTGGCGTACGGCATCGGCGTGTCCGCCTGATGCACGCGAAGCACGGGGGAGTCGAGATAGTCGAAGCAGTCGCGCTGGATGTAGTCCACGACCTGCGCGCCGACACCGCAGATCTCCCAGCCCTCTTCGAGCACGACGGCGCGGTTCGTCTTCTTCACCGATGTCGCGATCGCCTCGACGTCCATCGGGCGGATCGTGCGCAGATCGACGACGTCGATGCGGATCCCCTCCTTCGCGAGCTGGTCGGCCGCCTGCATGGCCACGAGCACCATCTTGCCGTGGGTGATGATCGAGCAGTGGTCACCCTCGCGCTTGAGATCGGCCTTGCCGAGCGGGATGGTGTACTCCTCGTCGGGCACCTCGCCCTTGGTGTTGTAGAGCATCTCGCCCTCGAGCACGCAGACCGGATTGTCGTCGCGGATGGCGCTCTTGAGCAGCCCCTTCGCGTCGTATGGCGTGCCGGGCGCGATGACCTTGAGGCCGGGGATGTGAGCGAGCCAGCTCTCCCAGGCCTGGGAATGCTGCGCCGAAAGCTGGAGTGCCGCGCCGTTCGGGCCGCGGAAGACGATCGGGATCTTGAACTGGCCGCCCGACATGTAGAGCATCTTCGCCGCGGCGTTGACGACCTGGTCGAGCGCGAGCAGAGCGAAGTTCCAGGTCATGAACTCGATGACCGGCCGCAAGCCGACCATGGCCGCGCCGACACCGACTCCCGCGAACCCGAGCTCGGTGATCGGCGTGTCGACGACGCGCATCTCACCGAACTCCTGAAGGAATCCCTTGGACACCTTGTACGCGCCCTGATAGACGGCGACCTCCTCACCCATGAGGAAGACGCGGTCGTCGCGGTGCATCTCTTCGCGAATGGCTGCGCCGAGGGCGTCTCTGTACGTAATTACTGGCATCTATTGGCCGAGGAATGAATTGTAGTTCGGGAGAGATCGCGCTCGTATCAGACCGTGAACGGTGAACGGTTTACGGCCTGCCTCGGGCGAGCCGATACGCCCGAGGTCGGCCGATCACCGATCACCGTGAACCGATCACGTCGTCTCAGGTTGAAGTATCCGCGTACACGTCCTCGTACAGCGCTTCCAAAGGCAGCTCCGGGCTCGCGTCGGCGAAGTCCCAGGCGTCCTGAACGACGGCCTTGAGCTCCTCGTCCAGCTGCTGGAGCTGTTCGTCGGTGAGCTGACCCTCCTCCTGCATGTGCGTGCGCAGGAGAGTGATGGGGTCGCGCTTCATCTGCTCTTCGAGCTCCGACTTGGGACGGTAGGTACCGCTCACCGCGTCGGACATGGAGTGGCCCATGAAGCGATAGGTGCGGATCTCGAGCAGGGTCGGGATCTGCTCCTTGCGCGCGCGCTCCACCGCCTCGCCCACGGCCTGCCGCACCGCGAAGACGTCCTGCCCGTCGCACTGATTGCGCGGCATGTTGTACGCGGCGCCGCGCTCGTAGATGTCGTGGATGGCCGACGCGCGCTCGAGCGCAGTGCCCATGCCGTAGCGGTTGTTCTCGATGATGAACACGACGGGAAGCTTCCAGAGCCCCGCCATGTTGAGCGCCTCGTGGAAGGCGCCGGTGTTCACCACGGACTCACCCATGAAGCAGATCATGACCTGGTCGCCGCCCCGATACTTGATCGCGAAACCGACGCCGGTTGCCAGCGGCACGTGACCGCCGACGATGCCGTGACCGCCCAGAAAGTTCGTGTTGGTGTCGAACAGGTGCATCGAGCCGCCCTTGCCGCGCGAGCAGCCGTCCTGTCGGCCAAACAGTTCAGCCATTACGGCGCGGGGCGTCATGCCGCGCGCGAGAGCCGGCCCGTGATCGCGATAGGTCGTGATCACGTAGTCGTCGGGGCGGAGCATCGACATCGTGCCAGCGCTGACCGCCTCCTGCCCGATGTACAGATGGCAGAAGCCGCCGATCTTGCCGAGCGCGTAGGCCTCGGCGCAGCGCTCCTCGAACCGTCGCTGCAGGAGCATGGAGCGAAGCAGCTCGTGATTGAGCGCGGCGTCGGAGCTCTGCGGCTGCGCGTCGGACTTCTTCTTGGCGGCCATGCGGGAGGCGGGGGAAGTTTGAGTCGACACTGGTGCTAATTGGTGGAGAGTGTGAAGTGGGGGGTGACATCGATGACCTCGGGATGCAAAGGTGTCCCGGGGCAGGACACGCTCCACTGCCCACCCCCCACCGTCGTCCTCATACGCCCGCCGCCTGGACCTGCTCCCACGCGTGATAGCTGGAGCGCACGAGCGGGCCGCTCTCCACGTGGCGGAAGCCGAGCTCCATGCCGATCTCGTAGAAGCGGCGGAAGTCTTCCGGGGTGACGTACCGGTCGAGCGCGATGTGGCCGTCCGACGGACGCAGATACTGGCCGAGCGTGAGAATGTCCACGTCGACGGCACGGAGGTCCTTCATGACCGCGACGATCTCCTCATTCGTCTCGCCCATGCCGAGGATGATTCCAGTCTTCGTCGGGATGTACGGCGCGAGACGCTTGGCCGTGGTGAAGATGTTCATGACGCGCTCATACCGGCCGCCGGGCCGGCACTTCTTGTACAACCGCGGCACCGTCTCGGTGTTGTGGTTGTAGATGTCCGGCTCGGCCTCGAGGACGGCCAGAATCGAGGCTTCCTTTCCCTGGAAGTCGGGGACGAGCACCTCGACCGACGTCTGCGGGCTGCGCGCCTTGATCTGGCGGATCGTCTCGGCGAAGGCCCACGCGCCGAAGTCGGGCAGGTCGTCGCGATCGACCGAGGTGAGGACGACGTGCTGGAGGCGCATCACCGCGGCTGCCTCGGCCACGCGCTCCGGCTCGGCCGGGTCGAACTTGGGAGGACGTCCGTGGGCGACCGCGCAGTAGGCGCAGTTCCTCGTGCAGACGTCGCCCAGAATCATGAACGTGGCGGTGCCGTGCTCCCAACACTCGCCGACGTTGGGGCAGTGGGCTTCCTCGCAGACGGTATGCAGGTCGAGGTCGCGCATGAGCTGCCGGAGCCGAAGGTAGTTCGGCCCACCGGGTGCCTTGACCTTCAGCCAGGACGGCTTCCGCTCGGGAAGTGCCTCGGCGCGGTGCCGGCCCATGATCTGATAGAGAGCTTCGCCCATGTTGAGGCGGAAAGTAGTGGTGGGTCCTGAAGCAAGTAAGGGAGCGTAACCGCCATTCCAGCGTCGAGACGGTTAACTCGGCCTCAGTTCTGGACTTGGACACGCTCGCCCGGACAGATGCGGGGAGCGGGTCCGGTCGCTACTCGGCCGTCCTGAGTGCAGGCCGCGTGATCCCGAATGGCGCCAACGCACGCGCGTCGATCCCGCGCAGCACCGAGGCGAGCTGTGCTGCCGCCCACGGGCCGAAGAGAATCCCGTTTCGCGAGTAGCCGCACGCGTACACGAGCGCTGGCGTGTCCGGATCGGTTCCCAGGATGGGGTGGCCGTCCAGCGACATGGGGCGCAGTCCCGCCCAGTGATGCACGACGAGCGCCCTGGACAGTGCGGGAATGAGTCTGGTGCCGATGCTGCGCAGGGCCGAGAGACCCTGCAGGGAGGTCTCGTTCTCGAAACCCGCCTCCTCGCTGGTGGCGCCGACCAGGACGGTGTCCCCGCGAGGCACGAGGTAGCCGCCAGCTCCGTAGGTCACGTGCCGAACGGGAGTGGAGCGGAGTCGCAGAAGCTGACCACGCACCGGCCGGACGGGCACTCGGCGAGGGAGCCCGGGAAGGATTCCAGCCCACGCCCCGGCGGCAAGTAGGATGCGAGAGCCGAACAGGCGCCCGCGGGTGCTGGTGAGCGCGCTGGGCTGCTCGACGTCGATCGAGAGGATCTCGGCAGCCACGCGAGTGATGAGCGGCTCTCGTTCGACTGCCAGCTCGAGTGCGTCCATGAGGGCGAGATTGTCGACGGCGCCGTCATGCGGATGAAGCAGCGCGCCTGGGTGGCCGGCGAAGGCGGGCTCCCACTCGGCGAGCGCGCTCTCGTCGAGCCATCGCGCTCCTGGCGGAGCGTGTGCCCGGAGCTGCGCAGCATGGTCGGACGTCGGCGCGGAGAGCTGGAGGATGCCGCTGCGGTCGAGGGCGACGTCGACCCCGGTGCGCTCGCGAAGTGCGGCGAGATAGTTCGGATAGAAGTCGCGCGCCGCGATGGCGTGCGGCAGCATGTCAGGCGGGAGCTCCTCGACGGATGGCGCGAGCATGCCGGCCGCGGCGCGTGACGCGGAGCCGCTCTTCGGGCTATCGAGGATGACCGAACTGAGGCCATGTTCCGCGACAGCGAGCGCGGTCGTGAGGCCGGCAATGCCCCCACCGAGAACGAGAAGGTCCGCGGTGCTGCTGCTCATGACTCGGTACGACGTCTTGCGGCCGATGGGAGCATGTGAGCAATCTCACAGCGGGGCGCGGCGGGTTCCAGGGCGAGCAGCGCTGGTGATGAAACCCCGGGGAGATTCGCGCGTACGGGAAGTCAGACCAGTTCGGGAGACCGCACCATGCTTCGCACCATTTTCATGATCGGCCTGTTCGCCATCGGCGGGCTGTTCCTCCTCAAGATCGCGTTCGGCCTGTTCGGCTTCGCCCTCGGTATCTTCGGCGTGCTGCTCGTGCTGGCGATCAAGGTCGTCATCATCGGCGGTCTGATCTATCTGGCAATCCGGATCTTCAGTCCGGAGACGGCGAGGCGGCTCAGGCAGAAGTGGTCGGGGTCGTCGTACTGAAACTGCGACGGCAACTGCCGTACATTCGTACCGTTCGTTCGTACCTTCGTACGCCGTACAGCGACCCGGTCCGCTCGCAAGCCTCAAAGATTGGACGCCTCTCGGAGCTACTGGCTCTGGGAGGCGTTTTTCAGATTCGTTGAACGGGCTCATGCTGCGTAGCGTTTTTCAACGACTCGGACCCCTTGCGAGCGCATCCAATCATTGAGGATTGGTCGGATGTCGGTCGCCGTGCGGCGTACGAAGATACGAAGCTACGGTACCGAGCACCGCAGCAGCTCGCCGTTACGCCAGCGCGTCCACCACCGCCCACGCCAGCAACGGCACCATGATCTCGTGGTGCCCCGTGATCTCGTATCCTCTGCCGCTCTGCATCGTGGGGCGCTGCACGACGTTCACACGCGGGCGATAGTGTCGCTGCATGTCGAGATCGACGCTCGTGAAGCTCTGCGGCTTGCCGGCGCCAAGGTTGCGCGCGACGGTGAGCGCCTTGAGGAAGACCTCGGGCATGATCACCGCGCTGCCCAGATTGAGCACGACGCCGCCGTCGTCGAGCGCAGCGAGCGAATGCGCGAGGCGTCGAAAGTCGCGATGGCTCGTGTCGCCGATCGCCGCGCCGTTCGCCGCGGGGTGCTGGTGGATGATCTCCGCGCCGAGCGCGGCGTGCACCGTGAGCGGAACGCCGAGCCGATAGGCGGCGAGGACGATCGAGAGCTCCGGGTTTGCGAGGTGCTCCGCGCGATCCAGTGCGCGACCGAGAGCTTCGCCCATGCCGATGGCGTCGCGCATGCCGGCGACGAACGCCTCGTTCATCTCGCGACCGGTCTCGTCGGCCATGCCGAAGGTGCCGTCTTTGAGGCCGGCGGCGACGTCTTCCGAGGTGGCACCGAAGCGCGCCACCTCATAGTCGTGGATCGCGCCCGATCCGTTCATGGCGACGTGCGTGACGATCTTGCGCTGCATCAGATCGATCAGCACGGGGGCGAGGCCGGTCTTCACCACGTGGCCACCGAGCATGACGACGACACCGCGCGAACGACGCGCCGCCGTGACGATCGCGTCGACGACGGCGCGGAAGTCTCGCGCGACGAGCACGTCGGGGAGCGCGTGGAGAAAGGCGCGGAACGAACGATCGTCGCCGGGCGGATGGGCGAAGTCTCGGGCGCTGACCTTGTTGGGACGCACCGCGACGGGGACGGTGCGCACCGCCGCGAGGTCGACCTCACCCGCGACAGGGTGGCCCGGTGTTACGGCTTGGCGCTCGTCCGCGCCGGAGCTCGACGGTGCGATGTGAGATAGAGGTTGAGGGACCCGAACGACAGGGCGGACTTCATTTGCAGCATGATGCGGGAGTCGTCGTCCGAAAGCCAGACCTCGGCATGCCCGTTCTCGGAGAAGATCCCCTTCGATTTGATGACGGGTTGAATGACGAGCGCGTCGAACTCGCCGGCGGGAACGCGGATGCGCTCGCGCCGCAGCACGCGGATCGTCACCGGATTGCGATCGGGCAGGAAGTAGCGCTCGAAGGTGTACGTCTCGCCAACGGTGAGCGGGATGGTGCGGAGGAAATAGATGAACGAACCATCGTCCAGCGGATTGCGCACGCTCGGCGCTTCGGGCTCCGCATTCTCGGTGAAGACACCGCGCTCCGGGAAGAACTCGAAGTTGCGCTCGACGTCGCGGCGTCCTTCGCTCAGGTCCTGCTTGTAGCGGAGCGAGTTGCCGGTGTGCGTGTCGATCCAGCTCTCGTACCGGTCGTTCACGCGATAGACGAACTTCAATCCACCCTGCACCGTGAACACGGTGTGCCAGGTCTCGCGTCCACGCACGTCCGAGAGGCCTTCGACTTCCATCGTGCCGGAGCCGACGCGAATCTTGCCGAAGTGCACGTCGTACTCGAGTCGCTCACCGACGCCGTAGGGCACGGGCAGCCGGGCGCCCTGCGCGAGCGCAGGGCTCGCGGCGACGACGAGGAGAGCGAACGCGCCGAGCAGACGTCGGGCGAACGATCGACTCATGCGCGCGCCGCCCGCACGCTGCGCCCACGAGCGCCGCGCGCGAAGCGAAGCAGCGCCATGGCGTCGTTCCACGCGCGCACGCGAGTCTCACGCGAGCGTACGTCGTAACGCGGCGCCAGCTCCACCGTCTCCACGCGTCTCGCGTGCGCCGCGGAGCGGAGCAGCAGATCCACGTTGGCGGACCACCCGTCGCCTTCGACGAGCGGTGCGTCGCCGCGCTCCTTGATCAGGTCGCGGATGACGGAGACGCGATAGAGCCGCAGCGACCCGAACGGATCGCGGACGCCGGCCACCGATACGAACGGGCGCATGAGCCAGGGTGCGACGCGGCGCAGGGTGCGCACCGGCTGCGGCACCGTCGGCGCGTCCGCCGGTCGCTCGGCCACGACGACGTCAGCCCCGCCGTCGAACCGCTTGACGAGCTCTGGAAGATGCTCGGGCTGATCGGTGAAATCGGCCTGCAGCACGATCACGCCATCTCGGCGGGGGTACTTCGTCCGGCGCGACGCTTCGCGGCAGAGCGCATCGAGCGCGGCGGCGTAACCCACCCGGCTTCCACCGAGGACGCTGAGCGGCATGACCTTGTGGTACGGAGCGAGCGTCTCGGCGGTGGCATCCGTGCTGCCGTCGTCGTACACCAGCACCTCGTACTCGCGGGGCTGTTCCTGGAACACCTTGCGGAGGCGCCACAGCAGCAGGCCGACGGTTGGCGCTTCGTTGTATGCGGGGATGCAGAAGTACAGCACGAATTCCTGGTGTGCTCGAGGCGAGGGGGTCCGCGAAAGCTAGGGGAGGCGCGGGGACGCTCGCCACCCTTGGGGGACTCTGCCGGGACCACCGAATCATACCCACGAGCACGCGCTGCGTTCATCTCGGGGCGAGTGTTCGCTCGCTTGCGGCTGCCGAAAGGAGCGGCTAGCGTCCGCGAGCAAACCGCGCCGAGGGAATGGGCCGTCCGGTCGATTCACGGCGAACACAGGAGCTCTCCGTATGCGTCGTCGTGCACTCGTGCTGTTGGTTCTCGGTTCCGGCTGTGCGTCGGCCGCGCGAACCACACCCTCGCCAGCGGTGGAAGTGCCGACGGTGGGCGCCGTCACGGCCGAGGAGCTCCGGCGCGATCTGTCGGCGTTCGCGGACGATTCCATGCGCGGTCGCGAGACCGGCACCAACGACGCGATGCGCGCAGCGCGCTTCCTCGCCGACCGGCTGCAACGACTCGGGCTCGAGCCGGCGGGCGACAGCCTGTTCGTACAGCACGTGCCGATGCAGCGGGAGGTGTTCGCACCGTCGACGAGCATCGTGGTGGAGGAGGGCGGGCGGACGCGGCCGGTGCGGATCGGTACGGAGGTGGTGCCGCTGTTGAATCTCGGCGCGGGGGTGCCGCCGACGCGTCGCTCCGCCGACGGAGAGATCGTGTTTCTCGGATACGGGATGACGTCGACCAATCCGCGCCGCGACGACTTCGCGGGCATGTCGCTCGAGGGGAAGGTGGTGGTCGTCGTGAACGGCGCGCCGGCTGGCGTGGACTCCGCGCAGCGCGAACAGCTCGAGGCGCAGGCGGCGATCAGCGAGAGGCTCGGCAAGATCCTGCCGCAGCGCCCCGCGGCGGTGATCGTGCTGCTCGCCGGCAAGGGTCGCGAGCTGTTCGAGCAGTCGGCGCCGCAGATCCAGCGGAGCGTCACGTTGCGCACGAACGCGCCAGAGGTGCCGGAGAACGAGCGGGTGATCCCGATGATCATGCTCGGCGTGCCGGTCACGGGCTCGCCGCTACTGCCGAGTGGCTGGCCGACGGACGACAAGGCGCAGGTGCTTCGCGGACGCACGCTGCACGCGAAGGTGGAGCAGGTGAAGACGTCGATCGTCGGCTACAACGTGGCGGCGATCGTGCGCGGCTCCGACCCCGCGCTCAACCGCACGCTG
This sequence comes from Gemmatimonadaceae bacterium, assembly GCA_036008805.1. Lineage (GTDB taxonomy): Bacteria > Gemmatimonadota > Gemmatimonadetes > Gemmatimonadales > Gemmatimonadaceae > AG11. Next base: position 56,721 of record DASYMZ010000088.1, read on the forward strand.
GTGGCGTTCGGCGCGCACTACGACCACATCGGCGTGGTGCCGCCGGTGAACGGTGACTCGATCGCCAACGGCGCGGACGACGACGGGTCGGGGAGCATGGCGCTGCTCGCGGTCGCGCGCGTGATGCAGCAGGCGCCGGTGAAGCCCAAGCGCTCGATGCTGTTCGTGTGGCACGTCGGGGAGGAGAAGGGGCTGCTCGGATCGAGCTGGTTCACCGATCATCCGACGGTGCCGATCGACTCGATCGTCGCGCAGATCAACGCGGACATGATCGGGCGGAACGCGGACTCGCTGCTGTACATCGTCGGCCCGCTCGCGGCGCCGAACAATCAGAGCCGGCGGCTCGGCGCGATCGTGGACAGCGTGAACTCCGCATCGCGGACTCCATTCAAGCTGAATCGGGAGTGGGACTCGTCGACGCATCCGGAGCACATCTACGAGCGGAGCGACCACTTCAACTACGCGAAGAAGGGGATCCCGATCGTGTTCCTCACCACTGGTCTCCACGACGACTATCACAAGGTGAGTGACGAGGTGTCGAAGATCAATTTTCCGAAGATGGCTCGGGTGACTCAACTGATCGTGGAAGTGGGACGCGCAGTCGCGAGCTCGCCGGCGAGGCCGCGATAGTTCGTCAGCAGTCGCACGTGATGAGTGCCAAAGTTGTGCGCTCCTCGAATCAGCGTCGTCAGACTTGAAGGAACGGCTTCTGCCGATCCATTGTCCTGACGCGGGGTATCACCACCTGACGAGGAGGGACGACATGATCCAGGCTACGATTCGGCATCAGCTCACGCGCGACGATGCGCAACTCGTCGCGCGACTGATCGCTCGGGACTCGGGAAGGCCGCTGGCGGAGGTCGAGCAGACGCTCGCCGACCGCGGCATCGACGCTGTGCTCGACGACCCTCGGCTTCCCGCCGCGCTGCTCCGTGCCGGCCAGGGGACGTGCGCGTCGTTTCCGCTGTTCGCGTACGTGATGGTGCGGCACGCGCTGCGCCGGCTCGGCGAGGACGACCGTCGCCTCGCGGACTACGTCGCCTGGGTGATGACGCATTTCGGCGTGCGCGACAACGCGCATCGGATCAGCGCATCCGACGACCAGCTCTACGACACGCTCGCCGCGCTGGTGGCCGACGTGGACGACCCGGACGGACGTCGCAGCTTTCTCGTACGCACGCACCTCGGGAACTACGCGCTCTGGCTGAGCGGGCTGTTCCCCGATCACATCGAGCATCGGCGGTGGCGACGCGGCGGGCCAGACCTCGACTACTACGAGGAGATGGGCCGACGGGGATTCCAGCTCGCCGCCGATCATCGTCTCGCGGACGATCACGGGCTCACGACGCTGTTCGCGACGGCGGCGGAGCGATTCGGCCTGCTGCGCGCCGCGCTGAACGACGTGAGCGACGCGCTCCTGTTCCCCGACCGCTACAGCCCGGAGCGGCTGATGCGCCAGGTGATGTCGGAGGCGCGCTGGCGCCGGCTCAGCTGATTCGAGCGGCGCGCTGGGTCTCGGCGGCGAACGCGGCGAACAGCGAACGGTCCCACGGCTCCGGCGTGGAGGTGAGCTCCTCCGGATGCCATTGCACGCCGAGCATCCACCAGTCGTCGTGGGGCCATTCGATTCCCTCCACCACCCCGTCGGGCGCATGCGCGACGGCGGCGAGCGCGGGCGCGACGGATCCGACCGCCTGGTGATGCATCGAGTTCACGATCGGCCGTTCCGTGCCGAGCGCACGCGCGAGGCGAGAGCCCGGGGCCACGCTGACCTCGTGCACGCGCGCGGTTCGGGCCCAATCTCCGTCGTGCTCGATGGCGCCGCGCCGTTCCGAAGGGATGTCCTGGATGAGCGTGCCCCCCATCGCGACATTCAGGATCTGTACACCCCTACAGATCGCGAGGGTGGGCAGCGCCCGAGCTCTGGCCGCGTGAACGAGCGCGGTCTCGAACGCGTCGCGCCCGTCGTGGACTTCGCCAAGCTGCGCGTGCGGGCTGGCACCATAGCGGGCGGGATTCACGTCCTCCCCGCCGGTCAGTACCAGCCCTGCCACGCCATCGAGCGCGGCGTCGGCATCGGACGGCTCCAGCACCGGGAGGACGAGGGGAAGCAGGCCCGCCCCGCGGATGGACACGGTGTAGGCGGCGTTGACCCGGAGACGCAGCGCTTCCCGAATGATCTCGGTGGTGGCGGTGACGGCGACGGGACCAGACGGGTGCATGGCGGGGCGAGGTTGCGAGGGCGCGAGCGCGTCCTGTATCCTAAGCCCGTTCGATCCCTCCCGCAGCACCCCGCATCTCTAGCGCTTCGATGTTCGACTCATTCCGCCAATCGCTGCGCGATCTGATGGACCGCTCGACGCCGCCCGAAGAGCGGCGCGCCGGTCTGGCGCAGATGAAGCAGACGCTCGTCCAGGCCCGGATGGGGCTGGACGATCTGCGCGGTGGCATCACGCAAACTCGCCAGCGGGTCGCTGTGGAGCAGGCCGAGCTGGAGACGGTCCGCCGGCGAAAGGGGCTCGCCGCGGGTATCAACGACACCGAGACGGTGGCGCTCGCCGAGAAGTACGAGACGCTGCACGCCGAGCGCGCCGAGGTGTTGACGCGCAAGCTCGCGGCACAGGAAGCCGAGCTCGCGATGGTCGAGCGCGAAGTGTCCGAGATGACGGCCGCGCTGAAGAGCGCGATGGCAGGGGGCGAGGGAGCGCTCTCGTCGTCGGCAGAGCGGGCGGAGGTGGACGAGATGATCGACGGCGGGGCCAACGTCGCTCAGGAGATCGACGCGCTCGGACGCGCCAGCGCTCGATCGGCGCGCGAGGCGGAGGCGGATCGCCTGCTCTCCGAGCTCAAGCGGCGGATGGGGAAGTAAGGCGCGCGTGCGCATCACACTCCTGCTTCGGGCGACGGCGCTCGCGGCGGCGCCGGTGCTGTCGCTCTCCGCCCAGCAGACTGCGCCCGTGCTGTCGCCGTCCGGCCGGCGCGTCGGGCCGTGCGCGGGGCAGACGATCTCCCAGATCGTGATCTACGCGGAGGCCCCATCGGTGGCGAGTCTTCGCCGCGTGCCGGTGGTCGCGCGTGTCGCGCGCGCGCTGCACGCGACGACGCAGGTCGACATCATCGAGCGCTTCCTGCTGTTCAAGCCGAACGACAACTGCTCCGAGCTTCGCCGTGCGGAGTCCGAGCGCATCCTGCGCGCGCAGCCGTTCATCGCGGAAGCCGATGTGTTCATCGTGCCGAACGAGGACGGGACGGTCGACGCGGAAGTCCGGACGAGCGATGAAGCGTCGATCGTGTTCGGTGCGAGCGTGCGCGCGCGGTCGCCGAACGTCTCGAGTCTGCTGATCGGAAACGCGAACGTTGGTGGGCAGGGGATCTATCTGTCGGGTGGCTGGCGCAGCGGCGACGGCTTTCGCGATGGATGGACCGGCCGCCTGATCGACAACCAGTTTCTCGGACAGACGCTCGTCGCGGCGGTCGAGGGAGAGCGCGCGTCGATCGGTGGATCGTGGCGTGCGCAGGCGGGGCGGCCCTTCTTCACCGATCTGCAGCGCGTTGCGTGGCGCGCGCGGAGCGGCATGGCGCGCGACCTCGTGGAGCTTCGGCGTCCCGACGGCGCGAGACCCGGCGTGGAGCTGCAGCGCGGCTACTTCGACGTGGGTGGGATCGCGCGCGTGGGTCCGCCTGGACGGCTCGGCCTGTTCGGCGCGTCGATCAGTGGAGACAACGAGGAGCCGGGCAATCGGTTGATCATCGCCGACTCCGGCGTGGCGCGTGACCTGGGCCCGGTGCCGCGCGCCTATAGTGCGCATCGGATCGCGCGCGGCAATCTGCTCGTCGGCGTGCGCGACATTCACTTCGAGCGGCGTCCCGGCCTCGACGCGCTGACCGCGACGCAGGACGTTCCGCTCGGCGTGCAGCTCGGAACGCAGATCGGGCGCAGCCTGGAGGTGCTGGGCGCGCGCGAGGAGGACTTCTTCCTCGCCGGCGATCTATACGTGGGGCTGGCGTCGCTCCACACAGTGACGCGGCTGCAACTGCAGGGTGAAGGCCGGCGCCAGATGGGAGGCGCGGCGTGGGACGGCATCCTCACGACCGGACGACTCACGCATCAGCGTCGCGTCAACGCGTCGCATCTGGAGCAGGCGGTGCTCGAGTGGGCGGGCGGCTTTCAGCAGCGGACGCCCTTCCAGCTGCTGCTCGGTGTGTCCGAGAGCGGAGTGCGCGGCTACGAGCGGTCCACGTTCGCCGGCGGGCAGCGGCTCGTCGCGCGCGTGGAGCATCGGTACACGTATGGCCCCGTCAAGAAGATCGCCGACGCGGGACTCGCGGTGTTCGCCGACGCGGGCCGTCAGTGGGCGGGCGACGTTCCATTCGGCGTGACGACGCCGATCAAGTCATCGCTCGGCGTCAGCCTGCTCGCGTCGGTGCCACAGCACTCGGCGCGATTGTGGAGGGCTGATCTCGCGGTGCCGCTGAACCGCGGAGCGGGGTCGTCGTGGACGCTGCGGTTCACGAACGCGGATAGAACGGCGTTCGTGTTTCGAGATGCGCGAGATGTCGCCGCGGGGAGAGAGCTGACGGTGCCGTCTTCCATTTTCGCGTGGCCGTGACGCTGTTCAACTACCACTGCCTCTACGCAACCACCACTCGCCAGTAGGTGGTCGTGGGTAGCGAGTAGCGGGAATGGGTAGGTGGTAGCGAGTAGCGAGATTCGTGCTATGTCGCCTTTGTGCCGGTCCGACGGTTCGTTTCCTCGTACGCCGTGCGGAGACCAGCAGATGCTCCTGCGGGGGCACGTCCCTCTGTTACGCAGCCGTGAGTCTCACGACCGCCTACCCGCTACGACGTCTCGCTACCCACGACACGCTACCACCTACAGGCGAGTGGTCGTGCACTCAGCGCGAGTGTTCGCCCCCAGAACCGGTCGACTCGATCATCCTCCGAATCGGAACGACGAGCAGCATCAGCACCGCGGCGGCAACGAACAGCGAGATCGCCGTACGCTGAAAGAGCATCGGCATCTCGGTGAGCTTCTCCGGATCGACGTTTCCGCCGACGAGGCCGGCGATCAGGTTGCCCAGCGCGAGCGATGTGAACCACGCGCCCATGGTGAGTCCGGCGAAGCGCTTCGGTGCGAGCTTCGTCATCGAGCTGAGTCCGACGGGGCTGAGCGAGAGCTCGCCCAGTCCCTGCAGGAAGTAGCTCGCGACGAGCCACAGCATCGAGACGCGGACCGCGGTGCCGCCAGCGATGACGCGGTTCGACGCCACGAACATGACCACGAACCCGAGCCCAGCGAGCGACAGTCCGATCGCGAACTTCGTCGGGCTCGAGAGGTCGCGGCCGCCGCGGCCGAGCGTCACCCAGAGCGCACCGAGGACCGGCGCGAAGAGCACGACGCAGAGCGACTCGGCCGACTGGAACCAGGCTGTCGGAACTTCCCAGCCGAACAGGGTGCGATCGGTGAAGTCGCGCGCGAACAGATTGAGGGAGGTTGGCTGCTGCTCGAACGCGGACCAGAACACGACGGAGAATACGAACAGCACGAGGACGACGCCGATCCGCTTGCGTTCGTCGCCATCGAGGCCGGCGAAGAGGAAGAGATAGGCGAAGCAGAGCGCGGCCATGGTGAGGATGATGTTCTTCATCATGTTCGCGAGGGACAGCGGATCGATCGTGAAGACGCCGAGCATCGCCAGCACGACGGCGACCGCGACGAGCGCGAGCACGCCAAGGGTGATCGCGCGCGCGCGACGCTGGTCGGCCGCGCTTCCCATCGGCGCGGCACCGAGCGGGCCGAGGGTGCTCGCGGCTCGGCTCCGAAAGGTGAGGAGACCCGCGAGCATTCCGACGCCAGCTGCGCCGAACCCCCAGTGCCAGCCAATGCGCTCGCCGAGGAAGCCCGTGATGAGCGGCGCGATGAGCGCGCCGGCGTTGATCCCCATGTAGAAGACCGAGAAGCCCGCGTCGCGCCGCGCCCCACCCTCCGGATAGAGGTCGCCGACGAGCGCCGAGATGTTCGGTTTCAGCAGTCCCGTGCCGATGACGATGAGAATGAGCCCGAGGAAGAATGTCGGCCGCGAGAACACCGCCGACAGCGCGATGGCCAGGTGGCCGAGCGCGATGAACACGCCGCCGGTCCAGATCGCGCGTCGCAACCCGAGCCATCGGTCGGCCACCCAACCTCCAGGCAGCGAGGCGAGGTACACGCTGGCGGCGTAGATGCCGACGATCGCCGACGCGACCGGACGCGAGAATCCGAAGCCACCGCTTCCGAGCGCGGCCGTCATGTACAGGACGAGCAGCGGGCGGATGCCGTAGTACGAGAACCGCTCCCACATCTCGGTGAAGAACAGCGTGGCGAGTCCGCGCGGGTGGCCGAAGAAGCCACGGTTGCCCGTGATGTGCTCGATCCCGCTCGGCGGCTCGTCGTGAGTGAGCAGCACGGTGTCCGGCTGCGAGAAGACGGGTCCGCCGGAGTCGGCCATGATCAGCTCTGGTTCTGGGTCGGCACGCGCGGCGCGGTTGCGGCCGCGCGATGCAGTGCGGCTCGAGGCAAGAAGAACTCCGGCGGCTTCGTGCCGCCGGCCTCGCGCTGCTGCTCCCAGCTCACCGAGCTGGGTGGCTGCTTGATACACGCGGCCCAGTGTCCGGGTGCCTTCTCCTCGAGGGGCGGGACGATCGCGGCGCACGCGGCGTCGCGCGCCGGATGGTGGCAGCGGGGGTGGAAGACGCATCCCGACGGCGGGTTCGCCGGCGAGGGAACGTCGCCCGTGAGGAGGATGCGCTCGCGCTTGACGCCAGGGTCCGGCGCCGGCACCGCGGAGAGCAGCGCCTGGGTGTACGGCATGACCGGCTCGCCGTAGAGCTGCGCCACGGTCGCCAGCTCGACGACGTGGCCGAGATACATCACGGCGACCCGATCGGCGATGTGCTCGACGATCGAGAGATCGTGCGCGATGAAGAGGTACGCGAGTCCGCGATCGCGCTGCAGATCCTGCAGCAGGTTCACGACCTGCGCCTGCACGCTCACGTCGAGCGCGCTGACCGGCTCGTCGCAGACGATGAAGCTCGGCTCCACCGAGAGCGCGCGTGCAATGCCGACGCGCTGGCGCTGCCCACCGGAGAACTCGTGCGGATAGCGCGACGCGTACTCGGGGCGGAGCCCGACCTCCTCGAGGAGCTGCTTCACGCGCGCGTCAGCCGCGCTGCCTTCGGCGATCGAGTGAATGGTCAGCCCCTCGCGCACGATCGCGCCGATCGACATGCGCGGGTTGAGCGAGGAGAAGGGATCCTGAAAGACGATCTGCATGCGACGGCGAAGCCTGCGCAGCTCGGCGGCGCCGAGGGTGAGCACGTTCTGTCCGTCGAAGGTGACACTGCCCGACGTGGGCTCGATGAGTCGGAGGATCGCGCGGCCGGTCGTCGACTTACCGCAGCCCGACTCGCCGACGATCGCGAGCGTCTCGGCGGGTGCGACGTCGAACGAGACGCCGTCGACGGCGCGCACCTGACCCGCGACGCGGCCGAACACCCCCTTCCTGATCGGGAAGTGCTTGGTGAGATCACGGACGGAGAGCAGCGGCTGGGTCGGCGCGGCGGAGAGGGACGTCATGCGGCCGACGCGCCCCGCTGCGCCGCGAGCGGTAGATGCGGATGCAGGCGCCGCTCCGGCTCGTCGGCCAGATGGCAGCGCGACACGTGGTTGGATCCGATCTGGTAGAGCGGAGGATGCTCCGTCTCGCATCGCTCCCAGGAATACGGGCAGCGGTCGCGGAAGCGACAGCCGCTGGGCCAGGCCGTCGGAGGGGGAACGGTGCCTGGGATCGTGGCGAGCCGTTCGTGCTCACCGCCGACTCGCGGCATCGCGCCGAGCAGCCCTTCGGTGTACGGGTGATGCGCGCGCGCGAAGAGGTCGGTCGTCGTCGCCTGCTCGACGACTTCCCCCGCATACATGACGACGACGCGCGAGCAGTTCTCGGCGACGACGCCCAGGTCGTGCGTGATGAGCAGGACCGACGTGCCGAGCCGCCGCGTGAGATCGGCGAGGAGCTCGAGAATCTGCGCCTGGATCGTGACGTCGAGCGCGGTGGTCGGCTCGTCGGCGATGACGAGCGCCGGGTTCATGACGAGCGCCATCGCGATGACGACGCGCTGGCGCATGCCGCCGGAGAGCTGGTGCGGGTATTCGCTCGCGCGCTGCGCGGGCGCGGGGATGCCGACGAGCTCCAGCATCTCGATGGCCTTGGCCCACGCGTCGCGCTTGGACATTCCGGCGTGAATGCGCGCCACCTCGCCGATCTGATCGCCGATGGTGAACACGGGATTCAACGCGGTCATCGGCTCCTGGAACACCATCGCGATCCGGTTGCCGCGTACGCGCTGCATCTCTCTCTCGTTCAGCGCGAGCAGGTCGCGCCCCTCGAATCGCATCGCGCTGCCGGGTTCGATCCTGCCCGGTGTGCGAATCAGCCGCAAAATCGAGAGCGCCGTCACGCTCTTGCCGCACCCCGACTCGCCGACGACGCCGACGGTCTCTCCGACCCCGACGCTGAACGACACGCCATCCACGGCGCGGGCGACGCCGTTGTCGGTGTAGAAGAACGTGTGCAGGTCGTCGATCTCGAGCAGGGGCGTCGTCATGCCTCGGTGGCGAAAGTCGCGTCGGTCGTGTCGCGGGGAAGCTGCCGGGGGTCGAAGGCATCACGCAAGGCGTCGCCGAGCGCATTGCAGGCAAACACGGTCACGATGATCGCGAGCCCTGGGAACAGCGTGAGCCACCAGAGCTCCGAGACGCGCTCGGCGCCGTCCTGGATGATCGTGCCCCAACTGGCTGCCGGCGGCCGCACGCCGATGCCCAGATACGACAGACCCGCTTCGAGCAGAATCACGTTCGCGATGCCGAGCGTCGCCGAGACGAGCGCGGGCGCGAGCACGTTCGGAAGCACGTGTCGGACCATCAGGCGCAATGGCGTGCTGCCGAGCGCTCGCGCCGCCACGACGAACTCGCGGTCGCGGATCGCGAGTGTCTCCGCGCGAACCAGCCGGCTCACGGCGAACCACCCCGTTCCGGCCAGCAGGAGCGTCAACGGAACGATCCCGACCGAGTCCCAGAGCGAGACGACGAGGATGAGGACGAGGATGCGTGGCACCGAGAGCGCAGCGTCGACGAGGCGCATGAGCACGGCGTCGACCCAGCCGCCGGCAAGGCCGGCTGTCGCGCCGACCACGATTCCGAACGACAGGGACAGCGCGACGGCGCCGAGGCCAATCACCAGAGAGATCCTGGTGCCGTAGAGCAATCGCGACAGCACGTCGCGGCTGAACGGATCCGTCCCCATCGGGTGAGCGAGCGATGGCGGCTGGCTCTGGAGCCGCGCGATGTCGAGCTGAGCGGCGGGATCGTACGGCGCGAGCAGCGGTGCGAAGATCGCGCACAGCGCGACGGCGAGCAGCACGATCAGGCCGACCCGCGCACGCGGGTCGCGCAGGACGCGGCCCGCCAATGCGCGGGGCCATCCAGCTTCGTCGAAGCGACCGCTCGCGCGCACGTCAGCTCACGCGAATGCGCGGATCCGCCGCCGCCGCCGCGACGTCCGCGACCAGCGTGCCCATCGCGACGGCGATGCTGATGATCAGCACACCCGCGGTGAGGAGTGGATAGTCGCGCGAGCCGATGGCGTTGGCGGTGATCAACCCCATGCCCGGCCAGCTGAACACCTTCTCGATGAACAGCGAGCCGGCCGCGAGTCCCGGAAGGGTGAGACCGGCGAGCGTGATCGTCGGAAGGAGCGCGTTCCGGAAGGCGTGGCGACGAAGGGCAGCCCGATAGCTGAGCCCCTTGGCCAGCGCGGTACGCATCCAGTCGCTCGGAAGCACCTCGAGCAGCGCGCTGCGCTGCTGGCGCGAGATGGCGGCGGTGGTGAGCAGCGTGAGCGTGCCGACGGGGAGCACGAGATGCCGCAGCCGGTCGATGAATCGCCCCGACGCCGACAGGTAGTCGTACATCACGGGATCCACGATGCCGCTGGGTGGCAGCAGTGGCAGCCGATACGCGAACAGCACGAGCACGATGAGCGCGAGCCAGAAATCGGGCATCGAGAACATCAGCAGCAGCGCGCGACCGAGCCAGCGGTCGCGGCGACCGTTCGGCCGGTCGGCCTGCACGAGCCCGACGATCGTGCCGAGCGCGAAGCTGAACACGAACGCGAGCCCGGCGAGGAGGATCGTTCGCGGCAGCGCTTCGGCGATGACGTCGCGCACGGGGCGCCGAAAGGAGAACGAGTAGCCCAGCTCTCCGGTCGCGACGTTGCCGAGCCACCGCACGTACTGCTCACCGATCGGGCGATCGAGACCGTACTCCACGCGCATCCGATCGCGGATCGCTTCGGTGACACCAGGCCGGTCGAGCGCCACGGCGATCGGGTCGCCGGGCGCGAGATGGATCAGCACGAACGTGACCGTCGTGACGAGAAAGACGACGATCACCGCCTGGAGCAGGCGGCCGGCGAGAAACCGCCGCACTCGCTACGGTGTGGGCGCGAGGCCGATGCGATCCCGCGCCGAGCGCTCGGACGCGGGAATCCACCAGTCGGCCATTCCAGCCCAGTATTCGTCGGCCCGAACGCCGGTGGTGCGAATGCGCTTGTGAATACCGGCGATGCTGAGCGGCTCGTAGAGCCAGATGCCAGGCGCATCGTCGATGATCTGCTCGAAGGCGCGCCGGGTGTACGCGCGCGTGCGCGCCGGGTCGAACGTCGTCGTCGCGCTATCGATGAGCGCATCGACGGAGGGGTTGCTGTACGACGAGAAGTTCTGGCCGCCGTTGCCGATGCCCGCCGTCGTCCACGTCTGTTTGAACCCCGACGGGCTGGGATCCATGTTGTACGAGTTCATCCCGGCGTCGAAGCCGTGCGTGTTCTGCCGCGAGGAGAAGGTGGCGAAGTCGATCCGGTCGATCGTGACCGCCGCACCCACCCGACGGAAGGCGTCCTGCAGCAGCACCGCGTATTGCGAGCGCGCCGCGCTCGACGACGGCACACTGATCGCGAACGCGAGACGCTGGCCGTTCTTGCTGCGGATGCCATCCGGTCCCGCGACCCATCCGATGGAGTCGAGCAGCGCGCGAGCCTTCAGCGTGTCGTAGGGAATCTGCGGCAGCGTCGTGTCGGCGACCGTCATCGCCCGCGGAAATGGGCCGTACAGCAGCACGCCCATCGTATCGAAGACGTTGCGTAGCATGGCGCGCCGGTCGACGGCCATCGTGAGCGCGTGGCGCACCGCGCGATCGCCTAGGATCGGATGCGGCGCCGTCGCCTGCTTCGGGTCGACGAGGTTGAACGCCAGGTATGCGTACTGCAGGCCGGGGAAGCGCTGCGCGCGGCGCGCCGTATCCGTCGCGATGCGCGGCAGATGCTCGGCGCGCAGCTGCTCGAAGAAGTCCGCGTCGCCGGAGAAGAAGCGGCCGACCGCACTATTGAAGTCGGGGGAGAGCGAGAAGATGACGCGGTCGAGCTTCGGGCGGCCGCGATAGTTCGCCGTGTCCGCCACGAGCTCGACGCGCTTGCCTGGCTCCCAACGACCGAGGCGAAAACGGCCCGAGCCGATTCCCCGTCGCGCGACGTCCGCCGTCTTGAGCTGGCCGGCCGGCGTGTTGCCGAGGATGTGCTCGGGGACGATCGACACCTGATAGACGAGATCGTAGAACTGCTCGGGCGTGTGCTTCTTGAAATACGCGACCGCGGTGAGCGAGTCGCGCACCGCGATGGAGTCGATGTTCGTGATGAGCGACGCCGCGGCGGAGCCGAGCGCCGGATCCTTCATCAGGTTGAGGCTGTAGCGCACGTCGCTCGCGCGAACGGGGACCCCGTCGTGCCATCGCGCTCGTGGATTCAGGTGAAACACGATCGTCAGCGAGTCAGGGGCCCAGTCCCACCGCTCCGCGAGCTGCTTCTTGAAGCCTCGGTCCCCAACAGTGTTCAGCTCGTCACCGATCTCGGCCAGCCGATCGAACAGGAGATCGGTCGTCTGGCGATCGCTGATGCTGTTGACGAGTGCGGGGAGAAGCGATCCCGGCTCGGACGGCGTCGCGACGACCATCGTGCCACCGATGTCGTTCGGACCGGCGGCGGGCTGCTGCTGAACATCTCGACAACCGGCCACGGCGAGGCCGACGCATGCGACGGGAACCCAGTGGAGCGCGCGACGCAGGTGACGGCGGGAGGTGCGAATCATGTATCTCGGCGCGGGAGGGAAGGCGGGTCAACGATGGAACCGCGCGGATGCGCGGTCAAGCAGAGAGCGGTGCGAGAGAACCTACGAAGTGTCAACGACGCCACGTCCACGCGAGGTCTCGGTAGCGCCCCGCGATGAGATCGGCGTCTCGCATCAGCTCGTCGTCGGGCTCGATTGGAGATGCGGCACGATCGACCACTCCGCGCACGGCGTCGAAGAGCGCGTCGGCCACCTCGGCCATGACTGGCGCGCGCCCCAGCGCGTCACGCAGCGTCGCGGGAGGTGGAGCGGCGATCGGGTCGCGCATCAACTCCGGGATCGACGATTGGTCGTCGTCGAGGAGGATCGAGCCATGTTGGAGCAGCGCGCCACGATCGCGCCACTGCGCGCTGCCGACGAGCTTGCGACCATCGATCGTCAGCTCGCCGCGTGCGGGCGCGGCGAAGCACGGTGCCGCCGTCGGCCCCGCGGCGCGCGTCGCTGGGGTCGCCGTACGAACGGGAACTCCGAGCGCCACGAGGGCCTTCAGAAGCAGAGCGTTGATCGCCCCATATGCCGCCAGGAGCGGCTCCTCGGCCGAGCAGGGCGCCGTCACGCTGTAGGTCACTTCACGGTGATGGAGCAGGGCCCGGCCTCCGGTGGGGCGGCGGACGACGCCGATGCCGCGATTGGCGAGCATCTCCTCGAGGTAGATTCCTCGCGCGCGCTGGTGCCGGCCCAGCGACAGAGTCGGCTCGGACCAGCCGTAGACGCGCAGCACGGACTCCCCCGTTCGACGCGCGCGGCTCATCAGCGCCTCGTCGAGAGCCATGTTCTCGGGGCCACTCATTGGCGGCGAGCGAAGAAGGCGCCAGGGCACGTCTGGTGGGTATAATGAACGGCGCGAAGAGCGCGCCCGATCCGAACATAACCGCGTGGGCAACGTCCCATGCTCCAGACGCCTATCACGCGGCGCTTGCAGGCGCCTGAGGCTAGCATGACGACCACCACCAAGAGCAGCTCGGCGAGCACCGCCTTCGACAGCTTCGTTCCGCGCCACGTCGGGCCGAGCGAGGGCGAGGTCGCGGAGATGCTCAGCGTCCTGGGCTACTCGACGCTCGACGAGCTCATCGACGCGACCATCCCGGAGGCGATCCGCTTCCGGCGGCCGCTCGCCATTCACGCGGGCCGCAGCGAGCACGAGGCGCTCGCGTCGCTGCGCTCGATCGCGAAGAAGAACCGGATCTTCCGCTCGTACCTCGGCTACGGGTACAGCGACACGTGGACGCCTCCGGTGATCCAGCGGAACATCCTGGAGAATCCCGGCTGGTACACGGCCTACACGCCGTATCAGGCCGAGATCTCGCAGGGGCGGTTGGAGGCGCTGCTGAACTTCCAGACCATGGTGGTCGACCTGACCGGGCTGGAGATCGCCAACGCCTCGCTGCTCGACGAGGGCACGGCGGCGGCGGAAGCGATGTTCCTCGCCTATCAGGTGCGAGGCAAGGAGGGCAAGTCGACCTTCTTCATCGACGCGCGGTGCCATCCGCAGACGATCGACGTCGTGCAGACGCGCGCGAGGGCACGCGGTCTAGCGACCGTCATCGGGGACGCGGAGTCGGCGACGTTCGGCGAGGGCGTGTTCGGCGTGCTGCTTCAGTATCCGACGACCGACGGCGCCGTGATCGACTATCGCGATGCGACCGAGCGCGCGCATGCGGCCGGAGCGCTGGTCGTCGTCGCGGCCGATCTCCTCGGGCTCACCCTGCTGACGCCGCCAGGCGAGTGGGGCGCCGATGTCTGCGTCGGCAACTCGCAGCGGTTCGGCGTGCCGCTCGGCTACGGCGGACCGCACGCGGCGTTCTTCGCGACGAAGGACGAGTTCAAGCGCACGCTGCCGGGCCGGATCATCGGCGTGAGCCGCGACGCGACGGGGCGGCCCGCGCTGCGCATGGCGCTGCAGACGCGCGAGCAGCACATCCGGCGCGAGAAGGCGACCTCGAACGTGTGCACGGCCCAGGTGCTGCTCGCCGTGATGGCGAGCATGTACGCGGTGTGGCATGGAGCGGAGGGGCTGACCAACATCGCGCGCCGCATCCACCGTCACGCGGCGTCGCTGGCGGCGGGGCTCGAGCAGCTCGGTCACTCGATCGCGAGCGACGACTACTTCGACACGGTGTGCGTCGAGCTCGCGGGGCAGAGCGCGGACGACGTGATCGCCGCCGCGGCCGCGCGCGAGATCAATCTGCGCCGAGCGGGCGAGGATCGGGTCATCGTCGCTCTCGACGAGACCGTGACCGAGGACGACGTGCAGGCGCTGCTGACGATCTTCGCCGCGGGTGCACCCGCGCCGGAGACGAGTGGTCTGGCTGCCGAGGTGGACGACCGGTTCGACGAGCGGTTCGCTCGCACCAGCCCGTTCCTCACGCATCCAGTGTTCAACACGCATCACTCCGAGACGGAGATGCTGCGCTACATGCGGATGCTCGAGTCGCGCGATCTGTCGCTCACGCACTCGATGATCCCGTTGGGAAGCTGCACGATGAAGCTCAACGCGACGGCCGAGATGTTTCCGGTGACCTGGCCGGAGTTCGGTCGGCTGCACCCCTTCGTGCCGATCGAGCAGGCCCAGGGTTATCGCGAGATGTTCCGTCAGCTCGAGCGCGCGCTGGCCGAGATCACCGGATTCGCCGCGGTCTCGCTGCAGCCGAACGCCGGCTCCCAGGGCGAGTACGCCGGGCTGTTGTCGATCCGCGCGTATCACCGCTCACGCGGCGACATCGGTCGCACGGTGTGTCTGATTCCGCAGTCGGCGCACGGAACGAATCCGGCGAGCGCGGTGATGGCGGGGATGACGGTGGTGGTGACCAAGACCGACGCACGCGGCAACATCGACGTCGCGGATCTGCGGGCGAAGGCCGAGGCCAACAAGGACCGGCTCGCGGCGCTCATGGTGACCTATCCGAGCACGCACGGCGTGTTCGAGGAGTCGATTCGCGAGATCTGCGACATCGTCCACGAGCACGGCGGGCTGGTGTACATGGACGGCGCGAACATGAATGCGATGGTGGGGCTCTGTCGGCCGGGCGACGTCGGCGCGGACGTGTGCCACCTGAACCTGCACAAGACGTTCTGCATCCCGCACGGCGGTGGTGGTCCCGGGATGGGACCGATCGGCGTCACGAAGGCGCTCGCGCCCTTCCTCCCCGGCAATCCGGTGATCGAGACGGGCGGCTCGGAGGCGGAGGGAGCGGTGAGCGCGGCGCCGTGGGGCAGCGCGAGCATTCTGCCGATCTCGATGATGTACATCGACATGATGGGCGGCGAGGGACTCACCTACGCGACGAAGATCGCGATCCTCAACGCGAACTACATCGCCGCTCGGCTCGAGCCGCACTATCCCGTGCTGTACAAGGGTGAGAACGGTCGCGTCGCGCACGAGTGCATCGTGGATCCGCGCGGGCTCAAGGCGAGCGCCGGCATCGACGTGGAGGACATCACCAAGCGGCTGATGGACTACGGCTTCCATGCGCCAACGGTGAGCTTCCCGGTGGCGGGCACGCTGATGATCGAGCCCACGGAGAGCGAGCCGAAGGGAGAGCTCGACCGCTTCTGCGAGGCGATGATCGCGATTCGCGAAGAGGTCAGGGCGATCGAGCGCGGTACGTCTGACCGCGACGACAACCCGCTCAAGCATGCGCCACACACCATGCGCGCCGTGGTGAGCGACGAGTGGTCGCACAAGTACGGCCGAGAGGAAGCGGCGTTCCCCGCGCCGTGGACGCGCGATCGGAAGTTCTGGCCAACGGTCGCGCGGGTGGAGAGCGCGTACGGCGACCGGCATCTGGTGTGCTCGTGCTTGCCGACGGATGCGTACGCGGAGGATGTGGCTGAGGCGTAGCCCCAGCGGTTCGTCGGCTCGTCGGTTTTCAGCTAGTCGGCCGGCCTCGGGACGCAGGAGCTTCCCGAGGCCGGCCGAAAACTGAGAA
Organism: Gemmatimonadaceae bacterium; assembly: GCA_036008805.1. Taxonomy (GTDB): domain Bacteria; phylum Gemmatimonadota; class Gemmatimonadetes; order Gemmatimonadales; family Gemmatimonadaceae; genus AG11. Next base: position 72,923 of record DASYMZ010000088.1, read on the forward strand.
ACCGTTCACCGACAAACGGCTACGTAGTCATCCCAGCTTCGCCCCATACGCCTTCGCGTCGAGCAGGCCGGATCGCTCGCTCTCGTCGGTCAGCCGCACCTTGATCATCCAGCCGTCTCCGTACGGGTCGTTGTTCACGACCGCCGGCTCGGCGTCCAGGCGGGAGTTGATCTCCAGAACCTCACCGCTGACCGGGGCGTAGAGCTCGGAGACGGCTTTCACGGCCTCGATGGTGCCGAACACGTCGTGCTTCTTGAACGTCGTGCCCGCCTTCGGAAGCTCGACGAAGACGATGTCGCCGAGCTCGCCCTGCGCAAAGTCGGTGATCCCGATGTAGACCACCCCAGCCTCGCCGGCTGGCTTGATGTACTCGTGGTCTTCGGTGTAGAGCAGGTCCTGCGGGATCTCGGACACGTGGCGCTCCGGCGGGTCGATGTGGGTAGCGAGGGGGCGCAGTCTATCCGGCGTCCGATCGGGGTGTCAAGGCGCCGAAAAGGGCGCGCTATCCCTCGAACGCGCCGGAGCCGACGAGCTCCGCCGCCTGCTCGAGCGCGCCCCAGACCTCGGCCACGCGCGCGTCGAGCTGAGCGAGCGTACCCTGGTTGTCGATCACGAAATCGGCGCGCGCACGCTTGAGCTCGGCAGGCATCTGCGCGACGATCATGTCCATCGCCTCGGTCTCGCGGAGCCCACGTTCGCGCACCAGGCGCTCGAGGCGCACCGGGCGCGGCGCATCCACCAGCACGATCCGGTCGAAGGCGTCGGTGGTCTTCGTCTCGAACAGGAGGGGAATGTCGCAGACGACGAGCTTGTCCCCGCGCAGTCTCGCCTGTTCGACCAGGGCGTCTCGCATCCGCTCGACCTCCGGATGGACCAGGGCGTTGAGCTGCTCGAGCTCGGACGGCTCGCTGAACACGATCCGGCGGAGCGCGCTCCGGTCGATCGCGCCACCCGGCTCGAGGATCGAGGTGCCCCAGCGCTCGACGATGGCTCTGTGGGCCGACGTCCCCACCTCGACGGCGCGGCGTGCGAGCACGTCGGCGTCGATGATGGTGGCACCGCGCTCGCTGAGAAGTTGAGCGACGGTGGACTTGCCACTGCCGATGTTTCCGGTCAGGCCGACGAGGAGCATGAGATCGAGGTTGCGGGGAGGCCCGATCGGCAAGGTATGAGCCGCGGTGGGGAGCGGCAAGCACATTCTCCGGTCGCGCGCGCGGCCCAGGAATCGCAATTGTCGAGCTGGCGTCGAGCTGGAGATCGGCGCGCACACCCACTGGCGATGTAAACGCATGCTTACCGACACTGACGACGACGTCGACACGACAGGTGTCGCGCGCTACGCGGCGCTCGTGCACGAGCAGCTCGCGCTCGTGGGCGAGGAGCCCGATCGCGAAGGGCTGCTGAAGACGCCGGAACGCGTCGCCAAGGCGATGCGTTTTCTGACGCGCGGCTATCGGGAGAGCGTCGCGGACGTCGTCGGCGACGCGATCTTCACCGAGCAGCATCAGAACATGGTGATGGTGCGGGACATCGAGCTCTACTCGCTGTGCGAGCACCATCTACTGCCGTTCTTCGGCCGGGCGCACGTGGCGTACATTCCGGACGGGCGGATCGTCGGGCTCTCGAAGCTGCCGAGACTCGTGGACGTGTTCGCGCGGCGGCTCCAGGTGCAGGAGCGGCTCACCGAGCAGATCGCCGACGCCATCGACGACGTGCTCGCGCCGCTCGGCGTCGGCGTCGTCATCGAGGCGTTTCACCTCTGCATGATGATGCGAGGGGTGGAGAAGCAGAACTCCCGCACGATCACTTCCGCGCTGCGTGGGGTATTTCGCGACGATGCCCGCACACGGGAAGAGTTCCTCGCGCTGGCACACGCGCGACTCGCCACGTGAGTGGCGCGCCCTGCGCGACCCTGGCCGGCGTGAGCGTCACGCCGGCCCCGACCCACATGCCTCATCCCAGATTGAAAAACCACGTCACGAGCGCGAGATTGATCGCGATGCGCCGTAGAAGCGAGCGCCTCGCTCCGGTGCTCCAGAAGGCTTTCCGCCGTACGTCACGCCAATTGACCTTCGGGCCCCCCGGATCGTCCACGTCAGGCGATGCCGTCCACATGCCTATTCCGAACACTCGTCACACAGGTAGCACTTCTTCATGGCACTGAGCGAGGCTGATCTCATCGCGGCGACGGCTGGCCGCGAATCCGGCCCACGCCGGGTGAAGGTGATCCGGCCAGTCTCGTTCTCGGTGCGGGACCTCTGGTCCGGCCTGATCGGGCTCTCGGATTATCGCGACCTGTTGATCGCGCTGAGCGCGCATCGGCTCAAGGTTCGGTACAAGCAGTCGGTGCTCGGCATCGCCTGGGCGATCATCCAGCCCGTGGCGCTGATGCTCATCTACACGCTCGTCTTCTCGATCGTGACGAAGGTCAAGACCACCGGCGTCCCATACGCGGTATTCGCCTACGCCGCGCTGCTCCCCTGGTCGTTCTTCTCCACCGCGCTCACCAACGCCACCAACGGGCTCGTCTCACACGCCCAGCTCGTGACGAAGGTGTACTTTCCCCGCGAGATCCTTCCGATCTCGTACGTGGTGGCGGCGCTCGTCGACCTGCTCGTGGCATCGATCGTCATGTCGGCGCTGATGCTCTGGTTCCACGTCCCACTCACGCTGCACCTGCTCTGGGTCATTCCGATCACGCTCGTCATGACGGCGTTCGTGAGTGGATGCTCGCTGATCTTCTCCGCCATGCAGGTGCGCGTGCGCGACATCGGCATGGCGATGCCGCTGCTGCTGCAGCTCTGGATGTTCGCGTCGCCGGTGGTCTATCCGCTCCATCAGGTTCCGGAGCGCTATCGCCAGTGGTACGTGCTCAACCCGATGGTCGGCATCATCGAGAACTTCCGCGCCTCGCTGCTCGGCACGGACCTCGACACGCACTCGCTCTGGATCTCCACCGTCGTGGCCGCGGCGCTGCTGCCGCTGGCCTATCTCTATTTCAAGCGGATCGAAGCGACCGTCGCGGACGTCATCTAGATGCTGAGACTCTCCTGATGCAGGATCTGGTCTTCCAGCAGGTATCGAAGCGATACCTGGTCAAGCGCGAGATCGACGGCGACGCGAACAAGCATCCGTGGATCCGGAAGCTGAACGCGCTCCGGCGCCGCAAGGAGCTGTTCTGGGCGCTGCGCGACGTGAACTTCACGGTCGAGCGCGGGGAGACGGTCGGCATCATCGGTCACAACGGCGCCGGCAAGAGCACGATCCTGAAGCTGCTGGCGAACATCACGTCACCGTCGGACGGACAGATCACGATCAATGGGCGCCTCTCCGCGCTCATCGAGGTGGGGTCGGGGTTCCATCCGGAGCTGACCGGCCGAGAGAACATCTTCCTCAACGGCGCGATCCTCGGCATGCGTCGCGCGGAGATCTCCGAGAAGCTCGACAGCATCGTCGACTTTGCCGGTGTTCGCCCCTTTCTCGACGTGCCGGTGAAGCGGTTCTCGTCGGGCATGTACGTGCGCCTCGGCTTCTCGATCGCGTCGCATCTCGACCCGGACATCCTGCTGCTGGACGAAGTGCTGGCGGTGGGAGACGCGGCATTCCAGGAGAAGTGTCTCTCGCGGATCGAGGCGCTGCGACGCGGCGGCACGACGATCGTGTTCATCTCGCACGATCTCGCGGCCGTGGAGCGCATCTGCGACCGCGTCATCCTGCTGCGGCGCGGTGAAGTCGCGGCAACCGGAAGCGCGCGCGACGTGATCACCGAGTATCAGCAGCAGATCGAGCCGTCGCGGATCAACACGATGAAGACGGCGGTGGAGGACGACCGCGTCGTCATCAGCTCGCTCACGTTCCGGGCGCCGGACGGAACGCGTCCGGCGGTCTTCCACAGCGGCGATCCGCTCGTGGCGCACATCGAGTTCGACGCGCACGAGCCGGTGAAGGACGCGGTGTTCGAGGTGTTCGTCCGCACCGGCGACCTGACCGAGCTCTGTCAGCTCACGACCGAGACGAGCGGCGAGCCGATCGATCTGCCGCGCGGACCGGGCACGCTGCGGTTCGACTGTCGCGAGCTGGCGCTGCAGCCGGGGATGTACCACGCGAACGTCTGCGTGAAGGAGCGCATGGCGCCGGAGGCGATCAACTGGCAGTATCACGCGGCGACGCTCCGGGTGGATCCGGGCAAGGTGACGCGGGGCCAGTTCTACCAGGCGAACAGCTGGAACCTCGCGCTCGCCGCGAAGGGCCCGCCGGTGGCCGCGGCGGCCAGCGGCGCCGCCGCGAGCCAGGACGCTTCGCACCGGCAGAGTCTCGCGCCGTCGTCCTGATCTCGGCACGATGACCAACGCAGCCGGGGCGCACGCGCCCGTCGTCAGCGTCGTCATCCCGGCGTACAACGCCAGCTCGTACATCGCCGAAACGCTCGACTCGGTGTTCGCGCAGCAGTTTCGCGACTTCGAGGTGCTCGTCGTCAACGACGGCTCGCCCGATACGCCGGCGCTCGAGGCCGCGCTCGCGCCGTACCGCCATCGCATCGAGTATCTCGTGCGGGAGAACGGCGGTCCGAGCGCGGCGCGCAACACGGCGATCCGCCGCGCACACGGGTCGCTCGTCGCCTTCATCGACGGGGACGACCGATGGATGCCGGACTGCCTCGCGGATCAGGTAGCGCGCGCGACGGCGGATCCATCCGCGGCAGTGCTGCACGGCGACGCCGAGATCATCGGCGACCCCGTGTACGCTGGTACGACGCTGCGGCAGCACAACGGCTCGGAAGGGCAGGTGGACTTCCTGGGATTGATCACCGAGCGATGCGTGATCACCACCTCGTGCAGCATGGTGCGACGCGACGTGCTCCTCGACGTCGGCATGTTCGACGAGGCGCTGCGGCGCTCGGAGGACTTCGATCTGTGGCTGCGCATCGCGCGGCGAAGCCTTCGCTTCGACACCACCGCCAAGGTGCTCGGGCAGTACCGCCGCAACGGCACGGGCACGTCGTCGAACGAGGACGTGATGGCGGACGCGATCATCGCGGTGCTCGACAAGTGCGAGCGGACGATGACGCTCACGCCACCGGAGCGAGAGGCATTGGAACGGCGGCGCGCACGCGAGCGCGCGGTCAAGCAGCTGCTGGAGGGCAAACGGGCGCTGCGCGAAGGCGACTATGCGCGCGCGCAGCGTGCGCTGCGCGCGGCGAACACGGTGATGCGGAGCCGCAAGCTCTCGCTCGTGGTGAACGGGCTGTCGCTCGCACCGGGCGTGGTGGCGCGGCTGTACAACCTGCGCACGGGGCGACAGAGATGACCGTGTCCCGGTCGTCGCACGCCGGCGCGACCGCACACGCATGAGCGTGGACCCAAGCGCGCCGCGCACGATCGCCCACTTCATGCCGTGGGCGGGCATCGGCGGAACCGAGCACGCCACGCTGCGGATCGCCCGAGCGGTGCAGGACCGCGGCTTTCACAGCATCGCGTTCTGCCGCGACGATGCGCCGGAAGTGCACGAGTTCTTCCGTTCGGCGGACGTGCCCACCGTTCCGTACCATCTGACGGAATTCAGCGTTCGCCGACCACTGCCGTTCGCCCGCAACACGCGCGCGATCGCGCGCGATCTCGATCGCCTCGGCGTCGATCTCCTGCACTGCGCCGACGTGGACGCCGGCATCGAGGCGGGGCTCGCAGGCGGAGTGGCGCGTCTGCCGGTGCTCTGCCACGTGCGGAACCCGGTGCTCACCGTCTCGCGCCGAGAGCGGATGCTGCTGTCGCCGGTGAGCAGGTTCGTGTTCGTCTCGCGCGACACCTGGACGACGTTCGGCATGACGGTCGGACCCGAGCGCGGCCGCGTGCTCTACGACGGGATCGTCATCGACGCGGACGCGAGCGCGACGACGCGCGCCGAGGTGCGGCGCGAGCTCTCGCTCGGCGCGGACACACCCGTGGTCGGGATGACGGCGCGGGTGTCGCCGCAGAAGGATTATCTCACGCTCGCGCGCGCGGCGGTGAAGGTGCGCGAGAGCGTTCCCGACGTTCGGTTCGTCATCGTCGGCGACTACAGCGAGCACGCGGCGCACCGGGAGCACTTCGCGATGGTGCGTGAGGAGCTGGTGCGCCTGGGTGTGCTCGAGAGCTTCGTGTTCGCGGGGTTCCGTTCGGACGTGGCGCGCGTCATGAGCGCCTTCGACGTCTTCGTCCTGAGCACGCACTTCGAGGGGCTGCCACTCGTAGTGCTGGAGGCGATGTCGCTCGGTCTCCCGGTGGTCGCGACGGCGGTGAATGGCATTCCAGAGGTGATCGACCGGGAAGAGGTGGGGCTGCTCCACGCGCACGAGGATCCGGACGCGCTCGCGCGGCAGCTCCTCGCCGTCCTCACCGACCGCTCGCGCGCCGCGCGGATCGGCGCCGCGGGCCGAGAGTCCGTGCGGCAGCGGTTCGGGATGGAGGCGTTCGCCGAGAACGTCACGCGACTGTACCGCGAGGCACTCTCGGGGAGACGCTAGGCGCCGGAGTCGGGTCCGTGACGCATCGCGCAGCGCGGGGCCCTCGGTTCAGAACGCGAGCGCGGGCAGCTCGTCCGGCGTGACCGCGGATGCGTCGGTCGACGCGCCGCTCTTCCCGCCGGTCGCCGAGTGCACCTCGGCGAGCAGAGCGCGCATGACGTGCGCGGCGCCGCCATGCGCGCGGATCTCGCCGGGCGTGGCGCCAAGGTAGCGCTGGCAGGTGTTGCGGAACGCGCTCCCCGACGGGAACTCGAGCATGTTCGCGACGCGATCCGCGCTGCGGTGGCGATCCTCGAGCATGTGCGCCGCCACGACGAGCCGTCCCCAGGTGAGCAGACGCTGCGGCGGAGGAAATCCCTGCGCCACGAGGCGCTCGGTGGCCGAGCGGCGCGACATCGCGAGGAGCTTCGCCAGCGCCGCGGGGCCGAGCCGTTCGTGTGCGCGCGTGACCGCGAGGAGCATCGCGTCGACGACGAGCGGGTCGAAGCCCTTGAGCGATTCCCGAATCAGCCCCACCAGGCCGCGAGCCTCCGCCTGCTCGACGATCGCGAGCAACGGGCGTGGGGCGTCGTCCTCGCCGGCGAGCACGAGCCCGTCGATGCCGGCGCGGCCGGCGTCGAACAGGTCGTGACCGCGCTCCACGGCCATTGTGACGTAGGCCACCAGGGTGAGCCTCGGCAGGCGCTGCTTGAGCGCGCGAATGCCCTCGAAGTTCGGCGAACCGTGTGCGAACAGATCGACGACCGCCACGCGCACCGGCTCGCGGTCGCAGACGCGGGCCAGGGCGGCCCAATCGGCGCACTCGCGCAGCTCGTGCCGGTCACGGATGGCGGCGCGAAGCCGCTGTACGTGAAGCGCGTGCGGAAGGAGAGTGGCGATGACGCTCATGCGCCGATACTGGGGAGATGGGTTGCCGCGTCCTGCTCACCTCAAGGACGCCAGGTGGATCATCCCGTCACGTCGCCGCCGCCGGATCGCACCTAGTGACGGTCGGGGCTCGGGGCGTGATAGCACTCGATCCGGGCAGCCCTAGCGTAGTCCCCGTGAAGAACTCGGCGCTATCCGCGCCAACGCTCGCGCCATTCTCCTTGGGCATCCGATGAACAGATCCGTGCGAACTGATACGAATCGAGCCGGCATGACGTTGATGGAGATCGTCATCGTCCTCGGCATCATCAGCGTCGTCAGCGCGATGGGCCTCCCCAAGCTCGACCTGAGCCAGTATCGGGCCGATGCAGCCGCTCAGCAGGTGCGCTCGGTCTTCCAGACCGCGCAGCGCACGTCGCTGACCCGGCAGTACGACGTGATCGTCAGCGTCGACACCGTGCAGGGTGGCCTTCGCATCGCTGAAGACGTGAACAACAACGGATCGATCGAGGTGTCGGAGTGGAAGTTCTGGCGCCCGGTGGGTCAGGGCAATCGCTTCGCCGTCCCGCCGACTGGCATCTCGTCGTCGGTCACCAAGTCGGTCGTCGGACCGCAGCTCTCGACGGTGGACGCGCTGCCCAGCGTGATCTTCCACCGCAATGGCTCCTCGAGCAGCGACGCCGAGATCTACGTCGCGAGCAGCTACAGAAACCGCGTCGACTACCGCGCGATCACCCTGACCAGGGCCACCGGACGCAGTGAAGTGTTTCGTCTGGGCGGCACCGGGACGGGGGCTACCTGGAGGATCCTCTCCCGATGAACACCACTCTCACTCGCCGTCTGGCGGTGCGCGCCCGTCGCGCCCGTCGCGGCATGACGCTGGCCGAAGTGATGGTCGCGATGATGCTGTTGACGACCGTGATGTTCGCGCTGGGTGCGTTCACCGCGCGGTTCGCGATGGCGAACAGCCAGGCACGCCTGGTGGTCTCGGCGAACGAGATCGCGGGCACGAAGCTCGACGCGATCCACACGCAGCCGACGTACGCCGCGATCGACGCGCTGGCCGACAGCGTGACCGTCAAGCGCGACTATACCGATTTCACCATCGTGACGAAGGTGAAGCGCATCGGGGGCGCGCCCACCGATTCGACCGACTACAAGCTGATGACGGTGACCGTGACGCATCCGGCGATGAAGAAATCCGTCATGAAGACCACCGCGATGGCGGCCTTCTGATGCGCGCCCCCATTCTCGCCCACCGGGTTTCCGGAGGCCGCCGCCGCTCGGCGTTCACGCTGATCGAGATGACGATCGCGATGACGCTGATGATGTTCATCATCGGCACCGCCGTGCAGTACATGCGGAAGCAGGGCATGCTCGTCGCGAATGAGACCATGCGGTCGGACGCGTTCCAGAGCGCCGAGTTCGCGGTATCGCAGTTCGATCGCGAGCTGCGAGCGGCGGGTGCCGGGGTGGCCGACATCCAGCCGATGCTCGCGCAGGCCGACACCGAGGCACTGACCTTCAACGCGAACGTCGTATCGATCGACAGTGGCGACGTCCGCGCGGTGTACCAGCTCCGCGACGCGGATACGAACGGGGCGCGGGGGATGTTCTACAGCGAGGCCGTGACCCTTCCCAACTCGAGTCCAGCCAAGCTGTATCCCGACACGACCTACTACGCGTCGACCGGCATCGTGAGCAGTGCGGAGACGATCAGCTACTACCTCCGGCCGGACTCCACCGGAGCGATCGCGAACCGGTATCTGCTCATGCGTCGGGTCAACGCGTTGCCGCCGACGCTCATCGCGCGCGGAATCGTGAAGGACACCCGCGACACGGTGCCCTTCCTGACCTACTACACCCAGGACACGCTCAACAAGCTCGTGCCGATCGCTCGCACGCGGCTGCCGTTCTATCACGTGAAGGTGCACGGCGACGTGCCGGACACCGGGAAGTCGGGCGCGACGGACAGCATCCGCGCGGTCCGCATCCACATCACCATGGCGTCGCGCGAAATGCGGTCCACCAACGCCAACAAGGACAACATCCGCGTCGTCGAGTCGCTCGTGCGGCTGGCGAACTCCGGGCTGCTGGATCGCACCACCTGCGGAACGCCGCCGTACGGAGTCACGACGCCCTCCGTCGCCGCGGCTGCGGGTCCTCCGAAAACGGTGACCATCACCTGGACGCGCTCGAGCGACGAGGCCTCCGGTGAGAAGGACGTCGAACGGTACGCGATCTTCCGGCGACTGTCGTCGGCGGCGGCATTCGGCGACCCGATCACGAGCATCCCCGCCGGCCAGACGAACTACTCGTTCGTCGACGCCAGCGTCATCACCGGCAACACGTACATCTACGGCATCGCCGCGCAGGATTGCAGTCCGAACCTCTCCGGCGTATCCGCGTCGGTGGCAGTCACCGTCCCCTAATGAGACCCGTCATGCTCAGACCACGTCGTCCCCGAGCCCGCGGTCCGCGCCTGAGTTTCTTGCGGGCTCGCCGTGGCGTAGCTCTCGTCTTCGTTCTCATCTTCGTCACGGCGATGGCGGCGTTGGCCATGTCGTCGATCTTCATGGCCTCCACGTCGAACCTTCTCGCGAAGTCGTACGATCGCGAGCACGATCTCAAGTTCGCGGCTGAGGCCGCGCTGGAGATGGGCAAGAGCCGGGTGAACTTCGACCCCCTCTTCCTCACCTTCGGACCGGGCACGCTGTACAAGAAGATCCCGGGACTCGACTCCGTGCAGGTGGACGGCGCGAACGGGCAGAAGCTGCCCGGCATCTTCGTGCGTGTCTACGCCGGTCAGACCGGTATCCGCACGGGTGAGTATGGCCGGTTCTCGAGCATCGTGGCCGAGGCGCGCGACCAGCGCAACAACGGGTTCATCCGCCGTCTCGAGCTGACGCAGGAGAGCTTCGCGAAGTTCGCGTACTGGTCCGACAACGAGAGCAACGGCTCGGGTCCGATCTACTTCAACAGCGGCGACGAGCTGTGGGGGCCGGTGTGGTCCAACGACACGATCCGCATCGGATCGGGTGGCGCGAAGTTCCATGACGAAGTGGGAACGTCGCGGATGATCCTCGGTTCCAACTACGGCGTCTTCATCAAGGGCAAGAAGGAATATCAGAAGGCGATCGCCCTCCCGTCGAACTCGATGTTGAGCGCGCTGCAGACGTACGCGGCCAGCGGCAACATGGCGTTCACGATCACCTCGGGCGCGTCGATCAACCAGAACGAATCGCAGCTCCGCGACCGCCTCGAGTTCCTGGCGATCAACTTGGCGGGGTCGGCGACCCCCGATTCGACCGATCCCTACGAAGGGTTCATGCGGCGGTACACGGTGAAGGCAGGCAATGAGGCCCTCCTCCGCGGAGAGTGGCCAACGCCTGGCGGAAACCCGCCGACTGCGGCGCAGGTGCAACTGTGCGGTGATTGGCACTACATGCTCCCGCACGGCGGTTTTGCAGCCGACACCTCGAAGAAGTTCTATCCGGCGAGCGCGCACGCCAATTCGTGGTTCCGGGCGCAGATGGAGTCGCTGTACACCGCGGTGCCGGCGATGATCACGTCGGCCAACGGCGGCGGTTATCCGTCTGGCACGAGCGCAAACGCCGCCGCGAAGCTCGACAGCGCGGAGACGATCGTGAACATCATGACCTCTCCGGGCGCACGCTGCTACCTCCCGGGCGATCCGCATCTCGTCGCGGTGGACCGTCCGAACGTCGCCGCCTATCCCGCGCGAGTTCGCCAGCGTGGTGGAGACGACACGACGTTCACGGCGAGCGGAGTGTTCGGTGCCTGGCAGGCATTCCCGGGAACGGAGCCGTCCGTCCTCTCGAGTCGCTATGACAACGGCTACCTGTTCCCACTCGACCGCTACTACAACCCGAACATCAAGGGCGTCATCTACGAGCCCGCGAACGTGGGCGTGAGCGGTGTGGTGAACGGTCACATCACGCTCTACGCGAAGGGCACCATCGTGCTGCTCGACGACCTTCGCTACGCCAACGATCCTGGGGGCACTCTCCCCTGCATGCAGCACGACATCCTCGGTCTGCTCTCGGACAAGGACATCGTGATCGCGAACAACGCGTTCAACGCACCGATCTACCTTCAGTCGAGCGGCACCAAGTACCGGAACGTGGACGACACGAAGGACTTCTACCTCCACGGCGTCATGATGGCGATGGGAACGTCGTTCCGGGTCGAGGACTACAGCTCGGGACCGACCAACGTGAACGACTGCGACGTGGTGAACAACGGCCGCGGGTGCATCTACCTGTCGGGCGGCATCATCCAGGACTCGCGCGGTCCGGTGGGTATGTCGTCGGGCGAAGGCTTCTCGAAGCGGTACAGCTACGACCGCTGCGTGGTCGCCAACCCGCCACCGTACTTCCCGACCACCGGACGGTTCCAGGACAACCGGTACATCGAGCTCGATCCAGCGGGCTTCAACCCGCTCCAGTACTTCAACTCGATCTCGCAGTAGGCTGATTCAGCGATTGGACGAACGGCACACCGATACGGTGTGCCGTTCGTCGTTTCGGGATCTGGAGATCTGCGGCGGGCGCGGGCAACCAGGCCGGCGCGCGCGTCGTACTCGCCCACGACTACAGCAGCCGCACCTGATCCTCGTCGCGGCGCGGCACGGAGTGGCAGCTCCGGCAACGCGCCTCGTAGCTCTCGTCGCCGCCGACCATGATCGTCGGCGAGTCGTAGCGCGCGGGACGGCCGTCGATCAGGCGCTGATTGCGACTGGCCGGATTGCCGCACACCACGCAGATGGCGTGCAGCTTGTCCACCAGCTCGGCCACCGCGAGAAGCTGCGGCATGGGACCGAATGGCTCGCCGCGGAAGTCCGTGTCGGTGCCGGCGAGGATCACGCGCCGTCCGCTCGCCGCGAGCGCGGTGGCGAGATCGACGATCGACGCAGTGAGGAACTGCGCTTCGTCGATCGCGACGACCTGGGTGTCCTGCTTCACCAGTCGCGCGATCTGCTCGGGCGTGTCGATCGGCTCCGCCTCGACGGTGCGCCCGTCGTGGCTCGACACGTGGTAGATCCCTGAGTAGCGCTCGTCGAGGTGCGACTTGAACACCTGCACGCGCTTCTTCGCGATGAGCGCGCGGCGCACGCGGCGAATGAGCTCCTCGCTCTTGCCACTGAACATCACGCCGCACACCACCTCGATCCAGCCGCGCCCCGCGCCTGGGTACAGATCCCCGATCATGCGTCGTCGCGGCGCGGACGAGGCGGGCCAGCGGGGCGCGTGGGCCGGCGCTCGCCCCCGGCGGAACGATCGAACGGCTTCTTCGGGCCGGCGTCGCGCGTGAATGGACGCGCGGGACGATCGGGCCGGTCACCGCGCGGCGGACCGCTGCGCGGAGCGCCTGGACGCGGGGGACGGTCGCCGCGGTCGAACGAGCGCACGGGACGATCACCGCGCGGCGGTCCACTGCGTGGCGGACCGCTTCGCTCGGGACGATCGCCGCGCGGCGCACCACGCGGCGGCGCGCCACGCGCCTCGCGCGGCTGATCGACGCGCGCCTGCACCCGACGACCACGCACCACGCTCCCGGTGAGCTTGCCCGCCACCAGCTCGGCGACGGACGACGCGATCTCCACGATGGAATGGTTGTCGCGCACCTCGACCTTGCCCACCTGCGAGCCGGGGATGCCCGATGCCGAGGTCACCGCCGCGACCAGCTCCTGCGGCCGAACGCCGTCCTTCTCGCCAAGGTTGACGAAGAGCGCCGTCATCGGCGCGGTCTGCGAGACGGTCGCCGTCGGGCGCGCCGGCCGCTGCTGCTCGAGCATCTTCAACGCCGCCGCGGCGATCTCGATGCCGTCGAACTCGGCGAGCAGGGGCTCGATGGCGAGCACCTCGCGCCGCACGTCGCTCGACGCGAGCACGTCGCGCAGCGACGCGCGCAGCGCGGCGTCCTTCCCGCGCGCGCGCTCCGCCGCCTCGAGCAGCGAGACCGCGCTCACGGTGCCGCCGCCGAGCAGCGCGCGCAGGCTCGCGAGCTGCGATGGCTGCACGATCGCGTACAGCTTGCGACCACTCGCACCGGCGAGCGCGCGCATCTCCTCTCGCGTCGCTGGCAGATCGAGCAGCACGAGCGGATCGGCGCCTGCCGTCGGCTCGGCACCGCCGATCGTACGGACCGACTCGATCGGATAGCCCAGCAGTCGCGCGACCTGCTCGGCCTCGGCGCGAGTTGTCTCGTCGCGCGCGTACAACGTCGCCGACGTAGGGTCGAGCGCGTCGAGCAGGCGGCGCAGCGCCACCGCGCGTGCTGCCGGCGATGCGGCCACGTATTCCGCCGAGAGCGGAGCGCCTGGCTCGCCGGCCGGCTCGGCGACGCGACGTGCGCGGCGCGCGTAGCGCTCCACGAGCGCCTCGTGCGCGGGCGTGAGCTCCGCCGCGAACACGATGCGCGCGCCTTCCTTCGGCAGCTCGCCGAGCAGGACCTCGAGCGGCTGCGCGTCCGGCGTGCCGAGGATCGGGTCGAGCCAGCCGAGCACGACGCCGCGCACGGACTCCGACTTGAGCGCGGAGCTCTGCAGCAGCGCCACCAGCTCCGCCGGAGCGCCGCACACCACGTGTGGCGGCGACGACTTGAGCAGTCGCGCGGCGCGCGGGCTCGATGTCGCGGCGAGCACGCGCACGGCGCGCGCGGCTCCAACGGCCACCAGCGCCCCCGCGGCGCTCACCGCACTCTCCGAGTCGGCCGTGACGACGAGGAGCTGCGTCTCCGCGCGGCTCGAATCGATGCGCTCGACGAGGGGACTCAGCACGCGCGCGGCGGCGGACCAGTCCAACGGCATCACGTGCACTGCGTTCTGGCCGCGGGTCACCCCGGTCGGCTCTTTCGCTTCTGCTTCCACGGAATCCTTGCTCCGGTCCGGGCGCGCGTCGCGCGCCGCTGAGTTGTCAATGAGACCGAAAGCTACCCGCGAGTCTTCGAGCCGGCCACTCACATCGCTGCGGCCGGCTCAGCTCATCTTCGGCGCTCGGCGCGAGAGCAGCTCGCCTCCACTGGCCGTGCAGGTGAAGTCGTCCTCGATGCGCACGCCGAACTCGTTCGGCAGGTAGATGCCCGGCTCGACCGAGAAGACGAATCCGGGCTCGAGCGGCCGCGTGTTGCCCTCGACCATGTACGCCGGCTCGTGCTCGTCCATTCCCATGCCGTGGCCGAGACGGTGCGTGAAGTAGTTGCCATAGCCCGCCTTCGTGATCACCGCGCGTGCCGCGCGATCGATCTCCTGACAGGCGACCCCAGGCTTCACGCGCGCCATCGCGGCCGACTGCGCGTCGTGCACCACGTCGTAGATCTCACGCAGCTTCGCCGGCACTCTCTCGCCGAACCAGCGGGTGCGGGTGATGTCCGACGCATAGCCCTGATACTCACCACCAGCGTCGATGAGCACCACGGTGTTTGGCTCGAGCGTGGCACTGGTGGTTCCGCCGTGCGGCAGCGCGGACTGCGGTCCGAATTGCACGAGCCCACCGCCCTCGATCCCGCGCTTCGTGTGCTCGGCGGCGAGCACGCGTGCGACGTCGGTGTCGCGCATGCCGACGCGGAGCTGATCGAAAGTCGCGGCAATCGCGTCTTCCGTGATGGCGATCGCGTGACGCATGCGCTGAATCTCTTCCGCCGATTTCACCACGCGCAGCGTCTCGAACGCGTCGCTCCCGTCGACGAGGCGCGCGTCCGGCACCGTGCGCTGGATTCGCGCCGATACCCAGTAGTCCGTTCTCGGCTCGACGAGAATCGAGCGTGCCGAGCCGAGCGCCGCGCGCACGAAGGTGAAGGGATCCTGCGCTTCCTCCCAACCGTGCACCTCGCCGATGCGCGCGCCGCGCCGCACCCGTTCGGTCTCGAACGACGGCGCGATCAGGACCGGTGCGCCGTCCGCCGGCAGCACCAGCGCGATGAGCCGCTCGCTGCGGCCGAAGCTGCTGCCGACCAGATACGAGAAGTTCGTGCTTCCGCTCGTCGCGACGAGCGCGTCGGCGCGGGCAGTTCGCATGATCGCGCGCGCACGCTCGATCCGCGCGGTGAACACCTCCTTGCCGAGCGGGGCGAGCGACGGATACGACGTCCGCACCGCGAAGTTCGTGGCGGGGTGGGTGGGTTCCGCCGCACCGAGTGGCTCGGCGAGCGCATCGCTCGAACGCATGAGCTGGGCAGTGGTCCATCCACCGGCCGCGAGCGCGGAGGCTTGCATGAACGTGCGACGATTCATTCGAGACCGTGAAGTGGAGGACCCTTGTCTGCATCGTGCAGCGGACGGTATATCTTAGCCTGCCGTCCGAAGGCACGACGAGAGTCATTCGTACCGTGGCGCGGCAGAACGGCGATGCCCATTCCTCACCGATGCGACACCTTCAGCCCACTGCTGAACGGAGAGTTCTCGTGAGCGTTTCAGTACAGCTGCAGCCCGCCGACACTGCGCCTCCCGCCGTCGACTATCGCTGGGACGCGGACACCGACATCCTCACCGCGCGTCTGCGCAGTCCGCGCGGCACCGCGGGCATGTCCGGATCGGTGGAGCTCGAAGGCTCCGACGGATCGTGGCTCATCCTCGACGTCGCCGGTGGGAACATCGACGGCGTGGAGGTGGCCGTGTGGCCGGACGTGCAGAAGCGACGCGCGCTCGCGCCACCCGTGTGCGAAGACGCACGCGTCGTCGTACCGTCGTCCGGGGCGGTTGGCGCCGTCTCCTCGCTCGAGGTCGAGACGAGGCTCCTCGCGGAGTCGGACGACGCCGAACGGGTCATCCACTTCCGCGTCGGCGTGCAGCGCGACGTGCGCACGGTGCGCGTCGGACGCGACCTTCTGCTCGACGTCGACCCTCAGAGCCGGATCGCCGGCGTCTGGCTGCTCAACGTGCCTCCCTTTCCCGACACCTGACCACCGTGATCACCACCATCGTGCTCATTCGCGCCGAGCCAGCGTCACTGCCTGCCACGGCGCAGCGCCTCGCCGAGATCGACGGCGTCACCGAGGTCTATTCGGTGAGCGGCGACTGGGACCTCGTCGCGATCGTGCGAGTGGCCGAGTACGACCAGATCGCCCAGGTGGTGACGGAGGTGTTTCCGACGGTGCCGGGCTTGCAGCGCACCCAGACGCTCACCGCGTTCCGCGCCTACTCGAAGAAGGATCTTCAGCAGGCGTGGGACATCGGCGTGGAATGAGCGGGGGACTCTCGCGAGGCGCGGTGCGATGAAGGGAGGGTGCGACGCCAGCGCGGACTACTTCTTCGGATCCGCGCACCAGCTCGTCGCGCCGCGGGCCATCTCTCGCCACTTCCCATTCGTGTAACGCAGGAAGAGCAGGTAGCTGTCGCCGCCGTTCTTCCAGCCTTCCAGCAGAAGCTCGTCGACGCCATCGCCCGTGATGTCGGCATGGTCGATCAGCCGGCGAAACTCGGGGAGAGAGTCGTCCGCTGAGTGCACGAACGTAGAGACGTATCCGCCATCGCCACTGTCGGCGAGGATGAACAGGTGCCGCGGGTTGCCACCGATGCCGCCGCCACGCTCCATGAACGACGCGACGAGCGTCGGCATCGAGGTGGCGCCCGTGGAGATCGCGTTCACGGCGAGATCGAGCTCGGCGCGCGAGCGCTTCGTGATCCCTTCGCGCTGCGCGAGGCGGACCGCCAGCGCGGCCGCGGTGTCGAGCGTCCCCTTCGGAATCGGCGGTCTGACCGGTGGCGGGACGAGTGGATCACTGGAGGCGATCCGCTCCAGCATCACCTCACGCGACTCGCCAGACCTCGGCGTCATCGCGGCCAGCGGCTTGAGCGACTTGCAGCCGGGAAGCTTGTAGAGAGCATTCGACCCCTCCCACATCCCGCGCTTGATCACACCTTCGCCGTCGGGGTGCCCGTCCTTGTAGAGCGAGACCGGCGTTCCGGCGCGCAGGTAGATTCGGTCGAACTCGCGCCAGCCATCCGCCGAGAGCGAGACCGGCGCGACCTGCCCGTCGATGGTCGTCGCGACCGGGAGGAGCCGCGGGTCGGCGCGGTCACCGAACAGCAGGAAGATGACGTTGGGCTTGTTGGCGAGGCTCGTGTGGTGGACGACCTCGGCCGACTCGCCGTTCTTGTCACAGGCGGCCGCGACTACTAGGATGCAAGCCACCGCGCCCAGCCCGAAGATCGCCCGTAGCCTGGCGAGCTTCAAAGGGCCCGGACGCCGTGAAAGTTGCTGGTCACGCGAGGTAGGGATGGTCGGGTGCATTCGAGTCTGGTAGGCGACCCAGCATTGAACGTCCGCACGGTGCAGCGCCAGTTGGCTGCCCTGTTGCCGGAGGCGCGTCCCACCGGCGACGGAGAAGGAACGCTAGAGCTCGCGTCCTCCGGTACAGACGCCCCCCGCCTGATCAGCGCAACGGTTCTGGAGGGGAGTGGCGCCCTGAGGGCCCGTAGGGTGTTCGGAGAGCCGGTTCCGGGGTTTCGAGGCTTCCTGGACGGCACTCAGCGGAGCCGAGTCGCGGCCCATCTGGCGGGCATCCCCATCGTCGTCGGCACGGTGGCGGCGGTGGTGCGGGAGCGCCGGAATCGGCGGATGCACACCTGGGGTCTGCCCCTCGTGGAGACGTCCATCTACGCCGCCCGGTCGCTGCTCGCCCCGCCGAGCTGGGAGGCGCTCCACGTCCTCTACGGCCGTCTTCTGATCGACACGAGCGATGGCGACGCGGACCTGGGCGCCCACCCGATCGCGATCCGCGATGCGGCGTTCCACCAGGTCCAGGCGCGCCGTGAGGCGCTCGAGCGCCGGCTGGCCGAGCGCTGGTGCGGGAGCGAGCACGACCGGCTGTTCATCGACGGAGGGATCAGCGGCAGCGAGGCCGTCGCGGTGTCGTCGTGCACCGTCGGAGTCGTGAAGTCCCATCGCACGCTCTACGCCGAGGGGGCCGCGCTCAACGTCGTGCTCGGGCTGGGTCATCGAGAGCGGTCGAGCGTCTTCCGGATCACCTCGCCGAAGCGGACGACCGTGGCGAGCTGGTATCTGCGTCTGCGCGATCCGTCCGGCCATGACCCCATGTGGGGGCTGATCCGGGTCGAGATCGCCCATCCCGAGCCTCAGGACGCGCACGCCATCGGCGACCGCGCCGACGAGGTCTCACGCTGGATCCTCGCCGAAGCGAGCCCGCTCGCGCTGCCGGATGCGCGGTGGGACAAGATGGTTTATGGGATCCGGGACTGTGAGGAGTTTTTGCGGGCGATTGCCTGAGCACAGCCGTGAGTGTGTGAGCTGGATGGCTCGAGAGGTGGTCCGTTGATTGGCGAGTTCACTGCCACACGCCGACCGGTAGATTTGGAGCTCGATCGCACGTCGCACGCTGGTCGAGCGCCGATGCCGTGATCCGGTGCACGACCACCGTCCAATCGTTCGGAGCAACGCACCAGCTCACCGACCAACGATCCAACTATCCAACCAACCAACGCACCGTTGTCTTCCGTCCTAGGCCGCGTCGTCGCCACCGAGCGGCGGCCCAACACGCCGCACGAGTTCCACTTCTGGACCGCGCTCGATTCGCCCGTCGGCATCGGCACGATCGTGCGCGTCGATGGACGCGATCCGGTGAACGGGGTGGTGCCGCACGTCTATGGCGTGGTCACCGAGGGGTTCAGTTGGACCGATCTCGCGTCGCCGCTGCACGACGTGATGGCGTTCGACGGTTCTCCCTCCAACGAGACTCTACACCAGACCCAGAGAGCCGAGATCCGGCTCTACACCGCGGCCGTGCTGCGGCACATCCCCGAGGAGCCGCTGCAGCCGGTGCCGATGGGAACCGTGCTCCTCGCCGACGAGTCGGACGTCGCCATCGCGCTGCGGATGGACGCGTACCTCAAGCCTGGTGCGCGCACCGGCATCCCGATCGGGGTCTATCGCGCGGGTGGAACAGACGCGCCGATCTACCTCGACGCCGACTTCCTCATCGGTCCCGAGGCGGCGCATCTCAACATCACCGGCGTCTCGGGACTGGCGACGAAGACGAGCGCGGTGGAGTGGCTGCTGCAGTCGATCTTCACGCACTTCCCCGCGCAGAAGGGCAGCGTCGCGGCGGTGTGCTTCAACGTGAAGGGTCCGGACCTCTGCTACCTCGATCTGCCGGGCGAGATCGACGACGCCGACCGCGCGCTCTACGAGAAGTGCGGCGTGTCGCCGGAGCCGTTCGACGACGTGCAGTACTACGCGCCCTACAAGTCCGACGGCGTGTCGCTGAACACCCTCCGCTCGAACGAAGCGCTGTTGGAGAACGTCACCGCGCTCACGTGGGGGCTGCGCGAGGTGTTGCAATACGCGGAGGTGCTGCTCAACAAGGACGACATCGACGCGAAGGCGGACGCGCTGATCGACTTCATCAAGGAGAACGTTCTCGACAAGCGCTTCACCGATCCGATGCTCGAGCGGCCGCACACGGTGACCTCGTTCGCCGATCTCGACGCGTGGTTCAAGGACGTGCTGCGCGCGCTCGAGAAGAAGGACGATCAGAGCTGGCGCACCCACCACGTGGCGACGATCCGCAAAGTGCGGAACCGGCTCTCGAACATCTCGCTGCGGTGCAAGGGTCTGGTCGCCGACGACGGCGCCACGAGCGACCTCCCGTTCGGGAGCTTTCAGGACCGCACGGTGTATGTCATCGACGTCGCCGGCCTCGAGGAGGACGCGCAGGATCTGATCTTCGCGCGCGTCGTCACGAAGCTCCGCGAGCACCTCGAGAAGCGCGATCTGGGCGTGCAGCACGTCGTCGTCTTCGTTGACGAGCTGAACAAGTACGCGCCAGGCGACGGGCCGGAGACGTACGTTCGCAAGATGCTGCTCGACATCGCCGAGCGGGGCAGATATCTGGGACTCGTGCTGTTCGCGGCGCAGCAGTTCCGATCGCAGGTGCACCGCCGCGTCGTCGGCAACTCGGGCACGGCGCTGTACGGCCGGATGGACGGCGACGAGCTGGCCACTCCTGGCTACGCGGTGCTGAGCCCCGCGATCAAGACCAAGCTCGCCACGCTGGAGAAGGGACAACTGATGGTGCGTCACCCTCACTTCACGCAGCCGATCTTCGTTCGCTTTCCGCGCCCGTCCGTCATGCGCGGGCGCGACGGCGTGAGCCAGTATCCGGCGGCGCAGGCGCCCTCGCTGCACGCCGCGGTGCTGCGCACGCTGCGCACGATGGAGCCGTCGCTCACGCTCGGCTGGCTCCAGGACGTCACGCAGCTCGCCACCGACGACGAGATCCTGCGCGCCCGGAACGACGTCGTGCGCACGCGCCCCACCGACGTGCGCAAGGCGTTCATGGCGCACTTCCGGTCGGCCGTGGCACCGCGCACCGCGGTCCGCGCCAGCGCTCCGGCGCCACTTCCCACGGCACCATCCGACGACCCGTACGGCTTCTGATGGCGGGACGCGTGGGAGGCGGGATGCGCGTGACGCGCATGCTCACGATGCTTGGCGTCGCACTCTCGGCACCGCTCGAGGCGACGTTGGCGCAGGCGACGGCGTCCGGTCGTGAGCCGGTGCTGCTGCGTCTTCATCCGCGCGTCGGCGACACGCTGCACACGCGTCTGGAGCAGCAGACTGAGACGAGCGGCTCGCAGGGCGCGAGCAGTGCGCTTCCGCGTCCCATGACCACTTCGGTGGTGCTCTCGGCGCGCACGATCGTGCAGACGTCGCGCGCGACCACCACGACGGTCCTCACGATCGTGGATTCAGCCGACGTCCACAGCTCCGACACGCGGGCGGCCGCGATGTCGGCGAAGGCCGAGCGCACCCTGCTCGGGCAGCGACTGGTGCTGCAGCTCGCGGAGGATGGCTCGGTCCAGAGCGCGCGCGACGAACGCGGCGTCGCGGTCGCTCGCGACGTGGCGGAGGCGATGGCAGCGATGCCCCCCGTCTTTCCGCATCGCGCCGTGAGCGTGGGAGAGCGGTGGGAGCGCGAGATGCCGCTGCCGGCGGGCGGGCCGTTCGGGGCGCGTGGGTCGGCGCACGTGCGCGCGGACTTCCGTTTCGACTCACTCGGCCGGCGCGGACAGCTCGCCTACGTGTCGATGCGCGGCCAGATCGTTCCCGACGGGCAGACGCTGGGTTTGCAGCTCACGGGAAACGTCTCGGGCGCGATGCGGGTTGATCGGGAGCGGGGTTGGATGACCGACTCGCGCTACTCGATCCTGATCAAGTCGATCGTCACCCCGCCGTCGACGACCGGGATGCCACCGATGCACTTCGTCACCAAGGTCACGCAGCACCTTCGCACCATGGACAAGCGGTGATCCGCCGCTAGACTTTCTCGAAGCACAGGCGTGAGTCAACTGCCGCGCGTGCAACCGGTTAGCAGGCGTTTGCTCCGGGTTTCATGCCGTGGCCACGCTCCGCCGGACCTCGGCCCCTGAGCATCTGCGCCTCGTCCACCTCTCCGATCTGCATCTCGGTTACCGCCAATATCAGCGGCTGACTCCGCGCGGCATCAACCAGCGCGAGGCCGACGTGGCGCAGTCGTTCACGCGCGCGATCGACAAGGTGATCGAGCTGGCGCCCGAGCTCGTGCTGATCGCGGGCGACGTGTTCCATCAGGTGCGGCCAACCAACACGGCGATCCTGCACGCGTATCTCCAGTTCGCGCGGCTGCGCGCCGCGCTGCCGAGCGCGGAGATCGTGATGGTCGCGGGCAACCACGATACGCCTCGCTCCGCCGAGACGGGAAGCATCCTGCGGCTGTTCATTCCGCTCGGTCTCCACGTCGTGGAAGCCGAGCCACGCGCGCTCGAGTTTCCGCACCTCGATCTGTCGGTGCTCGCCGTGGCCGACAACCAGCACCCGAGGCCCAAGCTCGTGCCGGCGGGGACGCACCGGTGGAACGTCCTGCTGCTGCATGGCGAGGTCGAGGGCATGCTCGGCCCGTTCGCCGCGACACACGAGATGGCGTCGCAGGAGATTCCGCAGGACGAGCTGTACGCGGCGCGGTGGAACTACATCGGGCTCGGCCACTATCACGTGTACCGTCGCCTCGCGCCGAACCAGTTCTACAGCGGCTCGCTCGACTACACGAGCACCAACAGCTGGGGCGAGCGCATCGAGGAAGGGATGGCGGGGGTGCCGGGAAAGGGGATCATCGAGCACGATCTCGAGACGGGCACCCACACCTTCCATCCGCTCGCGCCGTCGCGCGAGTTCGTCGATCTGCCAATGCTCTCGGCGCGCGGGCTGACCACCGAGGAGGTGAACGAGCGCGTCGCCTCACTCGTGGAATCGTTGCCGGGCGGCATCGACGACAAGGTCGTGCGACTCGTGATTCGCGATCTGCCGCGTCACATCGCGCGCCAGCTCGATCACAAGCAGCTTCGCGAGTTCCGCCGCCGCGCGCTGCACTTTCATCTCGACACGCGACGGCCGGAGATCATCCGCTCCGTCGGCCACGGTGCGCCTGGCCGTCGTCCGTCGCTCGCCGACTTCGTGCGCGACAAGCTGCGCGAGCGCATGGTGCCGCACGACATCGATCGCGACGCGCTCGTGTCGCTCGGGCTGCGCTACCTGAAGGACGCGGAAGAGCGCGACAGCCCGTCGGCGTCGCCGCCGCCGGGGGTGGAGGCGTAGCATGCGGCTGAACAGCATTCGCCTCTGCAACTTCCGGCAGCACACCGACACCTTCGTCACCTTCGACACGGGGCTGACGGGCATCCTCGGCCCCAACGGCTCGGGCAAGTCGACGCTGCTCGAAGCGATCGCGTGGGCGCTCTATGGGCAGGACGCGGCGCGCGGGAAGAAGGAGACGATCCGCTCGCTGCGCGCGGGACCGAACGCGCGAGTGAAGGTGGAGCTCGACTTCGAGCTCGGCGGCCATCGCTATCGCGTGGAGCGCGGGCTCACGACGGCGGAGCTGTACCTGGACGGCTCGGACTCGCCGATCGCGAACTCGCTCACCGGCGTCACCGACATGCTCCGTCGCCGGCTCGGCATGAGTCGCGAGGAGTTCTTCAACACCTACTTCACCGGCCAGAAGGAGCTGGACGTGATGGCGGCGATGGCGCCGTCGGAACGTGCGCAGTTCCTCTCACGCGTGCTCGGCTACGAGCGGCTGCGCACGGCGCAGAAGTTGGTGAAGGACCGCGCGCGACTGCTCGCCGCCGAAGCGGCCGGCGTTCGCGCGACGATGCCGGATGCCGGGAGCATCGAGCGGTTGCACGCCGACGCGAGCGAGCGGCTCGGGCGCGCGAACGATCGCGCGCGCGAGAGCGTGGCCCGCCGCGACCGCGCGACCGCCGCGCTGTCCGAGCTCGTCCCGCGGTGGCTCGCGGCGCAGCGCGAGCGCGAGCAGCTCCACGAAGCGCTCGCCGAGCTGCGCGTCGCCGAGAGCGAAGCGACGGGCTATGCGAGAGACGCGGAGCGCACCAGTCGCGAGCTGGCCGAGGTGCAGGCCGCGGAGTCGGAGCTCGAGCGGCTGGCCGAGGAGCTCGCACCGCTCGCGGTGCTGAGCGACGAGCTGCAGCGGCTCGACCAGCTCGCGGGCGAGGAAGGTCGTCGTCGCGCGTTGCTCGAGACCGAGCGCGCCCTCGAGGAGGAAGTGCGCTCGCTGCGCGACCGCCGCGCGCGAATCGAGACGGCGCCCGCACTCGAAGAGGAGGTGACGCTCGAGCTCGAGCAGAAGCGCGCATTGCTCGAGCTGGTGGAGGGCGAGCTCGAGGCGAAGCGCACCGAGTGGGTGCGCGATCGGCAGGAAGCCGAGACCAAGCGCTCCGCGCTGCTCAAGGACTACGCCGAGGCGAAGGAACACCGCGAGCAGCTCGTGCAGGCCGGTGAGCACGGCGAATGTCCAACCTGCGAGCGCGCACTCGGCGACACCTTCCGCACGGTGCTCGACCGACTCGACGAGCGCATCGACGCGCTCGTGATGGACGGCAAGTACTTCAAGTCGCGGCTCGAGCAGCTCGAGGAGATGCCGGCGGAGGTGCGCGAGCTGGACGAGCGGCGCCGGACGACGTTCGACGACGTGAGCAAGCTGGAGCGCCGCCTCGCGAAGGTGCAGCTCGCCGTCCAGGAGCTGGCGCAGGTGACGCGCGATCTGGGCGCGAAGGAGCAGCGCCTCACGCAGGTTCGCACCGACCGCGAGCAGGTTCCCGGAGGGTACGATCCCGTCCGTCATGCGGCGGCTCGTCGCGAGCTGGAGCGCCTGCGCCCGCTCGATGCGCGCGCGACGCGACTCGCCGCGCAGCTCGAGCGCCGCGGTGCGCTCGAGGCCGAGCGCGACCGCGCGGCGGCCGGACTCGCCGCGGCGCAGGGTCGGGCGGCGGCGCTCTCGGCGCGTCGCGACGTGCTCGCGTTCTCCGAGCAGAGCTACTCCGACCTGCGCACGCGCCACGACAGTGCCGCCGCGGAGCTGCGGAGCGCCGAGCTGGACGCCGTGGCATCGGCGGGAGAGGCGTCCGGCGCCCAAGCCGCGCTCGCGCGCGCCGAGCAGATGCGGGAGGAGCTGCAGAAGGCGCGCGGCCAGCTCCAGGCCCTGGAGCGGGAGAAGCGGCTGCACGACGAGCTCGATCGCGCGTACACCGATCTGCGCACGGACCTGAACGTGCAGCTGCGTCCCGAGATGAGCGAGCTGGCGAGCGCGTTTCTCACCGAGCTCACGGACGCGCGCTACGACGAGCTCGAGCTCGACGACAGCTACAATCTCACGGTGATCGAGGACGGGGTGCCGAAGCCGGTCATCTCGGGTGGCGAGCAGGACATCGCGAACCTCTGCCTGCGGCTGGCGATCTCGCAGATGATCGCCGAGCGTGCGGGGCAGAGCTTCTCGCTGCTCATTCTCGACGAAGTCTTCGGATCGCTCGACGAGTCGCGCCGGCAGAACGTCGTCGAGCTGCTGCGAGGTTTGCAGGATCGGTTCGAGCAGGTCATCCTGATCACCCACATCGAACAGGTGCGCGAGGGGCTCGACCGAGTGATCAGCGTGCGCTACGACGAGGAGAGCGGAACGTCGATCGTGACCCAATCCGATCCGGCGGCGGTGGTGGACGGCGGAAGCGAGCTGTTCGCCGGCGCCGGCGTGGAGGAGTGATGGCGAGCGCCCGGAGTTGGCGTCCGCTCGCGCAGATCGAGGGTCCGTACGTCGCGCGCGTGGAGGAGATCCCGTCGCTCAACGTCGTGTTCAGCGACGCGTTCACGGAGCGCTATCGGCGCGACGGGATGGTCGGCGTTCGCGTGCCGTATCTCAATCCGTCGGTGTGGCGGTACGCGATCGAGGACGCCGCGGCGGGCGCGATGGTGTGGCGCGACGGACGCGGCGAGATCGCGGCGTTCAACATGGTGCACCGCTCGGGGATCGAAGGATGGATGGGGCCACTCGCGGTGCGCACGGAATACCAGGGCAGCGGCGTGGGGAAGGAGATCGTCGAGCGCGGGATCGATTGGCTCAAGCGTGAGCAGTCGCGCGTGATCGGCCTCGAGACCATGCCGCGCACGATGGACAACATCGGCTTCTACTCCGCGCTCGGCTTCGCGCCGGGGCGACTCACGATCACGCTGACGCTCGACGCCGTGTCGGCCGACCGTGCGCCCGAGCTGCTGGGACGACTGACCGTGCGCGACCGCGAGGATGCGTTGACCGAGTGTCAGGCGCTGGTGCAGCGGCTGGCGCCGGGCTACGACTTCACGCGCGAGGTGGAGCTGACCGATTCGCTCGCGCTCGGCGACACCGTGCTGCTGCGCGAGGCGGGGCGCATCGTCGGCTTTGCGCTCTGTCACACCGCGCCGCTCGTGGAGGGTCGCACGCGCGAGGAGCTTCGGGTGCTCAAGCTCGCGCTGGAGGACGAGCGGCACATCGACGCGCTCGTGACCGCGCTCTGCGATTACGCGAAGCGTGGCGGGACGCGGCGCGTGGCGCTGCGGGTGCAGGGTGAATACTCGGGGTTGTACCGGCGGCTCGTGACGCTGGGCGCGCGGGTGCGATGGACCGATCTCCGGATGTCGCTGGCGGGGTACGAGGAGCAGCGAGTGGAGCAGGGGATCGTGTTGTCGAACTGGGAGATCTGAGGTAACGATCAGACGTTGCGCCTCAGTGCAATCGTAAACGGCGGAGGAAACGGTGAGTGAGATTCCAGCGGACGTGCTCGATCGGCTCAGGGCGTTCGCGAGTGAGCCACCGGAGCATGCAGCTGAGCTGAACGAAGCGACGCGATGCGTGCAGTCCGTCTGCCCGGACTTCGCCTTCTCCGGCACCGGCATCGCCCGTCGAGCCACATTCACACTGCGCGACGGCACGCCCAAAGAGGTCACCGGTCGGACGCATGGAGATCTTCTATCTAAGGCCGCCGGTGTGATCACCGGCAAGAAGGCCGAGCGCATCGATAGGCGGCGTGGAAGGCTCCTCTGATCGACGGCGGCGGATCCGAGCGGCAGTGCGCCGGTCACCTCCCGCCACGGATCGGCAGCTCGCGGTTGTCCCCGCCGGCGATCCGCCGGACGCCGTGGATCGACACGATGCGAGCCCGCGACGATCGACATCTCGGCCGAGCCAAGCGACCGAAGGCGATGCAGCGCGAAGGATTCCAGGTCGCCGTCCGGAACGTTGCGGATGTAGATCAACCGGACGTCGACGCCGGACTCATCGAAGATCTGGCCGAGATACTGCTCGAAATGCCCCACGTCGTCGCGCGTGAGGAGACCGTCGTCGGCGAACACGCGCCGCACTCCCATCGCGTGAGAAGCAGGGATCGGAGCGACCGCCGTCACGCTTCCGAGAAGCACCACGGCGAGGAGGAACCTTCGCAGTTGAAAAATCAGGCGGCGCATTCGAGGTGGGTGGCACGTCGTCGACGGATCTCTTCCGGATGACGACGTAGCCGGATCGGCGTTCCGGGTTGGGATTCCGGATCCGACGACCCACCGCAACACTTCGCGTCGCGCGACGGCTGAGCCCGAAACATCTCTCAATTCGGCTCGTCTAACGCTCGGACGCACTCGCGCCCCTGTAGGTAGAAGGGCGCCGCGCAGGAACCGGTCTTCTAGCCCAGTGTACGTCCCCTTACTGTAGAGCTACTTCTCCTCGGCGCTCGCCAGGGACCATCTCAAGATGAGGGCGATGCAACAATCTCAGTATCCGTCGCTCCCTTGGATGTACCGGCCGCCCAGGGAGAAGCCGGTGCAGCCGCTCGAGCCGCTCGCTCTCCCTGATCGCACGCGCATTCGCCGGCTGGCCGAGATCTACCACGCGCAGTTGAAGCAGGCGCAGCGCGAGACCGGCCTCGTCGACGAGATCCTGCGGCACCAGTCCGAAGCGCTGCGCCAGTTCATGATCGAGCTCACCGAAGCGGACGCGAACACGTTCATCAACACGTTCACCGAGGAGAGTACCGCGCTCGAGCGCGAATGGCTCACTCGTCAGCGCGACTACGTTCCGCCCGGCGAGCTGTCGCCGACGCTCGTCCGCGTGCTGATCTTCGTCGTCACCGTCGTCGCGATCGGACTCGCGATCAGCTTCGCCGTCTGAGCCGCGCGTTGCGCCGCGCGCGCTCGATGCGTCACTTGGTGGGCGGACTCTTCTCGGTGCTCGCGCTTCGCGCGACGATGCGATAGATGAGCAGCGACACGCCGATCGTCAGCAGCAGATGAATGTAGCCCGGGCCCTGTATCACGAGCGCGCCCACGGCCCACACGATGAGCAGCACGATCGCACCGACGATTCCGAGATCCATGAATTGACCCGCCTCGCGCCGAGCGCTAGATTCTGTGAAGGAAAATCACCACGAACAGGAACGGAGAGAAACGTTTTTGAGCCGATAAGTCCTTCGAGTGGGTTCGATAATCTATACTGACGTCATGCCCCCAGTGCGGGGGTAGGCGGAAGGTGTGGTGAGAGCCTCATTATTTCGACTGGGCTTCAAAAAACCCTCTCCGTTCCAGCTCGTTCGGGCCCCGCAGCATCACGCGGGGCCCGATTTTTCTTTCCCTCGGGGCCGCCTGCCGCCAGATTTGCGTGGACGGGAACGGCAGCCCGCCACCGGGCATTCGTATCGCGCCGACCGTGCGTCCTCTACCGTAGCCGACCATGCCCGTCGTCACCGTCACTCGACGTCTCCAGTTCAACGCGGCGCACCGGGTTCACAACCCGGCGCTCTCCGACCAGGAGAACGATCAACTCTTCGGGAAGTGCAACAACCCGAACTGGCATGGGCACAACTACACGCTGGACGTATCCGTGCGCGGTGAGGTGGACGCGCGCACGGGCTATGTGATCGACCTCGGCGCGCTCAAGAAGCTGGTCGAGGAGCGCGCGGTCAACTTGATCGACCACAAGAACCTCAACCTCGACGTCGCGTTCATGCGCGGCGTGATCCCGACTTCGGAGAACATCGTGGTCGCGATCTGGCGGGAGCTCGAGGCGGCAATCCGCCCCGGCACGCTCGAGCGCCTCGTGCTCTGGGAGACCCCGAACAACTATGTCGAGTACACCGGTGGGTAAGCTCGTCCCCGACGGTTCGCGGCTCGCCGTCCTTCGCAGCGTGGCTCCGGCCGACGACGAGTTCCAGGCGAGCGCGCCGACGGAGGAATACGCCGCGCTGGTACGGCAGCAGCTCGCGCTGCTCGGCGAAGATCCCGAGCGTGAAGGGCTGATCAAGACGCCCGAGCGCGTGGCGAAGGCGATGAGCTTTCTCACCGACGGCTACGGGATGTCGCTCGCCGGTGTCGTGGGCGACGCGCTGTTCGAGGAAGAGCACGAGAACATGGTGATGGTCCGCGACATCGAGCTGTACTCGCTGTGCGAGCATCATCTGCTTCCCTTCTTCGGCAAGGCGCACGTGGCGTACATCCCGAACAAGCGCATCGTCGGGCTGTCCAAGCTGCCGCGCATCGTCGAGATGTTCGCGCGCCGGCTGCAGGTGCAGGAGCGGCTCACCGAGCAGGTGGCCAAGGCGATCGAGGAGGTGCTCGAGCCGCGCGGTGTGGGCGTCGTGATCGAGGCGTACCACATGTGCATGATGATGCGCGGCGTGCAGAAGCAGAACTCCCGCACGATCACCTCGGCGCTGCGCGGCGTGTTTCGCGACGACGGGAAGACGCGCGACGAGTTTCTCCAGCTCGCCTACTCGTCCACGCGGTGACGTCGCCTCTCGCCGGTGCGCTGGAGGGCCGGTCGGCGCTGGTCACCGGCGCGTCGCGAGGCATCGGTGCGGCGGTCGCGCGGGGGTTGGCGCGACATGGCGCCCGCGTCGCCGTGCTGGCGCGCGGTGAGCGCGCGCTGCGGGCGCTCGTCGAGGAGCTCGGCGCACGCGCCCTCGCCGTGCCATGCGACGTGCGCGACGCGGCAGCCACCGAGCGCGCGATCGCGACGCTCGCCGATGCGTTCGACGGCGGGCCAGAGATCGTCGTCAACAACGCGGGCGCGTTCCTGATCGCGCCCACGCACGAGACGTCGGTCGCCGCTTTTCGCGAGACGCTCGAGGTCAATCTCACGGCCCCGTTCGCGCTCACGCGCGCATTTCTTTCGGCAATGCTGGAGCGGCGCCGCGGTCACGTCGTGACGATCGGTTCGATTGCCGACCGATCCGTCTTCCCGGGCAACGCGGCGTACGCGGCGAGCAAGCACGGACTACGCGCGCTGCACGAGGTGATGCGCGCCGAGCTTCGCGGCACGGGCGTGCGAGCGAGCCTCGTCTCGCCGGGCCCCGTGGACACCGCGCTCTGGGACGAGATCGACCCCGACAACCAACCCGGCTTCACCCCGCGCGGGCAGATGCTCTCGGCCGAGGCGGTGGCGGAGGCGGTGCTCTACGTGATCACCGCTGACGCGTCGGTGAATGTGGATGAGTTGAGACTGTCGCGGAGTTGACGGTGAGTTGGTCGGATGCAGAGCTGATGACCGACCAAACCACCACCGGCGTGGAGACCTCACCGAGGGCTTCCACGCCGGTCGTGGTGTGAGCGCTCAGCTCACCAGCTTCCCGACCAACCAGCTAACTATCCAACTCACGAACTCACCAAGAGTTTGCACACGCCTCTCCCGAAACCCACGTGTACATCGAGCTCATCGACACGCTGCGCTGCCCGAGGCCACACGAGGAGAGCTGGCTCGTGCTGTCGACGCTGGTGATCGAAGCTCGGCACGTGCGTGAGGGAACGTTGGGATGTCCCGTCTGCAAGTCCGAGTATCCGATCCACGATGGCGTCGTGGATCTCCGTGTCCGGGATGGGCGCGAGCTCGCGGATCGTTTGCCCAGCGCGCTCACTGGCACGCTCGTGGACGCCGACCATCTCGCGGCGATGATGAACCTCGCCGACCCGAATGGGTTCGCGGTGCTGGTCGGCCGGTGGGGCGAGAGAGCGGACGCGCTGCTCGAGTCGAACGGCTGTCCGCCGCTGATGCTCGTCGATCCACCCGAGCGCATCTCGATGCAGCCCGGTCTCTCCGGCGTGCGATGCGGCGCCGAGCTGCCGCTCGCGGTCGGCGCGGCGCGCGCCATCGCGATCGACACGACCGACGCGACGCGCGTACGGTCGGCCGCACGAGCGACGCGCGTCGGCGGGCGCATCGTCGCGCCCGTGGCGACGCCGGTGCCCGATGGAGTGCGCGAGCTGGCGCGCGACGAGCGCGTCTGGGTGGGCGCGCGCGAGACGATGCCGAGCGCACCGATCGCGCTGCACGTGCGTCGCGGCTGATCGAAGCTGGGCGCGCAGCGCGTTGCGTGACGGTCGTGCCGCGGCCATGTTCACGAAGCTCCGTCCCAACTGTCACTCGACACTCTGCCGCCTCATGCGATCTCGCGTGTCCGTCGCGCTGTGCGCTGCCCTCACACTCCTCGGGTCATCGATCGCCGCGCAGGCGCAGGCGGGGGGCCACAAGAGCTTCGCCGTCTCCATCTACACGCGTGTGTACGAGGTGCGGCAGATGGCGGACACCAACTGGCTGCGCGAGCGCTGGGCCGTGATGAATCGCGATCTTCAGGTCGAGAAGATCTACCTGGAGACACACCGCGACACGCTGCTCGCCGATGAAGCGACGCTGGCGAAGGCGACGAAGTTCTTCCGCGATCGCGGTGTTCGAGTCGCGGGCGGCATCACGCTCACGCGCAACGAGAGCAACCGGTTCGAGACGTTCTGCTACAGCGACCCGAAGGATCGCGCGTGGGTCAAGCACATCGTCGAGTACACCGCGCGACACTTCGACGAGATCATCCTCGACGACTTCTTCTTCACGAGCTGCAAGAGCCCGGTGGAGATCCGCGCCAAGGGCAACCGGAGCTGGACGGACTATCGTCTGGCGCTGCTCACCGAAGTCGCGCGCGACCTCATCATCGGACCAGCCAAGCGCGTGAACCCGAAGGTCCGCGTGATCGTGAAGTACCCGAACTGGTACGAGCACTTCCAAGGGCTCGGCTTCAACCTCCAGACGGAGCCCGCCATGTTCGACGGGATCTACACCGGCACCGAGACGCGCGACGCGGTGACGAGCGCGCAGCATCTCCAGCCGTATCTGGGCTATCAGGTCTTCCGCTACTTCGAGAGCCTGAAACCCAACGGCAATGGCGGCGGCTGGGTCGACCCGGGGGGCATGCGCACGCTCGACCGATACGCCGAGCAGCTCTGGGCCACCGCGTTCGCGAAGGCGCCGGAGATCACCCTGTTCGACTTCCGGCAGCTCCAGCGCCCGATCCGCGCCTCGGATCGCGGCGAGTGGCAGGGGCAGGGGACGAGCTTCGACTTCGAGCGTACCGTCGCGCCGTATCGAAACGCGGACGGAAGCTTCAGGCCGGAGCTCACCATCGCGCGCGCCGCCGGCCTGGCGTTCCTGCAGCTCGACTCGGTGGTCGGAAAGCTGGGGACGCCCATCGGCGTTCGGGCCTACAGGCCGTTCCACTCCACGGGCGAGGACTTCCTCCACAACTACCTCGGCATGATCGGCATCCCGATCGCCATGGGCCCGACGTTTCCCGCGGATGCGCAGACCGTGCTGCTCACCGAGACGGCGAAGGCCGACACCGCGATCGTGAGCCGGATCAAGGCACAGCTCATGGCGGGGAAGTCGGTGGTGATCACGTCGGGGCTGTTGCGCGCGCTGGAGCATCGCGGCATTCGCGACATCGCGGAGATCGAGGTGACGGACCGCAAGGCGCTGGTCGACGAGTTCACCGGCGGGCGCGGCGGCACCATCGTCAAAGGGCGGAAGCCGATCCTCATCCCACAGATCCACTACCTCACGAACGATTCGTGGGAGCTGGTGAGCGCGGTCGACGGTCCGAACGGCTGGCCGCTGCTGCACGACGCCGACTACGGGCGCGGGCACCTCTACGTCCTGACGATCCCCGACAACTTCGCCGACCTCTACGACATCCCGCCGGAGGTGCTGACGCGGATCAAGCAGGTCGTGATGAAGGACTTTCCGATCCGGGTGGATGGGCCGAGTGAGGTTGCGCTCTACGCCTACGACAACGGCACGTTCGTCGTGGAGTCATTCCTGGATTCAGCGTCGACGGTGCGGGTGGTCACGAGCCTCGAGGGGCGCACGCTGCGCGATCTGCTGAGCGGCGAGACGATCGCCGGCTCCATGAACGCGAGCGGCCAGGCGGCGACCGGTCCGGTGCGACGCGGTCCCGACGATGGGAAGGCGACCTTCGAGGCGAAGATCCCACCGCACTCGTACCGCGCGTTCCGGCTGGAGTGAGCCTGGGCCTGAGCGTGAGCTACGAGCATTGAGCTTCTCCAGCTCGAGCTTCAGCCCGCGAGCTCGAGCGCGAGCTGGAACTGCTCAGAGCTGAAAGCTCGCGCTCGAGCTGTCATCCCGAGCGAGCGCAGCGAGTCGAGGGATCCGCACCCCCGTACCCCTGCGCACACCCTCGCCTACGCCGCGACGCTGTC
The DNA here is from genome assembly GCA_036008805.1 of Gemmatimonadaceae bacterium. Taxonomy (GTDB): domain Bacteria; phylum Gemmatimonadota; class Gemmatimonadetes; order Gemmatimonadales; family Gemmatimonadaceae; genus AG11. Next base: position 106,151 of record DASYMZ010000088.1, read on the forward strand.
CTCCACATACAACCGGTCGATCACGTCGCGGTACGTCTTGTCGATCACGCGGCGCTTGACCTTGAGCGTCGGCGTCAGCTCGCCTCGCTCGACCGAGAAGTCGTGCTCGAGCAGCGCCAGCTTCTTCGGCGTCTCGAACTTCGCGAGCCCGCTGCACCTGCCGAACACTTCCTTCTCCATCTTGGCGTGGACGATCGGCATATCGAGCAGCTGCGAGCGCTGGGTCCAGCTCAGGTTCTTGATCCGCGCCCACTTCTCGAGCTGGTCCCAGTTCGGCACGACGAGCACCACCGGGAACTTCCGCTTGTCGCCGATCACGACGGCCTGGCTCACGTACTTGTTCGTCTTGATCGTGTTCTCGATCGGCTGCGGCGCGATGTTCTTCCCGCCGGCGGTGACGATGATGTCCTTCTTCCGGTCGGTGATCGCGACGAACCCGTCGCGCAGCTCGCCGATGTCTCCCGTGTGGAACCAGCCGTCGGAATCGATCGCGTCACGCGTGGCGTCGGGCTTGTTGTAGTAGCCTTTCATGATGTGCGGCCCGCGCGAGAGGATCTCCCCGTCGGCCGCGATCGTCACCTCGATGCCGGGCGCAGGGCGGCCCACCGTCCCGATCCGGAACCACGTGGGGGTGTTCACCGTGATGAGCGGCGAGGTCTCGGTCAGCCCGTAGCCTTCGAGGATCACGAGCCCCGCGGCGAAGAAGAACTTGTTGATCTCGGGCGCGAGCGGCGCGCCGCCCGAGACGAAGTAGCGGAGCCGTCCTCCCGTGCGCGCCTGCAGCTTGGAGAACACGAGCCGCTGCGCGATGCGATACTTGAGCGCGAGGAAGCCGCGCGGCGTGCCTCCCGCGAGCTTCACGTCGGCCCACCGCTCCGCGACGGCGCGCGCCCAGAAGAAGATGCGCTGCTTGAGCGCGCCGCCCGACAGCGCATTCTCCAGCACGCGGGCATACATCTTCTCGTACAGGCGCGGCACCGAGAGCACGATCGTCGGCCGAACGGTCTGCATGTCGACCGGCACTGTTTCGATCGATTCGGCGTACGCGATCGAGCAGCCGACGTGGAACATCAGATAGTGTCCCGCCATCCGCTCGAAGATGTGCGACAGCGGCAGGAAGCTGAGACAGACGTCGTTGCCCTCGAATGGGATCTGGATCGCCGCCGCCATCACGTTCGAGTACAGGTTGTCGTGGGTGAGCATGACGCCCTTCGGCTCGCCCGTCGTGCCCGACGTGTAGATCAGCGTGGCGACATCGTCGGGCTTCACCGACAGCGCGTGCTCGCGGTAGCGCGTGCGTCTCGCCTCGTCGTCCACCGCTGCACCGCGCGCCTCGACCTCGGCCATCGTGAGATCGGCGCCGGCATGGCGCTCGGCCGCGAAGGTGATGACGTGGCGGAGCGTCGCGCACTTCGCGCGGACCTCGGCGATCTTCGCCGCCTGCTCCGCGTCGCTCACGAAGATCGCGACCGCGCCGGCGTCGTTCAGGATGTACGCGGCCTGCTCGGGCGGGAGGTTCGGATAGAGCGGCACGTCGGTGAGCGACGCCGTGAGACACGCATAGTCGGCGATCGCCCACTCCGGCCGGTTCTCGGAGAAGATCGCCACCCGGTCGCCGGGCTGCACGCCGAGCTCCTGAAGGCCGAGCGCGAGCCGACGCACGCGGTCGGCGACGGTGCGGCTCGAGATGGGCTGGTAGACGCCCTTCACCTTCACCTGAAGCGCGTCCGGCTTGTCGAAGCGCGCCAGCGCGTCGAAGTAGAGCTGGGTCAGGGTGCCGGGCGGCGTGTTTCGCGGTCCACCGGACGAGATCATCGCTTCCTCCGCCTATGGGACGGCCGCGGGGGCGCGGCGCGATCGGGGCGAGTATACGGCGGCGGCCCGGCGATGCGCCACCGGGCCGCTCATTTCGTCGTGACGACGAATCGGATGGGAGTGCCGCGAAGAGGGGTACCCTTCAAATCGTTCGCGGTTGCGTTGATCTCCACGCTATCGAAGCCGAACGGCACCGCGCGGATCCTCCGCGACGCGTTCCCCTGCGAGTCGGTCGTGTCCACCGCACTCCGCCCGGTGGGAAAGATGAAGCGGTTAGAGTCGTCGATCAGGACGAGGGTGGTGTCGGGAATGCTCGCCGTCTGGGGGAAGACGTTCGTCACCGAATAGCGCACGATGATCCCCTTCACTCCCGAGCGCGTCGCGGTCGCGCCGGTGCTGACCTGCACGGCGAGCGCGTCCGAGATCGAGAACAGCTCGCCGGTGGCGACGTCGCCCAGCAGGAACTTCGACGCGCCGCTCGCCTTGATGGAGTCCGGCTGTTGCACGACGTCGAACGAGACGGGGGGCGTCTGCAGCCGCTCGCCGACTCGGCCGACGATCTGCACCGTGCGCACCGAGTCGCCGATCACGAAGCCGGTGCTCGTCACGGTGGCGCTCTTTCCCGGCACCGTCGTGATGACGAAGCTGGGCTCAACCGACTTGATGGTATCGCCGTTCGCGTCGAACGCGAAGACGCGGACCGGCGCCGCTCTGCCCAGACTGTCACGGAGCGTGTCGTTCACCGCGACGGCGGGAGCAGGAAGGATCACCGACGAGATGTACGCGATGCCGTCGGGCAGCGTCGGCACCTCTCCGCATGAGAGCGCGGCGACGGCGAGGGCGGCGCCGACGAGGACGCGCGGCGAGAGCAGGGATCCCATGCGGCTCACTTCAGCTTCGGATCGAGCAGCTCGGCGAGCCGGGTGTACGCCACCGAGGCGAGATCGTCAGGTGCGCGCAGGACGACGGGCTGTCCGGCGGCGAACGCATCGATCGACGCCATCGTGCGCGGGATGGCGACGTCGAACAGCAGCTCGCGCGGAAGCTGCTCGCGCACGTACGCCGCGACGCGCTGCGACACCGCGTTGCCGTCCTCGAGCATCGTCAGCAGGATGCCGTCGAGCACCAGCGACGGATTCGCCGCGGCGGCATCGCGCACGGCGCGCAGGATCTGGGTCGTCGTCTGCAGCGCGAGCGGCTCGCACTGCAGCGGCACGATCACGTGCTGGCTGTGCGACATCACGCGCCGGGTCACCGCGCCCAGCCCTGGCGGAGTGTCGACGATGACGACGTAGCCGCGCTTGCGCGCCCGGTCGAACAGCTCGCCCAGCTTCGGCGACCGGGCGATCTCCGCCTGATAGGTCTCGTGCTCTCCCTGTTCGGCCACCGAGCCGGCGAGCAGAACGCGCAGCCACGGGAGCGGGGTGGCGAGAACGACGTCCTGCAGCTCGTGGGTGCCGGCGAGCACGTCCGAGAGCCCCGCCGGATGCTCGGCGCCGGTCAGCCCGACACCGTGTCGTACCGCCCCCTGCGGGTCCACGTCGACCAGGAGCGTCTTGCGCCCGCGACGCGCGAGCGCGCTCGCGAGGTTGATGGCGGTCGTCGTCTTGCCGACTCCACCCTTCTGACTGACCACGGCGAGGACAGTGCCCACTAGTCCTCGGGCTGCTGGTCGGGGTAGTCGGCCGGGGCCGAGCGCAGCTCTTCCAGGGTCTGCCGCGCGTGGCGTACCCAGCGGTCCGCCTCGGCTCCCGAGGGCGGCGCCTCCAGGAACGCTTCGAGGTGCGCGACCGCTTCGGGCAGGTCGCCCCGCTTGATGAGCAGAAAGGCCAGCCCATAGTGCGCGCCGGACAGCTCGGGGTCGAGCTCCAGGGCGCGCCGGTACGCGCCGATCGCCTCGTTCATCCGGCCGGTCCGGGAGAACGCGATCGCCATGTTCTGGAGGATGCGCGGATCGTTGGGATGATCGCGCATGGCGAGCCGGTACGACGTGAGAGCCGCGTCGAAGTCGCCCTGACGCTCGAGCAGCAGCGCCTCGTTCAGGTAATCGAGGCGCTGCGGTTTCGGGCTGTGGTCCGACTTGCCGCCGAGAAGGCGGCTGAACCATGACATGCGGGCTTCGCGCGGGAGGGAAGGGTTGGCAAGGCGGCGCTGTTTTGCTGACCGCTACACCACTACACCTGGGCGCAAACATAATTCCCCGGCGCGTCGGGCGGCAACTTTACCGCCTTCGGCGACCGCCTGCGCCACGAAGCTGCACTGAGCACATATCGTGCTTCCAGAACGCGCCGTGGCGGGCTACTATTCGCGCCCGCCCGATTCCCGTATCAGGAGCACGAATGTCGCCACGCCGCACCGCCGTCGAGCAGAGCAAGGGCGTCTTCGAGGTGGAGTGGCCGATGTTCGGCGAGCTCGCCCGCGCGCTCGCGCTCAAGGTCGTGCGCGACTACGACCCAGAGGTGGTCGTGGGAGTGGCGACGGCCGGTGTGGTGCCCGGCGCGGTGATCGCGGCGATCCTGGACCGCGAGTTCCACTCGATCATCGTGAGCCGTCGCTATCAGGCGGACTCCATCCGCGAGACGCCTGCGGTGTTCGGCGCCGTCCCGCCCGCGGTCCGCGGGCGGCGGGTGCTGATCGTGGACGAGACCTGCGATTCCGGGGCGACGATGCGGCTGGCGATCGGTGCCATCGTCAACGCCGGCGCGGCGGAGGTTCGGACGGCGGTGGCGTTCCAGACGGGATCATTCGAGCCGGATTACCACGCGCTCGCGACGGACAGCACGATCGTGCTGCCGTGGGACCGGGAGGTGCTGTTCGAGGGGGAGCTGGTGCCGAATCCGTTGTACAGGGAGTCGCTGGGGGGGTAGGCCGGGCGCATTGGCACTGCCGTACTTCGTACCGTACGGCGCGCCATCGTACGGCGTACGGCGACCGACATCCGACCAACGCCCAATGCACGGACGCCCCTCAGTCAGTAGGTCTGAGGGGCGTCCAATCTTTGAGGATTGCCAGCGGACCGGGTCGCGGGACGCCGTACGAAGATACGCGAGTACGGTACCCGATACCGCGGTTGAACAGCCGCGCTACGCCGCCCCCTCCACCGCCGCGTCGTACGTCTGCCCCTGGCTCATCCCCTCGTACACCGCCTGCATCACCTCGGTGCTGCCGAGCAGGAACCGGCACCGCTCTGCTCCCGTCGACCGGCACTCGACCTCCATCACCGCCAGCGGCGCGTCCGCCACGCGGCCGAAGAAGTCGGCGAACATTCCCGCCGAAAGGTGGCAGCACGGCTGCTCCATCCCCCCCTCGGGCGACGCCTCGCCCCAGTTGGGTGAGTCGAGCGTGGCGACGGCGTCGTGCAGCGAGCCGACGGTGAGCGAGCCCCAGCCCGCCTCCTCGAAGAACTCGCCCGCCAGTCGCTGAAAGTCGTCCAGCCCGAGCGACTCCGGGGTGCCGGCGCCGCGCGCGCCGAGCCAGCTCCGGAACGCCTCGAAGAGCGCGCCGCCGCCAGCGTAGCCGGCCTCCTGGAAGTAGCCCGCCGCGGCGGGCCCCATGTCCCGCATCAGCGCGTTGCGCAGCGCGGCCATGGCATCCTGGGTGACCGCGAGCATTCGGGTTCCGGCGAGATCGAGAGTCATGTCGCTCATGGCGTAGTGTTCACCTGTGGACGGGCCGAGCGCCAGGGGCGTCACGCCGCTGCTCCGGCCCTTCGGAGCAGCTCTGCCTCATCGATCGTCTCGACGCCGAGCGCCTTCGCCTTGTCCAACTTGCTCCCCGCGTCGTCGCCGACGACGACGAAGCTCGTCGCCTTGGACACCCCGCTCGTCACCCGGCCGCCGCGCGACTCGATCAGCTGAGTCGCCTGCGCGCGCGAGAGTGTCGGCAGCGTCCCGGTGACGACGACCGTCATCCCCTTGAACGCGCCCCCCACCGACACCGGCATCGGCTCGGTGAGGTTGAGCCCCGCGGCCGTGAGCTTGTCGAGCAGCACGGAAGCGGTGGGATCCTCGAAGTACGCCACGACGGCAACGGCGATCGTCTCGCCGATGCCACGGAGCGAGAGGATCTCCTCGGCGGGCGCGCGGCGCAGTGCGTCGAGGGAGCCGAAGTGCCGCGCGAGGAGCTGCGCCGCCGTCTGCCCCACGTGCCGGATTCCCAACCCGAACAGCAGTCGCGACAGCGGCTGCGACTTCGACGCTTCGATCGCGGCCACGAGATTCTTGGCCGACACGTCCGCGAACCGGTCGAGCGCCATGAGCTGCTCGGCGGTGAGCGCGTAGATGTCGGCGACGTCGTGCACCAGCGAGGCGGCGATGAGCTGCTCGATTCGCGCGTACGACAGGCCGCGGATGTCCATCGCGCCGCGCGACGCGAAGTGCACGAGCGCCTCGAGCTGTCGTCCGGGGCACGCGACGTTCGGGCAGTAGATTGCGACCTCTTCCTCGTCGCGCTCCACCTTCGTGCCACACGAGGGGCACTTGGTGGGGATGCGCGTCTTCGGCGGCGGGTTCTTCGGATCGCGCTTCTCCGGGATCGGGCCGATCACCTGCGGGATGACGTCGCCGGCGCGCTTCACGAGCACCGCGTCGCCCTTGCGCAGGTCCTTGGAGCGCACGAGGTCGAAGTTGTGCAGCGTCGCGAGCCGCACCGTGGTGCCACCGATCTCCACCGCCTCGAGCACGGCGAATGGATTGAGCGCGCCGGTGCGACCCACGTTCACCTGGATGTCGAGCAGCGTCGTCTCGGCGATGTCGGGCGCGAACTTGCGGGCGATCGCCCAGCGCGGCTCACGTCCGCCGACGACGCCCAGCTCGTCCTGCAGTCGCAGCGAATCGACTTTGACGACGCCGCCGTCGATGCCGAAGTCCAGCTCAGCGCGCACGCGCGCTTCCACGTCGCGCGCCCACTCGTTGACTTCGGGGAGCGACTTGCAGCACTTGCGGCCCGGCGCGACCGGAACGCCCCAGCGCTGGAGCGTGTCGAGCAGCTCCCACTGCGTGGCGAACGGCATCGGGATGCCGGCCGGCACCGCGACCGTGTAGCCAAAGAATCGGAGCGGACGCTTCGCGGTGATCGACGGATCGAGCTGGCGCAGCGCGCCGGCGGCGGTGTTGCGCGGATTGGCGTACACCGGCTCGTCCGCGGCGACTCGTTCTTCGTTCAGCTTCTCGAACGCCTTGAACGGCATGTACACCTCGCCGCGGATCTCCATGAGACGCGGCACGTCATCGCCGCGCAGACGGAGCGGCACGTCGCGCAGCGTTCGCAGGTTCGCCGTCACGTCCTCGCCGACCGTGCCGTTGCCGCGCGTCGCGCCCATCACGAGCACGCCGTTCTCGTAGGTGAGGCTCACGGCGGCGCCGTCGATCTTCAGCTCGGCCACGAAGCCGGCGCGGCGCGCGTCGTCGCCGACGAGGCGCGCGATGCGCTCCTCCCACTCGGCCAGCTCCTCGTCGTTGAACGCGTTGCCGAGCGAGATCATCGGCACGAGGTGCGTGTGCTTCGCCAGCGCGCTCGCTGGCTCGGCGCCGACCCGCTGGGTCGGCGAGTCGGGCGTGCGCAGCTCCGGGTGCTCGCGCTCGATCGACTGGAGCTCGCGGAAGAGCTTGTCGTATTCCAGGTCGGAGAGCGTCGGGCGATCCTGGACGTAGTAGTCGTACGACGCCTGGTGCAGCAGGGCGCGCAGCTCGGCCGCGCGCTGCTCGGGCGAGACGGTGGCCATGCGCTCGGTGCTCAGCCCTTTGCTTCTTCGTCGAGGACCTGCATGGCCACGGTCACCAGGCGCTCGAGCTCCTCGTCCGCGGCCTTCGGCAGAAGGGTCTCCGCCCAGCTCTGCTCCTCGCCGTGCGCATAGCGGTCGAGCAGCCGGCGCAGGAACCCCACGAGAGCGACGCGGTGCAGCTCGGCCTTTCGCTGCGCGATGCTCACGTCCTTCTGGCTGCGCACGAGCGTCTCGAAGCGATGCGCGTTGCGCAGGGCTTTGGCCGTGAGCGATGCGACCGTCTGGCAGAAGCGGACGTCGGCCTCGCTGAACGGCTCCGCCTCGCGCTCCGTGCGCAGGAAGATCGCGCCGATGACCGAGCCTTCCCAGCGGATCGGCACGACGACGATCGATCGCACGTTGCGGAGGTCGAGCGTCGCTTTGATGCTCGCGAGCTGCGGATCGTTCGCGGCATCGGGGATGAACACCGTCTCGCCGCTCTCGAACGCCCGCTTGAGCTCCGGATAGCGGTTGAGATCGACGACCAGGTTCCGGATGGACGGATCTTCGTAGCTGGCGACGAGCCGCACGTCGTCCTTCTCTCCGGAGAGGAAGATGGCGCAGCGATCGAGGCCGAACGTCTCGCCGAGCTTGCGGGCGATGGTCTGCAGGACGTCGACGAAGTGGAGCGAGGAGGAGACTTCCTGCAGGATGTCGACGATGGCGGCGAGATGATCTCGCTCACGCTCCACCGCGGCCAGGCGCGCGTGGAGATGCGCCAGCTCGTCACCCGCCGATGACGGCTCCGTGTTCGACGCCAGATGGCTCGCCTGCGCCGGAATTGCGTGCGTCTGCTCCATCCTTCCTGGACTGGTGCGCGTTGAACTCGGGACCGTCGAACCGGACGACCCGGTTGCGGCCCGTCTCCTTGGCGACGTACAGCGCATCGTCGGCCGCCCGGACCAGCGAATCGCACGCCTTGACCTTCGGGTGCGGCCATCCTGAGACGCCGAAGCTGGCGGTGCGGGTGAGCGTTCCGCCAGGGAAGGTGAATGTATTCCCCTCGATCCGTTTGCGCACCCTTTCCGCGAAGGTGACGGCGGCATCGAGCACGGTGCCGGGAAGAAGGAGCATGAACTCCTCACCGCCGTAGCGGCCGACGCGGTCGATCTCGCGCGCTTCGTCCTTGAGGATCTGCGAGAGCTGCTTCAGCACCTCGTCACCCGCCTGATGGCCGTGGGTGTCGTTGACGCTCTTGAAGTGATCGAGGTCGCACATCACGCAGGAGAAGGGCTCGGCGAGCCGCTGGGCGTGCTGGAACATCTCCTCGAGCCGATCGTTCAGGTGACGGCGGTTGTCCAAGCCGGTGAGCCCGTCGGTCTGCGACATGTGCCGAAGTCGCTCGTTGACTTCGAGCAGCTGCTTCTCGCGCTCCTCGAGCGCTTCCTGCAGCCGCTTGATGCGCAGCATCGAGCGGAGCCTTGCCTTCAGCTCCGCGAAGTCGATCGGCTTCGTGATGTAGTCGTCGGCACCCGCCTCGAGCCCCTCCACCTTTGCTTCGGTGGAGTCGAGCGCGGTCTGCATGATGATCGGGATGAACGGAAGCGAGCGGTTCGCCTTGATGCGGCGCGCCACCTCGATCCCGCTCACCTCCGGCATCATCACATCGAGCAGGATGAGATCGGGCGGGGTGGCCTCGACGTACCGGAGCGCGGCGGCGCCGTCGTACACCGCGTCGGTGCCGTATCCCCAGCTCTCGAGACGGACGCGGAGGACCTCGATGTTGTCCTCGTGGTCGTCGACGACCAGGATCCGCGAGCGGCTCTCAGGCCGCTCAGCGGACTGCTCGGGGACGATCGCCGGCGTCGGCGACGCGTCGTTTGGTGCTGCCTCAGCCGGCATTCTGTGCTGCGTCCTTTCCCAGAAAGCGTTGAACTTCGGCGACGACGGCGCGCGGCTCGCAGGGTTTCGCGAGGTAGCCGTCGCACCCCACCTCCATCGCCTTCTCCCGATCGGACGCCAGAGCGTGCGCGGTGAGAGCGATGATCGGGATGTCTCGAGTGATGGGATCGTGCTTGAGTACCTGCGTCGCTTCCCAGCCATCGATGATGGGAATCGAGATGTCCATGAGAATCAGGTCGGGCCGTTCGGCTCGTGCCTTCGCGATCCCCTCTTCCCCGTTCAGCGCTTCACTCACCTCGTAGCCGAAGTGTCGCAGAATCGTGGAATAGACGATGCGGTTGTCCTCATTGTCTTCGACGAGCAGGACGGTCTTTCCGTTAGTACCCATGAATGTCCTCACCACCGCTGGGACGTGAGATGATCTCATCAGGGAGGCCGCAGGAGAGTGGCGGCGCTCCGGGGCATCCAGCACGACGAACTGTCCTTCATCGCCGAGAATGCCGAGTCGGGCGAAGGAGACAGGCGTAACCTACATCACCAAACCTGACTCGTCGGACGCAATTTCCAAACCACTCACCGACCTCCACCGTACCTTCAATGTCCTACGCCGGACCCGCCTCCAGAAATCGCGGCTCGAACCCCAGCCGCGGTCCCACGCTCCAGGGATCGAACCGGCCGCAGGGCCCGTCGACGGGTGGCGCGAGCGCCGAAAGCACTCACGACGCCGACCCCGAGGGGATCCACGAGACCGATTGGCAGCAGATCGCGATCTTCGGCGCCGGCCTGGCCCTGGGCCTCGCGTTGGGCGCCGGCGCCGCACTTCTGACGGCGCCGCAGAGCGGCGAGGAGACGAGAGCGGTGCTCAGGGGCCGCGTCCGCCGTCTGAAGCGGAGCGCGACGCGCACGAGCCGCGACGCGTGGACGGAGCTGGGCGACGAGCTACGCGGTGCAGCCCGCTCCCTTCGCCGCCGGCGGGCCAAGCGGACGGCCGAGCGCGATCTGCGAAAGGAGGCGAGGGAGCTGGCGGCGGACTAGGGCACCTGATGCGGGTTGCGGGATGCGCGACGTGATCGCGCACCCCGCACCCGCACCCGGCATCCCGCGACTACAGCTTCCTCAGCTCTTCCGCCGCCTCGGCCTGGTACTGCTTGTCGTTGTACTCCGTTCGTGCCGCCTTCGTCGTCAGCTCGTACTGCTCACGCGCTTTCGCCTTGTCGCCTCGCGCGGCGAACACGCGCGCGAGATCCAGGTGGTGCACCAGCCTCACCGGATCGTTCGCGACCGATTCCTCCATGTAGCGCTGTGCGTCGCCCCAGTTGGCGGAGTCGAAGACTCTGCCGCCGAGAAAGGTCTTGGCCATGAACCGCGTCATACCGCTCAACTGCATCACGTTGTAGTTCCACATGCCCATCACGTGCAGCGCGCCGGGATGCTTGGGGTCGAACCTGAGCGCTTCGAGCGCCTGCGTGCGCACGTCGCCCGCGAACTTGACCCGGTCGCGCGCGCCGAGCGAGAGCGCCTTCCGTCCGAGCGCGCGCGCGAGGTGGAAGTGGCCCTCCGCGTCGTTCTGGTTCGCCTCGACGGCGCGCCGCGCGTATTGTTCCGCGAGCGTGTAGAGCGAGTCGCGCTGCGACTGCGGCGCGTACTCGCCGACATCGACCGCCTCACGGGTCGCTTTCCAGAGCGCTTCGTACGACCTTGGCTCGACTCGCACCGCTTCCTGATAGTGCTGGAGCGCACTCGGCGCGTTCATCGCCGCGTGCTCGCGGTCGCCGATCGCGATGTGCTCCGCCGCGCTCTGTGCGCTCGCGCGACCGGCGGACGCGGAGATCGCCACGACGGCGACCAGGGCCAGCATTCGCGGTGGAAGCACCGATGACACGATCATGAGAGAGACTCCGGGATGCAGGTGAGCGAGCGGTCGCGCGGCCACGAGACACGTGCTCGAGGCGGATGCGCCCGCCGGCCAGGGCCGGCGGCGCTCGCGGGTGATGCTATGGATACCCCACAGTCCGGTCAATGCTCGCGCTTCGTCTGATCGAGCGTAAGCGGGACGGCGGGCGATTGGACGCGGGCGAGCTGCGCGCCCTCGCGAACGCCTACGCGGCGGGCCACGTGCCCGACTATCAGATGGCGGCGTTTCTCATGGCCTGCTTTCTCCGCGGGCTCGATCGCGCGGAGACGCACGCGCTCACCGAGGCGATGCTGCGGAGCGGCGAATCGCTCGACCTCGCGTATCTCGGCCGGCCGCGAATCGACAAGCACTCCACCGGAGGGGTGGGCGACAAGGTCTCGATCGTGCTCGCGCCGCTCATCGCGTCGCTCGGCGTGGCCGTGCCGATGATGTCGGGGCGGGGACTGGGCCACACCGGCGGTACGCTCGACAAGCTCGAGTCCATCCCCGGTTTCGAGACCGCGCTGACGTTGGCCCAGGCGAGATCGCAGCTCGAGACGCTCAACTGCGCGCTCCTCGGACAGACCGCGGAGATCGCGCCGGCCGATCGCAAGATGTACGCGCTGCGCGACGCCACGGGCACCGTGGAATCCATCCCGCTCATCGCGGCGAGCATCATGAGCAAGAAGCTCGCGGAGGGATTGACGGGGCTCGTGCTCGACGTGAAGCGAGGCTCGGGTGCGTTTCTTCCCGAGCTCGAGCGCGGTCTCGAGCTCGCCGCAACGATGATCGAGCTCGGCGCCGATCACGGCTGTCCCGTCGTCGCCCTCATCACCGCGATGGACCGGCCGCTCGGCCGCGCGTGCGGCAATGCGCTCGAGGTGGAGGAGTCGATCGCCGCGCTGCGCGGCGAGGGACCGCCCGACCTCATGTCGGTGACCTACGCGCTCGGTGCCGAGATGCTCGTGCTCGCGGAGGTGGCCACTGATCACGAAGCGGCGCGTCGCATGATGGAGGTCGCGATCGGCACCGGCCGCGCGGCGGAGCATTTCCAGAAGATCATCGAAGCGCAGGGGGGGAATCCCGCGGTGGTGGACGACCCCGCGCTGCTGCCGCAGTCGCGCGAAGTGGAGCTGTTCTCGGCGCCGCGTCGCGGATTCGTGGCGCGCGTCGAGCCGCGCGTGGTAGGGCGCGGCATCACGGCGCTCGGCGGCGGCCGCACGACGATGGACGACAAGCTCGACCTCTCGGTGGGCTTCGTCATCACCGCGCGTCCGGGCGATTGGGTGGAGCAGGGCGAGCCGCTGGCGACGATCTTCGCGCGTGATCGCTTCGGCGTGGAGTCCGGACGCGCGACGCTGCGCAGCGCGATCCTCATCGCGGACGAAGCGGATCCGCCACTTCCACTCGTGTCGCACCGGGTCACCGACGCGGGGGCGGAGCTTCTCGCTCAGGCCTGATCGCGAGAGCGTGCACATCGCGCTTGCCAGGCACGCGTAGTGCGCGGTAGGATGGTCGTTCGCCACTCACTCGACTCTCTTCCGAGAACGCGAATGCCGCCAAAGATCGCCAAGCTCGCCGGACTGGGCGCCTTCGCCGCATGCGGCGGAATCGCCGCGCTGTATCTCCTCTTCGTCTACGGCACGCGTCCCGAGCAATCGTCGGGGATGGACGGCACGCAGCGGTTCATCGCGTGGCTGAGCGTGGCAGGGGTGCTGCTCGCACTGCTCGGCGTGCACCTGCTGATCGGGCGCCAGCTCTTCGCGCTCGCGAAGGGAGAGCGCAGAGGGCTCTGACGCGCGGACGCGCCGCCGGCCAGCCGAGCGACGCGTGGCGCGTCGCCCGGTGATTCACTCTCGACGGCGACGCCCGAACACCTGCGCGTGGTACATGCGCCCGGACTTCGACCTCGCCGTACCCACGCCGGTCTCGGTGTAGCGCGCCGAGAGAATGTTGGCGCGATGCGCTGGGCTCGTCATCCAACCGGCCAGTAGCGCGGCGCCACTCGTGTACCCCTCCGCGACGTTCTCGCCGGACGCGGTCGAGACGTATCCGACCTGCTTCAACCGAGACGCGAGCGTCGGATAGCGGCTGCCTGGAATATCGTGGGCCAGCTTCTGCGCCGACGCCATCTGCTCCGCCTGGATCTGCGCGGCGCGCGTGAGCTCGGCGCTGCGTCGCAACGGCGTGAGATCGGCGCGCACGCGCTCGCGGTTCGTGAGCGCGAAGATCGAGTCGGTGATCGATCCGACTACGCGCACGGGTGCACGCGTCGGCCGAGCGGGCGCAGGCGCGGATGGGGGCGCTTGTTCCGGCACGGGCGCGGGCGGCGCGGGCTGCCGGCTTCCTCCGCAGCCGAGCGCCGCGCCCGACGACGCGAGTGTCACGAGCGCGGCGATCCGCGTCGCGTGAAGACGCATCACCGGGTTCGCGCGACGCTCGGACTCGAATGGACGCTTTCGATTCATCGATCAAGAGTTGACGGGTGCCACGATCAGCGCAACTGGCGCACCCCACTCTTCGCGAGCCACGAGGTCGCTCATCACGGCGCGTGAACGATCAGTCGCCGCGATAGTAGTGACGAATGCAGCTCTGGACCGCGCGCTCGGCCACCGGCACGTCGTCGCCATCGATGACGTCATCGATGACACGTTTCGCGTCGGTCAACATGCGTTCAGGGGCCACACCCTGCTGCCGCAACGCTCGACAGAAATGAGCTGCTGCCGCCTCGACCTCGCCGAGCGATTCGGGCGAGCGATGCGAGCGCAGCAATGCCTGTCGGAACTCCATCTCTGCGGCGTCGGTCCGCGAGCCGGCGGACCGCTCGTTCGACCGGTCTTGTGGTTCCATGCGCTCACCCAATCGGTTCGTCGACGAATGGAGGAGCACGTCTCGTTCCATCGCGCAAAGCGAACCCTACTGCCGGCAGGTGCCGCGTGGGTCGGGCTTGGGCTTGTCCACCACGAGACGCTGGGGGCGGTCCGCGACGGCACCGGCGACGTCGTGCACGAACTGCGCGACCCGCGCCATGTGGTCGTAGTCGATGTACTGCGGCTCGTCGGTCACCTGGTGATAGTCGGTGTGATAGCCGAGCGAGAAGTACGTGATCGGAATGCCGTACCGCGCATACATGTAGTGATCGCTGCGGCAGTAGCGGTTGAGCGGATGCCCGTTCGCGTCGAACGAGGTGTCGATGTCCATGTGCGGCGTCCGGCTCGCGTTCACCGAGTCGATCAGGTCGCCGAGCTGGGTGGAGAGCCGGCGAAGTCCAATGAGCTGGATGTTGTTCGGCCCGCGCCCCATCGCGTCGGTCGGCTTGCCGCGCCCCACCATGTCCATGTTCAGCTGCGCGACGATCGAGTCGCGCGGCACGGTCGGATGGTCGGTGAACCACTGCGAGCCCCAGAGTCCCTTCTCCTCGCCCGTATGCGATACGAAGATCAGCGAGCGCCGCGGCCGCTGCGTCGCGCTCGCGAATGCTTCGGCGATCTCGAGCATCGACACGGTGCCGGAGCCGTCGTCGTCCGCGCCGTTGTTGATCGAGTCGGGACGCGCACCGCCGTGCGCCGCGATGAGACTGTCGCGCAGGTGCGCGATGCGGGCTGCCTCGTCGGCGGTGGGGACGCGCACGGTGTCCTGCGCCCCCTGACGGCGCACGACCATGTTGAACGCGAGCACGGAGTCGTGCTCGAGCGGGCGCGGCGTGATGCCGATGTGATCGTTGTGCGCTCCCACGGCGATGTATTGGCCGCGCAGCGAGGGATCGCTCCCCGGCAGGACGCCGATCACGTTGCGCGAGGGGAACGCCGCATCTACGTCGACGAAGGTGACGTTGCCGCGAACGACGCGGCCTTCCTGGCCGACGGTGAGCCCTTCGAGCGACGTCACGCCAAGGAGATGCTGCGCGGCCTGCGGCGTGACGATCAGCGACAGCGGCGTGGGCCCGTCGATCACGCCTTCCGCGCGGATGTGCACCTGCTGGCCCCGAAGGCGCTGCTGGAAGTTGCGAGGCACGACGTCGAGCGCGGCGATCGCGAAGCCCGCAGCACTGGCGTACTGGGTCAGCGGACCGAAGGCTGGGAAGCGCCAGTCGCGACGACCCGTGGTACTGGAGACGGGTACGGTGAAGACGATGATCTTGCCGGCCGCCTGCTCGGGCGACACGAGACTTTCGGATCCGACCTGCCCCCCGTAGATCGCCTTCGCGCCATCGAAGGATCGAGTCGACGTGCCGATCGGGAGGTTCCGTCCGCCGTTCACCGAATGAAAGGGGAGGTAGTCGGCGCCGTACGCGAGCGTGGCTCCGTCGACGCTGAGGGTGCGCGTGGTGTCGATCGTCGCGACGAGGATCGGCACCGTCTGAAACCAGCCGCCATTCTCGCCGCCGGGTCGCAGCCCGATGCGCTGCATCTCGTGCGCGATGTAGTCGGTGCCCTTCACGTTGCCTCGGGTCCCCGACTCGCGGCCCTGCATCGAGTCGTCGGCGAACACGTAGAGCCGAGACATCAGGTCGGCGGGGTTGATCGAGCCGCTCGTGGGCTGCGCCACGTGCGACCTCGACAGCTCGCCCATAGGGCTCGAGGTCGAGGGTGCGACGGTGGCGCATCCAGCGAGGGAGGCGAGCGCGAGGAGTCGGAGGGTGCGCATGAGATCGTCGGCGTGAGGGGCGGAAAAGCTGCCTGAAGTATCACACCGAGGCATGCTCGACGGGACCACCCTCACCTCAGTACAATCGCGCCAGCACCTCGCTGAGCAGTGAGCTGGGCACGTTGCCGAACTGCAGACGGTTGCCGCTCGGGCTCACCACCGCGCGCCGCACGGATCCGTCACGCAGCCGGTAGTAGACGTAGTGTGAGCTCCCGGCGTCTTCGGTGCGCAGCACGGTGTAGCCACGCCGGCCCATCACGTCACGTAGCACGTACGCACCCTGGTCCGCGCCATACAGCTTCTTGTATTGGCCGGGTGGCATCCCGCCGGGCTTGTTCGCCAGCCCGGGCGGCACTCGACGGCTCTGAGCGCGAAACCGGTCGTCCGCGCGCTGCTCGAAGCGCGGATCGTAGCGCGGGTCCACTCGTGGATCGACGCGCGGGTCATACCGCGGATCGGCATCGAGGCGTCCGTCGTCTCGGCGGAGCACGTAGCGACCGGCTTGCCGATTCTCGTGCCGATTGTCTCGCCGCTCCTCATGTCGCCGCCCCTCTTCACTGCCTTTGCCTCGCCCGTGGTCTTTCCCCTTGCCCTGCGCGTGCGCGCTGCCGCTCGCGGCAAGAAACAGCGCGGCGGCGACGCCGATCGTTCTGGGAAGTCGAGCTCGCATGTCACGCTCCTCGATTGGGTGCGCGCGGCTCCGCTTCAGATCGCCGCGCTTCAGCCCCCTCCAATGCACCTTCGGCGCCGAAGTGCTGACGAGCCGGCAAATCGTTTACGTTGCGTCGCTTAGCACCGTTCTCGCGCCGCGCTGCATGCTCGAGTCCGTCGCCTGGCGGAGACGCGCGACGCCTCGTGCGAGGACACCGCGCACGCCCCATGCGAGCAGTGCGCGATGCGACAGACGAGACATTGCGAATGACCGACCACCGAGACCACACACTCATGGCACAGGCGAAATCGGGAGACACCGTCCGCGTTCACTACACGGGCACGCTGGACAACGGTGAGGAGTTCGACAGCTCACGCGGCGGAGATCCGCTCACCTTCACGCTCGGCGAGGGAAACGTGATCGCGGGATTCGACCGCGCGGTCTCGGGGATGAACGTGGGAGACGAGAAGCGTGTCACGATCGCCGCGGAGGACGCCTACGGACCGCGCCGAGAGGAGCTGACGCTGCGCGTGCCGCGCGAAGAGCTGCCGACAGATCTGCAGCTGTACGAAGGGGCGCAACTCCGGATGGAGCAGGGAGACCAGGCGATGGTCGTGACGGTGCGCGCGATGGACGCCGAGAGCGTCACGCTCGACGCGAATCACGCGCTCGCCGGCGAGGCGCTGACGTTCGATCTCCGGCTCGTCGAGATCGTCTAGCGAACCCGTTGCTCGCCGGGCGCGGCATCGCCCGCGCCGCGCGACGCGAGGGTCGACTGCGCGGGAGCGCCGACGCTCGGCGAGCGCTCGTAACGACCGTCTGGCCGCAGCACCCACGCGGAGCCGTCGGCGAGATAGAGCTGCAGGATCTCGTCGAGCTGCGCCTGATGGGAGGCGGCGCGAACCGGCACGAGCAGCTCGACGCGCCGTCGCAGATTGCGAGGACGGAGATCCGAGGAGCCGATGAAGTGCTCCGGCTCGCCGCCGTTCTCGAAGCGATAGACGCGCGAATGCTCGAGGAATCGGCCGACCACCGACACGACGCGGATGCGCGTCGATCGGCCCGGCACTCCCGGCCGCAGGGTGCAGATGCCGCGGACGACGAGCTCGATGCGCACGCCAGCTTCCGACGCGCGATAGAGTGCGCGCACGACCTGCTCGTCGGAGAGACCGTTGACTTTGATCGAGATCGCGGCCGGCCGGCCCGCACGCGCATGCCTCGTCTCGCGGTCAATCAGCTCGAGGATGGCGGGGAGGAGCTGGTGCGGCGCGACCAGCGCACCGTGCGCGAGCCCCTCCGGCGCTCGGGACGACCCAGTGAGCGCGTTGAACAGGTCCGCGACGTCGGAGGTGGTCGGCTCGGCGGCGGAGAACAGGCTGAGATCCGTGTACTGGCGTCCCGAGCGAGTGTTGTAGTTCCCGGTGCCGACGTGCGCGTAGCGTCGAAGCGCCGTCCCTTCTCGCCGCACCACGAGCGCCACCTTCGCATGGACCTTCAGCGCGACGAATCCGTACACGACGTGCGCCCCCGCCGCCTCGAGCGCTCGCGCCCACGTGACGTTGTGCTCCTCATCGAACCGCGCCTTGAGCTCGACGAGCGCGACGATCTTCTTGCCCGCGCGCGCGGCGTCGAGCAGCGCATCGACGACCGCCGACGGATCGCCTGCGCGGTAGAGCGTGATCTTGATCGTCGTCACGAGCGGATCCGCCGCGGCCTCTCGCAGAAAGCGAACGACGGTCGCCTCGAAGTCGTCGAACGGGTGGTGCACGAGGATGTCTCCCTCACGCACCGACTCCAGCAGCGACGGCCCGGACAGGGGCGCGCGCGCGGCGAGTGTGGGAAAGCTCAGCGATGGGTCGTCGGGCAGGGGGAGATCGGCGAGACACCGCAGGTCGAGAAGCCCGTTCACGACCTGCACCTCGCCGACCGCCACCGCATCGGCGGAGCGACCCACCGCCTCGCGCCGGAGGTTGTCGAGCACGAGCTCGCACACCGACGGCGGCATCGCGCGCTCGACCTCCACCCGCACGGCCGGATTGTACGGGCGGCGATCGGTTGCATCGGACACGGCGCTCAGCAGATCGTCCGCGCTCCGTTCGTCGAGCTCCAGATCGCCGCCGCGCGTCACGCGGAACAGGTACGCTCCGTCCACGCGGGAATTGGGGTAGAGCAGGTCCACGTTCGCGCGGAGCACGTCCTCCACGGGGATCACCGCGTTCAGCCGATCCGGCACGGGGACCAGCCGTTCACCGTCGCGCGGCAGCTCGAGCTCTGCGAGATGCGACTCTCCGCCGCTCGCCTGACGAAACACGACCGCCAGCGAGAGGCCGAGATGCGGCAGATGGGGCAGGGGATGCCCGGGGCTCAGCGTCATCGCGAGCGGCGAGAGCGCCGGATAGATCTCGTCTCGGCAGCGTGCACGCAGCGCGCGCTGCTCGACCGGGGAGAGATCCGTCCACGCCAGCACGTGCGTGCCGAGCGACTCCGCGGCCCGAAGACATTCAGCGGCGCAGCGCGACTGCGCGTCGACGATCGCCGCGAGCTCGCGCTCCACGCGCTCCAGACGGTCGCCCGCCGTGAGCCCATCCGCGCTTCGCTCGTGCGCGCCATCGGCTCGGACTGCCGCGGCTTGACGCAGCTCCGGCATTCGAACCATGTAGATCTCGTCGAGATTGCTCGTGACGATGCCAAGGAATCGCAGTCGCTCGCGCAGCGGCGTCGCGGAGTCCTCGGCCAACGCGAGCACGCGCCGCTGGAAGGCGAGCAGGCTGAGCTCGGGGCTGAGCATCTCCGGCGGCACCGCGTCCTCCGCGCCGGACGGCGACTGATAGTCCGAGCTCGCCACGAACCTGCTCGAGCCCGACGGACGAGTCCACCGCAGCATAAGCTCGGCTCGCTCGCGCACGTCGCTGCCGGGGCTCGACAGCTCGTGGACCTTCTCCATCGCATCGACGAGCCGCTGAAAGTCGCCGAGCACCCCTCGGCGATGGTGCGCGCAGAGCTGGAACAGGGTGCAGGCTTCGTCGTCGCGCCGCGCGATGATCCTGTCGTAGTGCAGCACCACTCGCGGGCGCCGCAGCAGATCGGGATGCGCGTCGCGGGTCAGCCGCTCCACCTCGAGCTCGAGACGCGGGATGAGCGACGACGGGTCGACGATGCCGAGCAGGCGGCGGCGCACCGACGAATCACCGGCGAGTGCCGCCGCTGGATCGGCCGAGCGGACCGTCGCTTCCAATTGAATGGGTGTCGCGAGATCGTCCGCCCGGAGCGTGAGACGGTGCGGCGCGTTCGTGCCGACGCGAAGTCGACAGAGGATCCCGTTCGCGCGGAGCGTGTCGTCCGGCGTGTCCAGATAGAAGTCGCGATGCGTCGACCGGCGCGCCTCTCGGCACCGGATGCCGAGCGGAAGCTCCGCGCGCGCGAGCGAGTCGAGCTGCGCGGCGGATCGGAGCTCATAGCGCGCGACCGTCACGCCCTGTCCCGCGACGGCGGTGCTCAGGCCGGCCCGATGCAGCGGTCGAACACGTTGCGCGCGGCATCCCGCGGAGTGCGAAGCGCGTCGTAGAACTCGTCGAAGTACGACAGCGTCTCCTTCACGACACGCGGATCCATCAGCTTGCCCACGTCGTCGTGATAGAGTGCGTAGATGGCGTCCTTCTTCTCCACGAAGCGGGCGAGTGCGTTGGGATACTCGGCGGAGACTCCACACGGGCCGAGAAACTTCCTGATGCGAACGGCTCGCACGTTGTAGTTCGGCGGCGGTGTGGCGTAGGCGGCGTTCACCGCACCGGAGAAGTCGAAGTCGTACGCGATCGGCAGCAGGCGCCCATCGCCCGTGAGCAGCAGCTCGGCGTTGTGCAGGCCACTGAATGAGAAGTCCAGGTTGCCGACGAAGTACTGGAACAGGTATGTGAGGGCGAGCTGCGGCGCCTCGAAGTCCGAGACGGCGGCGCCTCTCGTCTTGAGGAGCGTGCCCGAGTGGCGCCTCGCCAGCTCGTCCGGATCCTCGACGATGATCGCGTAGCGTTCGGCGTCGCGCTTGGTGCTCGCGCTGTCGACGTACGACACCCTCGCCAGCCTGACGCGATGGCTGATCGGCGTGAGGAGCTGGTAGATGCGATAGAGCTGCAGCTCCTGCAGGATGTACTGCTCGTACTGGTCGTTGTCCTTGCAGAAGTTCACGAGCTTCGGCTTCTCGAGGTCGTCGAGGAGCGTGTGTTTGGTCTCCTTTCCGCTGAAGTTCAGGCGGAGCGGTGGGAACGAGCACTCGCGCAGTCGCCAGATCCCCCGCGTGCGCGCGCGGAGCGGCACGACGATCTGCTTGCCGGCGCTGTCCGCGTAGGCGAGCGTCGCCGCGCGCCAGGGGGGTGTCGCTCCCTTGTCGCGGCGAAGCTGGCGGAGGTTCGCCGTGAAGGTGAGCGCGATGGGCGTCTCGGCCTGGAACATCCGCGGCACCTTCGTCTCGCCGAGAGGCTTCGGCTCCTTGGGCTTCTTCGCGGTCTTGGCGGGAGGCACGGCCGCGGCCTGCGCATGGGCGAGCGCCGGCACCGTCGGCAGCATCGCGCTGACGAGCCCAGCGAGGGCGACGAGGCGGATCGTGGCGGCGACGCCGGTCATCCGAGAATCTCGACGTCGACGATCTGATCGGCGCCCGAGGCGCGGAGCAGCGCCAGCAGGTCGTCCGACGTCGCCTTCCTCTTGAGCTGCACGTGGTAATCGGCGGACTTCACCTCGTTTACTGCGTCGATCGCGCCGATGCGCCACGTCTTCACGTGCTCGGCGAGACGCGGCTCCACCGCGCGCCGCAGCGCGTCGACGTCGCGCGTGTGGACGCGCACCCGGATCTCCTCCGCCGTCGCGCCGTCGTCCTGCGTCGCCTGCGCCCGCTTCCACGCCCGCTGCGCCACGCCCTCGAGCTGCTCGCGCGTCATGTTCTGGAACACCTCCTCGTCCATGCGGGCGACGAACGTTCCAGTGCGCGCGAGCTGGCGCGCGCGGCGGAGTCGACGGTCGGCGATGCGCCCGTCCAGCTCGACCGGCGCGTTGCCGAAGTCGGTGTACCAGAGCACGACCACCACCGCGTTGAAGCCGATCGAGATCACGACGGCCACGGGGAGGTTCACGGCGGCGGCGAGACCAATCGCGGTAGCGAGGAAGACGTAGACCGCATCCTTGCTGTCGTCGAGCGTATTGCGGAAGCGGACCGCGGCGACGATGCCGGCCAGGCTGAACGCGAGCGCTACGCTGTACTTCACGAGCAGCACGATGCCGGCGACGACCGCCGGCAGGATGATCAGGAGCTGCACGACCGACTGCTGATAGCCGCGCTTGGCGCGCGTGAGCAGGTAGACCCACGCGACCGGAAGGGCGAGGAGCACTGCGGCGAGCATCGCGACCGCGACGGTGAGCGCCAGACTGGCCTCGTCGAGCGCCGTCGTCGGTAGCCCGCGCGAGGTGGCGCCGCCGCCGGCGAACAGCGCGTCGAGCGACGGGGGAAGGCCCGGCCCGCTGTGGGGTAGATAGCGCCAGGCGAACGACGTGCCCACGATGAGCACCGCGTAGTACACGATCGCCCGCACGACTACACGCGTCGCTGGACCGGCCTGCATGCCACTACCGCTCATGACACTCCTCTACAGAGACGCGCCAAGTATCGCGCGCCACGGCGACCGGCGCCATGCCCGTCGTCGGGCGCGCCTTGCCGCGCGCGCGACGAGGGGCGCAGATTGCCGGATGCGACTCGCCGCCGCCGTTGCGTGCGCCATCGGGCTCCTCCTCCATCCCGGCGGCGCGAACGCCCAGACGGGAACCAAGCCGAAGCTCGTCGTCCTGATCACGATCGATCAGTTCCGCGCCGACTACCTCGAGCGATTCGGATCGCAGATGGACGGCGGCATCGCGCGATTGATGCGCGGCGGCGCGATGTTCACCGATGCGCATCACGACCACGCGATCACGGAGACCGCGCCCGGTCACGCCACGCTGCTCGCCGGCCGCTTCCCGCGCTCCACCGGCATCATGATGAACAGCATCGGTGTCGCCGACACCGCGGCGCCGCTGCTCGCCGGCGCGTTCGGCACCGGCGCATCGCCCAACCGGTTCAACGGCACGACGCTGGCCGACTGGCTGCACTCCGCCGACGCGCGCTCGCGTGCGCTGTCCGTCTCGATGAAGGACCGCGCGGCGATCCTGCCGATCGGGAAGTCGCGCGCTGACGTCTACTGGTATTCGCCCGACGGACGGTTCACGACGAGCAGATACTATCGCGACACGCTGCCCGGCTGGGTGACGGCGTTCAACGCGGAAGGCCTCGGACTGCGCTACGGTGGGAAGCAGTGGGCGTTGCTGCGCAAGGAGTCGGACTATCCCGAGCCCGACAGCGTACCGTTCGAAGCCCACGGAAAGGACTTCACCTTTCCGCATGCACTTCCAGAGGACGGGTACGACGCCGCGAGCGTGATCCGATCGACGCCGTTCATCGACGAGCTGGTCGTCGCGTTCGCGTTGGACGGAGTGCGTGCGCTCGGGCTCGGTGCCGGCCCGCAGACCGATCTGCTGGCGGTATCACTCTCGGCCACCGACGTGATCGGTCATACGTACGGGCCGGACTCGCGGGAGATCCACGACCAGGTGCTCCGCGTGGACCACGCGGTCGGCCGGCTGCTCGACTCCCTCTACGCGATGCGCGACTCGTCGACGGTGACCGTGGCGCTCACCGCGGATCATGGGGTCGGTACGATTCCCGAGCTCGCGCCAGCGAACATGCAGCCGCGGCCCGTGCACGTGACGCTCACTGGTGTGCTGGGTCCGATTCGTTCCGGCATGGCGAAGGCGCATCTCGATTCGATGGCGATCGATCTCGACCAGAATCTCGTCTTCCTCGATCGGGCTGCGTTCCGTGCCGCCAGGGTGAACGCCGATTCCGTGCTCGGCGTGCTGGCCGCAGCGCTGCGCGCGGCGCCTGGCGTCGCACGCGTCGATCGCTTCACCGATCTGGTCGCCGATTCTGCGCGCGATCCGATCGCGAGGCGGTGGAGCCATCAATTTCCGCCGACGGCGCGGATCGAGCTGGTCGTCACGCTCACGCCCCTCAGCATCTTCTCGGGAATCGTCGCGACGCACGGCTCCCCGCGCGACTACGACTCGCACGTGCCGCTCATCTTCTATGGCGCGGGAGTGAAGCCCGGCCGCAATGCGGAGTTCGTGCGAACGGTGGACCTCGCACCGACGCTCGCCGCCATCGCCGGCGTGAAGCCCACCGAGCGGCTCGATGGCGTCGCGCTGCGGCAGGCGTTGCGATGAGCCGGTCCGGGACCGGCCGCCGGGCGGTTCGGTGAGCGCCGAGAGCGTGATCGAGTCGACGTCAGCAGCGCACGGATGACGGCACGCAAGCGATCGGGAAAGGTATGGGAGGGCTGGCCTCGCGAGCAGCTCCTCGACGTGCGCATCTGCGATCTCGGATTGAAGCTCCAGGGCACGTGGGTCGAAGCCTGCGTCGACGAGCTGTATCGCGAGCTCGCGCGTCGCGACATCACGCTTCGCCCGCACTGCTGGCTCTCGGACGAGTGGTTCTCGCCGAACAACGTGCCGGGCATCGCGATCCCGTTCTACCTCGTGCATCCGCGCCTCATCCGGCTCGAGCGCAGCATGATGCACGAGGCGGAGGGCGCGTCGCGGGCGGAGTGCATGCGGATCCTGCGGCACGAGGCCGGCCACGCGATGCAGCACGGGTATCGCCTCCACCGCCGGCCGAGCTATCAGCGGTTGTTCGGCAAGTCGTCCACACCGTATCCCATGTCGTATCGCCCCAAGCCGGCGAGCCGGCACTTCGTGCAGCACCTGCGCGCGTACTACGCCCAGGCGCATCCCGACGAGGACTTCGCCGAGACGTTCGCCGTGTGGATGCAGCCGCGCGCGCGGTGGCGCAAGCGCTACGACGGGTGGGAAGCGCTGCGAAAGCTGGAGTACGTCGACGCGCTGATGGAGGAGCTCGAGGGCAAGCGTCCGCCGGTGACGACCCGCGAGCGTGTTGCGCCCGTCGCGCAGCTCACGTCTACCCTCCGCGAGCACTACGAGGCCAAGCGCGCCTTCTATGCCGTCGACTATCCCAGCACCTACGACCGCGAGCTGTGCCGCGTCTTCTCGCAGTTGCCGAAGTACGCGAAGCGGGAGCTCGCGTCGCGATTCATCACCCGTCAAGCCAAGGAGATCAGAGCGTTGGTGGCACGCTGGACCGGAGAGTCGGAGTTCACGATCGATCAGCTTCTCCAGGAGATGATCGGGCGGAGTCGCACGCTGAAGCTGCGTGTTCCGGGACCCGACAAGAAGGTGATGCTCGACTTCGCGGGGATGCTCGCTGTGCGCTCCGTGCACTTCCTGTATCGCCGCAGGGAGTCGATCCCGCTATGAGGCGGTCATGACCGCCAGGAAGCGCGTCAAGCGACGGAAGCTTCGCGTGCTCGTGCTCATGGAGACCGGGTTCAACCCGCCCGACGATCTCGAGTCACTCAGCGAGCAGGAGCGGCACGCCTACAAGACCGAGAACGACGTCCTCACGACGCTGCGCGCGCTCGGCCACGAGGTGCGCGCGCTCGAGATCAAGTACGAGCTCGGGCCGATCCGCGAAGCGCTGGAGGAGTGGAAGCCGCACGTCGTGTTCAACATGATCGAGGCGTTCTTCGGGCTGCGAGAGCTCGACCAGCACGTCGTGAGCTACCTCGAGCTGCTGCTCGTGCCCTATACCGGCTGCAATCCGCGTGGCCTCGTGCTCGCGCGCGACAAGGCGCTCGCCAAGAAGATCCTGACGTATCATCGCATTCCCGTGCCGAGGTTCGAGGTCGTCCACTCGGGCCGGCGCGTGCGGCGCTCCAAGGCGCTGGCATTCCCGATGATCGTGAAGAGCCTCACCGAGGAGGGCTCGGTCGGCATCGCGCAGGCGAGCGTGGTGTGGGACTACGACGAGCTCGACGCGCGGGTGAAGTTCATCCACGAGAGCATCACGGGCGACGCGCTGATCGAGGAGTTCATCGACGGGCGTGAGATCTACGTCGGCGTGTTCGGGAACAAGCGGCTGACCGTGCTGCCGCCGTGGGAGCTGTTCTTCGAGAACACCGCGCCCGGCGCGATGGCGATCGCGACGCAGAAGGTGAAGCACAACCTGGCATATCAGGTGAAGCACGGGATCTCCGAGGGCGTCGCCGAGATCGATCCGGCGGTGCGCGCGAAGCTCGTCGCGATGGCGAAGCGCATCTACCGGAACCTGTCGCTCGACGGCTACGCTCGCCTCGACTTCCGGCTCCGTGCGGACGGGACGGCGTTCTTCATCGAGGCCAATCCCAATCCGGAGATCGCGTGCAAGGAAGAGTTCGCGCAGTCGGCGCTCAAGGCGGGGATGAGCTACAAGAAGCTGATCGAAACGATCGTCGCGCTCGGAATCCGTCGTGGGACGATGTAGCTCGGTCCGCGCGGGACACTCGAGCGACACATCCATTCTGCTCCTGAGCCAGACGTCCGGAACGAAAGCGGGCGGCCATCCAAGATGGCCGCCCGCTTGATTCGTCGCGTCGAGCGTTCGCTCGGTCAGATATCCAGGTTCGACGCGAACCGCGCGTTGCTCTCGATGAACACGCGCCGAGGCTCGACCTCGTCGCCCATCAGCGTCCGGAAGATCTCGTCCGCGAGCACCGCGTCGTCCACGTTCACCTTGAGCAGCGTACGCGTCATCGGATCCATCGTCGTGTCGAAGAGCTGGTCGGCGTTCATCTCGCCCAGTCCCTTGTAGCGCTGGATGTTGATGCCCGTCTTGCCGTCCGACGACATGCGCCGGGCGATCTCGTCGCGCTCCTTCGCGTCGTAGGCGTACTGCGCGTCCTTGCCCTTGGCGACCCGGAAGAGGGGCGGCTGCGCGATGTAGACGTAGCCCGCCTCGATCAACTCCGGCATCTGCCGGTAGAAGAACGTCAGCAGCAGCGTCCGGATGTGCGCGCCGTCGACGTCGGCGTCGGTCATGATGATGATCTTGTGATACCGCGCCTTCTCGATCTCGAACTCGTCCTTGATCCCCGTGCCGATCGCCGTGATGATCGTCCGGATCTCCTCGTTCGAGAGCACCTTGTCGATGCGGGCCTTCTCCACGTTGATGATCTTGCCGCGGAGCGGCAGGATCGCCTGGAACTCGCGCTTCCGCCCCTGCTTCGCGCTGCCGCCCGCCGAGTCGCCCTCCACCAGGTAGATCTCGCAGAGCGACGGATCGGTGAGCGAGCAGTCCGCCAGCTTGCCCGAGAGCACGCCAACCTCGAGCCCCGACTTCTTGCGCGTGAGGTCGCGTGCCTTGCGCGCCGCCTCGCGGGCCCGCGCCGCCGACATCGCCTTGTCGATCACGATGTTCGCCGTGCGCGGATGCTCCTCGAGATAGGCGGCGAGCCACTCGTTCGCGACGGTCTTCACCGCCGACTCCACCTCGGAGTTCCCGAGCTTGGTCTTCGTCTGCCCCTCGAACTGCGGCTCGTGGACCTTCACCGACAGCACCGCGGTGAGCCCCTCGCGTACGTCGTCGCCGCTCAGAACGATGTCCTTGTCCTTCTTCGAGAGCGACGACTTCTGGATGTACTGGTTGATGACGCGGGTGAGCGCGCTCTTGAAGCCGGTGAGGTGCGTGCCGCCTTCGTGGGTGTTGATGTTGTTGACGAAGGAGAAGACGGTGTCGTTGTACCCGTCGTTGTACTGCATCGCCAGCTCGATCCCGATGTCGTCCTTCGTCGTCTCGAGATAGATGACTTCGGAATGCAGCGCCTTGCGGCTCGCGTTGAGGTGCTGCACGAACTCCCGCAGCCCGTTCTTCGCCAGGAAGGTCTCTTCCTTCTCCAGCTCGGCGCGCTCGTCCTTCAGCGTGATCGTGACGCCCTTGTTCAGGAACGACAGCTCGCGGAGACGCGACGCCAGCGTGGCGTAGTTGTAGGTGAGCTCGGTGAAGATCTCATGGTCCGGCTTGAACCAGATCTTCGTGCCGTTCGCCTTCTTCGAGACGTCGCCGAGCACTTTGAGCTTCGTCTGCGTGGCGCCACGCATGAAGTCCATGTAGTACTCCTTCCCGTCGCGCTTCACCCACACCTTGAGCCGCTCGGACAGCGCGTTCACGACCGAGACGCCGACGCCGTGCAGCCCGCCGGACACTTTGTAGCTGTCCTTGTCGAACTTGCCGCCGGCGTGCAGAACGGTCATCGCGAGCTCGACGCCCGGGATCTTCTCGATCGGGTGGATGTCGACCGGGATGCCGCGGCCGTTGTCCTCCACCTCGATGGAGTTGTCGGCGTGGATGATCACGCTCACGCGATCGGCATAGCCGGCCAGCGCCTCGTCGATGGAGTTGTCCACGACCTCGTAGACGAGGTGGTGCAACCCGCGCTCCGACGTGGAGCCGATGTACATGCCGGGGCGCTTCCGAACCGCCTCGAGCCCCTTGAGCACCGTGATCTGTCCCGCGCCGTACTCGCTCTTTCCGTTCCCGTCGCTCTGCTTTGCCATGAACTCACGCTCGCGTTTTGTCGCCCGAAAACCCTGCCCGAACACACACCGAAAATGGGCCGCTGGCCCAGACGAAGAAATCTAACCCAAAGAGGCCGTTCACGCAACAGTCCGGGTGCTTCCTAAGTCTCTGGGCCACAATGATTTATCGCAGGCGCTCCGAGCCATCTCCGGCCGTCCGCCCGGGGGGCGGAAAATGCCCTCGAATCGCCAGCGAAGCGCCCGGCCGGAACGCCTCCTCAGCTCCGGCGCAGCAGCCAGCGAATGCGCCTCACCGGCGTGCGTCCTTCCTTGGTGTTCAACGCGCGCAGCAGCTCGGGCTCCATCAGCGAGAGCTCGTTCATCCACGCGTTGGTCGTCACCTGCACGAACATCGTCCCGTCGGCGGTGATCGACGTCGGCTCCGTCACCGCCGCGATCTGCGGACCGACGAGCCCGGGCCACTCGGGGATGAGCCCCGCCTGCTCGACCCGAGCGGCGACGCCCGTGTCTCTGAGGACACCCGCGAGCACGTCGCCGAGCGCCGATGGCTTCTTCTTCGCCGGGCTCACGCCGCACCCGCGTGCAGCGCGTCGCCGCCGCTCACGACCCCATTCGCGATCCGCCAGCGGCGCAGCGTGGTGAGCGCAGGCGGGATGTCGCTCTCGCGCGGGACGGTCAGCAGCGTCTGTCCCATCCCTTGCTCGGCGAGCAGCTCGAGGATGTTCGCCGAGCGTCGTACGTCGAGCTCGGCGAATGGATCGTCCAGGAGGAACAGCGGCGCCGCGCCGAGTCGGCTGCGCAGCGTCTCGGCCTCGAGCAGCCGCAATGCGATCGCCGACGTGCGCTGCTGGCCAGCCGAGCCGAACGCGCGCAGCTCGCGCCCGTCGAGGGTGAGCACGAGGTCGTCGCGATGCGGACCCGCGTGGGTGAGCCCACGCCGCATGTCGAGCGCGCGCTTCTGCTCGAGCGCGGTCACGAGGGTGCTCGCGACCTCGGCAATCTCCGTCGACGCCGGCTCCAGCGACGTCGCGTAGCGCATCGCCACCGGGGCATGCTCACCGATCGCCGCGCACAGACCGGCGAACCGCTGCGTCGACTGCTCGACCCACATCACTCGCTCGCGCCACAGCACCGCGCCGTGTTCGGCCAGCGGCGCTTCCCACACCGCGACGCGCTGCTCCGCTTTCGCGCCCGCGTTGCGCATCGCGTCGCGTAGCGCGGCGTTCCGTTGCGCGAGCGCCGCGCGGTACCGCTGCAGCGCCGCGAGATACGGGCGCGACGTGAGCGCGAGCAGGATGTCGAGATAGCGCCGCCGCGACGTCGGCGCTCCGGCCACGAGATCGACGTCGGCCGGCGAGAACAGCACGCAGGGCAGCGCGCCGAGCGCGTCGCTCAGCCGCGCGGGCTCGGCGCCGTCGACCTTGACGCGCTTGCGACGCCCCTGCCGCTCGAATCCGGCCGAGAGCTCGTGATGCGGACCGCCACCCGTGCGCGCCGAGATGTGGAAGCCCGGCGCGCCGAAGCGCACGATGTCCACGTCGCGCGCACCTCTGACGGAACGGAGGAGGTGCAGATAGTAGATCGCCTCGAGCAGGTTCGTTTTGCCCTGTCCGTTATCGCCGATCACGACCACGCCCGCGCCGGGCACGCTGACATCAACGCGCGCGAGGTTGCGGAAGTCGCGCAGCGCGAGACTGGTGAGCAGCACGCGCGCCACGTCGCGCGTCATGGCTGCCCTTCGATGGACGGCGGAATCCTCACTTGCCCTTGAACTGCGCCGGCCGCTTCTCGAGAAACGCGCGCATTCCCTCTGCCTTGTCGGTCGTCGCGGAGAGGAGCCCGAAGTACGACGCCTCGAGCGCGATCGCGTCGTCGAGCGGCAGGTCCAGGCCGCGGTCCACTGCCTCGATGCAGTGCGCGACGGCGAGCGGCCCCTGTGCGATGATGCCGCCGAGCATCGCGCGCGCGGCGCCGGTCAGCTCCGCGGCAGGGACGACGCGATTCACGAGACCGATGCGATACGCTTCCGCCGCATCGATCATCTCGCCGGTGAGCAGGAGCTGAAGCGCGCGACCCTTGCCGACGAGCCGCGGCAGCCGCTGCGAGGCGCCGTAGCCCGGCACGATGCCGAGCTTCACCTCCGGTTGCCCGAACTTCGCGGCGTCCGACGCGATGCGGATGTGACACGCCATCGCGAGCTCGCATCCGCCGCCCAGCGCGAAGCCGTTCACGGCGGCCAGCGTCGGCTTGGTGGACTGCTCGAACTTCCGGAAGGTGCGTTGGCCGCGCTCCGCCCGCGCCTTGCCTTCGATGGCGGTCTGGTCCGCGAGCTCGCCGATGTCGGCGCCGGCGACGAACGCGCGACCCGCGCCGGTGAGCAGCACGGCACTCACATCGCTGCGCCGCACCGCTTCGTCGATCGCGATGCTCAACTCGGCCATGACGGCGTCGTTGAGCGCGTTCAGCTTGTCCGGCCGGTTCACCGTGATCGTGGCGATCCGGTCGGCGACCTCGAAGGTCAGCAGCTCGTAGGGCATGGTCGGTTCGGCGGGGTGCGGCGCGTGAGGTAAGATACATGCGCGGACCACCTTTTGCCTCGCGCCCAACCCATGACCACCTGGATTCTCCGCGAAGGCTCCAAGACCCGCTTCCGCTATCGGCGCGAGGGGGGCGGCCAAGTGCGCGACGCGCGCACGCTCGAGCGGATCCGTCAGCTCGCGATCCCTCCCGGGTGGACGGACGTGCACATCGCGGAGAGCTCGCGCGCGTCGGTGCAGGCGTGGGGATTGGACGCCAAGTCGCGGAAGCAGTACCGCTACCACGCGCGCGCCGTCGAGCAGGGACAGCTCAGGAAATACTATCGCGTGCGAGAGCTGGCGAAGGACCTTCCTGCGCTGCGCGCACGGATCCGTCGCGACGCGGCCTCACGTACGCCGTCGAAGCAGGCGGTCGCCGCCGCGGTGGTGCAGCTCGTGAGCGAGAGCTTCTTCCGCATCGGCAGCGAGCGGTATGCCGAGGAGAACAAGACGTTCGGCATCTCCACGCTGCTCAAGCGGCACGTCGACATCGTCGAGGGGCGCGTCGTGTTCAGCTACGTTGGCAAGCGGTCGATCAAGCAGCGTCAGGTCGTCGCCAACCGCGAGCTCACCCGCCTGGTGCGCCGGCATCTCGCGTCGCCGGGCACGCGACTGTTCCGCTACCTGGAAGACGGCAAGTGGCGCAACCTGACCGCGCGCGACGTGAACGCGTATCTGCACGACACCCTGGGCGTGCCGTTCAGCGCGAAGGACTTCCGCACCTGGGGCGGCACGCTGCGCGCCGCGACGGTGCTGGCCGAGCTGGGCCCGTCGAAGTCGGAGACCGAAGCGAAGCGCAACGTCGTGACTGCGATGCGGCTCGTCGCCGCGGAGCTGGGCAACACTCCCGCGATCTGCCGCGCGTCGTACGTGCACCCGATCGTCGTCGCGCGCTACCTCGACGACGGCGAGACGATCCGCCTCCCGGTGCGCTATCAGCCGCGCGCCGAGTCGTATGCACACTCGCCCGAGGAACGGGCGTTGATCCGCTTTCTGGACGTGCATTTTCCCGAGCGTCGCAAGCGAATGCGCGACGACGAGGCGTAGCGGGATGGCCCGTGCGCGCGGCCATCACTAGCTTGGCCGCGTCGTGCCTACCGAGCCTCTCCCCTCTGAACGCAAGGTGACTCCGAGCGGCGACGTCGCAGTCGGCGCGCGCCGCCCGTCCGCACGCGTCGTGCTCGCGGTGCTGCTCGCCATCGCGGCGCTCGTCGCGCTGCCGACGCTGCACGCCGGATTCGTCTACGACGACACGACGATCATTCGCGAAAACCCGATGCTTCGCGGGTGGTCCGCCCTCGCCAACGTGTGGGGGAGCCCGTACTGGCCCGCGCAGGGGGCGGACGTCTCCGGGCTGTATCGACCGCTGCACGTCGCGCTGCTCGCGACAGTCTGGAACGCCGGCGGCGGCGCGCCGCTCGCCTTTCACGTCTATTCGATCGTGCTCTACGCACTGGTCGTCGCGCTGGTCTGGCGGCTGCTGCGCGGCGGCGTCGGGCTCGCGGCCGCCGCGGCGGCGACGCTCTGGTTCGCGACGCAGCCGCTGCACGTGGAGACCTTCGCGAGCGCGGCGAACAGCTCGGAGCTGCTGGTCGTCGTGTTCACGATCGCGCTCACGTTCGCGATCGTCCGCGCGGTGACGGCGACCAGGGAGCCGGGCTGGCGCGCGGCGGTCGTGGTCGCCCTGCTCGCCGCCGCCGCCGTGCTGTCGAAGGAGTCCGGTCTCCTCGCCTTGCCGATCGCCGCGCTCACGGCGTGGGGCTGGACCTCCAAGAGGTCAGACTCGCTCACAGCCGCTTCTACGCTTCCAGCTCCTCGGCAGCCCCGTGCGAGCTACCGGCTCTGGCTCGCCGGAGTCACCGCCGTCGCCGCGGCACTGCTCGCGCGCGCGGCCGTGCTCGGTGCGCCGGTCGCTCGGGTCTCCATCGCCGCGCCCGGGCTCGATGCACTCGCTCTGCCGGAGCGAATCGCCGCGATGATGTCGCTCTGGCCACGAATCGTCGCGATGCTCGCGTGGCCGACGTCGCTCTCGCCGTACTACGGGCCGACGCTTCTGCCACCGCATCGCACCACGCTCGCCACGCTCGCGGCACTCGCGCTGCTGGCGACGTCGATCATCGTCGTCGTGCTCGCGCTCCGCGGCGAACGCAGGCCGCTCGTCGCGCTGGGCTGGGTCGTGCTCAGCTATCTGCCCGCGTCGAACCTGCTCACGGCCACCGGACAGCTCATCGCCGACCGGACGCTGTTCGGCGCGACGGTCGGAGTCGCGCTTGCGGTGGGTCTCGTCGTCGACCGTCTTCCGCGTCGCGCGGCCGCCGCGGCGTTCGCGCTCGTCGCACTGCTCTCGCTGCGCAACGGCGTGGAGAGCGCGAGATACGCGAGCGACTGGTCGAGTCACCGGACGCTCTGGCAGCGGCTCGTCGATTCCTCGCCCACGGAGTATCGCGGCTATCAACTGCTGGGGATCGACGCACGCGAGCGCGGCGACTCGACCTGCGCGCTCGCGCTGCTCGCGCGCGCATTCGCGATGGAGCCGCGCGACCGCCGCACGCGCTTCGAGTACGGGCAGGTGCTCTACGCCACCGGACGCCACGCGCTCGCCGCGCAACTGCTCGCTCCGCTGCTGCGCGATGGCGACGTACGGCGCGAGCCAACCTTCGTCGCGATGTACCTCGACGCCGTGGGGCGGTCGCGCGGCGCGGACGGCGTCGTGGCCGCTGGGTCCCCGCTGCTCCGCGGTGAGGCCGCGCCGACCGCCGCGCTGTTCGTCGGCGCGGCTCACGAGCAGCTCGGCCGCGCCGCCGCCGCGGATTCGGCGTACGCGCTGGGGCTGCGCGCCGCGCCGCGCGACACGCTGTTGCTCGCGCGCCGGGCGCGGCTGGAGCACTCCGTCGCGCCTCAGTAGCTTCCGCCGATGAGCGTAGTCGAGGCGGTACGGTGGTCGGTCGCAGGCGACGCCGTCGACATCATCGATCAACGTGCGCTGCCTGGGCGACTCAGTCGGCTCGAGCTGCGTACCGTCGACGAGATCTGCGACGCGAT
This sequence comes from Gemmatimonadaceae bacterium, assembly GCA_036008805.1. Classification (GTDB taxonomy): domain Bacteria; phylum Gemmatimonadota; class Gemmatimonadetes; order Gemmatimonadales; family Gemmatimonadaceae; genus AG11. The sequence continues at coordinate 139,885 of DASYMZ010000088.1, forward strand.
CGCGACGCTCGCGGTGCGCGGCGCGCCCGCCATCGGCTGTACGGGCGCGATGGGGTTGGTCGTCGCGCTCGCGCCATTCGTGCACCTCGAACGTGCGGACTTTCTCGCGGAGGGCGAGCGCCTCGGCGCTCGGATCGCCTGCGTGCGGCCGACCGCGGTCAATCTGTCATGGGCTGTGCGCCGGCTGCTCGATCACGCGCGCGCGACGCTCGGTGATGGTCCCGCGCTTCATGCCGCACTCCGCAACGAAGCGACGTGCGTCCTCGACGAGGACCGCGCGATGTGCCGCCGCATCGGTGAACACGGTCTCGCCCTGCTCGCCGACGGCTCGCGCGTCCTCACCCACTGCAACGCGGGTGCGCTCGCCACCGCCGGCATCGGCACTGCGCTCGCACCGGTCTACGTCGCCGCGGAGCGCGGGCTCAGGGTGAGCGTCTTCGCCGACGAGACTCGGCCGCTGCTGCAGGGCAGCCGGCTCACCGCGTGGGAGCTGGCGCAGGCGGGGATCGACGTGACCGTGCTCACGGACAACGTGGCTGCGTCGCTGATGCGAGCTGGCCGAGTGGATGTCGTGATCGTCGGCGCCGATCGCATCGCCGCGAATGGCGACGTCGCCAACAAGATCGGGACCTATCCGCTCGCGCTTGCCGCGCGACATCACGACGTGCCGTTCTACGTCGCCGCGCCGTGGAGCACCGTGGATGCGGCGACAGCGAGCGGCGACGACATCGTGATCGAGCATCGCGGCGCGGACGAGCTGGGGCGCGGCTTCGAGTCGCCCGTCGCGCCCAGCGGAGTCGCCACGTTCAATCCCGCGTTCGACGTGACGCCTGCCGAGCTCGTGACCGCGTTCATCACCGATCGTGGCGTGATCCGTGGGCCATATCGCTTCGAGCCGGACGGGCACGCCCGGGCGGTGACGGGGTAGAGGCAGGGATGTCTGACGCGTCCTCCGCCCGCCGCCTGCGCACCCTGGCCGCCGAGCTCGATGTGCACTGCGACCGGCTCGCCGCCTGCCGCCGCTGCGAGCACACGCCGGCGATCCTGCCGATCGTGTCGCACGCGCGCGCACCTCGGGCGATGCTGGTCGGCCAGGCGCCCGGACAGATGGAGACGAGCGGTGGAAAGCCGTTCGCCGGCCGCGCTGGCCGCACCCTGTTCCGCTGGCTGGAGCGTGCCGGCATGGACGAGCCGACCGCGCGCGAGCTGCTCTACATCTCGGCGATCACGCGCTGCTATCCCGGGCCGCACCCGAGCGGCCGAGGCGACCGCGTTCCGAGCCCGGCCGAGCGAGCGCGGTGCGCCGATTGGCTCGACGAGGAGCTGAGGATCATCCGGCCCACGCTGATCATCCCTGTCGGCCGGCTCGCGATCGATCGCTTCCTGGGTGCGCGGCCCCTCGCCGATCTCGTCGGTACCGAGCACGAGTTCGCCTATGGGACGACGAGAGCCGTCGTCGTCCCACTGCCGCACCCGAGCGGTGCGAGCAGCTGGATCCACCAGCCGGGCAACACGGCACTGCTCGAGCGCGCCCTCGATCTGATCGGCGCACGGCTCGGCACTGCGAAGGCTCCAGAACGGAGCGTGGCGTGATGCGGGGGATCCTGCTGGTGTTCACGCTGTCGACCGGACCGGGGGAGCATCCGCGCGGCGACCGCTGGTTCGGACCGGACAAGCTGCAGCACTTCTTCACCTCGGCCTTCGTGCAGAGCATGGCGTACGGCGGGCTACGAAAGGCGGGCATGGATCGGGGAGCGGCGATCGCCGGCGCGAGTGCCGTGACGGCAGTCGCCGGGGTGGGGAAGGAGGTGTACGACGCGCGCACGAAGGGTGAGTTCAGCACGCGTGATCTCGTGTGGGACGCGGCGGGCGCGGGCTCGGCGACCGTGCTGCTCGTGCGCACCGTGCGCTGACGAGCGTCAGGAAAAGGCCGACGTGAGCGCCCGGTCCGCCGCCACTATATTGTTTCGGTCATCTCTCTCTTCTCGCGAGCGCGGTTAATGACTACGGCTCGGACCAAGTTTCTGATCGGCGGCGTCCTCGTGCTGGGCACGGCGGGCTACCTGATGGCGACGTCCATCAAGGAGACCGGCATGTACTATCTGACGCCGACCGAGCTCGCCACCAAGCTCGACGCCGACCCTGGCTTTCGAAGCGCCGGCGTGAAGATCGGCGCGCGCGTCGTGCCCGGCTCCATCCAGCGCATCCCGGGCGGCAAGGAGTACGCATTCCGCGTGACCGACGGCGCGAAGGTGGTGCCGGTCGTCTATCGCGGCATCGCGCCCGACACCTTCACCGACGGTGTGGACGTCGTCGTCGAGGGACGCATGGGCACCGACGGCACCTTCCAGGCGACGACGCTGCTGGCCAAGTGCGCGTCGCGCTACGAGAACGCGCCAGGCCAGGGCGACGACAAGTACAAGCAGACGCCCGGCTACAAGGCGGGGACCCGAGCGTGATCCTCATCGGTGAGCTCTCGCTCTGGGTCGCGCTGCTGATGGCTGCCTGGGCGGGAGTGACGTCATTCGCCGGCGGCTCCCTCGGCCGCGACGATCTGATCACGAGCGGCCGTCGCGGCATCTATGCCACCTGCGCGATGGTCGTGCTCGCGTCGATCGGGCTGTGGACCGCGCTGCTGACCCACGACTTCTCGCTCAAGTACGTCGCGTCGAACACGAGCGCGAACATGCCGAAGGTCTACGTCTTCGCCGCGTTCTGGGGCGGCCAGGCGGGCTCGATGCTGTTCTGGTCGCTCATCCTGTCGTGCTTCAGCGCGATCGCGGTCTGGTCGGTGCGCGACAAGGCGCGCGACATGGCGCCGTGGGCCGCCGGCACGCTCGCGGCGATCATGCTGTTCTTCATCGCGACGGTCTGCTTCAAGGCCAACCCGTACGACCGGTTGAGCTTCGTCCCCGCCGATGGACGCGGGATGAATCCGCAACTGCAGAACCCCGGGATGGCGATCCATCCGCCGAATCTCTACCTCGGCTACGTCGCCACGGCGATCCCGTTTGCGTTCGCGATCGCCGCGCTCATCGCGCGCAAGCTCAACGCCGAGTGGCTGAGCATCGTGCGACGCTGGTCGCTGCTGTCGTGGTTCTTCCTCACGATTGGCATCACGCTCGGCATGTGGTGGGCGTACGTCGAGCTCGGCTGGAGCGGCTACTGGGCATGGGATCCCGTGGAGAACGCGTCGCTGCTTCCGTGGCTCACGGGCACGGCGTTCCTACACTCCATCATGATCCAGGAGAAGCGCGGGATGCTGCGAAAGTGGAACGTCGTGCTCGTCGTCACGACCTTCCTGCTCGCGATCTTCGGCACCTTCATAACGCGCAGCGGCATCATCGAGAGCGTCCACTCGTTCGCGCAGTCGCCGGTCGGCACCTGGTTCGCCTCGTTCTTCTTCGCGTCCACCGGAGTGACGATCTACTTCGTCGCGACGCGGCTCAAGGACCTCGAGGCCAAGGCCGAGCTCGAGAGCATGGTGAGCCGCGAGGCGGCGTTCCTCTACAACAACCTCGTGCTCGTCGGGATCGCGTTCTCGGTGTTGTGGGGCACGCTCTTCCCGATCCTCAGCGAGTGGGTGCGCGGCTCGAAGATCACGGTCGGCCCGCCCTTCTTCAACACGGTCAACATTCCGCTCGGCCTGCTGCTGCTCGCGCTCACCGGCATCGGTCCGCTCATCGCGTGGCGCAAGGCGTCGACGGCGAATCTGAAGCGCCAGTTCGCCGTGCCGGTGACGCTCGGCCTCGCCGTCGGCGTGCTGCTGCTCGTGCTCGGCATGCGTGACGTCTACGCGCTCGTCGCCTACACGCTCGCCGGCTTCGTCGCGGGTACGATCCTGCAGGAGTTCTACAAGGGCATCGGCGCTCGCCGCAGCATCCACGGCGAAGCGATTCCCATCGCCGTGGTGCGCCTGGTGGCGCGCAACCGTCGGCGCTACGGCGGCTACATCGTGCACGCCGGCATCGTCGTGCTCTTCTCGGCGTTCGCCGGACTGGCGTTCAAGAAGGACCACGACATCCAGCTCCGCGCCGGTGAGACGAAGGAGCTCGTCGATCCACTCGGCCACCGGTGGCGCTTCGTGAGTCAGGGCACGTCGACGTCGGAGTCGCTCAATCGCTTCGTCACCGCGGTGGGCCTCGAAGTGTGGCGCGACGGCAAGCCGCAGGGGATCGTCACGAGCGAGAAGCGGCAGTACCTCGACAGCAACAAGAACCCGCTGTTCGAGCCATCGACCGAAGTCGGGATCCGTACATCCGCCAAGATGGATCTCTACATCGTGCTCGCCGGCGTGCGCGAGGAGACGGCCGAGCTGCGCATCAGCTTCAACCCGCTCGTGGTGTGGGTCTGGATCGGCGGGGTGATCATGGCGATCGGCGGGCTGATCGTGATGTGGCCCCAGGCCGAGCGTCGTCGTGCCCCGAGTGGCTACGTCGCGACGTTGGAGCCGAGCACGCGAGAGCTGGTGGCGACGCCGTGATGAACCGCCGCGACTTTCTCGCGCGTGGAGCGGCCATTGGCGGCGCTGCGCTGATCGGCGCGCGAGCCCTCGCGGCGCAGCAGGCAGGGCAGCAGACGGCGCAGCCCATCGCGCCCGTGGCCGAGCAGCAGAGCGGCTCGTCCAACCTGTTCGACATGGATCAGGGGGCGACGAAGTCGGTGAGGCTTCCGCCCAAGCCCGGCGCGAGCGCATCGATGTCGAGCGACCAGCGCGATGCGTTGGAGCACCAGATCCGCTGTCAGTGCGGCTGCACGCTCGATGTCTACACTTGCCGCACCACCGACTTCTCCTGCCAGGTCTCCCCGGCGATGCATCGCGACGTGATGGCGCTGGTCGATGGTGGCTATTCGGCGCAGGAGATTCTCGACGCGTTCGTGCAGACGTACGGCGAGCGCGCGCTGATGGCGCCGAAGAAGGAAGGATTCAACTGGGCGGGCTACATCGTTCCGTTCGCGGCGCTCGCCGCGGGCTCGGCAGCGCTCGCGGTCGTGCTGCGGAAAATGCAGGCCCGCACTCAGCCGCAGGTGGTGTCGGCGTCCGGTCCGAGGCTGGGCACTGACGACGAGATGGCGCGGCTCGACGCGGCGATTCGGCGGGACGACGACTGATGCTCGCACTCGCGCTGGGCACGCTGCTCGCCGTCGGCGCGCTCGCGTACGTGCTGTTCCCGCTGCTGTTCGGGACGACGACGGTGCGTCCGGTTCGCGGAATCGTCGCGGCGCGTGGCGAGAGAGGAGCGGAGAACGACGCGGTCGTCGCGCTGCGGGAGATCGAGTTCGATCGGGTGACGGGAAAGCTCTCCGACTCCGACTACTCGGAGCTGAAGACGCGGTACACGGGACGCGCGCTGGAGGCGATGCGCGCGACGACGGCGGACGCGGTGCAGGTCGACGATGCCGCGGAGGCGGCGGTGCTGGCGTATCGCGCGAGGCTCAAGAGCTGCGCGAACTGTGGGCCGAGGCCGGAGCCGGATGCGGTGTACTGCTCCGACTGCGGCACGTATCTGCCCGGCAAGTGCGAGGGCTGCGGAGCGAGCGTGGCGGAGAGTGGCGCGGCGTTCTGCTCGCACTGCGGGCGG
>DASYMZ010000089.1:0-2576 GCA_036008805.1 Gemmatimonadaceae bacterium
TCCCTAGGAGTCCGTCCCCGTGGGGGAGTGGTGCGCGCTCTGGGCACGACACTGGCGACTCGGCCCCGCATGACCTCGCCCACGGACAGCCCGGCCGCGACACTCAGGATCGGCACCGCCGGCTGGGGACTGCCTCGGCAGTGGCGCGGCGAGTTTCCCGCCGAGGGGAGCTACCTCGAACGCTACGCGACGCTGTTCTCGGCGGTCGAGATCAACTCGTCGTTCTACCGGCAGCACAAGCGCGCAGTGTACGAACGGTGGGCGTCGGCCGTCCCAGTGGACTTCCGCTTCGCCGTCAAGCTGCCGCGCGCGATCACCCACGATCAGGCGCTCGTCGCCTCGGACGTGCTGCTCGACGTGTTTCTCGAGGACGCGACGGGACTCGGCGCGCGACTCGGTCCGCTGCTCGTCCAGCTTCCGCCCTCCCTCGCGTACGACGCCGAGCGCGTGGACGATTTCTTCCGCACGCTGCGCACGATGCACGAGGGCGCGGTCGCATGCGAGCCGCGCCACGAGAGCTGGTTCACTGCGGCGGCAGACGCGATGCTGCGTGCGCATCGGATCGCTCGCGTGGCGGCAGACCCGGCGCGCGTCCCCGCGGCGGCGGAACCGGGGGGCGATCCGTCGCTCGAGTACTTCCGGCTTCACGGGTCGCCGCGCATGTACTATTCGGACTACGAGGCGGAACGGCTCGCGGCATACGCGCAGCGAATCGCTCGGCGCGACGACGAGGTCGCAGAGCGCTGGTGCATCTTCGACAACACCACGCTCGGTGCCGCGACGGGGAATGCGCTCGCGCTCGCGCGGCTCGCCCACGCGGCGTAGCGACCGATCGGCGCGCCGGCATTCACGCCGGCGATCACGTTCTCAGGGAGCCACGGATGTCGACCATCACCGGACTGCATCACGTCACCGTCATTGCCGGAGACGCGCAGCGGAACCTCGACTTCTACACCCGCGTGATGGGAATGCGCCTGGTGAAGCGCACGGTGAACCAGGACCTGCCCGACACCTATCACCTCTTCTACGGCGACGGCGTCGGTCATGCGGGGAGCGACCTCACCTTCTTCCCCTGGCCGAAGATGCCGCCCGGCACGCGCGGCATCGGGCTCACCAACGAGGTGTCGCTCGCGGTGCCGGCGGGATCGCTCGACTTCTGGGCGGCCCGTTTCGACGAGCATGGTGTGAGCACGACGGGACGAGAGATGCGGTTCGGCGAACGCGCCCTTCCGTTCACCGATCCGCACGATCTCGCGCTGACGCTCACCGAGACAAGCGACGCGCGCGACTTCACGCCATGGGGCGCGAGCCCCGTTCCCGCCGAGCATCAGGTCCGTGGACTTCACGCGGTGCGCCTGGCGGAGCGTGAGCTCGAGACGACGACGCACTTTCTCACCGAGGGGCTCGGCTTCGTGCTGGTGGCTGAAGAGGGAAGCTGGAGGCGCTATGCGATCGCGGGAGGCGGATCGGGCAGGGTGCTCGACATCCAGGAGGTCGCGGACGGCCGCCGCGGGAGCTGGGGCGTCGGCGCAGTGCATCACGTCGCGTGGCGGGTGCCCGACGACGAGACGCAGAGCGCGGTGCGCGAGCGCGTCGTCGCGGCGGGCGCGCACGCCACCGCGGTGATCGACCGTTTCTGGTTCCGCTCCGTCTACTTCAAGGAGCCAGGCGGTGCACTGTTCGAGGTGGCCACCGACGGACCGGGCTTCGCCGTCGACGAGCGCATCGAGGCGCTCGGCGAACGGCTGATCCTTCCGCCATGGCTGGAGGAGGGGCGCGCCGGGATCGAGGACGCGCTGCCGCCGCTCGTGCAGCACTAGCGCTCGCCTTGCGCGATGAGCGCGAGCGGCGGCATCGTAGTCGTGAACGTGGGTCATCGCCGCACACTCCAGCTCACCTGCTCCCGGCATCCGATGCGCTCTCCCCTCTCGCCGATCGCGCTCGCTGCAGCGCTGTTCATCGCCGGATGCTCCGGCCGCTCGCACGATGCGGAGCGCGCGGACAGCACGCGGTCGCATGCCTTCATGACGATTCCCGGATCGGCGGCAGCACCCGCCGCGCTTGGTGAGGGCGACGTACGCATCGTCACCGCCGACACCGGGATCGACCTCGCGCTGATCGGCGACACGATCAGCTCGGGGCTCTCGGAGCACGCGCTCGCGAAGGTGCGCCACGAGACCGACACCGCCGCCGTCGCGGGGAAGGGATTCGGCGCCGATCTGGAGAAGCTGGTGAAGGGCACCGTGCAGAAAGCGGTCGGCACGCGGGTCGGCTTCCCAATCTCCGACGTGCGAGCGGTGCGCTACGATGGGCGCGCGATCGTCTTCGAGTGGGCGGGCAAGGCACCGAACATCCACGGTGATGCGAAGGTGAATGGCAAGCCGCTGCTCGAGTCGTTCTCGCCGGACGACGCGAAGCGCTTCGCCGACGCAGTGATGGCGCGCAAGCGCGCGCACGGCCTCTGACGCTTCATCAGGCGCTCGCTCGTCCCGTCGGCGAGCGCTCACATCGCCGGACCGGACGCGCTATTCGCTGCGCCGCTTGGTCGTCCGATTGCTCGCGCGCTCGAGCGCGCG
>DASYMZ010000090.1:0-3622 GCA_036008805.1 Gemmatimonadaceae bacterium
ATCGGCGTGCCGCGCGCGTTTTACTACGCACCAATCACCGCTCCCGGAACCACCGAGGCGCGGGGAGGCCTCAGCGCCGATCAGCGCAAGGCTATGGACGACGCCATTGCCGTGCTGAAAGCGCGAGGCGCCGAGGTGATCGATCCCGCCGACATCCCGAGCATCGTCGAGCCGAGCGCCGACAAGAATTTTCTGCTGTGGAATACCTGCGCCGGCCCCGAAGGCGCGCGCGGCAGGGATGCGGGTTGTTCGATCGTGTTCAAGTACGGGATGAAGCGCGACTTCAACGCGTGGCTCGCGTCGCTCGGCGACCGCGCGCCCGTGAAGTCGCTGACGGCGCTGCGCGAGTGGAACATCGCGCACCAGCGCGCGGGAGCGATCAAGTACGGCCAGGCGAACCTCGACGTGTCGGACGAGATGGTCCTGACGGCGGATCGCGAGCGCTACGAGGCGGACCGTCGCAAGGACGTGCGCCTCTCCGCCACGAACGGGATCGACTCCGCGTTGAAGGCGAACCGGCTGGACGCGCTCGTGTTCCCGGGCGTGAGCAGCGCGAACATCGGCGCGCGTCCGGGCTATCCGACGGTGACGGTGCCGTGGGCGTTCGTGCCGGTGGCACGAGGCGAAGGGGCGAATGCGTTTCCAGCGGGATTCGAGCCGAAGCCGCAGCCGTTCAACGTGAGCTTCACGGGAACGGCGTGCAGCGATCCGAAGCTGATCGAGCTGGCGTTCGCGTTCGAGCAGGCGACCAAACGGAGAGTCGCGCCGCCGTTGTTTCCGTAGCGCTACGGCAGGTCGCGCTGCGATCAGCTCCGTGGAGTGCGGCGCTTCACGCTCTTCGGTCCGAGCGCACCCGCCGCCGCCGCGCGCAATATGCGTCTGAAGGTCGGACATGCCATGTGGCTCGGCGCGCGGCACGCGGCCGCGTGTCGGAGCCCGTCCCGCATCGCCCGAAGCTCGCGGATCTTCGCGTCCAGCTCGTCGGCCCTCGCCCCGAGCATCTGCCGGTCGAACCCGCGCCGGTCGGGCGCGACCAGCCGCGCGATCTCGTCCAACGAGAAGCCGGCGGCACGCCCCAGCGCGATCAACGCGAGTCGCTCCACTACGCCCGCGTCGAACTGTCGGCGTAGCCCTCGGCGTCCGACAGAGGCGATCAGCCCCTTCTCCTCGTAGAATCGCAGCGTCGCGACTGATACGCCGGAGCGCCGTGCCACCTCACCGATGTCGAGCTCGGTCATCCGCTTGACCTCAAGTGCACTTGAGCTGCTACAGTACGGCGTCCACCATACGCACGCAAGCAAGGGAGGTCATCATGGACGACGCTCATCGCGAAGCGAACCAGAAGGCGCTGTGGAACAGTAGCGCCGGCTGCCCGTGGGTCGAGTCGCAGAAGACGATGGATCAGATGTTCGCGCCCATCGAAGCGCTGTTGGCCGAGGCGGTGGTCGCCGGCTCACCAGGCACGGTGCTCGACGTCGGCTGCGGCACCGGGGCCACGACGCTCGCGGTAGCGCAGCGACTCGGCGCCGACGGCCGGTGCGTCGGTGTCGACATCTCGGAGGCGATGATCGATGCTGCGCGCGCACGCGCCGAGCGAGCGGGCATGCCGGCGCAGTTCGTGCTCGCCGACGCGGAGACGCATCCATTCGAGCCGTCGAGCTTCGACGCGATCATGTCACGCTTCGGGGTGATGTTCTTCGACGACTCCATCCGCGCCTTCGCGAACCTGCGACGTGCGGCGCGGCGCGGCGCCAGACTCCGGCTGGTCGCGTGGCGCAGTCCCGAGGAGAACCCATTCATGACGACGGCCGAACGTGCGGCGGCGCCGCTGATGCCGGGACTCCCGCCGCGCGTGCCCGACGCGCCGGGACAGTTCGCCTTCGCGGACGACGGGCGAGTGCGTCGCATCCTCGACGAGAGCGGCTGGGCCGACATCGACATCCAGCCGATCGACGTCGAGTGCACTCTTCCCGAGAGCGAGCTCACCCGATACGCGACCAGGTTCGGTCTGGTCGGCAGGGCGCTCGAGGCGGCGGACGAGGAGACTCGTACACGAGTCGTCGCTGCCGTGCGCGCGGCGTTCGAGCCGTTCGTGCAGGGAGCAGAGGTGCGATACGTTGCGGCCTGCTGGATGATCGCGGCGCGGGTAACGTGATGCGCGACGAGGATCCCGCCGTGGCTCCGCTGATGGATGGCATCATCGAGACCGCGCTCTACGTCGACGACCTCCCGCGCGCGCGGCGCTTCTACGTGGACGTCATCGGCTGCGCACCGCTTCTCGAGAGCTCGCGGCTCGTTGCGCTGAGCGTCGCAAGCCGGAGCGTCCTCCTCCTATTCCAGCGCGGCGCGACGGAAGCGCCGCTGCCGACAGCCGGTGGTGTCGTTCCCGGACACGGCGCGAGTGGCGCGCAGCACTTCGCCTTCGCGATCGCCGCGGGTACGGTGGACGAATGGGAGCGCCGGTTCGCTGGCGCCGGCGTCGCCATCGAGAGTCGAGTGCGATGGGAGCGGGGTGGGGAGAGTCTGTACGTGCGGGATCCGGACGGACACTCGGTCGAGCTGGCGACGCCCGGCCTGTGGGCGATCTACTGACCGGTCGCCGGGACGCTCCGCTGTGGCCAAATGTGTGCACCTCGCCCCTCGCCGCGTCTGCAAGAGCCAGCCGCAAATTGATTCAATCATTCGCACCGAGTGCCACTACGTTAGGTCGATAGACAGATCCTGACGGTTCGACGGGGTGGCTGGAGCACCGTGTGCTCTCCAAGCAAACAAGGATCATGATCCTCCCACTGCTACTCGCGCTCGTGAGCTCGGCGCCGGACCGCGCATGCCCGATCGAAGCTGCGGCCGCGCTGCCCGAGCTCGTGGGCACATGGCAAGTTCTCCAGATCCACGGCCTCGACCGGCCACGGCCTGATTCCGTCCGGGCGAGCTCCGTCTTCATTCCGGAGCTGCAGCGCTGTCTGTTACGCGAGCAGCTCCGCGCCGACGCGGGAAACCCTCCGTACGAAGGCCTGATGTTCTGGGGGGCGAATGGGCCGGACGGTAGCATTCAACGCGTCTTCGCGCACTCGCAGCATGGCGGGTTCGGCGTCTATCAAGGGCGGCGCGATGGCAATACGATCCTCCTCCGTCAGCTCCCCGCGCCGGGACAGCCATCGACGGATGTCGTCGAGAACCAGGTGCTCATCGCCGATCGCGATCGCTTCGCGATCACCAGCCGGCTTTCGATCGACGGCGGGCGAACATGGCGAGTGCTCTCGCGATGGGAATACCGACGCACGAGATCATAGCTCCCCCTTTCAAGCGGGGCGCCGCGGCAGCCGGCGGAGCCATGCGGCACTGGCACTCGCGATGTCGTGCATCACCGCCGAGTCGGTGGTCCCCGACTTCTTGAGAACGTGGAAGCTGTGGTCCGCCCCTTCGATCCAGCGCATGTCCCACGGCGCCGCCACCGTTTGGAGCGCGCTCTCCATCAACTCGCGCGTGCACAGCGCGTCGCGCGTGCCGCTGAACGCGAGCACCGGCATCCGGATCTTCGGCAGATGCGCATCACGCAGCTTTCCGGGCTGGCCCGCTGGATGGAGCGGATACGCGAGCAGCAGCAGTCCATCCGCCGCAT
>DASYMZ010000091.1:0-14016 GCA_036008805.1 Gemmatimonadaceae bacterium
GGACTCCTGGGGACGGAGTCGCGACTCCGTCCCCAGGAGTCCGTCCCCAGGAGTCCGTCCCCAGGAGTCCGTCCCCAGGAGTCCGTCCCCAGGAGTCCGTCCCCAACCGGGGCACTGGACAGCGCAATTTTAGTATACAAATTTGTCGGCATCCTCGAACCGGACGGGAAGCCGTGCAACATGCTCCGTACCGCACCCGATGGTATTTCGGCGCCAGCGCGCTCATCGCGCTCACCTTTTCCCTCGCGCGAACGACGAATGCGCAGGCGGCCGGCGGCGGCCGAATCGCGGGAATTGTGATGGACAGCGTCCGCTCTCGCCCGCTCGCCGGCGTGCGCGTCGTCGCGGTCGGCGTCGGCGATCAAACGAGCATCCAGCGTTCGGCGATCAGCGACTCGGCCGGACGATACCGGATCGACAGCATTCCCGCCGGGCGCTACAGTGTCGGGTTCGAGAGCCCGCTGCTCGACTCGCTCGAGATCACGCTGTCGCCGCGCGAGGCGACGGTTGCCGACGGAGGCGCTGCGACGGTCGATCTCGCGCTGCCACCCGCGGCCAAGCTCCGCGCGGCAGTGTGTCCGGACGTCGCGCTTGCTCCGGGGACGGGCGCCATCATCGGCCACGTGGTGAGCACCGAGAACGAAAGCTCGCTTCGCGGCGTCGTCATCTCGATGGAGTGGCGAGAGATGAGCTTCGACAAGGCCACCATGCGCCCGTCGAATCGTGAGCGAACGGCCTCGGTCGTCACCGACGATGCCGGCTGGTACCGCGTGTGCGGCGTACCGACCGGCGCCTGGCTGGCGATGCAGCTCGAGCACGCTGGACGCACCGGCTCGCTGATCCGCACCCTCGTCGACGACACGCTCGGACTCGCGGTGCGACACCTCTCGTTCTCGGCGACGTCCTCACGCGCGAGTGAGAGAGCGACGACGACGACACGCGACGACAGCGCCGACGCGCCCCTCTCCGGCACGGCCAAGTTGAACGGTGTGGTCCTCGGCACTGCTGGCGCTCCCATCGCGCAGGTGGACGTGCGCGTGCGGGGCACGAACGCCTCGACGCGCACCGATGCGCAGGGCAACTACACGCTCGCTGGTCTCCCCGCCGGCACGCAGATGCTCCTCGTGCGGCACGTCGGGTATGCCATCGTCGAGACGTCCGTCGATCTCCGCGAGGGGATGACGACGACGAGCAACGTGCGGCTCCGGCGCATCGTGAGCCTCGACTCCATGCGCGTGGTCGCGACGCGCGACCGGTACCCGGAGTTCGCAAGAAACAAGCGGTTCAATGTCTTCGGCCGCTATCTGGGCCCCGATGAGATCCAGCGGCAGCGCGTGGCCTTCGTGAGCGACATCATCGAGAAGCTCCCCGGCTTCCGGGTCGTCGGCACGGGGCATCAGGCGAAGGTGGTCGACGCTCACGGTGTCAACTCGTTCATGATGAGCTGTCCCGTGAACGTCGTGATCGACGGCGGAGCAGAGTACTTCGAGATCAACGACCTGCCCGTCAGCGAGATCGGCGCGATCGAAGCCTATCCGGCGGGGCCGTTCGGGCCGCAGGAATTTCATTCGGGGTGCGGCCTGATCCAGCTGTGGACGAAGAGGTAAGGCGCGTCGCCGCGGCCTCACCGCCCCACGAGCGACAGCAGCCCTCGCGCGTATCCGCTCCGCCAATTGAGGTCGCTGTGCCCGCCGGCGAACTCGTCGTAGGTCAGCCGGTAGCCCTTCGCCTTCAGCGCGTCACGCAGATGACGGTTGGACGTGAGCAGATCGACGCCGTTCTCCAATCGCCCGACCTCGTAGATGCCAGCCTCGAGGTAGAAGCCGACGTCGCGCTTCGGCGACGTCTCGATCTCCCGCTTCATCTTTTCCGCCTCCGACTCGCCCAGCGCGCCGAACATGAACGCGCCCGACTGCGACAGCACGTTGCCGAACAGCTCGGGATGTCTGAACGCGACGAACGCCGCCGCGAGACCACCCATGCTCGAGCCGGCGACCACGTTTCCCGCTGGTGACGTCGCAAGCCGATACTTCGCACGCAGCGACGGGACGAGCTCAGTCGCGAGGAACTCGGCGTAGCGCTCGTTCTGATCGAGCTCCGCGTCGCGCTGGTTCTCCGCGCTGCCGACGAACACGGCGATCATCGGCGCGATCCGCCGCGCGTCGATGAGGTTGTCGAGGATCGTCGGCACCGGGATGCTGCCGACGTACTCGCCACCGTCGAAGGTGAGCAGCAGCGGGAGTCCATCGCCGCGACGCGCGAGGGTGTCGTAGCCGGGCGGCGTGTACACCCACACGTCGCGCGTGGTGCCGAGCAGCGTGCTCGCCACGGTGGTCTGCTCCACGCGGCCCTTCGCGACGCCAGGTCGCGCGTCGATCCACTCCTCCTTCGGCGCGCGCGGGCCCTCTGCGACCGAGAGCCCGCGCCCGAAGCCGGACTCGAAGACCCGCGCGTTGAATGGATCGCGATGGAAGGTCGCGCTGCGCGCGCCCCAGTCGGTCACCTGGTCGAACGGAACGAGGTTGTCGTTCACTGAGAGCTCGTACGAGAAGCGCGAGTCCGCTCGGCCGGCATAGCTGCGATACCAGACGTCGCTGCCCTCGATGTGCGCGAGCAGTGCGTCCTTCGGCTCGTAGCTCGCGACGGCGGTGTTGACGAGCGCGACGTTGCGGGTGGCGGAGTCGCCGTGCCAGACGAAGGTGAACAGGACGTTGCTCGAGTCGCCGGGGATCGCCTCGACGAGTGGAGCGCCGTCGTGCTGGATGCGCGCCCAGAACTGGGCTTCGGCGGAGCTCGCGGCCGGAGTCGCACTTCGACTCTGACCCCTTGCCACCTCGCTCTGAAGCGCCGAGATGATCGGGCTCACTGGAGCCCGGCGCGTTGGCTGGGCCCACGCCGTCGTCGCGGCGAGGAACAACGCCGGCATCGAGAGAAGGACGCGCATGCGGGAGCGGGCGAGGGGGACCGACTCGATCACATGCTACGAGGTGCGGACCGGCTCTGCTTGCACGATCATGCCGATGCAGAGTGGCGCGCCCGATCTCACCCCGCGCGCGGCGTCATCGGCGCTGCACCGGGCCGAGATACTGATCCAGCCACGCCAGCGCCTCCCGCACCATCATCGGCCTCGGCAGGAAATGTCCGCCCTCGTCGAGCACGTGCTTCTTCATTCCCGGCGGACTGCCGAGCAGCTGGAAGAAGGGCTTCTGCGAGAGCTCGAGCGGGAAGCTGCTGTCGTACTTCCCGCTCAGCATGAGCACGGGAATGTGCACGCGCGGCAGGAAGTTGACCGGATCTTCCTCGGGCCGAGGGGTCGACATCGAGAGTCCAGGGACGTTGAGCACGGCGACGCGGATGCGCGGCTCGAGGGCGAGCATCACCCCCGACAGTCGTCCGCCCCAGCTCGTGCCCGCGAACCCGATGCGGGTGCTGTCGATGTCCGGACGCGAGGCGACGTAGTCGATGGAGCGGCGCATCTCGCGCGCCCAGCGAATCATCTGGTCGCGATGCGCGATAGTGGCGGGAGCGCTGTCGTCGTCGGTCGCACTGCCTCGCCCATAGGTGTGCTCGTAGATCGGGTACAGCACCGCGCGCCCACTCCGCACGATGTAGTCGATGACGGACATCGACGGCCGGTGATAGTCGTGCAGGAACTGCGCGTCCGACGCCGGAAAGATCACGACGGTCTGAAACGGCGCGGCCACGTGCCTCGGCAGGAAGAGGAGCGCGATCATCCGGAGGCTGTCGCCGGGGACGTCGAACTGGATCTCCTCGCGCACCCAGTCGGGCGCGCTCGAGTCGCGGGCGACGACCTTCGCGTTCAGCGGCGTGTGATCGTAGTCGTACAGCGCGACGAACGCGCGGAAGGTCGCGTCGTCCACCGGGCGGACGGATGCGTAGTCGCGAGTGCGCTGAGGGATCGGCGCGCTCGCGCTCGCGAGGTCTGGCGAGGTGCCCGAGCGCCGGACGAGTCGTATTCCATTGATCGGCGACCGATCGAGCTCCGGCTGGGCGTAGATCTCCGAGAAGAGATACTGCGGATCGCTCCATCCGCCGCCGAGGATGTATCGGCTGCCTGGCTCGCGCGCGTTGACGATCCACTCGCGCACGTTGCCCGCCATGTCGTACACGCCGCGCGGGCTCACGCCACGCTGGTCGCCGCCGCGCACCGGTCCGGCCGCGTCGTACCGTCCGTGCGGCACGACCCATCGCGCCGCCTCGGGCATCGCCGCGGCGTTCCACTCGTACACGGTGGGCAGCTCCTTCTTCACGAATCGCGCGTAGGCGCGCGCCTCGTACCAGCTCACTCCTCCCACGGGCAGCTCGTCGCCGTCGGCGGGCGGCGCTCCGCCCTCCCACGACGCGGGGCCAGGGCGTCCGGACCGATCGACGAACAGGCGCATCGCGTCGTCCCAGGCGACCGGCTTCCCATCGCGAACGATCGTCGAGTCCCACAGGGCGCGATTGCCGTAGCCACCCGCGTCGACGAACGCCTTGTACTGGTGGTTGGTGACCTCGCGCGCGTCGATCAGGAAGTCAGGGAGATCGAACTTCTGCTTGTTGTTCAGCCCATAGAGCGTGCCGGCGAGCCCGGCGCCGCGCAGGAGCACCATGTCGGTGTCGGGATCGTTCAGCCGCCGCAGCGGGATGGGGCTCGGGATCGGCACGTAGCTGCCGCCCAGGCGAGCGCCCATCACGGTCATGTCGCGATATCCGGACTTCGAGTAGCGGTAGTACCACGCGTTGCTCGGGATGCGCACGGCGCTCGTCGGCGTGGTCCCGACGGGAATCCATCGCGTGGTGTCGCTCAACGCGGCGCGTTTCACATCGGCGCCGGCGGGCTCGCTGAGAAAGATCTGCGTGCGCGAGAAGCGCGGCCAGAGCAGCGCCAGCGCCGAGTCGCGTGGCGCGCGCGCCTCCGCCTCGCTCGCCAGCGCGAACGCCGAGTCGAGCTGGTCGGCCTCGATCAAACGCTCGACGTTCGGGATCGCGTAGGCGCGTACCCACGCCGAGCGGTTTCGCAGATACAGCCCGCCGGCGACGCCGAGCGCGGCAAGCGCGACGAGGCTCACGGCAGCGAGCCGGCCGCGCGAGCGTGCCGGCGCGGGCGCGGCGAGAGCGTGCAGCTCCTGCAGCAGCGCGGCAGCGGTCTGAGGACGCGCGTCCGGATCGCGGGCGAGGCAGCGCGCGACGAGCCGGACCACCGGCGCCGGCGCATCCGGCCAGCGCGACGCGAGCGAGGGCGCGTCCTTCGCCATCTTCTCCATGACGATCTGCTGCCACGAGCCCGCGAACGGCGCGGCGCCGCCGAGCATCTCGAAGAGCATCGCGCCGACGGCGTAGATGTCGGCGCGATGATCCACCGTGTGCTCGGCCGCCGCCTGCTCGGGCGCCATGTACGCCGGCGTGCCGAGCGACATCCCCTCGCCGGTGAGGGTGGATGCCTCGCGCGCGTCTCCCACGGCCTTCGCGATGCCGAAGTCCATCACCACCGCGTGTCCGCCGGAGAGCAGCACGTTGTCGGGCTTCACGTCGCGATGCACGAGCTGGTGCTCGTGCGCGTACGCGAGCGCGTCGGCGACTTCGGCGGCCAGGCGCAGCGATTCGTCGAGCGGCAGCCGGCCATCGCGACGCAGGCGGTCGCGCAGCGACTCGCCGGTCACGAGCGGCATCACGTAGTACGGCAGCTCGGCGGCGCCGGCGACGCCGCTGTCGAGCAGCGGGAGCACGTGCGGGTGGTTCAGCCGAGCGGCGATGCCGATCTCACGCAGAAAACGCTCGCTGGCGATCGACCGGGCGAGGTCGGGACTCAGCACCTTGATCGCGACGTCGCGCCCGTGCTTGAGATCGCGCGCGAGGTAGACGGTGGCCATTCCGCCATGGCCGAGCTCACGCTCGATCGTGTACCGGTCAGCAAGCGAGGGCTGCAGCTCGGCGGCGGTGAGAGTCTCGGTCATCGCATGGGGCGCGGGGCGGTCACGCAGGTGGCCCAATATGCGACATCCTCCCGGGCCGCGCAGGGGGCCGCCCGGCCCGGGCGGTCAGATGCGGTCAGATGCCAGTCAAGGGGTCAGACTCCTCTAGAGAGGAGTCTGACCCCTTGAAACCTTGAAACCTTGAAACCTTGAAAACGTCGAAAATGCTACCAGTCCGTCGGCTTGTAGTCCTTCAGGAACTTCCCCCACACGTGCTCGCCCGTCCTGATCCCATTGATGATCGGATCGACGATGCGCGCCGCGCCGTCCACGATGTCGAGCGGCGGATGGAACCGGTGCTCCTTCACCTTCCGCGCCGCGATCTCCGCGGGGTCCTCGTCCGTCACCCACCCGGTGTCCACGCTGTTCATGTGGATGCCCTGGTGCCAGCACTCGGTAGCCGAGGTGCGCGTCATCATGTTCAGCGCGGCCTTCGCCATGTTCGTGTGCGGATGCCGCGTTGTCTTCTGGTTGCGATAGAACTGCCCCTCCATCGCCGACACGTTGACGACGTGCTTGTCGCGCTCGGGCGTGCGCAGCATCAACGGCTTCAACCGCGCGTTCAACAGGAACGGCGCGATGGCGTTGACGAGCTGCACCTCGAGCAGCTCCACCGTGGGCACGTCCGAGAGCAGCATCCGCCACGAGTTGCGCTCGCGCAGATCGACTTGCTGCAGATCCGCGTCGAGCCGCCCCTGCGGGAAGAGATGCGGCTCCGCGGCGGCGGCCACGTCGTCCGGCAGCAGCGCCACCTGCGACAGCGCCGCGGCGTGGACGAGACCCATCGTCTCGGCGTTCGCCGGCAGTGACGAAGCCATGAGCGCGCCGGCGCTCGCGCCGCTCTCGCCGATGAAGCTCTCGCCGCGCAATCCCTCATATCGGCCGAGCAGCCTGCGCGCGCTCTCGGGCAGCGCGTGGACCGACGCGCGCTCGCCTTCCATCATGTGCTCGTAGAACGCGGGCGGGCGACGAACGGTCTGGCACGCGTTGTTGACGATGAAGTCGAGCCGGTCGTGGGTCGTCAACAGCTCGTGGCAGAACGCGTCCACGCTCGGCGTGTGCCTGAGATCCAGCCCGAAGATCTCGAGCCGGTGCGCCCACTGCTCGAAGTCGGGCTCGCGCGAGTAGCGCGCGGCCGAGTCGCGCGGAAAGCGCGTGGTGACGATGAGGCGCGCGCCGCAGCGCAGCAGCTTGAGGCCGGCCTGATAGCCGATCTTCACGCGCCCGCCCGTGAGCAGCGCGGTCCGTCCGCTCAGGTCTGCGAGCTCCGTGCGCTTCGCGAAATTGAAGTCGCCGCACGCCGGGCACATCTGGTCGTAGAAGTGGTGGAGCGTGGTGAACTGCTCCTTGCACACGTAGCAGTGCCGCTCGTCCACCTCCTCGCGGAAGTCGGGATCCTCGACGTCGCTCTGCTCGAACTGCTCGGGCGGGAAGACGTTGGGCGTGTTGAACACGGACTGCCGGCGCAGCGAGCGGATCCCACGCTCCTCCAGCACTTCCTCTTCCTTGCGGACGGCGGCGGCTTTGCGCTGGCGGATGGTCGCCTTGACCATCTGCCGCCGCGCCTTGGCGTCGGGATGGTAGACGAGCGCGACGGCGTCGAGGAAGCGCGCACGCTCCTCGCGCGAGAGCTGAGCGAGGAGCCCGCGATCGGCGATGACGCGCTCGAGCAGATCGGTCGCGGAGCGGATCTCGTCGCGCAGCGTGTCGAGATCGGACTCCGTCGTGGCGGACTGGTGCTGAAGACTGGACATCCCTGAAAGATAGCGAATGTCGGCTATTCTTAGGGCACCGCCCCTCTGCTCGTCTCCCTCAACGACCCTCCCATGCGAACCGCAGCGATCGTCCTCGGCGTATTGCTCGTCCTGATCGGCATCGTCTGGATCCTCCAGGGAATCAACGTGCTCCCCGGCAGCTTCATGACCGGCCAGACGAAGTGGGCGGTGAACGGCGCGATCGCCGCCGTGATCGGGATCGCGCTCATCGTGTGGGCCAGGCGAAGCCGGCCGTGAGTGACGCGGCCAGCCGCGCCTCGATCGAGCGGGTGACGGCCGGGACCGAGGTCACGATGCCGTTCGAGCATCTACCTGGCGGGCTGAGGCCAGAGGACAACGACGAGGGCGCACGGCTGAGCCTCGCGCAGCTCGCGCGGAGATTCGAGTAGGGCAGCGCCACGTTCGAGCACCGACACGCTGGCGATCCGGCGCGCCGAGCGCATTCTTCGACCCATGCTCATCGTCCACGTCTTCGTCCATGTGAAGCCCGAATCCGTCGCCGCGTTCTCCGAGGCGACTCTCGCGAACGCGCGCAGCAGCGTGCAGGAGCCGGGCATCATCCGCTTCGACGTCGTCCAGCAGGACGACGACCCGACGCGGTTCCTCCTGATCGAGATCTACCGCACGCCGGACGATCCGGCGAAGCACAAGGCGACGGCGCACTACGCCACCTGGCGCGACGCGGTCGAGCCGATGATGGCCGAGCCGCGTCGCAGCGTGAAGTACCACGCACTCTTCCCCGAGCCCGCCGCCTGGGAAGCTCCGCGGTGAGCTTCGAGTTCGCGGCGCCGTCGCGGATCGTCTTCGGCGTCGGCAAGCTGCACGACGTCGGAGCGCTCGCCGCCGCGTTGGGCTCGCGCGCGCTCGTGGTGGAGAGTGGAAGCGGCCGCGCCGAGCCGCTGCTCACGCTATTGCGAGAGCGCGGCGTCGCGACGTCGTCGTTCCGCGTCACCGCCGAGCCGACGACCACCCTCGTGGAGCGCGGCGCCGAGCACGCGCGCACCGAGCGGTGTGACGTGGTCGTCGGCTTCGGTGGCGGTAGCGTCATCGACGCCGCGAAGGCGATCGCCGCGCTGGTCACCAACCGCGCACCGCTGCGCGAATACCTGGAAGTCGTCGGCAAGGGGCGTCCGCTCAGCGAGCGCGCCGCGCCGTTCATCGCGATTCCCACCACCGCGGGCACCGGCGCCGAGGTGACGCGGAACGCGGTGCTGATGGTGGAAGAAGCGCGGGTGAAGGTGAGCCTTCGCAGCCCGCTCATGCTGCCGGCCGTCGCGCTCGTCGATCCGGCGCTCACCTACTCGCTGCCGCCCGCGGTGACGGCGAGCTCTGGGCTCGACGCGCTGACGCAGTGCATCGAGCCGTTCACGTCGTCGCAGGCGAACCCGCTCGCCGACGGCATCGCGCGCGAGGGGATCCGCCGAGCGGCGAGTGCGCTGCGGCGCGCGTTCCACGATGGCGGAGACGTCGGCGCGCGCGGCGACATGTGCATCACGAGCCTGTGCGGCGGCCTCGCGCTCGCCAACGCGAAGCTCGGGGCCGTGCACGGCTTCGCCGCGCCGCTCGGCGGGATGTTCCCCGCCCCGCACGGCGCCGTGTGCGCCCGGCTGCTGCCGCGCGTCGCCGCGATGAACGTGCACGCGCTGCGAGAGCGCGAGCCGCACTCGCCCGCGCTCGAGCGCTACGACGAAGTAGCGCGGCTGCTCACCGGGACGTTGTACGCTCGCGCCGAGGATGGTGTGGCGTGGCTGCGCGAGCTCGTCGACGAGCTGGGGATCCCGCCGCTCTCGGCATACGGCGTCACCGTGGACGACATCCCGCGCGTCGTCGCGCAGGCGCGGAAGGCGAGCAGCATGCAGGGGAATCCGATCGTGCTCACCGATGACGAGCTGTCGGACGTGCTGGGCGCCGCGATCGGGAGCTGAGCGCGCACCGGAGCGCGGACGAGGTGGCTCGGGTGAGCCACCTCGTCCGCGCGGGCTACTTCTGCTTCGTGGCCACGGAGTTCAGAACGAGCACCGAATCCGGAGTCTTGACCACGTAATGCGCGACCGTCTGGCCGACGAGCTCGCCGTTCTTGAGGCGCAGCGTGCTCACCGTGTGCACCTTCTGTCCCTTCCGGCGAACGCTCGCGTACACGTCCGACGTCGACACGATGCTGTCCCCCGCGGCGACGACGTGCAGCGGCACCTTCACCCCACTCGGCAGCGTGAGCGACCAGCCCGTCGTGTCGGCGGTCGCGGTGAGGGTGACCTTTGTGGAAACGGTGTCCGTCTTGGAATCTGGCGTCGAGACCATCACCCACTTGCCCGCGACGTCGGCGAGAGCGAGTGGGGCCGGAGCCGGCGGAGGCGCGGGCGCGGCGGCCGGAGCCACGGCGGCGGCGGTGTCCACCTTGGGTGCGTCGCTCTTGGCGCATCCAGACAGGAGTAGCGTGGTCGAGCAGGCGATGGCGACACGTTTGAGCGACCGCATGGGAGCCTCCAGATTTTTGGTGCGGAAACAGCCAGGTATTGCCGGCGGGACGATAGGGAGTCCGACGGAGGTGTCAAGCGCAGGCTCGGCCGCGCACGTCATGCGCGATCATTGCGGCGACATGTCGCGGGACGGGCACAAGCCTCGATAAGCGGCCGGCCGCTCGGTGGCGACGCCTCGCAACAGATGTCCCGGCGCCGCTGACGCTACCTTGAGTAGTGCCATCTGAGCCAGTGGTCCTGAGCTGGAGTGGAGGAAAGGACAGCAGCCTCGCGCTCGCGGCGCTCAGCGCCGATCCGCGCTACGACGTCGTCGGGCTGCTGACGAGCATCACGCGGGGCTACGGTCGCGTGAGCATCCACGGCGTCCGCCGCGCACTGGTGGAAGCGCAGGCGTCGATGCTCGGCTTGCCTCTGCACGAAGTCGTGCTCCAACCCTCGTCCTCCAACGACGCGTACGAGGCAGCGTTCGCCGAGGCGCTCGTGCGCGTGCGGGCCGCGCATCCCGACGCGCGCCATCTGGCGTTCGGCGATCTCTTCCTCACCGACGTGCGCGCGTATCGCGAGCGCACGCTGGCCGCCACGGGCTACGAGCCGCTCTTTCCGATCTGGGGCCGGGACACGCGGACGCTCGCCGCGGAGTTCGTCGAAGTAGGCTTTCGCGCGAACCTGGTCTGCGTCGATACGACCCAGCTACCCGCGTCGTTCGCCGGACGCGCGTTCGACGCCGAGCTTCTCGCCGATCTGCCCGCGATCGTGGACCCGTGCGGCGAGCGCGGGGAGTTCCATACCTTCGTGTCGGCGGGCCCGGTCTTCGATGCACCGATCCCGATCGTGGTGGGCGAGGTC
Source organism: Gemmatimonadaceae bacterium (assembly GCA_036008805.1). GTDB lineage: Bacteria > Gemmatimonadota > Gemmatimonadetes > Gemmatimonadales > Gemmatimonadaceae > AG11. The sequence continues at coordinate 11,074 of DASYMZ010000091.1, forward strand.
GTGCTCCGCGAGGAGAGGTTCGCCTTCTGCGACCTGATTCCCGGGGACGTCCCGAGCGTCCCGACATGACCGAATGTCGCAATGTCGAGATCGGCCTGGCTCGTTCGACGTCCTGGGTAGAGCCGCCGAAGCGGGGTCGAGAGACCGCGCAGGACTGCTCCGTTCGCTCGACGAACGAGCGCGACATCCCAACAGAGACACTGGAGACACGACGATGAAGTTCCTGGCGACGGTAAAGGGCTCAGAACATTCCGGCCCACCGCCGATGGCGCTGATGGAAGCGATGGGCAAGTTCGGTGAGGAGGCGAGCAAGGCGGGCGTGCTGCTGGAGTCGGGCGGTCTGCTGCCGTCCGCGACGGGCGTGCGCCTGCGGGTGTCGAAGGGAAAGCTGTCGGTCACCGACGGCCCGTTCACGGAGGCGAAGGAGATCGTCGGCGGCTACGCGATGTACGAGGTGCCGACGAAGGCCGATGCGCTCGAGTGGACTCGGCGCTTCATGCAGCTCCATCTGGAGCACTGGCCCGGCTGGGAAGGCGAGTCAGAGCTGCGGCAGGTGTTCGGTCCGGGCGACATGCCGGGCTGACGTGCGAAGCGCGACGCCGGAGCTCCGGCGTCGCGCTTCACGTCGGGCGTACGATCGGAAATCTCAGATCGACTTCACTTCGGCGACCGCCTCCAGTGCCATCCCGATGTCGCGCGAGAGGGCACGGGCTTCCCGCGTCGCGCTCGTCACGTCGCGCAGCGCGGACTCGAGGCCCGACGTCTTCAGCCTGTCCACGTCGAGGCGCAGGTTGCCGAGGGCGAGTCCGGCACTGTCGATCTGATGCGCCAGCGCCGTCCGCTCGCGCGCGGCATGCTCGATGGAGACCCGCTGCCGCCGCAACAGCGCGAGATGTCGCAACGACTCCGTCGTGTCCGAGGAGCGCTCGCCCTCGGCGATCCGTTCGTCGATGCCGGCGATCGCTTCGGGATCGTAGCCGGCGTCGAGCTGGTGCAGCCGCGTCGCCATCAGCGCGATGCGCTCGACGAGCGCGTTCACGGTGGTCACGACATCCGGCAGCAGTGCGCGGTCCGCCTTCGACAGGCCGGCGACGATGGCGAGGATCGCGGCTCGGTCTTCCGCCGCGCGGCGGATCGCGGCGCCGCGCGGGCTCTCGAGCACGGGACGCGTCACGAGCTTGCGTAGCTGGCGGCTGCTCGGCAGTGGCGCGGCCTCGAGCACCTGTCGCGAGCGCCGCGACAGCAGCACCCGGCGGAGCTTCAGTCCTCGCTCGCGCAGCGACTTGCCGCGGCGCCAGAGCTTCCTCGTCATGAAGAGCGGCACGATCGGCGAGAGGATGAGCGGGGGAGCGACCCCGATCCCCGCACCGAAGCCGATCGCGCCCAGGATCCACATGCCGACCGTGGCGAGCGCGTACCGACGAAGACTCTTCACGCGGTCGAGCAGGTTGACGCGTCCGTGCCAGAGGCGGAGATCCGCGCGCTGCTCGGAGGTGAGACCGGCCAGGTGCGGCGGCTCGAGCTCGAGCTCTCCGATCGTGGGAATCGGCGCCGGCGTCGCGTCGCGAGCCTTCGCGCTCTTCGGCCGCGGCACGGGCGACGGTTCACGCCGCGCGCGCGGAACGGGGGAGTTGTAGCGCAGCGGCTCACGATTCTCGACGCGCCACGATGGGGTCGGGTCGTCCTGCATCATCAGCGCGTCGCGGAACGCCGACGCGGTAGGCCACCGCTCCTCGGGCGACTTCATCAGCGCGCGCTCGATCGCATCGCAGAGCTGTTTCGGCGCTTCGGGTCGCAGCTCGGCGATCGGCTGCGGCTTCTCGCTCACGTGCTTGAGCAGCAGCGCCATCGAGTTGCTGGCCGAGAAGGGCACGCGGCCGGTGATCATCTGGTAGCCCAGCACGCCGAGCGAGTAGATGTCGCTGCGGCCGTCGATCTGGCGCTCGCCCATCGCCTGCTCGGGCGACATGTAGGTCGGCGTGCCCACGGCGACGCCGGTCTGGGTGAGCCGCGTCCCCTGCTCCATCGCGCGCGCGATGCCGAAGTCCGTCACCATCGCGCGCCCGCTCGCGGCATCGATGAGGATGTTGTCCGCCTTGATGTCGCGATGGATCACGCCGCGCAGGTGCGCGTACGCCAGCGCGTCGGCCGTCTCGCCGAGCAGTCGCCGCACCTCGTCCACCGGCCGGAGTGGCTGCTGCTCGAGCCGCATCGCGACGCTGCCCCCCGTGACGAGCGCCATGACGAAGTAGGCGATGCCGTCGCGCTCACCGACGTCGAAGATCGGAACGATGTGCGCGTGGGCGAGCTGGGCCGACGTCTGCGCCTCGCGCGTGAACCGCGAGCCGACGGCCGGGTCGTGCGCGAGCTCGGGCGGGAGCACCTTCACCGCGACGTCGCGCCCGAGCCGGAGGTCGCGCGCGCGATAGACGACGGACATCCCTCCTCGGCCGATCTCATCCTCGATCGCGTACTGGTGCTCGAGCGCGGAGGTGACGCGATCGCGGAGCGCGTCGGACTGGGATTCGGTCACGGATTCGGAGAGCGGGCGTGGAGCGGAAGCGTTCGTCCGGGAGTGCCCACCATACGTCGGCGCCCTCACGAGCGTTTCGGCCGGTCAGCTCATCACCGCTCCGCCCGAGACGCCGGGATCAGCTCCGGCCGAGCCGACTTTGGGGGCTGCGACCGAACTACAACTGCGTGTACGCCAGAGTGACTGACGTACGCTGGATACTCGGATTGGCATACTGGCCATTCCAATTCGTGGACGGCTGTCCGTGGATACCGGCTCTGACCGTCGCAGCGCCACGAGCCGTCTGGGTGCAGATCAGTCGACTCGCTGCGCTCGCTCGGGATGACCGGAGTGGCGCAGCGATCCGTCCAAACGCGGTCCGAACCCGCCGTGTTTACCCGCGTACTGCCGTGCGAGCCGCGAGGGGACGA
>DASYMZ010000092.1:0-51555 GCA_036008805.1 Gemmatimonadaceae bacterium
AAACGTGACGACGGCGCCGACGATGACACCATCTTTCCGAATGGGGTGAGAGAAGTAGTCCGCGTCGAATGGCGTCCCATCCCGTCGCCACAACACTTCGTTCTCCAGCCGTACGCCCTCACCAGTTCTGAACGCATTGAAGATCGGGCACTCCGTCTCCGGGTAGTGAGAGCCGTCGCGGCGCGTGTGATGAACCATCTCGTGCACGTTCTTTCCCAGGAGCGCGTCCGGACCACGATGGCCGAGAAGCCGCGCAGCGGCCTGATTGCAGAACGTGCACATGCCGTCGAGATCGATCCCATAGATTCCCTCTGCCGTGGAGTCGAGAAGCAGGCGAAGCTGCTCCTGACTGGCGCGAAGTGCATCCATGGCGTGGCCGCGTTCGTCGCGAACCCGGATGTCCTCCAGTGCCCGTGTGACGGCAACCGGCAGCCGCGCGAGACTGTTCTTCATGATGTAGTCCGACGCGCCCTGCTTCAGGCAGTCGACGGCACGTTCTTCGCCCAATGCCCCGGTCACGAGGATGAACGGGATATCGCGCTTGCTGTCGCGCAGGACCTGCAGAGCTTCCATCCCCGTCCACTGCGCCAACCGATAGTCGGACAGAACGACGTCGTAGTGACTGCGCTCCAGCGCTTGGCTGAATGCCGCTGCAGCGGTGACGACGTCGGCCTCGACCTCGAAGCCACCACTCGCGAGAGCGGCGAGGCAGAGCTCGATGTCCGCTTCGTCGTGCTCGACGAGTAGAACGCGCAGCGTGCGACGTGGCTTCAGGTTGCCAGCAGTCGCCATCACTTTGCCTGCGCCACCGGATGCGGCGGCGGCCCGAACGTGAAATAGAACGTCGCGCCCTGGTTCGGTCTGGATTCCGCCCAGACTTCGCCGCCGTGCTTGTGAACGATTCGCTGCACGGTGGCGAGACCCACGCCGCTGCCTTCGAACTCCGGATGCAGGCGTTGGAAGACCCCGAACAGCCGGTCTGCGTATTTGAGATCGAAGCCGGCGCCGTTGTCGCGCACATAGAGCACGGGCTGGCCTTGCTTCACGTGGGCGCCGACCTCGACGAGGGCGTGCGCTCTCCCTCGAGTGAACTTGAATGCGTTCGAGAGCAGATTGGTGAAGACGACCTTCGCGAGGCCCGGATCGCAGTCCACGGTTGGAAGTTGCCCGAGCACGAGACGCACGTCCCGCGTGGACAGCTCGGCCCTGAGCGCGGCCGCGATGTCTTCGACGAGGGATCCCAGAGAGCACGACTGAATGCGCAACCCCTCGCGGCCAACCTGCGAGAGATTCAGGAGATCGTCGACCAGCTGGCTCATGTGGCGAGCGCGCTTCTGAATGCGGTGTACGTACTCGCGTGCTCCCTGGCTGAGCGCGGCTCCATGTTCCTCCATCAGCAGCCGCGCAAACCCATCGATGTGATGGATCGGGGCGCGCAGGTCGTGCGAGACGCTGTACGTGAATCCCTCCAGCTCTTCGTTCGCCAGCTTCAGATATTGCCGGTGCCGGTCCAGCTCGACGTACGCGGTCTCGAGTGCCCGCGTTTGTGCCGCCTCGGCCTCGGAGAGACGCTTCTTCTCGGAGATGTCGCGCGTCACCTTGGCATAGCCAATCAGCGTTCCGGTCGCGTCCCGGAGCGCCGTGATGATGACGTTCGCCCACATCGGAGTGCCGTCCTTGCGCACTCGCCAGCCTTCCTCCTCGAAGCGGCCTTCGGCGGCCGCGATGCTCAGCTCCATCGCCGGCTTGCCAGCGGACGTGTCGACCGCGGGATAGAAGCGGGAGAAATGCTGTCCCACGATCTCGGACGCCGAGTAGCCCTTTATGCGCTCCGCACCGTCGTTCCAGCTCACGATGTGTCCCGTAGGATCGAGCATGAAGATGGCGTAGTCCTTGATCCCGTCGACCAGCAGCCGATAGTGATCCTCACTGCCCAACAGCTTCTGACGCCGATCCGGCGCGTAGCCGGCGGGCGTCATCAGCGGTCTCCATTGCGCAGCACGCGGGTATCGCTTGCAGTGGACATCAAAGGCGGGGAGGGAGGGAACAGCGTTCCCGAAGCCAGAAGACCGCGTCGGAGCCGGGGACAATCCCGTCGGCGACGCAGTGGACGAGCAATTCGGCAGACTGCCGCTCCGCCTTTTTGCGAACTAGTATGCGCCCGCCGTGACGGCCGCGGCCAATACGGTGTGGTGAATTGTCGCATCAGCGAAAGAGATACCTGCGAGCCCATGGAGCTCAGACAGCTCGAGCACTTCGTCGCCGCCGCCGAGGAGGGATCGTTCACCGCTGCCGCGCGGCGGAGGAACATCGTTCAGTCGGGGTTGTCGATGTCCCTGCGCGCTCTGGAGGAAGAGCTGGGCACGCCGCTGTTCGTTCGCCAGTCGCGATGCGTCGTTCTGACGACAGCCGGCCAGGCCTTCCTGCCCGAAGCGCGGCGCGCGCTCGCGGCCGTCCAGTCCGCGCGAGCCGCCGTGAGCGGAACGCAGGGACTCACGCGCGGCGCGCTGTCGGTCGGCATCTCCCAGGTGCCGCCGCCAACCGATCGCCTGGTCGGCGTCATCACCGAGTTTCGACACGCGCATCCCGGCGTGTGCCTCGCGATTCAGCAGGACTCCTCCGCCGGAACGATCGACCGCGTGCTGCGTGGGGAGGTCGATCTCGGCGTCTGCTCGCTGACGTCGACGTCCCATCGCTCGCTGTCGACCATCGTCCTCGCCACGTCGGAGCTCCACCTCGCCTGCTCGCGCGATCATCGCTTCGCGACCCGTGATTCCGTGTCGCTCGAGGAGATCGCGGAAGAGCATTTCGTCGACATGCACGTCGGATGGGCGGCGCGCGCCGCAACCGATCGGGCCTTCGAGTCCGCCGGCCTCTACCGTCACGCGGTCTGTGAGGTCAACGACGTCACGTTGATCGTTCGGCTCGTGGAGCAAGGGATGGGCGTCAGCATCATCCCGCTCATCGCACGCGCGTTGAGCTCGAACGTCGCCTACGTGCCGTTGCGCCCGGAGCTCCCGCCCTGGCATCTGGCCGCGATCTTCGTCGGGACGGAGCCCTCGAACGTTGCGGCCAAGGAATTGCTCCGAATGCTCCGCCGCGACGATCTGTGGACGAGCACGGAAATGATCTAGCGTCGCCGTCCCGACGGAATGCCGCGCCGGGAGGCTGCGTGGAATTCCGTCAGCTGGAGCACTTCATCGCCGTCGCCGAAGAGCTGTCGTTCACCAGAGCGGCGGCGCGCGTCAACATCGTCCAGTCCGGGCTCTCGATGTCGATCCGCGCGCTCGAGAGCGAGCTCGGGGCACCGCTCTTTCTCCGCGAGGGACGTACGGTGCGTCTCTCTCCGGCCGGCGAAGCGCTGCTGCCCGAAGCGCGCCGCGTGCTGTCTGCCGCACGCGGCGCGCGCGACGTGATCGACCAGACGCGCGGCGTGCTCCGCGGCCCGCTCGGCATCGGCTTCGCCCAGACCTATGAGTCGCCGAGTACCCTCGCCGTCCTGCTCGGCCGCTTCCATCGCGAGCATCCGGAAGTGGAGATCCGTGTCTTTCAAGGGCCCGCCCGCGCCGGCTACGAAGCACTCCGGCGAGGTGAGATCGACCTCGTCGTAGGCGGGCGAGCGCCCAATCTGCCCGCATCCGTTGGCCAGATTCCGCTGCGCCGCGTGCCGTTCCGCTTCGCGTGTGCACCGGCGTGTCCGCTCGCCGAGCGCGATTCCGTAGCGCTCGACGAAGCCGTGACGCTTCCCTTCATCGACCTGACGTCCGAGTGGTCCGCGCGGCGCATTGTCGACCGCGCGATCGCGGATGCCGGCCTCGCCCGATCTACCCGTTGCGAAGTCAACGAGGTCTGGACGCTCCTCGAGCTCGTCGAGCAGGGGCTCGGCGTGGCGATCATCCCCGAGATGTTCGGCGCGGTGCCGATGGACGTGCGGCATGTCCCACTCGATCCGCGCATACCCGACTTCGAGCTCATCGCCGCGTTTCTGGGACGCGCACCGGAGAGCGCTCCGGCGCGAGCCTTTCTCGCGATGCTGACCCACAAGATGCTCGGGCGCGAAGTCACGTCCGCTTCACTGGAGGACTGAATGGCGATTGCACGATCGGTTCGCCGCTACTTCGTCACGGCCGACGTCACCGTCAACCGTTCGTCAGGCCGCAGCGGACGACAGCTCGACGAGCACGAACACGTTCCCGTACAGGTCCGTCACGTGCGCGAAGCTCGCGCCATCGGCGCTCTCGACCGGGCGAACGATCTCGGCTCCGCCGGCAGCGGCGCGCGCGACCGCCGCGCGCAGGTCTGACGTATAGAACACCGCGAGCGGCTCGCCGCCGGTCTGCCGCCCCACACGCGCCGTCGCTTCACCGGTCGCACGCAGGAGCCACACGCCGGCACTCGCGTCGGGGCCAAAGCCGAGGTGCAGATAGCGGTCCCCGTTCGGGCTCGGCGCATCGAACAGCACGCTGGCGCCGAACGCCGAGCGGTAGAAGGCGAGGGCTTCGTCGTAGTCTCGAATGAGCACGACCACACGGCCGAGGGTGAGCGAACGCGACGAGGGCGCAAGATCGGGAGCGAGAGTCATGTGAGCGATGAAGATTTCTGAAGTGCGCGCTGACGACGGAGTCCGCGTCAGCGCGCGCCGGCAATGTGCTCCGCCACGCGCCACGCATTCGCCATGATGGTCAGCGTGGGATTCGCGCCAGCGCCGGTGGGAAACGATCCCCCGTCCACGACGAAGAGATTGTCCACCTCGTGCGCGCGGCAGTTGCGATCCAGCACCGACGTCGCCGGATCGTTGCCCATTCGCGTCGTGCCATGCTGGTGCGAGCAGTTTCCCGTGACGCGGTCGATGTAGACGCGATAGACCTTCGTCGCGCCGGCTGCCTCGAGGATCTCCGCGTTGCGGTCGATGAGGAAGCGCCCCATCGCCAGGTCGTTCGCATGCGGCTTCAACGTGATCCGCGCGACCGGCAATCCCCACGCATCGGTGACGCTGTCGTCGAGATCGACGCGATTGTCGTGCTGGGGCATGTCGTGAATGACCATCGCCGCGGCGAAGCTGTGGTTGAAGAACTCGCGATCCACCTGCTTCGCGCCCGCGCCCCACGCCGGCCGGTCGGGGAGCGACCAGTTGATGGGCAGTGGGATCCCGACACCCGCGGCGGCGATGTGTCCTCCGCCCGCAAAACCGCGACGCTCGTCGTGCTCATAGAACTCGAAGCTGCTCGCGCTCACGTACCCGCCGCCGGCCCACGCGTAGATCGGATCGTCGAAGGTGCCGACCGCCGCACTGTACTCGTGGAAGGTCACGTTGCGTCCCACCAGGTCGCTGCCGTTGGCCAACCCGTTCGGGAATCGGCTCGACCGCGACAGCAACATCAGCCGCGCCGTCTCCACCGCTCCGCACGCGAGGATGACGACGTCCGCCTCCTGCTCGCGCACCGTGCCATCGGCGTCCTCGTACACCGCCCCCTTCGCTCGGCCCCGCGCGTCCACCGAGATCTCGCGAACGTAGCAGTCGGGCCTCAGCTCGAACCGGCCGGTGGCGACGGCATGCGGGATGAAGACGTTGAGCGCGCTCGATCTCGTTCCCGTGGGGTCGCCATGCTGCTGCGCGAAGGCGCTGATCACGGTGGCGGCACGCCCGTCGTACGGACGCGACAGCGCCGCCTGTGGGGTGGGGAAGGAGTTCCAACCCAGCGCACTGCAGCCCGCGTGGAACTTCTCCGCGTACCGGGACTGCGGCATCGGCGGACATGGATAGCCGCGGCTGCGCCTGGACTCGTATGCGTTGGCACCGGCCAGGCCGGACACGCCGAACGCCCACTCGACTTTGTCGTAGTACGGCTCGAGCTCGTCGTACGTGATGGGCCAATCGGCGAGCGATGCGCCAGGCAGATCGCCGACGACGCTGTGAAAGCGGAAGTCGTTCGCGGTGTAACGAGGGAGCCACCCCTGCCAATGCACCGTTCCGCCGCCCACCATCTGCGGCACGGGACAGAACAGCTCCGTGCGCGCAGTCTGATCCGCCGACTCGCGCACCGTGCGCGGATTGAGCAACGGATCGGGCCACAGGTTGTAGCGATTGATGTTCGCCAGCTCGTCGCCGCCGAACGTCTCCTTGGTGCGCCACGGTCCGCGCTCGAGCGCGACGACGCGTACGCCGCGCTCGGTGAGCACCTTGGCCGCCGCCGCACCGGATGCGCCCGCGCCGATGATCAGGACGTCCACTCGCTCGGGGTTCTTCGTCTGTGACGACATCAATCTTTCTGGCCGGGATGGAGCTTGTTCGTGGCGAAGTATTCGAGCGTGCTGTAGCGGCCGGAGTGCACCTCGGCGAGTGATGCCGGCCCCGGAAAGCCGATCACCTGCCAGCCAATGTGATCCCGGTTGCCACCGTAGATCGGATCGGCGTAGAAACCTTGACGCGTGTGCAAGGCGAGCAATGGAACGAAGCCGAGGTCGATCTCGGCACTCGTCTGCTGAAGCGCGGGTTCGACGGGGGCGCCATACATGGTCACCCGGGCTCGTTCGAGCTCCTCCTCCTGACCGAGATCCGGTCGCTCCAACTTTCGAAGGACCGCGTCCTGCTGCTCCTCGGTCAGCGCGACGAAATCACCGTCGTACAGCTCGCGGCTCGTGCGGTCGAGCATCGCGACGCCGGCAACGTACCTCTCCCGCACGATGTCGAGCCGCCGCTGCCAGGCGTCGGCGCGTTTGCCCGTCAACCGTTCGAAGCCACTGCCATCGGGCTTCGCGTACACGCTGTCGATCCCTCCCAGGTACCGGTCGAGGAAGTCGATCGTGCCCGCCTCGCGTGCGCCAGGCGTGTCGTCGGTGGGGATGATGCGGGACATCGCCGCCTCGATCGTGGCCCGCTGATGGCCGTCGAAGAATCGTGTGGTCACTTCCGCCTCGCCATGGCGACCGCCAGGATGATGATGATTCCGCGAATGATCTGTTGCTGGCTGGTGTCGAGCCCTGCGAGGATCAACCCGTTGTTGATCAGTCCTCCGAGCAAGGCACCCATGAGCGTGCCGACGACGGAACCCGCGCCGCCGAACAGACTCGTGCCGCCGAGGATCACGGCGGCGATGGCCGACAGCTCGTCGCCCGCGCCCCACTGGAATCGGCCTGACTGGAGCCGTCCGGCGTAGAGCATTCCGGCGACGCTCGCAACGACGGAGCCCAACAACAGCACCTGAAATTTTATCCGCTTGGTGTTCACCCCGGTGAACTCGGCGGCCGTCCGGTTGCCGCCGGTGGCCAGTACCTGTCGTCCGAATCGCGTCTTCGCCAGGAGCACCGCCCCGATGGCGACGAAGACGCTCATCCAGATGATGACGATGGGCACCGGACCGATGCTGCCCGAGCCGAAGATCCAGTTGAACGTGTCGTTCAGGATCGGTTGCGGCGCCGAGTTGGTGATCCACTGCGCGAGCCCCGCCGCGATTCCCAACATGCCGAGCGTGACGAGGAACGACGGGATGCCGAGCAGGCTCACCAATCCGCCATTGATCGAGCCTACGACGACACCGACGGAGAGCCCGGCGAGAATACCCGCGCCCATGCCGTAGCGGGACAACGCCATCGCCGTGCAGACACTCGAGAGGCCGGCAACGGAACCGACGGACAGATCGATCTCCGCGCACGCGATCACGAACGTCATGCCGACCGCGATCACGGTGATGGTGGCCGTCTGCCGAAAGATGTTGAGCAGGTTGTTCCTCGAGAGGAATCCCTGGTCTCGCAGCAGCACCGCGAAGAACAGAAAGACGACGACGACGCCGATGTAGATGATGTAGCGGCGCCAATCGAGCGTCGCGAGGTGGCCGCGCATGCCGATCCCACTGTGATCCGGCGTGCCGGTCGCGCCGGTCGTACGTTCGGTCATGACTCAGACTCCCTGGACGGCGAGTTGAAGGCTTTCCTCGTCGGGAATGTCCTGGCGGTTCAGCTCATCTGCCACGCTACCGTTGCGCAGCACGAGGATGCGGTCGCTCACCGCGAGCAGCTCGGGATACTCGGAGGAGATCACGACGACCGCCTTGCCGGCGTGCGCGAGTGCGCGGATCATCGCGAGGATCTCGCTCTTCGTGCCGATGTCCACGCCGGCCGTGGGCTCATCCATGATGAGGATGTCCGGCTCCGTGCCCAGCCATTTCGCCAGCACGACTTTTTGCTGGTTGCCGCCGGACAGCAGGCGCACCGGACGTCCGGGCTGGGCGGCCTTCACGCCGAAGCGATTGATGAGCGATTCGGCCAGCGCTCGGCCCCGTCGGTCGCTGATCAGAAGGCCGCCGGTGATTCGCCGGAGTAGCGGAAGCAGCAGATTGTCCCGCACCGAGTGCTCGAGCACGAGCCCCTGCGCTCGGCGGTCCTCCGGGATGAGCGCGATGCCGGCCTCGATCGCACGTGCGGGGGTGGAGAGGTCGACTCTCTTGCCCCGGACGAGCAGCTCCCCCGCATCGAGCCGATCGATGCCGAACAGGCAGCGTGCCAGCTCGGTGCGGCCGCTCCCCATCAGCCCCGCGAGACCGAGAATCTCTCCCGGGTACAGTGAGAACGACACGTCCTGCACGCGACGGCCCGCGCGCAGCCCTCGCGCCTCGAGCGCCGGCTCGGCGCGCGCGCGCGTGTCACGTGCCTGATACACCATCTCACCTTCCACCGCCCGGCCGACGATCCCTTCGACGATCTGCGCTGGCGTCACCGCCGCGAGCGGCTCCGTGAACAGCCTGCGCCCGTCACGCAGGATCGTGATGCGGTCGGCGATGCGGTAGACCTCGTCCATGCGGTGCGAGATGTAGATGATCGAGAGGCCGCGCGCCTTGAGGCGCGCGACGAGCTCGAACAACACCTCGGTCTCGTGCTTGGCGAGGCTGGCCGTGGGCTCGTCCATGATGAGCACCCGCGCGTTCTGCGCGAGCGCCTTGGCGATCTCGGTCAACTGCCAGTACGCGGTGCTGAGCTCTCCCACCAGGGCGTCCGGATCGACGCTCACCGCCATGTCGCGAAAGACGTCCGCCGCCAGGCGGCTCGCCTCGCGATCGCGGATGAGACGGAACCGATCCAGCGGCTCGACGGTGAGGAAGATGTTCTGCGCCACCGTCAGGGTGGGGATCAGGCTGAACTCCTGGAACACCATACCGATCCCGGCGGCCTTCGCATCGTGAATCGAATTGAACCGCACCGGACGACCGTCGAGCAGGATCTCGCCGGCGTCTTTGCTGTAGACGCCCTGCAGGATCTTCATCAGCGTGGACTTGCCGGCGCCGTTGCCGCCGGCCAGCGCATGCACCTCGCCACGCCGTACTTCGAAGTCCACGTCCCGCAGCACCGGCACACCATCGAACGCCTTGTAGATGCCGCGCATGTCGACGGCGGGAGCTCCGGCGTCTTGCAGCGGAGACGTCACTTGAATGAGCTCGTCACGTCGGCGGGGACCTCCTGGTGGTACACCTGCTTCCAGGCCTGGAGCACGTTCGCATGCTCGACTGGCAGCGGCGGCAACGCGATGTACGCTGGCGTCTTCTGGCCCAGCAGCGCCTTCACCGCCAGATGCACTTCCGTGACGCCCTGGTCATATGGACGCTGTGCACCGAGGCCGACGATGAGCTCACCCTTGGCGAGTGCGATCGCGACGTTCTTGCCGAGGTCCTCGGTGGCGATCTTGAGATCGGTGCGCCCGGAGGCGCGGGCCGCCGCCATCACTCCCTCGGCTGGCACGTCCCACACCGCCCAGATGCCGTCGAGGTTGGGGTGCTTGCTCAGCATCGCGTTCGCCGCCGCCTGCGCGTCGCCGGCGAAATCGGGGCCCGCGATTCCCTTCTCCTCTACGATGGTGATCTCTTTGTAGTCGTCGGTGATCGTCTTCTTGAAGCCGTCGTAGCGTTGACGCGTCACGAAGAAATCCGCCTCATGGAAGATCAGGCCGATCGTTCCCTTGCCCTTGAGCGCCTTCGCCATCAGGTGCGCGGACGCGACGCCGTTGCCGTAGTTGTCGGCCGACACGACTGCCACGTAGTCGGTGCCCGCCGTGAAACCCTTCGGCACGTTGTCCATGAAGACCAGCTTGATGCCCGCGGACGCCGCGGCCTTGTACGCGCTCGCTGTCGCCACGGGGTCTGTCGGAATCGAGACGATCACGTCGGGCTTCTTCGCCATGACGGTCTGGATGTCCGACACCTGCTTGTCCGGTTTGAAGTTCGCGTCGGTGACGGCGACGACGTCGATCCCCATCTTCGCGAACTCCTGCTTGAGGCCATCGATCTGCGCCACCGACCAGTCGTTGCCGCCGTAGTGCATCACGATGGCGGCCTTGAGGTGCATCCCCTTCACCTTGTCGATCTCGGCCTGCGTCAGGTCGGCCGCCGCCGCGGGGGACGGATCCTCGCCATTCGGTCCCTTGCTCAACACCTGTTGCTGAAGCTTGGCGAGCGCCGAGTCGGCCGCGGCCACCGCCTTGCTCGCGTCGACGGTGGAACCCGCGCTGGCCTTCGACGCGGCTCGGTCGCTCGAGGTCCCGCACGAAATCAGGACGACTGCGAGTAGCACGGGCGCTGCTACGCCGCTGATCGAGATGCGCGTCATGCGGTCTCTCCGGTATGCGTGCGGCCGAGGCCGGGTGACAGAGGAAGGGAGCGTCGGATCAGGCGCCGAGCCTGGCGAGCAACCCGTCGATGTACTTCTTGCTGATCTCGGCGGCGTGGCGCGGATCCCCATCGTAGGAGTCGAGCTCCACCAGTAGCCAGCTATCGTAGCCGCTCTCTTTCACCGCGCGCACGATGTCGTCGAAGTCCAGCTCCCCCTGGCCGAGCGGCAGGAACTGCAGAGGGTCGCGACGCACGTCTTTCAGGTGCACGTGCCGGATGCGCTCCGGATAGGTGCGGATCAGCTCTGCCGGATCTCCACCGCCAGCCGCCAGGTGCGCGGTGTCGGGACAGAATCCGATGCGCGTGCGCGGGAGCAGCTTTGCCAGCTCGCTCGGGCTCTCGACGATGGTTGAGAGGTGCGGGTGATAGCTCGCGACGAGTCCGTGGTCCTCGGCGAGATCGCACACGCGATCGAGCGCTGCCGCAAGCTTGTCGTAGTCCTGCTCCCGAGTTCCAGCCGCGCGGCGCGCCCCGCCGCCCACGACCAGGCGCCCCGCGCCCGCCGCCGCGGCCATCTTGCAGGCGCGAGCTACCCGATCGAGCTCGTCGTCCAGGATCTCGTCATAGATGAAGTTCGCGCCGCTGTAGACGCTCACCAGCTCGAGCCCCGCCTGGGCATGCAGATCGCGCAGGTAGCCGGGCCGGTCGGCGTAGTCGGCGACGTTTCCGTCGAACATCTCGGTGCCCTCGTAGCCGGCGGCCGCGATGTCCCGGATGGCCTGTTCCATGGAACCGTTGGCGCGATAGTACAGATCCTTCACGCTCGTCACGCCCTGCGCATGACCGACGACGCCGCCCCACGTGATGGTGTGACATCCGAGCCGCACGACGATACCTCGCTCTCGATGAAGCGTTGGAGGATTATGTTCGCGGCATCTAATCGTGCCGGCGGGTACCTGTCAACCAGTGGGCGGCAGGGGCCATCGCGGGCCCAATTGCTGCTCCATCCCGTCGGGGCTATCATTGCGCATCGAGCACCCCTCCCGCCGACACTCGCGCACCGGCCCATGGACCTCTATCGCCTCACGCTCTTCGTCCACATCCTCGCGGTGGTCGTCGCCTCGGGCGTGACGGCGGTGACGAAGATTGCCGTCGGACGCCGCATCCGTGCGCGCACGGTGAGTGAAGCGCTCGACTGGCACAACGTTCTGATGTCGTCGGCCAGGCTGTTCCCGATCTGCCTCGCGGTGTTCGTGCTCACCGGCGGCTACATGATGAGCGTCACCCGGGTGAGCCCGTGGACGACCGGGTTCATCCTCGCCGGTCTGGCCGGCGTCGCGCTGCTGCTCGCGAGCGGCACCTATCTGGGCGTGAAGGGCAAGGCGCTCAAGGTCGTGCTCGAAGGGATCGCCGCGACGGGCGCCGACCAACCCGCGCCCAGGGTCGCGCCACCGGCGCTCGTCATGATCCTTCCGACGGTGAACAGCGGCATCGCGCTGGCCGTCGCGTTCCTCATGGTGATGAAGATCGCCAGCGTTCCTATCTCGCTCGGCGTCATGGTGGTGGGCATCGTGCTCGGCGTTCTCGCGGCGCCGCGACGGCCCGCGGCGACGCGCGCCGCTCAGCCGGTGGCGACGTCGTAGCTGTCCGAGAGTTCGCGCGCGGAGCTCACCGCTTCTCGCTCGCGAACGCCGCCAGGTCCCTGGCTGCTTTCGTCTCGACGCCCGGCTTCTGCAGGAAGCCCAGGTCGCGGAACCAGTCGATGAAGCGATACTGCCAGCTGCCCATCGGAATGCCGTTCCGGTCGGCGAGCCCGCCCGACATGCGGCTCCCATCGGGGAGCGGATCGCCGGGATGGCGGCCATTGCCGTACACGTGCAGCTCGACGTTCGGCACTCCCGCGTCGAGCATCGCGTTCGCGTAGTCCATCGCCCACAGCGCGTGAATGCGATCGCCCGATCCAGCCGTCGCGAGGAAGGCGGGCGGCGCGTTGCGCGGAATGGACGGCGGCGACGCATTGCGCGTCCACACCGTCGAAGGGCCGTTCGGATTGCGCGCGGAGAAGGGCGTCGGGCCGGGATAGATGATGCCGACGAAGTCGGGTCGCGAGCTGACGCCGGCGAATGCATCACTGGTCGCGCTGATCTTCCGGTCGAACTCGGCGAACGACAGCGCCGACGGCGCGGCCAGCTCCGCGCCGGCCGAGAAGCCCATGACGCCGATCCGGTCGGGATCGAGGTTCCACTGCTTCGCGTACGCGCGCACCACGCGGATGGCTTGCTGCGCGTCGTACACCGCATCCGTCTCCGCGTTGTATCCGTCTCGGCGCAGACGGTTGCGCAGGATGACCGTGTTGACGCCGTACTGGTAGAAGAAGGGGACGAGATCCGCTCCCTCGCTCCCGACGTTCAGCGTGTTGTGTCCGCCGCCCGCGATGAGAATGACCGCGGATCCCGTGTTGCGCCCGGGGTCGACCGGATGAAACTCGACCGACGGGTTGTGGATGTTGACGATGCTGTTGATCCGGCCCGGCACGCTCTGGCTTACACTGTAGACCTCGGCCTCGCGCACGCGATCGGCTCTGAGGTACGGCGAGCGGCGCGGAAAGAGCGGCACGACGATGCCGCCCTGCAGAATCGGCTGCGGCGCGTAGGGCGCGTCGGTGACTGGGCCAGGCGCGGGGATGCCGAGCGCAGGCGGGGCGGGAGGGAGCGTCGCGCTCTGTGCCGGTGCTGCGGCGGACACGATCGCGACGAGCAGCGGGATGGCGAGGAGTGTTCGGATCATGGATCCCATAGGATTTGGTAGGATTTGGGGACGGACTCCTGGGGACGGACTCCCGGGGACGGACTCCCGGGGACGGACTCCTGGGGACGGAGTCGCGACTCCGTCCCCAGGAGTCCGTCCCCGTTTTGTCGTTATTGCGGAGGCGCCAGGAACCGCCGCGACCGGCGCTCGTACGCGTGCGCGAGCGCCAACACGCGGGCGTCGTCGCCGGGTAGGCCGACGATGGAGACGTTGAGCGCCGGCATGCCGTCCGCGCCGAGTCCGGCCGGAACGGAGACTTCGGGGAGCCCGAGCCAGTTGCCGTAGCCGAGTGGAGTGCGCACGTCCGGCCACGGATCGACCGCGCGTGGCGCGCCGAAGGGCATCGTCGGATAGACCATCGCCACGACGCCCTGCGCGCGCATCGATGCGGCGAGCGACGCGACGACCTCCGCGCGCGAGCGCGCGAACGATCGTCCCGCCACGTCGTCGGTCATCGGCCGGTCGAGCAAGGACTCGCACTCGTCGAAGGTCGCGGGCAGCACGTCGTAGAACGCGCGATACGCCGCGTAGCCGCGGCGAAGCCACGCGCGCGGATCGCTCGTTCGGCCGGCGACATACCGGAGCAGGGCATTCGCCGTCGGCGCCGGCGACTTGGGATCGACGGCGACGTCGCCGCGCGCGCTCGCCGAGGCGGCGAACAGGTCGCGGTAGTTGACGCGATTCGCGGCGGGCTCGAACGGCCTGATCGACGCACCGGCCGCGCGCAGATCGGTCAGCGCGCGATCCCACACCGCCAGCGCCTCCGCGGTCATCTGCTCGCGCGGCGCGTGAAGCTCGACGAGACCGAGCGTGACGTTCGCCAGCGCATCATCGCGAAGCGAGGAGAACGACGCGCGGTCCGGCGCCGCGGCGAGCGCCAGCGGATCGGAGGAATCCGCCCCTGCGATCGCGGCGAGCAGTAGCGCCGCATCCGCCACGCTGCGCGCGAGTGGTCCGTGCGTATCGAGATACGGCCACGTGGGAATCACGCCGGTGCGCGGCACCAGCCCGAACGTCGGCTTCATCCCGACGACCCCGGTGAACTGCGCCGGAATGCGGTTGGAGCCGCCGTCGTCGGTGCCGAGCGCGGCGAACGCCATTCCGGTCGCGACGGCGACGGCCGATCCCGCGCTCGAGCCGCCCGGCGTACGCGTGCCGGTGCGGTCGTACGGATTGAGCACCTGGCCGGTGTGGCTGCTCGTGCCGTTGCCGTGGTAGGCGAAGTCGTCGGCCGCGGTCTTTCCGAGGACGATCGCGCCCGCGGCGCGCAGCCGCGCGATCTCGAGCGCGTCACGCTGCACGCGCTCGGGGAAGAGCCTCGCCCAATCCGCGTTGGAGCCGGTCGTCGGAAGGCCAGCCATGTCGTAGATCGCCTTCGCGAACACCGGCACGCCGTCGAGCGGACCACGGGTGCGACGCGCGCGAAGGCGCGCGTCGGCGGCCTTCGCGTCGGCGAGCGCGGTGTCGGACAGCGCGTCGATCGCGCGCCATCTCACCCCCTCGGTGCGGCAGCGATCGAGGGCGCGCGCGGTGACCCCGGCCGAGGTCCACTCGCCGCGACGACGTCCCACCTGATACTCGGCGATGGTGCCGGCGAGTGGATCGTCGCCCGCGAACGTCCACGAGGGGACCGGCGCCGCGACGAGCGCGGCGAGGCGAAGCAGGGCGTCGCGGCGAGAGAGTGACATCCGAACGAGGACGTGAGCGCTAGCGTCGAGGGAAGCGGTGCGGCCTCATGGTGCGCTCGGCGCGACCCGAGCGCCAGAGCCTCGCTGAACGCGAACCTGATGCGGCCGCCCGTCGTCGACGAGCGGAACGACGGGCGAGTCGAGCACGACGCCGTCCACGCTCACCGCCACCGCGCCATCCTGCGCGTCGCTGCGCTGCACGACGATCGTGTAGACGCTCTTCCCGAATCGATATTCGATCGTGTACTCGGGCCAGCGCTCCGGCACACGCGGCGTGATGGCGAGCGTGTCGCCGCGCCGCGTGAACCCGAGGATCGTCTCGAGCGCGATGCGATACATCCAGCTCGCCGAGCCGGTGTACCACGTCCATCCACCTCGGCCAAGCTGCCCGGGCGCGGTGTACACGTCGGCCGCGACGACGTACGGCTCCACCTTGTACGTCGCGACGTCGTCCGGAGTCAGGGCGTGCGTCAATGGATTGATCATCTGAAAGAGCTCGAACGCGCGGTCGGCGTCTCCGCCGAGCGCCGTCGCGAGCACCGACCAGAGCGCGGCGTGGGTGTACTGCGCCCCATTCTCGCGCACGCCCGGGAGATAGCCCTTGATGTAGCCCGGGTCGTGCGCCATGTGATCGAACGGCGGCGTCAACAGCATGATGAGTCGCGCGTCCTCCCGGACGAGATGCTCCTCGAACGAGTGCATGGCCTGTCGCTGCCGTTCCGGCGCGCCCGCGCCGGAGATCACGCTCCAGCTCTGCGCGATGGCATCGATGCGGCACTCCTCGTTCGCCGCCGAGCCGAGCGGCGTGCCGTCGTCGAAGTACGCGCGCCGGTACCACGCGCCGTCCCACCCCTGTGCCTCCACGGCGGCGACGTACGCATCGGCCTTCGCGCGCAGATCCGCGGCAACGGCGGTCTCCCCGCGCGTCGTCACGTGCTCGGCGAAGCTGCGCAGCGTGGTGGTCAGGAACCAGGCGAGCCACACGCTCTCGCCGCGGCCCTCCACCCCGACTCGGCTCATGCCGTCGTTCCAGTCGCCGATGCCGATCAGCGGAAGACCGTGCGCGCCCACCGTGCACGCCTTTCGCAGCGCGCGCACGCAGTGCTCGTACACGCTCGCCCGCTCGTCGCTCACCTGGGGCAGGTCGTAGATCTCGTGCTCGTCCGGTCCGAGCGCGCGCATCGTGAGGAAGGGCACCATCTCGTCGAGCACGCTCACGTCGCCCGTGACGCGGAGGTAGTGGTCGACGACATACGGCAGCCACGCCAGGTCGTCCGAGAAGCGCGTGCGAACGCCGCGGCCGCTCTGCGGATGCCACCAGTGCTGCACGTCTCCCTCGACGAACTGCCGCGCCGCGGCGCGCAGGATGTGCTCGCGCGCGACCGCCGGCTCGGCGTACACGAACGCCAGCACGTCCTGGAGCTGATCGCGGAAGCCGTACGCCCCGCTCGACTGGTAGAGTGCCGAGCGCGCCCACATCCGGCAGGCGAGTGCCTGGTAGAGCGCCCAGCGGTTCACCATCGCGTCGAAGGTGGGCTCCGGCGTCGTGACGCGCACCACCGAGAGGCGATCGCGCCACGCGTCCGTCGTGCGCCGCGCGGCGTCGCGCGCGCGAGTCAGATCGCCGTACAGATCGGCGAGCCGGAGCGCGTCGGGCTCGGTCTCGCCGGCGCCCAGCGCGACCGAGAGCTCGCGCGTCTCGCCGGGCGCGAGCTCGAGCACGCATTGCAGCACCGCGCACGGGTCGAGGCCCGCGCCCGTTCTCGACTCCAGCACGGTCGTGACGGTGAGCGCGCGCGGCGCGGCGGCGGTGCCATTGCGCCCGAGGAACTCGCGCCGGTCGCCCGTATGCGCGGTGACCGGCTCACTCATCGCGCAGAACGCCAGCTTGCCGGCGAACTGCTCGTCGAACGTGTTGCGCGCGACGATCGCGCGGCGCGCCGGATCGAACGCCGTGCGGATCTGGTTGCGCGTCTGCTCGCGCACGACGCCGAGCGTCCATTCCACGTACGAGGTGACGCTGATGCGACGCGGCCTGGTGTCGTGATTGGTCACGCTGAGCAGCGAGAGCTTCACCGCGTCGTCGGGTGCGACGCCGAGCGTGAGCGTGGTGGCGATGCGGGCGTGCTCGTGCTCGAACGTCGAGGAGCCGGCGCCGTGGCGCACGGTGTACGCCGACGCGTGGCGGATCGGCGCCGGCGTCGCGCTCCAGAGCTCCCGGCTCTCCTCGTCGCGGAGATAGAGCACCTCGCCCACCGGATCGCTCGTGGGGTCGTTGTGCCAGGGAGTGAGACGGTAGAAGTAGCTGTTGCCCGCCCAGGTGAAGCCTCCTCCGCGCTCGGTCACGACGAAGCCCGCGACCGGATTCGCGATGACGTTCGACCAGGGCGCGGGCGGCAGGCAATCGTTGCTCAGGCGAATCTCGTAGTCGCCGTCGCTGGTGAGCCCGCCGAGCCCATTGTCGAGCAGCAGCGCGGGCGCCGGCGGCATCGGTGGCTCCGCGGCTCGCTCGTCTGCCACGACGTCGGCGCTCGGCGGAATCGTGAGCGCGACCGTCTCCGGCGCGTCGATCGGTTCGAGCAGGCGCGCGGTGATGCGCTGCAGCGCCCGCAGCACCGGCGTGCTGCGCTCCGACCTGCGCAGCTCCGACATCGGCGGATCGATCGACTCCGACGTCTCCTCGTCCACGCCGCTGAGCTGCTCGAGGATTCGGCCGAGCGAGCGTCCGTCGCAGGGTATGATGACGCGCGCCGTCGACCGCAGCATCGCGAGGACGTCTGGCGTGAGCAGATCGACGCGGCGCACGAACACGCCGCCCGGCTGGTCGAGCGCTCCGCCTTCGGTGGACGCCAGCACGGTCGAGGTGATCCGGTCGCGCACCTCTTTCTGGTAGGTGGGCGGGTGGGTGTCGAGCACCACGAGGTCCACCTGCATGCCGCGGCGCCGCCAGTAGCGGTGCGCCGAGAGGAGCTGCCGCAGCGTGGGTAGGCCGTCGGTGGAATCGATCGGAGCGAGCAGGATCGGCGCGTCGCCCGACACGCCGGCCGCCCACAGCAGCGGCTGCGATCCGCGGTTCGCCGTTCGCTCCGCGGCGGACGTTCCGAGCCCGCGGTTCGCGAAGAAGAGATAGCCCGCGACGTCCTGATAGACCGCGGCGTCGGCGGGGGTGATGTTGAGCTCCCGCAGCTCCACCTGCGCGGTCGTCCACGCCAGCTCGAGGGCGCGCCGCGCGGCGTTCGGATCGTCGTAGCGGTCGGCCAGCTCGAAGGCGCGCTCGCGCGAGGTGGCGACGAGCGTCGTGAACGCGACCGTCGACGACTGGCCTGGCGCGAGCTTCACCCGCGCGCGAAGCGCGATGATCGGATCGAGCACGGCGCCCGTGCTGCCCGAGAGTGCGCCGTCGGCGCTCGCGTCGAGCGCGGCGGGATGGTGCGGCGTGCGGCCGCGCCCGAGGAAGCGAGCGCGGTCGGTCTCGCAGCTCACCGGCGCGACGAGAGTGCCGTCCACCGCGATCACGTGCACCCCCCACACCGTCGGCTCGTTCGCGGACCGCGGGCGCCGAGTCGCGAGAATCGCCGAACACCACTCGTGCCACTCGGTCTGGACGAACAGGTTGGCGAACGCCGGATGCGAGCGGTCGGCGTCGGGGGTGGTGAGCACGAGCTCCCCATAGCTCGTGAGCTCGATCTCGCGCGTCGTCGCGCCCTTGTTCGTCACCGTCACCTGCCGCACCTCCGCCGCGTCGGCGGGCACGACGGTGATCTCGGTGCGCGTCTCGACGTCGCCGTCCGACCGCTGGAAGGTGACGCGGTCGGTGGCGAAGACGGCGCGATGCCAGTCCGCCGGAGCGCACACGGGTTGATGCGCGACGCTCCACACGCGTCCACTCGTGACGTCCTTCACGTAGCAGAACTGCCCGATGTCGTCGGTGGTGGCGTCGGCGCGCCAGCGCGTGACCGCGAGCCCTTCGTACCGGCTGTAGCCCGCGCCGCGATTGGTGATCATCACGGAGTAGGGCAGGTGCCCGAGCAGCGCGACGCGCGGCTCGGGGGTGTTGGGCGTGTCGTACTCGCGAACAGCGGGCCGCTCGATCTCGGGATCGGGCAGCGCCTCGCTCGCGTCGGCGACCGCGGTGGGCTGGAACACGAGACGTCGCGGCACGCGCTCGTGCAGCAGCAGCTCCGCCGCGCGCACGAGTGGATCGGCGTGGAAGCGCCGCTGCCACACGTTCGCCTCGAGCACGTTCGTCAGCGCCACGAGCGTCATCCCGACGTGGTGTGCCATGTAGTTGCGCACGACGGCGTAGCGCGCGCCGGGATCCGGACGCGTGTAGTCGAGCGCGTCGTGGAACCCGTACGGTCCGAGCGCGCCCTTCCGCTCGAGCCTCTCGAGGTTCATCATCGCCGCCGCGGCGTCCACCATCGCGGCCAGCGCGGAGGCGTAGGGTGCGATGACCAGGTCGCGTCCGAGCCCGCGCTTGAGCGCGAGATCGGGGACGCCGAACGCGCGATACTGATAGGTGAGATGGCGGTCGCGGACGTTGTACGCGCTCTCGCTCACCCCCCAGGGCACTCCTCGCTCGGCCCCGTACGAGATCTGCCGCCGCACCGCGCCATGGCAGGTCTGGTCGAGCACCGTCAGTGGAAACGAGCGCATCACGAGCGCGGGCATGAGATACTCGAACATGCTCCCGCTCCACGACACCAGCGCGGTCTCGCCGTGCGCGTGGGTCAGTGTGCGCCCCAGCCGGAACCAGTGATCGGTGGGGACGTCGTTCTTCGCGATCGCCACGAAGCTCGCGAGCCGCGCTTCCGAGGCGAGCAGATCGTACGACGACGCGTCGAGTGCGTGGGTGCTCACCGAATAGCCGATCGAGAACAGCTCGCGCTCCGCATCGAAGACGAGGCCGAAATCCATCGCGCCGGCGTACGCCTCCGCCTGGTGCGCGATCGCGCCGAACCGCGCCGCGAGCGTCGGCTCGTCCGCGCTCTCGGCCATCGCGAGACAGGCCTGCCGCAGCGCGATCAGGTGGCCCGCGAGGTTGCCGCTGTCCACCGTCGAGATGTAGGCCGGCTCGAGCACGTGCAGGTCGTGCAGGTCGTACCAGTTGTAGAAGTGCCCGCGAAAGCGCCGCATCCGCTCGAGGGAGCGAAAGGCCTGCTCGAGCCGCTCGGCGGCCGAGGCCGCGGTGATGAACCCCAGGTCGTGCGCGCTCACCGTCGCGAGGAGCTGCAGGCCGATGTTGGTGGGCGACGTGCGCATCGCCACCTCCGGCTTCGGATCCTCCTGGAAGTTGTCGGGAGCGAGCCAGTGGGTGTCGGCGGTGACGAAGCGGTCGAAGAAGTGCCAGTGCGCGCGCGCATAGCGCCGCGCGTCCTCGCGCAGGGGCGCGGCGAGCTTCTGGGTGCGCCGCACCGCGCGCACGCTCAGCGCCAGTGCTTCGTACGGCGACGCCGCCCACAGTGCGGCGAGGGGGAACACCGCGACGATCAGACGGAACCCTTCCGCGCCGGATGCGCCGCGCGAGACCACGGCGAGCGCGAGCGCGGCGACCGCGATCGCGACCGCGGGCCACATCGCGCGCCACACGACGCCGGCGCGATCGGACGTCGCCCGCTCCGCCTGCGAGGCGGTCTGCCACTCGAGGAGATTCCGTCCCGACACCAGCGTGCGCCAGAGCGAGCGGATGATCGCGTCGCCCGAGATCCACGCCTGGTGCGGCAGGAAGGTGACGGCGACCGCGACCTGCTGCGCGCTCGTGCCCGCGTCGTGCAGCACGGCGGCGTAGTACGCGCGGAACGACTTGTCGAACGGCGGCCGCACGAGCGCGAGCAGGAGCGACACGATCCACGGCGCGGCGATCGCGAGCAGGCCGAGCGCGGTCCAGCGGAGCGGTGAGCCGGGGAAGAGCGTCCAGCCCGCGACGAGAAAGAGGAGCTGCGCGATCTCGACCAGGCTGCGGCGGAGATTGTCGAGCAGCTTCCACCGCGACAGCAGCGACAGCCGGTTGCGCTCGATGCCGTCGGGGCCGGGCACGCGCGGGCCAAGCCAGCGGAGCAACTGCCAGTCGCCGCGGATCCAGCGATGCTTGCGGCGCGCGTGCGCGAGATAGCGCGTGGGGTAGTCGTCGAAGACTTCGATGTCGGTCGCGAGCCCGGCGCGCGCGTAGCTCCCCTCGATCAGGTCGTGCGACAGCAGCGCGTTCTCCGGGAAGCGTCCGCGCGTCGCCTGCTCGAACGCGTCGACGTCGTAGATCCCCTTCCCGGTGAAGCTTCCCTCGCCGTAGAGATCCTGATAGACGTCCGACACCGCGGTGGTGTACGGGTCCACGCCGGGATGTCCGGAGTGGATCGCGGCGAACTTGGACCGGTGCGCGCTGGGCAGCGACACGCCGACGCGCGGCTGCAGGATGCCGAAGCCGCGCACCACGCGCCCGCGCTCGGCGTCGTAGACCGCGTGGTTGAGCGGATGGGCGAGCGCGCCCACGAGTAGTGGGGCGGCGTCGGGCGGGAGCACGGTGTCCGCGTCGAGCGTGATGGCGTAGCGCACACCGCGCAGCGGCTCGACGTCGCCCTCGATCACGGAGAACGCGTCGCGCGCGCCTCCGCGGAGGAACCGATTGAACTGCGCCAGCTTGCCGCGCTTGCGCTCCCATCCCATCCACACGCCCTGCCGCGGGTTCCATCGCCGCGGACGGTGGAACAGATAGAACTCGTCCGCGCGCCCCTGCGCGTAGCGCGCGTTGAGCGCGCGCACGCCCGCGACCGCCGCCGCGACGATCGCGTCGTCGCCCGGGAGCGTCTCGGACTTCGCGTCGGTGAAGTCGCTCAGCACGGCGAAGTGCAGGTGCGCCTCGCGGTTGGCGAGGAACTGCACCTCGAGGTTCTCGAGCGCGTCGTGCACGTCTTCGACGCGGCCGAACAGCATCGGGATCACGACCGCGGTGCGGAACTCCGACGGGATGCCGTCGCGCCCGGAGAGATCGAGCTTGGGTAGGGTGCGCGGCGGAAGAAACGCCGTGACGAGCTGGTGCACGACGCTCACCGCGATCTCGTTGGCGGGGATCAGCGCCACCAGCGCGATCGCGAGCAGCGTGCGCCACGGCGCCGACTCGACGCCAGCGAGGAAGAAGACCGCCGCGATCGCCGCGAGGGTGCCGATCCCGATCCCGCCCAACAGCAGGAGGCTCGGGTGGCGCAGCACCCAGCGGTGCACCGCCTCGCGGAAGGCGGGGCGGAATCCGGTCGCCGCCTCGAGCGCGGGCAGTCCCTCATCCACGAGATAGAAGCCCACGTGACCGCGCGCGACGTCGTCCGGCCATCGGGCTCGTCCCTCGGCGGCGAGCTTCACCGCCAACTCGGCCACCTCGCGCTCCGTCCACTTCGTCCGCTTCGCGATGTGCTCCACGACGTGCCGGTATCGGTCGCGCGTCGCGAAGGTCATCCGCTCGTACACGCCCACCGGATCGTTGCGGAGCCCCGCTTCCAGCACGCTCTGTCGCTCGACGAGCGCCTTCCAATCGAGGCGTGCGATGACGCGGAGGCTCGTGATGCTGTTCGCCGTCATCACCTGCGTCAGCGCGAGCCGCTCGTTCGATCGCGCCGCGGCGTCGTCCGCGTTCAACCCTTCCTCGGCGAGCCACGGCTCGATCCACGCGAGCGACGCGAACGCGTGGTCGGCGAACCGGAGCTGCCGCAGGAATCGCGTGACGAACGCGGGCGCGAGTGGCGGGTGCCGCATGATGAACTCGTTCAGCGCGGCCATCTCGCCGGTGCCGTTGCTGCGCGACAGGATGCGCGCCGCCCAGCGGTCCGCGTCCTCCACCTCGTCCAGCCGCTGCACGGTGCGGAGCGCCATCCGGCGCACGCTCTCGATCAGTCCGAGCCGCAGCATGGCCGGCACCGCCCACAGCTCGCCGATCGTGAGCGGCGCGATCTCCTGGAACGCGCCGAGCACGAGCTCCACGTTGGCTCGATCGATCCGGGCTTCGGTGTGGCCGATGAGCGTCGTCGCGATCTCGTAGACCCGCGGGTAGCCCGCGAGGTGGCCCGCGGCGAGCTCCGGCAGCTCACGGTAGTAGTCGCGTGGCAGGCTCTCGCGCACCTCGCGCACGTGCTCCTCGACGACGTGCGAGTTGTCGAGCAGCCACTCTCCGGCGGGCCCGATGTCCTCGTCGGCGTCGGCCGCCGCCGCGAGCCGCATCCGGGCCTCGGTGAGGACGCGCCGGGTGTCGTCGAGCCTGGTGAGCAGGGGCGCGCGGCGCTCGCCCTCGTCGAAGCCCCGGAGCACCTGGGCGCGGGCGACCATTCGCGCCCGCTCGGCGAGGCCTTCGGCGCCGAGCAGCTCGCCCCGGATCGGTCCGGTCAGCAGGTCGTGCGCGGGTCCTGCGTCGCGCGAAAGGAGCGGCCAGCGGACGCTGGCTCGCTTTACCGAGGAGGGTGGAATCTTCACGAGCACTACCGTGGCAAGTCTGTGACCGCGCTCGGCAGCACTCCTCCGCCCGGTCGGCGGTGTCGCGCGCGCGTCGACAATCAACCTATTGCCGGGCGCAGGCTTCGGCGCTCGGCGGCGCGCCGGCGCGGGAGCCGGATGGGTCGCGAGCTAGTGCGGTCGCGCGACGAGGATCCCCGTGGAGCGGCGGATCGCGGCGACGTACTCGGGGAGCGTGCGCGTGCTCACCTCGACGGCGCCGCCGGAGAGCGGGGCGTGCAGCACGCGGAGCGTGTTGCTCCGGTCGCGATAGGCCATCGCGGAGTGGGTGACGTCGAGCCCGGGGATGGAGGTCGCGAACGCGAGCACGTCGCCGGTCTGGATGCCGTCCGATACCTCGGCGATGCGCGCCGTCGGGATCAGCCTTCGCGGGTGGTCGTCGAGCCCGCGCTCCATCGACGCGATCGACTGGAAGACACCATCATCGGCGAGCGCGGCGTAGCTGCCGCGATGCTCCGTCATGAACCGGAGCGGGCGCGCGTCGTCGACGGCCCCGAGCGTGGGGCCGAGGTCGCGCACGAGCCCGCGTCGCTCGCCGTCGGCGATCCACTCGCTGAAGTAGTGCAGGCGCGACGCGTAGCTGCCACGGGTGCCGCCGCGGTAGCGCATGCGCTCGATCTCTCGCTCGAACCGCTCCCAGGACGGGGCGGCGCCGGTTCGTGCCGTGCGCGCGACCGCGAGGCAGCTCTCGACGAGGGTGACGCAATCGAAGCGCGTGAGCGAGACGGTGAGCGGCTCCGTCGTCGCCGCGCTGCCACCAGCGCGGAGATACGCCTCGAGCGTGTTGGCGACGTACGGCGTGCCGACGGCCAGCTCGCCGACGCGGACCGAGGCGCGGCCGAGCGGGACGCTCGCGCCAGTCAGCTTCTCGGTGCCGAGCGCGGCGGACCAGGCGATGAGCCGGGCGAGGTCCGCGTCCGCGCGCGCCACGCGGGCGAAGGCGGCGAGCGGCACCGGGAGGGCGAGGGCGGAGGCGATCTTCGCGAGGTCGCCGAGCATCGCTCTGCGTGAGCGTGGAGCATCCATGGCGCCAAAGCTATCCTGTTTCGATTGGGTCAGCACCGATCAAAGCGCTTGACAGGATCGCGCGATCTCCCATGTTGGAGCCCTCAGATGCTGTGACTCGCGGCGCGCAGTGCTGGTCGCCCATGCGCCGCGTCGAGCGAATCGCGAAACCGGCTGAGTGAAGCTCTCGCTCGGTCGGTCTTTTCATTGTGTCAGGGCCGCAACGATTCGTGCGGCCGCACCATGACGCTCCCTCGTCTGCAGTACGGCTCCAGCTGACTGTCGCACCTCGACCGCCTCGGGTGGGCGGCGGGAGTCGCGATCGTCAGCCATGGCGCGCGGGTCGGCGTGCGCGTCTCTGACGCGAGCGCCCTCGAGCCGGTTCGGGCGCGTCTCCCGCTCGGCTGCCGCATCGCCGCGTCGCCCGTCGTGGACGATCTGTACTCACTCGTCGTGGGCGGTGCGCATCCAGGATCGGTGGGAACACGCTATCACATGTTGTATGTCGGCGTCGCGCGGCTGGCCCGCTCGCTCGTGCTCGACGAGGTCCTTGCGGCACTGGAGACGGACATCGCCGGCGCCGTGGCGACCGGCGCGCGCCGCAGGGTGTTCGTGCACGCGGCGGTGGTGGGATGGCACGGACGCGCGCTCGTCATGCTCGGCACGCCGGCCGAGGAACGCACGCGCCTCGTCGACGCACTCGTGCGCGCCGGCGCACGCTACTACGCCGACCGGTACGCCGTGCTCGACGCACGCGGGCGAGTGCACCCGTTCGCGACCTCGCGGCGATCGCACGACGTCGGCCGCCAGCCGCTGCCCGTCGGCGTGATCGCGGTCATCACGAAGGGTTCAGGAGCGCGTTGGCGTCCTCGCGCGCTCACGCAGGGGCAAGCAGTCCTCGCGATGCTCGAGCATGCCGTGTCCGGCGCGGCGCGCCCGGCATTCACGCTGCGCGTCGCCGACGCAGCCGTCGCGAGCGCGCATGCCCTCCTGCGGGGCAGGCTTGGCGACGAGAGTGACGTCGCGACGTCGCTCCTCGCCGCAACCGAAGGACGCACCCACGCTCAACGCGGAGGACGTTCCCATGCGATATCCCACCCGGAGAGAGAAGCTCACGACGCGCGAGGTTGGAGCTGAGCTCATCGTCTACGACGTTGCACTCGGCAGAGCACACCGGCTGAACCGGACCACCGCGCTCGTCTGGAGTCACTGCGACGGACGCACCACCGTCCCCCAGATCGCGACGATCATTGCAGGGAAGCTCGGCATCCCGCCGAGCGAGGATCTCGTGTGGGTCGCGCTCGATCAGCTCGATCGGGCAAAGCTCCTGCACGACTCGGGCGAGAGGTCTCCCGAGGAACGCTCGCTGTCGCGACGGCAGGCGATCGCGCTCGGTTTCGTGGGCGCCATGAGCGTCCTGTTGCCTGGCTGCGAGTCGGCCACCATGCCGGAAACGTCGCAGGCGAAGTCCCAGGCGAAGCCGCAATCGGGAGCGCAGCGCACCCTCGGGTCCTCGCCGCCGCCGCCGCCCTCACCACCACCACCACCGCCGCCGCCACCACCTCCGCCACCACCTCCGCCTCCGTCTGCGTGCGTGCCGTCGATGACGCTGGCGCCGATCGTCCTCGGCAACTGCGTCCCGGAATGCCACACGGAGCGCGGCCGAGACAAGGAGATCGCCGTCTTCGACGCGCAGGTGTGTGACTGGAGCGCGGCATTCCTCGTGACCGGCGAGCCGAAGTGCGAGGGACGATGCGACCCGACGACGAAGTGCACGACCAAGATCTCGTACTTCTGGGAGATCATCGCGATGAAGCCCGTGGGATCGGCGTTGATCGTCGGCTCGAACATTACCAAGAGGACCAAGGTTCGGGCCACGAAGCAGCTTGGCACGTACACGTTGGAGCTGACCGTCACCCTGCAGTGCCGGTGTCACGACAAGGACGTCGGTGCGCCGCTCGTGCAGAAGAAGCAGCGCGAGTTCCAGGTGAATCAGAACTGTCACTGAACGTCGGCCGATCGTCGGCCGGCAGCGGACCATGCGAGACAACGAGAAGGAGAATGACATGGAAGCTCCGACACTCGTCGCGTTCGCGATCCACGGCGGCCGGCCGTCGATGACGCTCGCACCGGCGCCCAGGGAGCGCGCGTGGATGGAGGCGACCGATCAGCGGTTTGCAAACCGGTGCCTGCCGTTGCTGATCGCGAACCAGGCGGGATGGATGCTCGCCTCCACGCACACGGTGCGCGCCAGGTGGACCGGTGGGAGAGCTCGATCGGCGCTCACCGTCGAGGACCTGTCAGGTCACGCGCCCTGTCCGGCGATCAGCCACTTCGGCCACGGCATCCTGACCTGGCAGGTGCCGTATCTCTTTCGCACACCACCTGGCTACAACCTCCTCGTGCGCGGACCGGCGAACTGGCACAGAGACGGCGTCGCTCCGCTCGAGGGGATCGTGGAGGCCGACTGGTCCGACGCGACGTTCACCGTCAACTGGCAGATGACGCGGCGCCGGCACGCGGTCACGTTCGAGGCGGGTGATCCGATCGCGATGCTGGTGCCGCAGCGACGCGGTGAGCTCGAGACGTTTCGGCCGGAGCTCCGCGACCTGGCCAGCGACCCGAGCGTGCAGGAGCGATACGAGAGCTGGGCCGAGGACCGCGCGTGGTTCAACGAGCTGCTGAACCGTCCCGGCACCGCGGAGCAGCGTCGCGGATGGGAGAAGCACTACTTTCAGGGCGTTCACGGCGACGGTCAGAATGGAGCGACCGGCCATCAGACGAAGCTCGCGCTGCGACCGTTCGTGGATCAGGGTTCCACCGCGCCCTGATCGAGCGATGCGAGGCGGAGCTCGTTCGCGGGTGCGTCAGCAGCCGCGCGGCCGGCGGCGCGCGCGCGGCGTGCGCAGCGTCCGGTAGCCCTGTTCGCTCGCGTAGTCGTTGATGAGCGCGACGAGGGCCACCGTCGCGCGCGGTACGGTGGGCGGTGGATCGTCGACGCGTTTCCACGGCCTGTAGCGTCGCTTGTCCCATGACCAGCGCTCGTCGGTGCTGGCCGCGCCGTAGCAATAGTGGATCAGCGGCAGGTCCGCGCGATCTTCCGTCGGGAAGCGCGCGAGCGCACGTGGACGGTGATGCAGCCCGAGCTCGGCCGCCGCGAACACATAGCCCCACATCTCGGCCACCCAGCCGGCGAGCCGGCGACTCGTGCGATCGTCGCGGATCGACTCCGTCTTGGCCAGCCACGGCTCGGCCACCGCGCAGAGGTCGTCTCGATGGATCACGATCGGAACCCCGACGCCGACGCCGGACAGGGTGATTCGGCAGTGGCGGGCGGCGAGGACCGGGTCGGGGTGCAGGTAGCTCAGCGGCTGCGCGATCGGTTCGCCGCGCGTGGCCTCGACGGTGAGCGCGGCGACGAACACGCAGTCCGGATCGAGCAGCAGGACCGTCTCGTCGGTCGGCGGCGTGTCGCGCACCCACGCCAGCAGCGCGCTCGGTCTGTTGTACGGCGCGTAGTCGTCGCCCGAGACCGGATGCGGAGACCAGGGCGGCGCGCGAAAGGTGTTGCCAGCGAACGCGGACGGTCGTGCGTCGCTCGACCAGAGCCGCGTCAACGATCCGGACTGACCGACACGCCGATGCGTGTAGGCGAGCAGGTCGGCCTGCCAGCGCTGGTATGGAGAGTCGTCGACCGAGAGCACGGTGTGCACCATGGCTCCTCCTTGCGCGCGCGCGGATTCAGTTCCTGCGGATTGGCGCGGACCGACCCCTCGAACGGGTGAAGCGGTACAGGTACGGCGATCGGTGCGCGCCTCCCGTCTTGCGCTCCTCGAGCCGCGCGATGAAGCCCTGGTCGAGCATGCGCTTCTGGAAGTTGCGCCGGTCGAGGCTCGTGCCGAGCACCGTCTCGTAGAGCCGCTGCAACTCGGGCATCGTGAACTTCTGGGGTAGCAGATTGGCCGCGAGTGGCAGGTAGTCGAGTTGCGCGCGCAGCGTCTCCAGCGCGAGCGCGGTGATCGCGTCGTGATCGAAGAGAAGGGTGGGCCGATCGTTGAGGTCCCACCAGCGGCACTCATCCGACCACGCGTCCGGGCTGAGCTCCACCTTCGCCACGTCGACGAGTGCGAGGTAGGCGACCGACACGATGCGGCTGACGATCCAGTGATCCTTCGGCGGTTCGACGCCCATCGCCTCGAAGGCGGGGATCAGGGCAGCCTCGCCGCGATCGACTCCACCGAACGCGTGGAACTGACGCAGGAACACGTGGTCGAGCCCGGTGCGCTCGCGCAGCACGCGCGCCGCCGCGCTGTCGAGCGGCTCGTCGCGACGAACGAATCCGCCAGGCAGACTCCACGCGCTCAGGTGCTTCCATCGGAGCAGGAGCAGCTTGAGCTGCCCCTCGTGAAATCCGAAGATCGTGCAGTCGACCGAGAGATGCGGCATGAGCTCGCGGTCTCGGCCCGTGAAGAGCTGGGCAAGCAGGGGGTCGGCGTCCATTCGTGGGAGAATAGCTCATTGTGTCTTGCGTACATAATGGCGAAAACGTATTGTGTCGCGTCTACACAAAGCCGACGTGCGGCCGTTCGCGCGCTCGTCACGCGAGATCACTTCTTCGACGCGACGAATCGCGGAACATGACGCCGATGAACACGCTCACCCGGTCACTCTTCCTCCTCTGCGTCGCGGGTGCACCCGCGCTGGCCCAGACTCCGGCGAGCGGGCCCGCGCGGAAGCCGAGCTGTCTGCCGCAGGGGTTCTTCACCGGGCCCGCGTCGTACAAGTCGGTGGAGACGCTGCCCGACGGCCGCGTGACGTTTCGCCTCTGCGCGCCCGAAGCGTCGACGGTCGCGGTGACGAGCAGCGACAACGCAACCGCCATCCCGTTCGGCATGGGCGGCGGACCGGCCGGAGTTCCTCTCACGAAAGACACGCTTGGCCTCTGGACCGGAACGACCACCGTGCCGGTGGAGCCCGGCACCTATCGCTACAACTTCCGCGTCGATGGCGCGCGCGTCCCCGATCCGCAGGCGACGCGATTCTCGCACGAGCGCGTCGGCACCAACAGCGTGTTCGAGGTGCTCGGTCCACAGGGGGCCTTCCAGGCGTACGACAAATCGGTCCCGCACGGCGCCGTGAGCACGGTCGAGTACTGGTCGTCGACGCTCGGGGCGAAGCGCCGCGCGTACGTGTACACGCCGCCCGGCTACATGAAGAACGCGGCGCGCTACCCGGTGCTCTATCTCGTCCACGGCGCCGGCGACAGCGACGACAGCTGGACCTCCGAGGGCCATGCGAACTACATCCTCGACAACCTGATCGCGGCCGGAAAGGCGAAGCCGATGATCGTCGTCATGCCGTTCGGCCACACGCCCGATCGGCCAGGCGTCGACATGCTGACGAACACCGACTTCGGCGACGACCTGCTGAAGGACGTCATCCCGTACACCGAAGCGAACTTCCGCACGCTGAACGGTCCCGCGACGCGCGCGATGGCCGGCCTCTCGATGGGCGGCGCACACACGTTGAACTTCGGTCTCACCCATCCCGACCGCTTCGGCTACGTTGGTGTCTTCAGCATGGGCCTCGGGCTGCAGGACACGACGCAGGTCCGGAGCTACGAGACGCAGAACGCCGTCGCGCTCGATCGCGGCGCCCTCGAGTTCAGGCTCGTCTACTACGCGATCGGCAAGGATGACTTTCTCTATCGCACGGCCGCGCCGACGCGCGCACTGCTGGACCGGCACAAGATCAAGCACGTCTACCACGAGAGCGCCGGCGGGCATACCTGGACGAACTGGCGCGACTACCTCGCGGACTTCGCGCCTCGCCTGTTCAAGTAGCATCCTCGCGCTCGTTCTCCTGGGAACGAGCGCGGGTGCCGCGCACTCCCAGAGCGCACGCTCGGCGACACCGTCCCTCGCCGTCGATCACCTCGAGACGGACGCCACCGCCGAAGCGCTCGGCATCGACGACCACACGCCGCGCTTCACGTGGCAGCTCGCGAGCGACCGGCGCGGCGTCATGCAGAGCGGCTACCGCGTGCTCGTCGCCACTCGGCCCGAGCTGCTGCAGCCCGGACGCACCGACGTCTGGGACTCGCGCGATGTTCGCTCCAGCGATCCGTCGACGCTCTACGCGGGGCCAGCGCTGCGACCACGCACGCGCTACTACTGGTCGGTGCGCGCCACGGCGAATGGTGCGCTGAACAGCGAGTGGTCGCGGCCCACCTGGTTCGAGACCGCGCTGCTCGGCGTGACGGACTGGCGCGGTCAGTGGATCGCCGGCCCGGAGCGCGGTGGACCACCGTCGGTCGCCGAGGGCGCAGCCGACGACAGCATCGTGCGCGCGCGCGGAGAGTTCTGTCGCCCCGTGCGCTGGCTGACGAGCGGCTTCGCCGCGCGGCTCGTGAAGAACAACGAGGGTGAGTGCCGCGAGCTGCGGCCGGCGCCGCTGCTCCGCAAGTCATTCACCGTGAACAAGCCCGTCACGCGCGCGCGCATCTACACCACTGGCCTCGCGTACAACGATCTGCGCGTCAATGGAACCGCCGCGTCAAACAGCGTGCTCGATCCCGGCTTCACGCGCTACAGCAAGACGGTCCTGTACACGACGCACGATGTCACGCCGCTCATCCGTCAAGGCGAGAACGTCGTCGCGACGGAGCTCGGCTCCGGCCAGTTCGACGATCAGGCGCGCACCTGGGACTGGGGCTGGCACGAGGCCGAGTGGCGCGCGACGCCTCGGCTCCGCCTCGACCTGTACGTCACGTACGCCGATGGCACGGAAGAGGTGATCACGTCGGACGCGAGCTGGAAGGCCAGCGTACAGGGGCCGACGCGCTACGACAACTACTACCTCGGCGAGACGTACGACGCGCGGCGCGAGATCGCCGGCTGGGACCGACCGGGCTTCAATGCGTCTTCATGGACGAGCGCGCGGGTCGTCGGCGCGCCGGACGGCGTCGTCCGCGCCGAGACGCACGAGCCGATTCGCGTCGTCGGCACGCGGGAGGCGGGCACGCGCGTCGAGCCGACGCCCGGCGTGATCGTCTACGACGTGGGCCAGACGCTCACCGGATGGGCAACGATCCGAGTGGAAGCACCGGCCGGTACTCCGGTAGAAGTCTTCTACAGCGAGAAGCGCGACAGCACTGGCCGCGCGAGCATCGCCGGCAACGATCTCGTGTTCGGGCAGCTCCAGACCGACTACTACGTCGCGAAGGGGGGCAGCGCCGAGACGTGGAGCCCGCGCTTCAGCTACAAGGGATTCCGCTTCGTGCAGATCAGCGGGCCGAACGGCGCACCGTTGCCGAGCGGCGTGACCGTGTCCCTCGAGCGAGTGAATCAGGTGCGCTCGTCGGTCGTCTCGACGTCGTCCTTCGTCTCGTCGAACGCCACGCTGAATCGCATCCATCGCAACACCGCGTGGGCGATCCAGAGCAATCTGCAAGGCGTGATCACCGACACGCCCGTGTACGAGAAGAACGCCTGGACCGGCGACGCGCAGCTCACGTCGGCCACGGCGTCCACGCTGTTCGACACCGAGCGACTGTACTGGAAGATGTTCCAGGACATGCTCGACGATCAGACGCAGCACGGCGAGGTGAGTCTGCTCGCACCGACCAACATGCACTACGGCTGGGCGGGGAAGCCCGCGTTCAAGCCGGCCGACTGCTGCGGCGCGACGCCGGCGTGGGACGCGTTCTGGTTCGTCATTCCGTGGGAGTCGTATCAGCGCTACGGCGACGCACGCGCGCTCGCGAAGACGTACCCCGCGATGCAGCGCTACCTCGACGAGTGGATCCCGCAGTGGACGCCGCGCGACGGAGACGGCCTCGCGTACACGCTCACCTCTGGTCTGGGTGACTGGGTGCCGCCCGAAGGCGTGCCGACGCTCAATCGGCTCGCGTCCACCGCGTACTACGCGCACATGGCGAGCATCGCCGCCGACGTGGCCCGCGTGCTCGGCAAGCCGGCCGACGCCGCGCGCTACGACACGCTCTTCTCCCACATCAAGCGCGACTTCAACACCGCCTTCCTCGGCGCGGACGGCGTGTACCGCGAGCGGCCCGTGCCGGGCGTCGCCGCTCCGGCGACGGGCGGTCCGCCGGCGGCACCGCGGCCGATGCGCGAGTACGTGCACACCGCGCAGATCCTCCCACTCGCGTTCGGTCTCGTGCCCGACGGCCTGCGCGCGAGCGTGGCGGCCAAGCTCGCCGACGACATCATGAACAAGAGCGGCGGCAATGCGTACGTCGGCGTGATCGGCGCGCGCTACGTGCTGCCGGTGCTCACCGCGACCGGGCATCACGATGTCGCCTTCACCGTCGCCACCCAGACCGACGAGCCGAGCTGGGGCTACTGGACCGACTCGCTCGGCTTCAGCGCGCTGGGCGAGCACTGGTACGCGGGGACGCGCTCGCAGAACCACCACATGTTCGGCGCGATCGTGCAGTGGTTCTATGAAGATCTCGCCGGCGTGCGTCCGATCGAGCCGGGATACCGGCGCATCGAGTTCAAGCCGGAGATTCCGAGTCGGGGGCTCGACAGCGTCTCGATGTCGTACCAGAGCGTGCGTGGCCCCGTGGGCGCGATGTGGCGGCGCACGCCGGCCGGGCTCGAGCTGAACGTCAGCGTTCCGGACAACGCGGTCGGGGTGGTCTACGTGCCGGCGGCAAGTGCCGCGAGCGTCACGGAGATCGCGAACGGTGCGCCGGTGATCGCGGAACGTGCGCGAGGCGTCAGGCTGCTGCGCACGGAGCAGGGGCGCGTCGTGTACGAGGTGGGGTCGGGGCAGTACGTCTTCCGCGTGCGCCGCTAGCCGCTCACTCGAGCGCGACCAACCACTCCACCGCCTCGCGCGCCAGCTCCGCCGGCACCGTGTGCGGCCCGTCGAACTCGCGATAGCGCACGTCGTAGCCCGCGTCCCGAAGCACCGGCACGAGCCGACGACTGCAGTGGTCGATCGGCAGCACCTGATCGCGCGTGCCGTGCGACACGTAGCAGCGCGGCGCGCCGATCTGCTCGGCCGGCGCCATGA
Organism: Gemmatimonadaceae bacterium; assembly: GCA_036008805.1. Lineage (GTDB taxonomy): Bacteria > Gemmatimonadota > Gemmatimonadetes > Gemmatimonadales > Gemmatimonadaceae > AG11. The sequence goes on from DASYMZ010000092.1 coordinate 33,629, forward strand.
AGCCCGGTGAGAACGCGAGCACGTGGGTGAACAGGTCGCCGTTGCCGAGCCCGATCGAGAGCGCGTACGACGCGCCGTCGGAGAAGCCGCCGACGGCGAGTCGATGCGGATCGATCGCGCAGCGCTCGAACGTGGCCGCGAGCGCCGAGTCGATGAAGGTGACGTCGGGGCCGAATCCTCCTTCGATCACGTCCCACGTCCGCCCGCGCTATTTGACCAGCCTCCGCACCACGAGGAGCGCGAGCCCCACGCCGATCGCCGCCTTCACCTTCGGCGACGTCGAACGAAAGCGGCGACGGAGCCGCTGCGCGCCGTTCATCGCGACCTTCTCCGCGTCTTCCATCGCCGTCGCGGCGCCGCCGTGCACCTTCTCGAACGCCGCTTCCGCCTTGCCGACGGTCGTGTCCGCACCCGCGCCGATGCTCTCCAGCACGCCGGAGACCCACGCGTAGTGCGTCTCCTCGTCGCGTGCGTTCTGGCGCAGCAGCGCGGTCGTCGCCTGCGGATGTCCGGCGTTCGCGGCGCGTGAATACTTGTCGCGCACCTGACCCTCGTTCGACTTGAAGGCGAGCAGGATCGCCCTGTCTCCGCCGGCCTTGCCGGCGAGCTGCACGGCGGACTTGAAGATGCCGGTGGGCACGTGCGGCAGCTGCATCGGAATTCCACCGAGGACGCGGATGTGCGTCGTGAGGTTGTCGATGTGGCGCTCGTGGTCGCCACGATAGCGGATGAGACTCTCCTTCCAACTCGCGTTGTCGATCGACTGGATCGCGATGCCGTACGCGTTCACCGCGTCGTGATCGAGCTGGAGAAGATCGTTCAGCTCCGCGACGAGCTCGGAATTTCCGGTCATGGTCGGTTGGGTCATGCGTGCCTCCTCGGGTCCTCGGTTGGGGACCGAACGCGGCGCAACTTCCATGCACCGCGCGGCCGAGCGAGTACATCGCGCTCGCCGAGACGTTAGGTTGGCGGCGGCAGCGCCGAGTGGGAGCTCGGCGCTCCACCACGCCGAATCAGTACGCGACGCCGAACCGCTTGCCGACGTGCCGTCGCTGCTCCAGCTCGTCGAGCACCGCGACCGCATAGTCCTCGAAGGTGATGAAGCTCTTGCCCTCGGCATCGGCGAGGAGCTGGTCGTCCGCCGAGCGGTAGCGGCCGGTCCGCTCACCCGGTCCGATCTCCGCCGCCGGGCTGAGATATGTCCACTCGAGCCCATCGGCCTCGCTGCGCCACACGCCGAGCGCGTCGCGACCCTCGATCGCCTCGGCCCGGTAGATGTCGGGGAAGCCGGGTTGGTCGAGGAGCTGCTTGCCGGGCGCGACCTCGAGGCTGCTCGCGCCGCCGACGTAGAGCACGCGCCGCACGCCGGCGTCGCGCAGTCCGGAGATCAGCGCTCGCGAGTTGTCGACGAGCTTCGGCGCTGGAAGCCCACGCGGATTCGGGCGCGGCGAGATGGCGCTCACCACCGCGTCGGCGCCCTTCACGACATCTGCCACGCTCGCCGCGTTCGTTGCGTCGCCGCGCACCAGGCGAGCGCGTGGGTCGGGGGACTGCACGGCGGCCGGGTCGCGCACGACGCCGGTCACCTCGTGGCCGCGATTCAGCGCTTCCCTGACGATGCGCTGTCCCACGTTGCCGGTAGCTCCGAAGACGACGATCCGCATGATGATGCTCTCCATGGTAGAAATTGTGACTGCAATGGTTACAAAGACGGACAAATCGAAGGCCGGCGGGCCGGCCGGCCAGCTCTAGGCGTGGGTCCGTCGTGCGCGACGAGTGACGTCGCTCGCCAGGTCGGCGATGGTGGTGCGGGCGAGCTCGCCGTTCATCGCGCGCTCCACCGCGTCGATGCGCCGCTCCAGCGCGCCTTGGATGTGGCGGCCCACCGGACATCGCAGGTTGGCCGACTGGTGAATCGGGATGACGTCGGAGTCCTCGTCGATCGCGCGATGGACGTCGAGCAGGGTGATCTCGCTCGCGGGGCGGCCGAGCACGGCGCCGCCCCCCGTTCCGCGCTGCGCCGAGGCGAGCCCCGCCTTGATGAGCTGCCCCATCAGCCGCCGGATGAGCGAGGGGTTGGTCCCGACGCTCGACGCGACCAGCTCCGACGTCGCCGGCTCCCCCCGCTGCGTCTGCAGGAAGGTGAGGATGTGCACGGCGACGGAGAAGCGGGTGTTCATAATGTATCCAGAGTAGATACAAACTAGATTCGGGTCAAGGGGTAGACGCGACAGCGCAAGTCAGGAGGGTCTGACCCCTTGATGGCGGTTGTCGTGCGCGCGCTGCGCAGTCGTTGCACGGCGCGAGGAGAATCGGAGCATGTCTGTCGTGGGCGCACCGCTACTGCCGCGTCAGGACGATCGTGAACGTGCCAACCCCCGCCGGCTGGTTCGTCGCCTGAAGGGTGGAGCCGCTGACGGTGAAGGTGAGATCGCGCACGAACGTGTCGGCGCTCTGTTCGAACTTCACCGTGTTCCCGGTCTGAACGGCCGTGCCCGTGAGGGTGGCCGAGAATGGTGATCCCAGGATGCTCGGCGGGAGAGAGAGGGACCCGGTCGTGCTGTTGTCCGCCGCGATCACCAGGGCGAGCGTGCCGCCTCGTGCGAGCACATCGATCGCCGGCTGACCGATCGGCGTCACCTGGAACGTCGTCGCCACGTAGCTGCCGACGATGGAGGGTGGCGGCGCGGCGGCGGTGCTATCTCCGCTCCCTCCGCACGCTGTGGTGGCGCCCAACACGACCAGCGCGGCGAGCGCGGCGATCGAGCGCCGAGCAGAATGAGAGTGTGGCATCACGCGCTCCTGATTGGAGTGGAAGTGCGAGCGAGCATTGCAAGTCGCCCGCCGATCCGCTCCTGCCGCTCTGTTCGCCTGGCGCGCTCGCTCGCCTCAGCCCAGCGACCGCGCGAGCCACGCCTGCGCGAACCGCAGGTCGCGCATCACCGTGGGCGCGGAGGTGCCGAGCACCTCGGCTGCTTCCTCCAGCGTGAGGCCGGCGAAGTAGCGCAGCTCGATCGCCTTGGCCTGCCGTGGGTGGGCGGACTCGAGTCCGGTCAGCGCCTCGTCGAGCGCGAGCAGCATGTCGGGGTCCGCCGTCGCCGCGGCGGCGACCAATCCCCACGTCTCCGGCTCGAAGGGCACGCGGATCGCCGACCCGCCACGCTTCTCGGCCTGTCGCTGCTTGGCGTGGTCGATGAGCACGTGACGCATCGCCGTCGAGGCGACCGCGAAGAAGTGCGCGCGATCCTGCCAGTCCGACGCGCTCCCGCCCGCCATGCGCAGGTACGCCTCGTGGACGAGACCCGACGTGTCGAGCGTGTGGTCGGGACGCTCGCCGCGCAGGCGCGCGCGCGCGATCTCGCGAAGGCGCCCGTACACCCGAGGCAGCAGCGCCTCGAGCGCCTCGCGGTCGCCGGCCTGCCAGCGTCTCAGAAGCTGCGTGAGATCGTTCGGCGACTCCGGTGACATCTGCTCGTTGCGAGATGGATGAGGCCGCGCGCGGCCCCTCGCCGTACGATGGGATCGGCCGCGGTCGTCGGCAGGAGACCGCCAGCAGGGAATCTACGGGGTCGCCCCGCTCCGCGCGGCGAGCGCCGCCTCCCGTACGACCTGCTCCGCCACCGAGGCCGCCGCGGCGCTCGCGTCGTCCAGCGACGTGCCGGCTCCATCGGCGTTCCGCGCCCGCTCCGCCGAGGCGAGCAGCGTCGCCGCGAGATCGGTGGTGCCGGCGTCGAGCGCGAGCTCGGCGGCGGCCTCGATCCCCGCGATCAGGATGGGCCGAGCGCCGTAGGTCCGGGCCGCCGCGATGCCCTCGGCGATCTGCGTCGCCGCGCCGACGCGATCTCCCGCACGCAGTCGCGCCACGCCGAGCAGGAGGCGCGTCTCGGCCTGGCCCGCGGCGACCCCCGCGGTGATGCGCGCGTCCAGCGCCTCCTCGAGCACGGCGCGCGCGCGGCCGGCGTCGCCGCGGGCCAGCAGCAGCTCGCCCAGCTTGTTCAGCGCATACGCGAGCGGCCAGAGCCGGCCGAACTCTCGCAGCGCCGGCACGTGCTCGCGCTCGATGGACGCGAAGTGGTCGCCCGGATGCGCCAGCTCGTGCCGCGACGCGGCGAGCCGCACGAGCACGAGGGTGCGATAGCCGAGGTCCGCCACCGGGTCGCCGACGCGGAGCGCGCGCTCGTGCAGGGCCACGGCGCGCGCGTGATCGCCGCGCCGCGCGGCGAGCTCGCCCAGAGAGCTCATCGCGAACGCCGCGGCGCGCGCCTCACCGCGCCGCTCGTGCGATGCGATCACCGCCTCGAAGTGCTGCTCCGCGACGTCGAAGTCGCCGCGCTCCATCGCGATCCAGGCGAGGTTGCTGCGCGACAGCATGACGCCGAGCTCGTCGCGCAGCTCGGCGTGGATCGCCATCGCCTCGCGCGAGAGCGCTTCGCCCTCGGCCAGATCGCCGACGATCCAGACCTGCCACGCGAGGTTGTTGAGCGTGGCCGCGATGGCCGCGCGGTCGTCCGCCGCTCGGTACAACGTCAGGCTCCGTGCGAAGAGATCGCGCGCTTCGCGGAAGAGGCTGCGCGTGGCCACGAGATGCGCCATGCTGCTCGTGACGCGTGCGCGCGACATCGCGTCGGATGGCTGCGCGCCCGGTGCATCCATCGCGTCCAGCACGCGCCGCAGGTAGTCGATGCCCTCGAGCAACGGACCGCGGGTGAGCCACACGCGGTGCAGCGCGACCGACAGCCGCGCGGCGTCGCGGAGCCCGCGGTCGTCGCCGAGCGCGTCGTCGAGGGCGAGGCGCAGGTTCGCGTGCTCGCGCTCCAGCCGGTCCAGCCACGCGGCCTGGTCCGGGCCGCGAAGCTGCGCGGCGCCCCGCTCGGCCAGCGCGATGAAGTACGACCGGTGCGCGCGCCGCGCCGCAGCGTCGTCGTCGCTCGTGGAGAGCTGCTCGAGCCCGAACTCGCGCACGGTCTCCAGCATCGTGAAGCGCGGATCACCATCCGGCTGCTCCTCGGACTGCAACAGACTCTTGCTCACCAGCGACTCGAGGCCGTCGAGCACGCGCGGCACCACCTCCGACGCCGCCGCTTCCGCGGCTTCGAGCGACGCGCCGCCGGCGAACACCGCGAGCCGCCGGAAGAGTGCGCGCTCCTCATCCGTCAGCAGGACGTAGCTCCAGTCGATCACCGCACGCATCGTCCCGTGGCGCGCGGGCCGGTCCGGCCCCGAGACCTGCAGTAGCTCGAGCCGCCGCTCCAGCCGCGACAGGATCGCACGCGGTGCGAGCACCTGCATGCGCGCGGCCGCGAGCTCCAGCGCGAGAGGCAGACCGTCCAGCCGGCGGCAGACGTCGGCGATGGCGCCCAGCGCGTCGTCATCCACCACGAAGCTCGGCCGGACCGCGCGCGCGCGGGCGAGGAAGAGCTGCACGGACTCGTTCTCGGCGACGTCGTCGGCGGTGCGTGGCGTGGCGAGCGGCGGCACGGGCAGCACCTGCTCGCCCTGCACGCCGAGCGACGCTCGGCTCGTCACGAGCATCGTCACGCCGGGACAGCTCGCGAGCACGGCGGAGACGAACGGCGCGGCGTCGAGCACGTGCTCGAAGTTGTCCAGCACGAGCAGCAGGGAGCGCGCTCGCAACGTGTTGATGACGCGATCGCGCACCGGCGTGGCGCCGAGATCGCGCACGCCGAGCGCCTGCGCGACCGACGAGGGAACGAGGCCGGGTTCGGAGATCTCCGCGAGCGGAACGAACCAGACGCCGTCCGCGTACTCCCCGCGCAGCTGATCGCCGAGCTCCAGCGAGAGCCGCGTCTTGCCCGTTCCTCCGGGACCCGTGAGCGTGAGCAGGCGCGTCTTGCGGAGGAGCGCACGCGCGATCGCGAGCTCGTGCCGGCGTCCCACGAGGCTCGTCACCGCATGCGGCAGCGCGCCGCGTCCCGCGTCCATCGCGCGCGCGGGGGCGGCAGGGTCGGCGTCGGCGAGCATCGCCTCCAGTGCGTGCTGCACCGCCTTGGCGCCCGACGGACGATGGGCAGGATCCTCGGTGAGCAGCGCCGCGATGAGCGCGCGCGCGGGCTCGGCGGCCGCATCGTCGCCCGCGGCGGATACGTCGCCACTGCCCCGAGGTCGCGTGCCGAACAGCATCTCGTGGAGCATCACGCCGAGCGCCCACAGGTCGGTGCCGGCGTGAACCGGGGCGCCGCGCGACTGCTCGGGCGACATGTAGGCCGGCGTTCCCATGGCGACGCCGATCGTCGTCGCGTCGGCGTCGGAGAGAAGCTTGGCGATGCCGAAATCCGTGAGCCGCGCTCCGCCTTCCGCGTCGAACAGCACGTTGGCCGGCTTCACGTCGCGATGCACGATTCCGGCGGCGTGCGCGGCGGCGAGCGCGCCCGCGATCTGCGCGGCGATGCGCAGCGCGTCGGTGTGCGGCAGCGGTCCGCGCGCGATGCGCTCGCGCAGCGTCTGGCCCGGGTAGTACGCCATCACGATGAACAGCTCGCGCGATGCCGTCTCGCCGGCATCGTACACCGTGCCGACGTGCGGGTGGTCGATGCGCGCTGCCGCTCGCGCCTCGGCGCGGAAGCGCGCGACCGACGCGGGGTCGGCTCCGCTCGCCGGCGCACGCAGGAACTTGAGCGCGACCTGCCGCTCGAGCTGCTCGTCCCATGCGAGATGAACGTCGCCCATCGCGCCGCTGCCGATGTGCCGCTCGAGTCGGTAGCGGCCGCCCACGCGGTCAGACGGGGCGCGCTCGGCGCCGGCGGCCGGCGGCGCGCCGTTCAGGAGACCGAGAAAGTCTCCGGCGCGCTCCGCCGCGGCGAGCAGCGACACCACCTCCCGCGACACCGACGACTCGGGTCCGAGCTCGCGCAGGCGGGCGTCGCGCGCGGCCGGTTCGAGCTCGATCAGCTCGTCGAAGAGCGGGACTAGTTCCGCGGAGTCGTCTGACGTCACCGGTCGGATCATAGCACGCCGCGCCGAGCCGGAACAGCGAGCCGGATGGCGCATCCCGTGGCCGGCGTCACCAGCGAAAGTCGATGAAAAAAAGCATGGACGTTCTTCGCTGAGCCTTGTATCGGCGGCGACACACCGGTGCGACGCGCCGCGTTTCCAATTGCAGGAGTGACCATGTCGAATCACAGGATCATCGGAGCCGCCGGATTGGTGGCGGCCTCCATCGTCGGAGCGCTCGTCGCGTGCAGCAACGACACAGGCCCCACCACCAAGGCCGCCACGGTCTACGGCCCGACCGTGTCCTTCGCGCAAGGCTCGGCGCGGGCGTGGGTGCAGACCGACGCGAACGGCGCTGCGGCGGCGATCGGCGTCGCGATGACCGAGGGTGCGCTCAGCGGACTACCCGCCACCGCGTCTGGTCCGAACCCCACCGCGCTGATGGTGACGCTGCCACTTCCCGCCGAGGCGGCGGGCACCGGCTTCGATCACGCGGAGCTGGGGTGGAACCCGAATGGGCACGAGCCGCCGCAGCTCTACGGCAAGCCGCACTTCGATCTGCACTTCTACCTGGTGAGCAGCGCGACGCAGATGGCGATTTTGCCGAACGATCCGCAGTTCGCGACCAAGGCGGCGAATCTGCCCGCGGCGTCGTTCGTGCCGGCGGGTTACGTGCCGCCGCCGGCTCCGATCGCCGCGAACGCCATTCCGCAGATGGGCGTGCACTGGTCCGACGTGAAGTCGCCCGAGCTGAACGGGCAGCCGTTCACGAAGACCTTCATCTTCGGCTCGTGGGACGGCCGTTTCATCTTCCTCGAGCCGATGGTCACCAAGGCGTACCTCGAGACTCATCCGAACGCGACGCTGCCGATCCCACAGCCCACGCAGTGGGCGAGCGCGGGCGCCTTTCCCACCACCTATACCGTCGCGTACGACGCGGCGGCGAAGGAGTTCCGCTTCACGCTCGGCGGGCTCACGAAGGGCGGCGGCTGAGCGGGACGCATGGCGGCGCACGCGTCTCCGAGACGCGTGCGCCGCCGTGCAGGCTACGGCTTTGCCGCGGTGTCGAGACGCAGGAAGCGCGCGGCGTTGTTGTACAGGATGTCGCGCTTCTGCTGCGGCGTCAGATAGCTCGCGCGGTCGATCACCGAGATCGACGTCTCCATCAGCTTGGGCCACACCAGCTGATCGGTGCCGAACATGAGGCGGTCGCCGAATCCCGCCTCCACGATGCGCTGGATGTAGTTGTCGATCTCCTTCCGCGGATAGCTCCAGATCAGCCCGGCCACGTCGACGTAGACGTGGGAGTTCGCCTGCAGCACGGTGAGCAGGTTGTCGATCATCGGGTAGCCGGCGTGCATGATCCACAGCCGGAGCTTCGGATGCCGCGCGAGCAGCTCCTCCACGAGGAGTGGATCACCCATCGAGCCGCGGAACTTCGGCATCGCGACGTTGGCGCGGCCCGAACCGCCCGTCCCCATGTGAATGCCGACCGGGATGTCCAGCTCCTCGGCGAGCGCGAAGTACTTGTCCACCGACATGTCGCTCGGCGAGAGGCCCTGATACTGGAGGCCGATCTCGCCCATCACCTTGAAGCCTCCGCTCGAGTACGCGGTGCGCAGCTTGTCGAGCGGCTCGTACTCGCCGGCCGTCGGGGAGTTCATGAACGACGTGCCCATGATGACGCGTGACGGCGCGGCCGCCTTCCACTTCCGCACGGAGGCCTCGTCGCCCATCACCACCGCGGTCACGTTGAGCCGCTCGTAGTCGGCCAGCACCGCCTTCATGTACTCGTCCGGGGTCGCGGAGGGCTGAAGCGGAAGCACGCAGTTCTGGTCGGACCATCCGCTCGTCGACTCCTTGGTCTTCGGATCGGAGGCGAGGAACTGCGGCGGGAAGGGGCACATCGGCGTTCCGCCCGGGAAGCCCCCGAACGTGTGCACGTGGATGTCGATCACGGGAGGCGCCTTGCTCTGCGCCGTCTGCGCGATTGCCGGCGCGGCGAGGCTCAGCATCGCGCACGCCGCCGCCAGCGACGCCACGGCGGACGAGCGCCGAGCCCGCGGCGGCAGGAACGACATCGAGCCATCGATCGTTGGAGTTTCCATCTGGCTTCCCGGGTGAAGGGTGCGGAGCCTGTCGAGTGCTTCGTGCGCGCACGTGGCGTCGAGCGCCACCATCATGCGCGACGGGCGCGAGAAGGTCCATTGGCGCGGGCGGCCGCGTGCCGGCACGACGCGGAACACCGTGCTCCGGCAGTACCCAACAGCAGTCCCGGGCTGCGGGTAGTTCAGGGAGACTACCGACCTTTGCTTCGCGGCCCTGCCCGCGGGAGATTCTATGAAGAGCCTGACTCGTGCGATGTCGTTCCTGCTGCTGGCGAGCGCCAGCGTCACCTCCAGTGCAAGCGCGCAGGGCGGGCCACCGCCTGGCGCGCGGCCAGGCGGAGGCCCCGGGGCTGGGCCGTCCGGGCGCATCACTGGCGCCATCGTCCGTACTGGCACCCAGCAGCCGATCGCTGGCGCGTCGGTGGCGGTGCGCGGTGCGACGGATTCATCGCTCGTCGGCGGCGGATTCGCGAATGCCGAGGGCGTCTTCCACATCGAGGGACTGCGTCCGGGACGTTACGTCGTCCGAGTTCGGCTCCTCGGCTACTCGCCGGTGGTGAAGAGCGCCGTGCTCACGCCCGCCGCGCCCGTCGCGGATCTCGGCAAGATCGAACTCAAGGCCGCGGTCGCCGAGCTGTCCGCCGTCGCGGTGACCGCCGAGCAGTCGGAAGTCGCGGTGGCTCCGGACCGCACCGCGTACAACGTGAAGGACATGCCGGCGGCGTCCGGCGGCAGCGCGGTGGACGTGCTCCGCAACGTGCCCTCCATCGAAGTGGATGGCGACAACAAGCTCAGTCTGCGCGGCAACGAGAACGTCGTCGTGCAGATCAACGGCCGCATCTCGCCGATGCGCGGCGACCAGCTCAGCGGCTTTCTCGCGCAGCTTCCCGCCAACATGGTGGCGAAGGTCGAGGTCGTCGCGAATCCGTCCGCGAAGAACGACCCTGAGGGGATGGCGGGCATCATCAACATCGTGCTCAAGGAGAACACGGACCTCGGCACGAGCGGCGGGCTGACCTTCGGCGGCGCCACCACGGGCGGCTTCAACGCGTCGAGCAACGTCGGCTACCAGCAGGGCGCGCTGACGCTGTTCGCCAACTACGGCTTCATGCGCGAGAGCCGCAAGATCACCGGATTCAGCGATCGCCAGGGTTTCGCGTCCGGTCTCGCTCCCTTTCTCGAGGGCGACATCGGCGGCTCCAACAAGGGCTTCTCGAACAGCTTCAACGCGACGGCCGACTACAAGCTCAACGCGCGCAGCTCGATCTCGTCCAACCTCGTGCTGAGCGATCGTGCGCCCACGCGCACGAACGACAACCTGTATCGCGAGCTCGACGTCGACCGCGCGCTCACCTCGGAGTACCTGCAGTCGAAGCTGATGACGGGCGCCGAGCGGTCGCTGGACTACGCGTTGACGTACAAGCACACCACCGAGCGGCAGGGCGACGGCCTCACCGCCGAAGCGCGGGTCAACGCCGGGCACGATCATGACGACGTGCGCCTCGGCGATCAGACGCTGATCTCGTCGCCGACCGCGGCGGCGCGCGCGTCCAGCCTCGAGACCAACGTGACGGACGAGAACGCGAAGACCGGCTATCTGCAGGCCGACTGGACGCGCACCCTGGGCTCGCGCACGAAGCTCGAGACGGGCTACAAGGGCACCCTCCGCCGCCTCGACAACAGCTTCGACGTCGCCACCTCGCCCGACGGCGGCACGAGCTTCGCCACGGACGCGTCGCGCAGCAACGCGTTCACCTACGACGAGCAGGTGAACGCGGTGTACGGAGTGCTGAGCCAGGGCGTCGGTCACTTCGATCTGCAGGCCGGCCTCCGTGCCGAGCAGGCGAACACGCGCTTCGATCTGACGAGCAGCGCGCAGCCGTACGACAACGACTATCGCAGCCTGTACCCGAGCGCGATCGCGGCGTACAACATCGGCGACTCGCGCCAGCTCAAGCTGAGCTACTCGAAGCGCGTCTCGCGCCCCGACACGCGCCAGCTCAACCCATTCGGCTTCCGCGAGGACGCGCTCAACCAGTTCAAGGGCAACCCGTACCTGCTGCCCGAGTACACCCACGCCTTCGAGCTGGGCTTCCAGCAGTACTTCTCGAAGGGATCGCTGCAGATCACGCCGTTCGCGCGGCACACCGTCAACGCCATCCGGTTCATCCGCACCCTCGACACGGCCGGCGTCTTCACGACGACGTTCAGCAACGTGGCGACGAGCGACTCGTACGGCACGGACGTGAACGGCTCGCTGCGGCTCGGGCGGCTGTCCGGCTTCGGCGGCTTCAGCGCCTATCAGCAGGTCACCGACGGCAGCAATCTGAGCAGCGACGTCTCCAACAAGGCGTTCGGCTGGTCGACGCGCGGCAACGCGTCCCTCAAGGTGAGCCCGACGCTCGACCTGCAGGGCTTCATCATGTACCGGGCGGGGATGAAGAACGAGCAGGGCCGCATGTCCGCGATGACGATGACGAACCTCGCGGTGCGCCAGAAGCTGATGGGCGACGCGGCGAGCGTGACGTTGCGCGTGATGGATCCGTTCAACACGATGGGGATGGGCTTCGTGACGAGCGGCGACACGTACTATCAGACCTCGCGTCGCCAGTTCGGCGCGCGCGGGCTGAACCTCAGCTTCAACTACACCTTCGGCCAGCAGCCGCGCATCCGCGAGCGCGGTGAGCGCGAGCAGCAGCAGGATGCGGGGCAGCAGCAACCCGACGCGCAGTAGCGTCGACGATCACCTCCAGCGAGCGACGACGAGGAGAACGTGATGATGAATGCCTGGCGGAAGAACGCGACTCGAGCCGTTGCGGTGACCACGATGCTCGGCCTCACGGCGACGGCCGCCGCGGCGCAGACCGCGACGGGCCGAGTGGTTCGCGCCGCGAGGGCGTTCCTCACCACGCTCGACTCGGCGCAGCGGCAGCGGGTGTCGTTCAGCTTCGACGACGCCAAGCAGCGTGCTCGCTGGTCCAACCTGCCGACGCGATTCGTCGAGCGCGCCGGTCTGCGCATGGGTGAGCTGAGCGCGGCGCAGCGTGCCGCAGCGATGACGATGCTGTCGTCCGCGCTGAGCGCACGCGGATTCGAGAAGGTCCAGCAGATCGTGGAGGGCGACGAGGTCCTCAAGCAGAACGAGCGGAACAACCCGATGTTCGGGAAGGATCTGTTCTACGTCTCCATCCTCGGCACGCCGTCGGAGACGGCGCCGTGGATGCTGCAGTTCGGCGGGCATCACCTCGCGCTGAACATCACGATCGTCGGCGAGCAGGGAGTGCTCACGCCGAGCCTCACGGCGGCGCAGCCCGCGCTGTACACGCTCGCCGGCAAGACCGTGCGACCGCTCGGCCAGGAGAACGACAAAGCCTTCGCGCTGCTGGACGCGCTCGATGCGTCGCAGCGTGCGCAGGCGATCCTGAACTACAAGGTCGCCGATCTGGTGCTCGGTCCGGGGCAGGATGGGAAGACGATCCAGCCCGAGGGATTGAAGGTGTCGTCGATGAACGCGACGCAGCGCGCGATGCTGCTCGACCTCATCGCGGAATGGTCGGGCATCGTGCACGAGAGCGCCGCCGCGGCGCGGCTGGCGGAGATCAGGGCCGGCCTCGATCAGACCTGGTTTGCGTGGAGTGGTCCGACGACGCACGCCGAAGGACGCAGCGGGACGTCGTACTACCGGATCCAGGGGCCGAATCTCGTCATCGAGTACGCGCCACAGCCGTTGGGCGGTGATCCCACCCAGCACGTGCACACCATCTACCGCGACCCAACCAACGACTACGGCCGGAAGCTCACGTCGAGATGAAGAAGTACCTTGCCGCCGGCGGCGTCGTCGCTGCGGCCGTGCTGCTCTCGATGGCGACGCCGGCGTACGCGCATCGCACCGACGAGTATCTGCAGGCGACGATGATCTCGCTGGGGAGGGATCACCTCCGGCTACAGCTCCGGCTGGCGCCCGGTGTCGCCGTCTTCCCCGTGGTGCTCGCCAGCATCGACTCGAACGGCGACGGAGTCCTCTCTCTCGGCGAGCAGCGGAAGTACGCAGAGCGGGTGCTCGGCGATCTCTCGCTCACGCTCGACGGATCACGTATCCCGCTCCGCCTGGCTGCGTCGAAGTTCGCGGAGGTCGCCGAGATGAAGGACGGACTCGGCGAGATCGAGCTCGACTTCGACGCGGTGGTGCCGAGTGGTGGCTCCCAGCGGCGCCTGGCGTTCGAGAACCGTCACCAGAGTGGGATCTCGGTCTATCTCGTCAACGCGCTCGTGCCGGAAGACTCCACCCTTCGCATCACCGCGCAGAGCCGGAGCTACGAGCAGCAGTCGTTCAAGCTGGACTACGCGCAAACAGGCGCCTCTCCGGCGGCCGCGCGAATCGGTAGCTGGCCGGCTCGCGGCGAGCTGACGGGTTACGTCGGGATGGTGAAGCTCGGGATGCGCCACATCGCCGAGGGCACCGATCATCTGCTCTTCCTGCTCGTGCTGCTCCTTCCGGCGCCGCTCGTGGCGGCTGCTGGAAAGTGGGGCCACTACGCCGGCGCGCGATCCGGCGCGCGCCGGCTGCTCCGCATCGTCACCGCGTTCACGCTCGGCCACTCGCTGACCCTCGCCCTCGGCGCGACGGGCGTGGTGCGCGCGCCAGGTGCGATCGTCGAAGTGCTCATCGCGGTGTCCATCCTCGTCTCGGCGGTGCACGCCATCCGTCCGATCTTTCCCGGGCGCGAAGCGCTCGTCGCCGGTGGCTTCGGTCTCGTGCACGGGCTCGCGTTCGCGACGACGATCGCCGGCTACGGCATCGATGCGTGGCACACCGCGCTCACGGTGCTCGGCTTCAACGTCGGGATCGAGCTGATGCAGCTCGCGATCGTGCTCGCCACGGTGCCGTGGCTGTTCGCGCTCGCGCGGATGCCCGTGTATGGATGGTTGCGCACTGGTGGAGCGATGGTGGCCGGTGTGGCGGCGCTGGGGTGGATTGGAGAGCGCGCGTTCGTGCTGGTGAAGCTCGTCAGCTAGACTCGCGGGCACGCCCCCTGCCTTTCATCGCGCAACACGAGCGAGGTGGGTCATGGAGCATCACGAGACGGACAAGCAGGCGCCCGCCTGGGGCGAGCAGGAGCTGAAGCACTTCGAGGAGCGGCTGCTCGACGAGCGCAAGCGTGCGCTCACGCAGATGGGTCAGTTCCAGGATCAGGTGGGGGTGAGCCAGAACGACGCGGCCGGCGAGATGACGAGCTGGCGCTTCCACATGGCCGACGTCGGCACGGAGACATACGAGCGCGAGCAGACCTTCCTGCTCGCGAGCAGAGAAGGCCGGCTCCTCTGGCACATCGACGAAGCGCTGCGACGACTCTATCAAACGCCCGAAAAGTTCGGACGCTGCGAGGAGTGCGGACAGATCATCAGCTACGAGCGGCTCGATGCGATTCCGTACGTCGTGCGCTGCGTGAACTGCAAGCAGAGCTGGGAAGGCAGCCAGCTACTGTGAGCGTCGGCGCGTGTGCTCGCTCGCGATGTGCTCTCCGCGACACGCAAAGAGGGTGATGCAGATCGCACGGGCATGAGCGATGCGCCCCGTGCGCGCGGAAGCGCGCCTGATCGCAGGCGCCGACACGTCACCGCACCAGCATCTCCGGAGAGAAGTAGATGGGAGACACGATCCGAATCGCGACGCGCGCGATCCTCGCGCGACGCACCACTGGCCCGCACACGATCGTGAGAGCGATGGTGCTCGCGATCGCAACGGCGGTGCTCGCCGCCGTTCCGCTCACCGCGCAGTCGCCGTTGGGCCGCGCGGCCGAGCTCGGGATCGACGCCGGCGCCGTCTTCGGCCTCGGCAGCCAATCGTCGATCGACATCAACCTGCCGGGCTCGCGCTTCCGCATGGGGTTCTTCACCCCTGGCTCGCGCATCTCCATCGAGCCAGGGGTCGGCCTCGGCTACCACAAGGTCGAAGGCGTCGACGGCGTCTTCACCTACGATCTGGAGCTGGGCCTGCTGTACCACTTCACCCCACTCATGGTGTCGACGGCCACGTCGCGCGGCGTCACGGCGCGCGTGACCTCGCCGTACGTGCGTCCGTTCATCGGGATCACCGGATTCTCCGGCGGTGGCAGCAATGGGAGCGGCCACGAGGTCAGCACGGGCGCGGGGCTCGGCATCAAGATTCCGTGGCGCACCGATCTCGCGTGGCGTCTCGAGGCGAACCTCGGCTACGGGTTCGACCACAAGGCAGGCCGGATCGGCACGTTGCTCGGACTCTCGTACTTCCCGCGGTAGCCATCGTGCGGTGGATGTAGCGCTGGAGGCGAACGCCTCCAGCGCTTCCATATGAAGTGCACGCAACGTGGATCGCTGACGCTCGTCTACCGGCGCTCCTTCCCGCGATTGCGCAGCACGCGCACCTGATGATCGGCGGCGCTCGCCACCGCGACGTCGAGCAGACCGTCGAGGTCGAAGTCGCCGAGCACGAGATGGCTCGGTGCTGGCCCGGCCGCGAGCTGCCTCGGCGCGCCGAACGATCCGTCGCCGGCGCCGAGGTAGACGCCGATCGTTCCAACATCGAGATGCGACACCACCGCATCGATGTGGCCGTCGCCGTCGACGTCGCCCAACGCCACGTCGACCGACGCCGGCGCATCGAACAGCCGAGGCGCGCCGATACCGGCGACGCTCGACAGGCGAACGCTGATGTGCGACGGGTCCATGTGCGCGAACACGAGATCGCTGATCCCATTGCCATCGAGATCGGCGGCGGCCGCGCCATTCGTCCCGTCGGTCACTCCCGGCGAGCCAGGAGTCGGAGGCAGCGCGAGAGGCGCATCGAACCGACCGGTTCCCGTTCCGCGCAGCAGCAGCGCGTTGGAGGCCGGATCTCCCATCGCGACCACGATGTCGCGACGTCCGTCGCCGTTGAAGTCGCCGACGATGACGCGCTGCGACGAGGAGAGCTGCGTGCCCACCTCCCACACCGGCTGCAGCGCTCCCGTCGCGGAGCCGAGGAACACGCTGATCCAGATCGGCTGCCCGGAGCCGTCGTGCACCGCGACGACGTCGTCGATGTGATCGCCGTCGAGGTCGGCCACGGCGATCTCTCGACCGTGGTTGCGCAGTGGATAGCGAACGGGCGGGCCGAACTGTCCGCCGCCGAGTCCCCGACGCACGTGGAAGCCGTTGTCGAAGTGGCCGATGACGATCAGGTCCTGAATCCCGTCGCCGTCGATGTCGCCAGTGGTGGCGCGCAGCGGGTCGATGCCGGCCGTGAGCGCCGTCGCGGGCGAGAACGTTCCCTCCGAGGTGCCTTGCAGGACGTGCACGGCCTCACCGCGGGTGACGGCGATCAGGTCGAGCACCTGATCGCCGTTCACGTCGCGCGCGGCGAGGCTCGTGATGCCGGCGCCTCCCGACGGGTACGCCACCGCGGCGGCGAAGCCGAGCCAGGTGCTGGGCACGGTGGTGGTCGGAGTGATGTCGGCTCCAGCGCAGGCGGCGAGCAGCACGAGCGCTGCCGAGACGAGCGCGGTGCCGAGCGAGGGAGCGCTGCGTGTGGCGACGTCTGACGCGGTCTGCACGTGCGGGCGTGGCGGGGATCGGGAAAGTGCGACGAGAAGCGACCGGCTTCCTCGTGCCTTACCTGGGTGATTCGCGCGCCGTCACTTTCTGTTCATCGGGGCTGCGCTGACTCCGCACCCGCGAGCAGCAGTCGTCAGGCGCGCATCCGCAACGTGCTCGTGCCGCTGAACTGGCGATCGGCCAGCGCGCGTGCCTTGGAGAGCCGCGCCGCGAACCGGGTTCGCTGCGTGCCGTCGGGCACCAGCGCCTGGTAGCGCTCCAGTACCCGCACCTCGTCGTCGTAGTTGCGCGCGTGGCGGTGGAGCAGCGCCAACCGCCCATACGGCCAGGCGGGCACCGGCTCCGTCTCTCGCTCGAGCTCCTCGATCATCCCGGACAGATATGCGATTGCATCGGCGCGACGGCCCGCCTTGAGAAGCTGATCGGCGTGAGCCGCTGCGTCGGCGTGCGCTCGTGGGGCGGCGTCGGGGAGTGGCGGGAATGCGGGCATGGTCGTTCGGTCAGAGGGGCGTGTGCGCCCCCTTATGCGAGGAACAGGCCACGGCCGCGGCTGCCAGCGTCGATGCTCCCACTCGGGCGGGCCTCGCCAACGGATACCGTCCGCGCGGTGCACATTTGCTCGTCAGTCCGCCAGCCTCTCACAGCGCGGCGACTCGAACCTCCGATCGAAGGCGCTCCGCATGCCCCACCCGAGCGGGATCTCTCCAGCGCGCATCCTCGCCGCCGCGCTTCTCGTCGCTCACACCCTCGTTGCGGTGCCTCGCGCCGGCGCACAGGCCCAGGTCCGCGCGCGCGCGAAGCCGACCATCGTCGTCGACCGACTCGTCTTCAAGGACCTCGACGCGAACGGGCGACTCGATCCCTACGAGGACTGGCGTCTCCCCGTCACCACGCGCGTGCGCGACCTCGTCAGCCGCATGACGCTCGAGGAGAAGGCGGGCATGCTGCTCATCAACACGCTCAACGCCGAGCCGGGCGGACGGATCTCCGACCGCGGCGTTCGACTCATCCAGAACGAGCGGATGACGCGCTTCGTCTTCCGCAACGTCGTCACCGCCACCCCGCAGCCGCCCGCGCCCGGCCGCGGGGGAGGGTTCGGCGGCGCCGAGGTGACGCCGTACGACGCGGCGCAGTTCACCAACCTCGTGCAGGAGCTGGCCGAGGGCACTCGGCTCGGCATTCCCGCGCTGTTCAAGTCGAACGCGCGGAATCACTTCGAGCGCGATGCGCGCGCCGGCATCAGCTCCGGTGCGGGCGCCTTCTCCGAGTGGCCGAAGGAGCCCGGTCTCGCGGCCA
>DASYMZ010000093.1:0-36174 GCA_036008805.1 Gemmatimonadaceae bacterium
TGGCTCGGGCGACTCCAGAACGCGCGACTGCGTCCCCTGCTCGAGCAGGCGGCGGCGCGTCTCGCCGCGCAGAATACCGCCGAGCTGGTGAAGCTCATCGCGTCGTCGAAGCGCGCCGTCGCGCTCGAGGCGATCAAGCGCGCCGGCGCGCTGCGCTCGCCCGCCGCCGTGCTGCCGGTCGGCAAGGTGCTCACCGACGGCGACGCCGAGATGCGCGAGTCCGCGGTGCAGGCCCTGAACGAGATCGGCTCGCCGAGCGCGCTCCAGTCGTTGGAGCGCGCGGTGGAGGACGCCGACCGCGACGTCCGCGTCGCGGCGGTGCGCGCGCTCCAGGCGAAGGTCTATCGTCCGGTGCTCCCCCGCCTCGACGCCATCGTGAAGGGCAAGGCGATTCGCGACGCCGACCTGAGCGAGAAGATGGCGGTCTTCGAGGCGTATGGCACGCTCTGCGGCGAGGGCGGCGTCGCCGCGCTCGATGCGACGCTCAATGGCAAGTCGCTCTTCGGTCGCCGCGACGATCCCGAGCTGCGCGCCTGTGCCGCGGTCGCCCTCGGCCGGGTCGGGACGGCGAGCGCCAGCGAGGCGCTGCGCCGCGCCGCGAACGAGAAGGACGTGGTGGTGCGGAACGCCGTGGCCCGCGCGCTGCGCGGGACGGGCACATGAGCGAGGCACCGCGCGGGACCAGGAGCTTCCCCTCGCCGCTGCCGACGCCGGGCACCCTCGACAAGGCCAAGGGGGCCTCCCCGCACGGTGGGGGCGACCGGGGCAGTGACGCCTACATCCGCCGCGTCGGCAAGGGGCTCATCCTCGGCCTGTACGCGGCCCTGCGCGCCATCCGGCTCTACCCTCTGGAGAACGCCGCGGTCGTCCGCTCGGCCGAGGACCTGACCGCGCTCGCCAAGGAGCTGCTCGCGCACGAGCACGAGCTGGAGATCCGCGTGTCGGGCGAGTTCGTCTTCATCAATACCGTCCGGCTGCGCCTCGACCTCGACAACTACGCGAGCTTCAGCCACCTCCTCGCGGTGTTCCGCGCCTCGGGCGTCGGCTCGGTGAAGATCCAGGATCCCCCCACCGTGCGGGACTGGTCGCGGCTGCTCGCCCTCCTGCTGGTCAGCTCGAACGACCCGCCGGCGGCGCGGCTCGAGTCATTGCAGCGCAAGCTCGACGAGCAGGGGCTGCACGTGTTCGAGGTCGGCGAGCCGAAGGAGATGGGCGAGGACTCCGCCACGCTCGAGAAGTCGAAGGAGGTCGCCAAGAAGACCTACTCGCAGTCGGTCGCCGTGACGAAGGAGCTCATGACGTCCGTCCGCATGGGGCGGAGCCCGAACATCAAGAAGATCAAACGGGTCGTGCAGGGGATCGTCGACCAGATCCTCAATGAGGAGGCCTCGCTGATCGGCCTCACGACGATCCGCGACTACGACGAGTACACGTTCACCCACAGCGTCAACGTCTGCATCTTCTCCGTCGCGCTGGGCAAGCGGCTCGGGTTCAGCAAGCTGCAGCTCTACGATCTGGGCATGGCGGCGCTGTTTCACGACATCGGCAAGTCACGGGTGCCGTCCGAAGTGATCAACAAGGCCGACGGACTGTCCGAGGACGAGTGGCGTATGGTGGCCGCACATCCGTGGATGGGCGCGCTGGCGCTGTTCCAGCTTCGCGGCCAGCAGGAGCTGCCGTATCGTGCGATGGTCGTGGCCCACGAGCATCACATGAAGATGGACCTCACTGGCTACCCTCGGCCGGTGCGGCCGCGCACGATGAGCATGTTCAGCAAGATCGTCGCGGTGGCGGACGGCTTCGATGCCGCCACCTCGCGCCGTTCCTACCAGACGACCCCCATGTCACCCGCCCAGGTGATGATGGAGATGCGCGACAATCCCCGGCGCGGCATGGATCCGGTCGTGGTGAAGGCGTTCATCAACCTGACGGGGATCTATCCGGTCGGAACCCTGGTCGTGCTCGATACCTTCGAGCTCGGCGTCGTCCACGCCGTGAACACGATCCCGGAAATGTTGTCTCGACCGATCGTGCGCGTCATCAGTGATGCGCAGGGCAACCTGCTCCATCCGGGCTCGCTCGTCGATCTGGCCGAGCAGCAGGAGGATGGCGTCTACCTGCGTACCATCATCAAGACGGAGAACCCCGATCGGTATGGCATCCGGGTTGGCGACTATTTCCTCTGATCGTATCGCCCGGCGCTTCGCGGATCTCCGCGCGGCGGGCCGCTGCGCATTCGTCCCGTACGTCACCGCCGGTCATCCGGACCCCGCTCGCAGCGTCGACTTGCTGCAGGGGCTCGAGGCTGCGGGCGCCGACCTCGTCGAGGTGGGCGTGCCGTTCTCGGATCCGCTCGCCGATGGTGCCGTCATCCAGGCCAGCTCGCAGAAGGCGCTCGACCACGGGGTCCGTCTCGACCAGGTGCTCGAGATCGTGTCGCGCGCGTCGCTGTCCATCCCGACCGTCCTGTTCAGCTACCTCAATCCCCTGATCAAGGGTGGCGACGACGCGCTGGTCCGCGCGTCCGAGGCTGGCGTCGATGGGGTGCTCGTCACCGACCTGCCGCTCGGCGCGGATCCGGAGCGCGAGGCGTGGTTCGCGGACAGCCCGCTCGACTTCATCCGGCTCGTCGCTCCGACCACACCGCAGGAGCGAATCGGTCAGATCACCCGCACCGGCAGCGGCTTCGTCTATCTGATCAGCCGACTTGGCGTCACGGGCGAGCGCGCGGAGCTCCCGCCCGATCTGCCGGCGACGGCGGCGAGAGTCCGCGCGGCCACCTCGCTGCCACTCTGCATCGGATTCGGCATCTCGCGTCCGGAGCAGGCGCGCGCAGTGTCGCAGATCGCCGATGGCGTGGTCGTCGGCAGCGCGATCGTGCGGGCCGCCGACGAGAGCGTCGAGGCCGCGCTGACGCTCGCCGCGGCGCTGCGCCGCGGCATCGACGGCGACTGAGATGCGGGCCTTCCTGACGAACTACGCCCGCGTCGTCGGGGGGGTTGGTCTCGCACTTCTCCTCGCGGCGCTGGTGCTCGACACCAGATGGCTCGGCCAGCCGTGGGGCATCGTGACGATGCTGGCCACGATCGTCTTCCTGCGCGCGCAGCAGATCCCGCTCACCAAGTACGGCGCGCTGAACCTGCTCGCGTTGCCGATCGTCTCGGGCGCGCTGATTCTCGGCGCGCCGGCGTCGGCGCTCGCGATCTACGTCGGCATCCTCATCGCCGACATCCTCTTCCTCCGCCGCGGCGCGATCGTCGCCTGGATCAACTCCGGGCGCGAGGTGGTGGCGCTCATCTCGGCATACGGCGCCTATGCGTGGGCCTCGGTGTCGATCGCCGCCGGCGGGAGCGGGTTCACGGCCGAGACGCTGCCGTCGCTCGCGCTGTTCGTCTTCGCCTATTTCGTATCCAGCCGCCTGCTCCTGTATTTCACCCTCCTCATCCGCGACAAGCTCGTGGACGAGGAGAAGTCGCTCATCCTGCGGTACGAGGTCATCGCGTTCGGCGCGGGAACGATCGGCGTCGCGATCGTGCTGGTCGCCGTGACGAGCCTCAAGCCGCTCGGGTGGGCCGTGGTGGCGATCGTGCTCGCGCTGTCGGGGCTGCTGCTGAAGCGCATCCTCGAAGAGTCCATCGCCGCGGAGGAGCTCAACAAGATCCTCGCGATGGAGCAGGTCGTCTCGTCGGACGTGGACATCAGCGATGCGTTCCGGCGCATCCAGGAGCTGGCGCACCGGCTCGTCGACTGGCAGTCGTTCCGCATCGGCCGGCTCGAGGACGGTGAGCTGAAGCACGTGTGGCAGGGCGACATCGGGTATCTCGATCCACCGCGCACTCCGGACGGGCAGCTCGTGACGCTGCGAAACGACGCGCTGCGCGACGGCGACATCATCCTCGTCTCCGACACGCTCCGCGATCCGCGCGTGCTCGCCGGACGCTCGCGTGCGCGCAGCGTCGTGGTGATCCCGCTGCGGTTCGGCGAGCGCACGGTCGGGCTGCTCGAGTTGGAGCATCACAAGCCCGACGCGTACGCAGCGAAGGAAGTGGCGCTCATCCGGCGATTCGCGAATCAGCTCGCGACGACGCTTCACATCTACGACCTCCGTCGTCCGCTGCTCGAGGCGATGACGCGGGTGAGTCAGCAGCTCGACACGCTCACCGATTCGGCGCGTGCGCTGCGCGGCGGAGGGGAATCGGTCGCGCGGACCATCGGCGACATCACGCGCGGCATCGCGGAAGAGGGCGAGCAGATCGGCCGCTCGCTCGAGGCGACCCAGACGCTCCACGCGGCGACGCAGGGCGTGGTGCAGGACGGCAACTCCGCCGCCGAGGCGAGCCAGCGGGCCACCGAGATCGCCACGGAGCATCGGCGCACGATCGCCACCGCGATCGAGCGACTGGTCGGCGCGAAGGTGTTCGTCGGGGAGAGCGGTACGCAGATCGGCGAGCTGGCGAAGAGCGTCCGGCGAATCACGGAGTTCATCGCGGTGATCCGCGAGCTCGCCGATCAGACGAACCTCCTCGCGCTCAACGCAGCGATCGAGGCGGCACGCGCCGGCGAGCAGGGGCAGGGCTTCGCCGTCGTGGCCGAGGAGGTGCGCAAGCTCGCCGAGCAGAGCGCCGTCGCGTCGGACGAGGCGGGCGACATCGTGCTCACCTTCGAGGAGCAGATGCGCCGCGTGGCGCTGCAGATGTCGCGCGGAGAGGCGGTCGTGCAGGATGTGGAGAGCCTCTCCGAGCAGGCACGCGGTGCGCTCGACATGATCGTCGAGGCCACGGCGAGCGCCGCGACGGGCGCGCAGCGCATCGCGATGACGTCGCGCGAGCAGGAGCTCCAGTTCGCCAAGCTGAGCGATCGCGTCCGCCGCATCGCGCAGATCTCCTGGCGCAATCGCGACGGCGCAGAGCAGGTGACCGCCAGCGCGCGCGACCAGGCTACCGCGCTCCGCGGTCTCGAGGGCGCGACGCAGGAGCTCCGCGCGGTCGCGATCTACCTCGAAGAGCTCACTCGCCGCATCACCAGCGTTCGCTGAGCACGCGCACTGAATTGACCGCGTGGCGCGTCCGGCCTACGTTGCGCTTCCGCTCCATCGCTCCCACTCCGTCCTCTCCTCTCTCTCCGTGGTGATCTCGCTCGTCGGCATGCGGTTTCACGTGCGCATCGGCATTCTTCCGCACGAGCGCGAGCACCCGCAGAGCCTGGAGATCGACCTCACGGTGACGCGTCGTGACGACGAGCAGGGCGTGCTCGACTACCGAGTCCTCTACGAGATGGCGCAGGCGCAGGTCGCCCGCGAGCCGCTCGACTATCTCGAGGACGTGGCCGTGGCGCTGGCGGACCGCGCCGCTGCCCTGCCGGGGGTGACGCGCTCGCGAGTGGCCGTGCGCAAGCCGCAGGTGCTCCTCGGCGGGCCGCTCTCGCACGCCGAAGTCATCGTGGAGCGCGGCCATGGGTGAGATGGCATTCGTCGCGCTGGGCTCGAACCTCGGCGACCGGCGCGCCCAGCTCGCCCAGGCTCGCGTGGCGATGTCGCTGCTACGCGATTCGCGCCTCGCCGCGATCGGTTCGATCGAGGAGACCGCGCCACTCGGCGCGATGGCGCAGGGCCCCTTTCTCAACCAGATGGTCGCGTTGGAGACACGGCTGGAGCCGAGCGCGCTGCTCGCCGCGCTGCATCGCATCGAGCGCTCGCTGGGCCGCGTGCGATCCACGCGCTGGTCCGCGCGGACGATCGACCTCGACATCGTGCGTCATGGCGACCGCGTGATGCGCACGGCCGCGCTGACTCTGCCGCATCCCGGCCTCGCGCACCGCGACTTCTGGCGACGCGAGCTCGCCGAGCTGGCCAGGATGCTTCAGCGAGCCGCCTGATGTCGATCGCACGTCCGTTGGTCGCGATGCCCGCGTGGGCACAGGTGTCCGAGAAGCGTCTCGCGCACATCAACCGCGTCACGTGGCTGCTCGACGAGTGGGCGGCGAAGCTCTGCCTGCCGGATGATCAGGCGCGCGCGTGGCACGACGCGGGCCGCCTTCACGATGCGCTGCGAGACGCGCCGGAACCGCTCCTTCACGACCTCGCGGGCGACACGGTTGGCTACGCGGTGGAGATGCTGCACGGTCCCGCCGCGGCCGAGCGCCTGCGTCGGGACGGAGAGAGCCGCGCCGACGTACTGGACGCGATCCGGTATCACACGGTCGGCTCGCCCGAGTGGGGCCAGTTGGGACGCGCGTTGTACATGGCCGACTATCTCGAGCCGGGGCGCAAGTTTTCGCGGGCCGACCGCGCCTATCTCGCCGCCCAGGCGCCGCACGACTTCGACGCGACATTTCGTCAGGTCGTTCGCGCGCGGCTCGAGTGGTCGCTGCGCGAGGGCATGCGCCTCTATCCGTCGGCCGTCGCACTGTGGAACGCCGTCCGATGAAGCGCCTCCTCATCGTCGCGGCGGCGGTGCTGCTCCTCGTGGTCCTGGCCGGCGCGGGAGTGGTGCTGCGCTCACGCGATGCCGCGACTCCCGTCCTGCAGGCGTTTCACGCGCCAGCGCAGGTCCGCGCTCCCGATGGCGTTCGAATCCGCGTCCAGGTGCTCAATACGACGAAGACGCGTGGACTCGCGCGGCGTGCGACGCGACTGCTGCGCGACCGCGGCTTCGACGTCGTCGAGCTGGGAACGGCGAGCCCGACGATCGACACCACCATCGTGCTCGACCTGTCGGGTCACCCCGCATGGGCCGACGCGGCGGCGAAGGTGATGGGGCCCGCACGCACGCGTGCGCGCCCCGACAGCTCACGCTACCTGGACGTCACCGTGTTGATCGGCAGCACGTGGCGCCCGCCGGCCGAGCCGCTCGACCCGTAGCTGCCCGCACGCTGCGGCGATGTCCATGCCGCGGCTCTTCCGCACCGCCACCTCGACGCCGCGATCGCGCAGCAGCCGCGCGAACCGGGAGATCTCGTTCGCCGACGTCGGCACGAAGCCCTGCGATCCACCCGGGTGCAGCGGAATCAGATTGACGAACGCGCGGCACTCGCGCGCGAGCGTGGCGAGCTCGCGCGCATGCTCGACCTGATCGTTCACGCCGCCCAGCATCACGTACTCGAAGGTGACGCGCCGGTCGAACACCTTCGCCGCTTCGATCACTTCGCGCAGCGGATACTTGGTGTTGATCGGCATGAGCTGTTGGCGGAGCTCGTCGTTCGGTGCGTGGATCGAGAGCGCGAGCCGGAACTGCTCCGGCCGCTCGCCCAGCGCGACGATCCCGGGCAGCACGCCGACGGTCGACACCGTGATGTGCCGCGCGCCGATGCCGAGCCCGCGCGGATCGTTCAGCAGCGTGAGCGCCGGCGAGACCGCCTTCCAGTTCATGAGTGGCTCGCCCATGCCCATGAAGACGATGTTCGTCACCTCGACCGGATCGTCCAGCAGGCGCATCTCACGCGCCTGGCCCGCGATCTCGAACGGCTCGAGGTTGCGCGAGAAGCCCATCGCTCCGGTGGCGCAGAAGGCGCAGCGCAGCGCGCAGCCCGCCTGTGACGAGATGCACAGCGTCATCCGGTTGCCGTCCGGAATTGCGACGGTCTCGATCGCCTCGCCGTCCGCCAGCCGGAAGAGGAACTTGCGCGTTCCGTCGGTCGAGAGCTGCTGCGTGATCAACGTCAGACGCGGCAGCGTGAAGCGCTCCGCCAACGATGCACGCAGCGCGCCGGAGAGCTCGGTGATCTCAGCGAACGAGGAGACCGGCCGCGCCCAGAGTCGGCGGAGCACCTGTCCGACGCGATACGACGGCTCCCCCAACTCGCGCATCGCGACGGCGAGTTGCTCTTCGGCCGCGGCGGGCGTGAGGTTGAGCAGATTGATCGGGTCGGACATCAGCGGAACACCGTCGTGAGAAGAAATTGATAGGTGGAACCGAGGCCGGCAGTGCCCTCGTCGCGCGACACGCCAACCAGATAACGGGCATATCGCAGACCGAGGCCGAGTCGAAGCCTCGTGGTGGTGAAGCCGAATGCCGATTGCCTCGCGATCCCGCCGCGCAGATCGAACATCCGGGTGCGCGCACTGGTGAACGCGAAGGTCTCGGAGCCCGCATCGCGGTCGCGTTGATACGCCAGTCCTGCACGCACGTCGGCGACGTGAACCGGAAGCAGCCCCTCGGCGGCCCCGAGCAGCGTCACGCGATCGCCCGTTCCGGTGATCGACTGCAGAAAAGTGGACGCGCCGAGGCGAATCGGCAGTCCAGCGGGCCTGTCGATGATACCCCCGATGTCGACCGAGGTGGCATGCCCGGAGATGATGTCGACCTCTCCACTTCGGCGGCGAAGGGCGACGCCGAGCGTAGCTGGACCGTAGGTCGCGGCGCCGATCGCCGAGACCACCGTGGAGCGGTACGGAATCTCACCCGGGAGCGACTGCGGATCGGTATCGGTGCGCAGCAGGTCTTGCACCGATGCCTGCGCCGCCTGCAATCCCGCGGTCACATGACTGGAGACCCGATACGCAACGGTGCCGAGCTGCGCCGAGACGGCCTGTTCGATGGGCGTGTTCAGCGCCGTGGCCGAGAGGAGCAGCTTGTTGCCGGAATCCAACGCAGCGGTGGCTGGATTCCAGAATCCTCCACCCGCGGCGGAGGCGAGCGCGGCCGGCTCGGCCAGCGTGCCGATCGGAAACTGGAAGAGATCGCGCCCCGGCACCTGCTGCCCTGTCGCCCGTCGGAGCGGGGCGAACACTGCGAGTGCCGCGACGGCGGCGAACGTCATGCGGCACATGGGGTTGAGCTTAGCCCTGCGTCGTAGGGCACGCAACGGCGGTGCTACCCGGCGTGAGGGCGTGGCGCTAGTTTACAGGGTTGAATGCGAACATGCGCACGCGTGAATGACTGAGCACCCATTGTCGCCGTCCCATCGAACGGGACGACGTCGCTCTGCCGTGTGCCGCGCCGGAATGCCGCGCTCCTCGCGCGCCGCATCTATTCGCGGAGCGAGGCTCGACTCGTTCGACGTCGCGCCGCCATACACTTCGACCGCTCTGAATGTCTGACATCGCACTAGCGACGAGCTTTCGCACGCACCTCTGCGGCGCACTCCGTGAACAGCACGTGGGCGCCACCGTGCGACTCGGCGGATGGGTGCACCGCTCACGAGATCTGGGCGGGCTCGTGTTCTTCGATCTTCGGGATCGCGCCGGACTGGTCCAGGTGTCGGTGAACCTGTCCACCGCGTCGCCGGAGCTGGCACGGGTGGCGGCGTCACTGGGCGCCGAGAACGTCGTGCTCGTCGAGGGCGAGGTGGCGGAGCGTCCCCCGGCCATGCGCAACACCGAGCTGGGCACCGGCGGCATCGAAGTGCGCGCCACGTCCGTGCGTGTCGTCGGTCCGGCGGAGACGCCGGCGATCCCGGTCGCGCGCGGAAAGGGCGAGCAGCTCGCGGCCGAAGAGCTCCGTCTGCGGCACCGCTACCTGGATCTGCGCCGCGACGAGCTGCAGCGGAATCTCGTTCTTCGTCACCGGTTGATGCAGACGACGCGGCGATTCCTGAGCGACAACGGATTCTTCGAGATCGAGACTCCGATGCTCACGAAGCCGACGCCCGAGGGCGCGCGCGATTACCTCGTGCCGAGTCGCGTGCACCCGGGGGAGTTCTACGCGCTGCCGCAGTCGCCGCAGATCTACAAGCAGCTGCTGATGGTGAGCGGCTACGACCGCTACTTCCAGATCGCGCGCTGCTTTCGCGACGAGGATCTCCGCGCCGACCGCCAGCCCGAGTTCACGCAGATCGACGTGGAAGCGTCGTTCGTCGGCGAAGAGGACGTGATGCGTATCGCCGAGGGATTGATCCGCTCGCTGTGGAGCGAGGGGGGCAGCACGGTCCCCGACACCATCCCTCGCATGCCGTACGCGGAGGCGATGGAGCGGTACGGCATCGATCGTCCGGACCTGCGCTACGACCTCGCACTGACCGACGTGAGCGAGGTCTTCCGCGGCTCGGAGTTCGTCGTCACCAAGTCGGTGCTGGACGCCGGCGGCCGCGTGCGCGGACTTCGCGTTCCGGGCGGCGCTTCGCTCTCGCGCAAGCAGGTGGATGAGGTCGAAGCGGCGGCGAAGGGCGCCGGCGCGATGGGCTTGCTCCGGCTGAAGCGAGTGAACGGCGCGCTCGAGGGGCCGGCCGCGAAATTTCTCGCCGACGGCGCGGCGGACCGATTGGGGCTCGCTGATGGCGACCTGGGACTCTACGTCGCCGGGCCCGACCGCATCTCCAGCCCGGCGCTCGATCGCGTGCGGCAGGAGGTGGCGCAGCGAATGCAACTCGTGCCGTCCAACGTGAATGCTTTCGTCTGGGTGACGGAGTTCCCGATGTTCGAGCGCGACCCGCAGAGCGGGGCGCTCGCGGCCGTGCATCATCCCTTCACCGCGCCGAATCCGGACGACCTCGCACTGCTGGAGCACGAGCCGTGGCGCGCGCGCGCTCAGGCATACGATCTCGTGCTGAACGGCACCGAGCTGGGAGGCGGTAGCATCCGGATCAACGATCCTCGCGTGCAATCGAGCATCTTCCGCCTGCTGGGCATCGACGAGGCCACCGCGCAGTCGCGGTTCGGCTTCCTGCTCGAGGCGCTGCGCGCCGGCGCACCGCCGCACGGTGGCATCGCGTTCGGATTCGACCGCATCACGATGGTGCTCGCGGGGGCGACATCGCTCCGGGACGTGATCGCGTTCCCGAAGACCACCGCGGCCCGAGCGTTGTTCGAGGGCGCACCCAGCCCGGTGCCCGACTCGGACATCGCGGATCTGCACATCAGAGTGGAGGCGGAGCAGGCGTGAGTGAAGGTTCGATGACCCAGAAGCTGTCCACCGAAGGCGCGGACATGCTGACCCTCGCGGGGGTGAACGACGGCAATCTCGTGGAGCTGTCGCGCCTTGGCGGAGTCAAGGTGGCCCTTCGCGGCGACACGATGTCGATCTCGGGCCCCTCCGAGCTCGTGAGCCGCGCGAGCGACATCGCTCGCCGCATGATCGACCGCGCGCGCCAACGCATGGAGCTCACCCCCGACGACGTACTGCGCCTGAGCGATGACGACGGCGTGGGCCGCGAGGGAGACGGCGCGCCGGTCGAGGGGCGCATTGCGCTGCCCGGCGTGCGGAAGCTGATCCAGGCGAAGACGAGCGGTCAGGCCGAGTACCTCACGAAGATCGCCGAGAACGACATCGTGGTGGGCATCGGACCCGCCGGAACCGGCAAGACCTATCTCGCCGTGGCGGCGGCGGTCGACGCGCTGACCAAGAAGCGCGTTCGGCGGATCGTGCTCGCGCGGCCCGCCGTGGAGGCGGGAGAGAGCCTCGGCTTCCTCCCGGGCGACATGCAGGCCAAGGTCGATCCGTATCTGCGGCCGCTCTACGACGCGCTGGAGGACATGATGCCGCAGGAGCGGGTGCAGAAGGCCCTCGAGACGCGCGTCATCGAGATCGCGCCCCTGGCGTTCATGCGGGGGCGCACCCTCAGCGACGCGTTCGTGATCCTCGACGAGGCGCAGAACGCCACCGCGATGCAGATGAAGATGTTTCTCACCCGTCTCGGCGTGAACTCCCAGATCGTGATCACGGGCGACAAGACCCAGATCGATCTGCCGAAACGGGAGGAGTCCGGGCTCATGCAGGTGGAGCGCATCCTTCCGGGAATCGAGGGAATCGCGTTTCATTACTTCACGGACGTCGACGTGGTGCGTCACCGCCTGGTGCGCGACATCATCAAGGCGTACGCGGAGGATGGGGATTGAGCGCGTGAATCTGCGCGACGAGCTGGAGCGGGCGGCCGGAACTCTGGAGATCTCGCGCCCATTGCGGGGCGCGGCGCTCGCGCTGCGCGTGTTCCTGCTCGTCGTGCTGTCCGCGCTCACGACTGTCGTGCTGGGCGGCGCGCTCCAGTCTCGCGCGCCCGACGTGGTCGTCGGCGGGTTCACGGTGAACCTGTTCCTCTTCTCGATCATGATCGCCGCACTCAGAACCTTCCGTCCGACCATACACGACGACGGTCGCTCCCTCGCGCTGCTGACGACGCTCGCCGCGCTGAGCGTGCTTCTGGCGGCGGGCACCGTGCGCATCAGGCCCGCGTCGCCCGAGCTCGTGCCGATGGCGTTCGTGGGAGTCGTGGTGAGCGCGCTCTACGACCGACGCGTCGGTCTGCTCACGGTGGTGCTGCTGACCGTGCTCATCTCCGCGCAGCCCGCGTTCCGCGTGCCCGCGTCGCTCCCCGTGCTGCTCGCCTCCGGCGCGAGCGCGGCGCTGGCCGTGCGCGAGACGCGCAGCCGCGACCAGTCGTACCTCTGGATCATCATCGTCGCCGCGGTCACGTCGGTGGCGATCGTCAGCGCCGGTGTCGCCGCCGCCGCGCCTCGCGGCTACCTGCTCGCGGGTGCGATTCGCGCCGCGGTCGCGTCGGTGGTCGGGGTCATCGCCGCCATGCTGTTTCTGCCGATCGCCGAGCGGCTGACGGGACGCGAGACGCATCTCACGCTGCTCGAGTGGGGCGACCTGCATCATCCGCTGCTGCAGCGACTGAGCCTCGAGGCGCCGGGCACGTACGCGCACACGATCGCGATCGCGAACATGGCGGAAGCAGCGTGCCGCGCGATCGGCGCGAACGCGCTGCTCGCCCGCGTCGGCGCGTACTACCACGACATCGGCAAGCTCTCGAAGCCGCTGTACTTCGCGGAGAACCAGCCGCGGGGTCGCAATCCGCACGACAAGCTCAAGCCGGGCACGAGCGCGTCGATCATTCGCAATCACGTGCGCGAAGGGCTCGAGCTCGCCGATTCGGTGAAGCTGCCGGCGGCGATCCGCGCATTCATCAACGAACATCACGGCACGAACACGATCTCGTACTTTCTCGACCGCGCGCGCGAGCGCGACGGCGCGGTGACCAATCCGTCGGAGTTCACGTACCCGGGTCCGGTGCCGCAGAGCGCGGAGACGGCGGTGGTGATGCTCGCCGACGCCTCGGAAGCGATGGCGCGCCAGCTCGCGACGCCGACGCCCGAGCGCGTGCGCGAGGTGATCGACCGCGTCGTCGCGCAACGGCTCGACGAGGGACAGCTCCGCGACGCGCCGCTCTCCCTCCGGCAGATCACGATCGTCAAGCGGGAGTTTGCGCGGGTGCTCGGCGGGATGTACCACGCGCGCGTCGAGTACCCGACGCCGGCCGCGTCGACCGTGGCCGCCCAGGTATGAGTCGAGTCGTGGACGTGGCGGTGGAGGGCGTGCGCATTCCCGTTTCCAGGGCGCGCGTCGCTGCCGTGGCGGAGGGCGTGCTTCACGCCGAGCGTGTGCGCGACGCGATGCTCTCGGTGGCATTCGTGAGCGACCGCCGGATGGCCGCGCTGAACCGCAGGCATCTGGGCCATCGCGGCCCGACCGACGTGATCTCGTTCGGCTTCGAGCCGTTCGATGCGAGCGGCGACGTGGTCGGCGACGTCTACATCGCTCCCGGCGTCGCACGGCGCAACGCCAGGATCGCGAAGGCCAGCGTGCGGGAGGAGCTGCTCCGGCTCGTGGTGCACGGCGTGCTGCACGTGCTGGGGCACGACCATCCGGAAGACGACGCGCGCTACGGCTCGCCGATGTGGAAGCGGCAGGAACGCCTGTTGCGCGCGCTGGTGAGATCATGAACTGGGGCGCGCTCATCATCGCCAGCGGATCCGTCGTGCTCGCCGCCCTGGCGGCGGCGGCGGATGGCGCTCTGCTCGGGGGCGACCCCGACCCCGAACCAGCCCCACCCGTCGTCGGGATCCTGCGCCGGCGCGAGCACGCGCATCGCGCGCTCGCGCTCGCGCGCGTGCTGACCCATCTCGCGGCCGGCGCGGCGGTCGCTCGACTGCTGGATCTGCAGCGCACTGACGGCGTGCGCATCGTGCTCGTGATGATCGCGGTCGCGCTCGTGATCGTGATGCTCGTCGAGGGGATCAGCCGGTCGCTCGGCTTCGCGACCGCGCCGCGTTTCGCCGTGGCGTTCGCGCCGCTCGTCCGGGTGCTCGAGGTGATCCTCTCTCCGGTGCTTCGCGCGGGCGTAGCCCTCGATCTCCTGATCGAGCGATTTCTCCCGCCGCCGTCGATCGAGGAGCGCGCCGAGCAGCGTGAGGAAGCTACGGAGCAGTTCCGGCAGGTCGTCGCCGCCGAAGCCGACGTCTCCCGCGATCAGGAAGCGCTGCTCCACGGCGTGTTCTCCCTCGCCGATACGATGGTGCGCGAGGTGATGGTGCCGCGCGTCGACATCGTCGGCATCGAGCTCACCACGCGATGGAGTGAGGTGGTGGACCGCGTGCGCAGCTCCGAGCACGCGCGCTTCCCGGTGTTCGAGGAGACGCTCGACGACATCACGGGCATCCTCTACGCCAAGGATCTGCTGCCCTTCGTCATCGACGACGACGAGCCGATGCTCGGCTGGCAGTCGCTGGTGCGCGAGGCGCAGTTCATCCCCATCTCGAAGCCGATCGACCAGCAGCTTCGCGACTTCAAGGCCAGCCGGACCCACATCGCGATCGTCAGCGACGAGTACGGCGGCACCGCCGGACTGGTGACGATCGAGGACGTGCTCGAAGAGATCGTCGGCGAGATCCACGACGAGTACGACGACGAGGAGCCCGAGGTGGAGCGGGAGGCCGGCGGACGCTTCTGGGTGACCGGCAGGCTCACGATCGACGAGCTGTCCGAGCTGCTCGGACACGACTTCGCGCGCGACGACGTGGCGACCGTCGGTGGCCTCGTATACGAGGCGTTCGGCCGAGTGCCGCGCGCCGGCGAATCGGTGACGGTCGGCGGCTACAAGCTCGTGGTGGAGCGGGTGCGCCGCCGCCGTATCGAGCGCGTGTACTTCGAGCGGCTGCAGCCCGCGATGGGAACGTCGGCGTGATCGGATCACAGTCCCTACTGCTCGCGATCTGCGTGCTCACGGTCGCCGCCCTCACGGCGGGCGGGATGGCCATGCGCTCCGTGAGCCGGATCTGGCTGCGCCACTGGGTGGAGCAGCAGCTTCGCGGGTCGCGCGCGGCGATGGCGTATCTGGAGCGGCCGCAGCGCCTCATCATCGCCGCGAGCTCCACGGTGGCCCTGGTGCTCGTGCTGAGCGGCGCGCTGCTCGCGACCGAGTACGCGCATCAGCCGTTGCGACTCGCCATCGCGCTCGCCGGCTTCGCGGCGACGGTGATCGTCGTGGGACAGCTCCTGCCGCGCGCCATCGCGCGCCGCTTCGCGCCGGCGGTCGCGTCATTCCTGTCGCCGCTGCTCGAGGCCGCGGCGATCATCGCCAGCCCGATCGTCGGCGCCGGCCGTTGGGCGAGCCGGCCGTTCGAGCGTCCGGCGAGCGAGGACAGCGGCGGCGAGCGCGACGCGATCCAGGATCTCCTGCGCGAGGGTGAGCTCGAAGGCGTGGGCGAGCGCGAAGAGATGGAGATCATCACCGGCGTGATGGAGTTCGGCGAGAAGCTCGTGCGCGACGTGATGATCCCGCGCGACGAGATCTTCGCCATCGAGCAGTCGGCCAGCGCGCGAGAGATCGCCGAGGAGTTCGCGACATCGGCGTTCAGCCGAGTGCCGGTCTACCGGGGAACCATCGATCACGTGGTGGGCATGGTGCACGCGTTCGACGTCCTCAAGATGCGTGGCGAGCAGATGCCGGCACTTCGGCCAGTCGCCTTCGCGGCGCATGACACGCCGTGCAGCGAGCTGCTGTTTCGCATGCTCCGCAAGAGCCTGCACATGGCGATCATCCAGGATGCCGAGCGCACCGTCGGTCTGGTGACGTTGGAGGACCTGCTCGAGGAGCTCGTTGGCGACATTCGCGACGAGCACGACGAGCCGGCACCGCGCGGAGAGAGCTGAGTGCACGAACGGCTCATCGCTGACCTCCTCAGCGGCAAGAAGGCCGCGCTCGCCCGCGCGATCAGCATCGTGGAGAACCATCGCGCCGGCTTCGACTCGCTGCTCGCCGAGCTGCATCCGCGCATCGGACGCGCGCGGCGGGTCGGACTCACGGGACCGCCCGGAGCGGGGAAGAGCACGCTCACCGCCTGCCTCGCGCGCGCCTACCGCGACGCGGGACTGACGGTCGGCATCGTCTGCGTCGATCCCACGTCACCCTTCACCGGCGGCGCGCTGCTCGGCGACCGGATCCGCATGGAGGAGATCGCGCTCGACCCGGGTGTCTACATCCGCTCGCTCGCGACGCGCGGCTCGCTCGGTGGACTCTCCGGCGCCACCCGCGAGGTGTGCGACGTGCTCGACGCGTTCGGCATCGACCGCATCCTGATCGAGACCGTCGGCGTCGGTCAGAGCGAGCTGGATGTCGCACGCACCGCCGACTCCAGCGTCGTCGTGCTGGTGCCGGAGTCGGGCGACTCGATCCAGACGCTGAAAGCGGGGCTGATGGAGATCGCCGACGTCTACGTCGTGAACAAGGCAGACAGACCCGGGGCCGATCGGCTGCGCACGGAGATCGAGTTGATGCTCGGCATGCGGCAGGGCGCGGCCGGCGTCGACTCGGCGGGGCATCACGGTGTCGACCTCTCGCGCAACAATCTCGCGAAGCAGATACGGGAAGCGGCGCAGAAGCCATCGAGCGAATGGACGCCGCCGGTGCTGCGAACGACCGGATCCGAGGGTGCGGGAATTGCCGAGCTGATCGACGCGGTCGACCGGCACTTTCGCTATCTTGAGGAAGGCGGAGGGCTGCGCGAGCGCCGCCGCGCGCGCCTGCGCGAGCGCGTGCTCGACGCGACCGACGACAAGGTTCGCCGTCGGCTGTGGAACGACGCGGCCACGACCGCGTGGCTCGAGGAACGAATCCCCGAGCTCGAATCGGGTCGCGAGACGCCGTTCGGCGTCGCCGACGCTCTGCTCTCGCGGAGCGCCGATCTGCTGACGGGGAGGACGCCATGACGTCGATGCGAGAGCTCACCGGATCCGCGGCGGAGCAGGACGCGGCGGAGCACGCGGCTCAGAAGGCCGAGCTCGAGCGACTGCGCGCCGAAGTCGCCGCGTGGCGCCGCGCGTACGAGCGCGGCGAGATGCGGGAGATCGCCTTCGCCAATTCGTCGCGTGAGGTCGAGCCGGTCTACACGGCACTCGATACGGCGGACGCCGATCCGGCGCGACTGTCGGTGCCCGGCGCGTTTCCGTACACGCGCGGCATTCACCCGACCGGGTATCGGGGCCGGCTCTGGACGATGCGGCAGTTCGCCGGCTTCGGCAGCGCGCGTGACACCAACGAGCGGTTCAAGTTCCTCCTCGCCAACGGACAGACCGGGCTCTCCACCGCGTTCGACTTCCCGACGCTGATGGGCTACGACTCGGATCATCCGCGCTCGGAGGGAGAGGTCGGCAAGACCGGGGTCGCCATCTCGAGCCTGGCCGACATGGAGGTGCTGTTCGACGGCATCCCGCTCGACCAGGTGTCGACGTCGATGACGATCAACGGGCCGGCGATCATCCTCTGGGCGTTCTATATCGCGGCGGCGGAGCGGCAGGGAGTGGAGAGCACCAAGCTGCGCGGCACGATCCAGAACGACATCCTGAAGGAGTACATGGCGCAGCACGCCTGGTGCTTCCCGATCGAGCCCGCGCTGCGACTGATCGTCGACTGCTTCGAGTGGGGCGCGACGCACGCGCCGATGTGGAACACGGTCTCCATCTCGGGCTATCACATTCGCGAGGCGGGGTCCACGGCGGCGCAGGAGCTCGCGTTCACGCTGGCCGACGGATTCACCTACGTCGAGCGCGGCATCGCGCGCGGGCTCGACGTCGACGACTTCGCGCCGCGACTCTCGTTCTTCTGGGACATTCACAACGACTTCTTCGAGGAGATCGCGAAGCTGCGCGCCGCGCGCCGGATCTGGGCGCGCCACATGAAGGAGCGCTACGGCGCGAAGAGCCCGAAGTCGTGGCTCATGCGCTTTCACTCGCAGACGGCCGGCGTGACGCTCACCGCGCAGCAGCCGATGAACAACGTGGTCCGTGTCGCCTATCAGGCGCTCGCCGCGGTGCTCGGCGGCACCCAGTCGCTGCACACCAACTCGATGGATGAGACGCTCGCGCTTCCGACCGAGGCAGCGGTCCAGGTGGCGCTTCGCACCCAACAGGTGCTCGCGTACGAGACCGGAGCGCCCAACGTGATCGATCCACTCGGCGGCTCCTACTACGTGGAGGCGCTCACCGACAAGCTCGAGGCGGACGCCGAGGCGCTGTTCACCGAGATCGATGCGGTGGGTGGCGTGGTGCGCGGTCTCGAGGACGGATGGTTCCAGCGCAAGATCGCCCAGGCCGCCGCGCGCCAGCAGTGGGAGATCGAGCAGCATCGCCGCGTGATCGTCGGAGTGAACGAGTTCGTCTCGGATGACGACGCGCTGTCCATTCCGCTGTTGAAGATCGGCGAGCACGTCGACCGCGAGCAGCGCGAGCGGCTCGCGAAGGTGCGCGCCGAGCGCGATCAGGCGTTGTGCGACGCGCGGCTGGACCGGCTGCGTGCCGCCGCGCGAGGACAGGAGAACGTCTTCCCGCACATCCTCGACTGCGCTCGCGCGTACTGCACGCTGTTCGAGATCCGACGCGCCCTGGAAGACGTGTTCGGCGCGTACCGCGAGCCCGTCTTCTTCTGACGCCCGCGAAGAAGTCGTCCGAGTGGTGGGAGTCCTACTTCGACGCTCACTACCTGCTCGAGTACCAGCCGATCTTCGATCTCGCGCGCGACCGTCGCGAGGTCGGACGGCTCATCGATCTGCTCGCGCTTCCGTCCGGTTCGCGCATTCTCGACGTGCCGTGCGGACAGGGGCGGCACGCGCATCTGCTCGCGGAAGCCGGATATCGAGTGGATGGTCTCGACTACTCGGAGCACCTCATCGCGCGAGGGCGCGAGCGGGGCACCGGTCCAACGCTCCGCTATACGCGTGGCGACATGCGGCGGCTCCCGGCGCGATGGACGGGACGGTTCGACGCGGTGGTGAACCTCTTCACGTCGTTCGGCTTCTTCGCGTCGCCCGCCGACGACGCGCTGGTCGTCCACGAGTTCGCGCGGGTGCTGGCGCCGGGCGGCACCCTCGTCTGGCACGGGGGCAGCCGCGACGGCGTGATGGCCAAGTTCCTCGCGCGCGACTGGTGGAAGTCGGACGATGGCACGATGATCGGGCACGAGCGCCGCTTCGATCCGCTGTCCGGCGTGCTCACCATCCAGACCGCCTGGGAAGGGCCGTCCGGGCGGGGCAGCCGAGAGCATCGCATTCGCCTGTACACGGCGACGCGTCTCGCCGAGCTGTGTCTCGACGCCGGCCTGGTGGTCGAGGAAGCCTACGATGGATGGCACGATCGGCCGCTCTCGCGCCGCTCCGGCGAGATGGTGCTCGTCGCACGCAAGCGCGAGTTGCCGCGCGCGCGGCGCGGCGGCTAGCTTTCCGCCCAGACGACGGCGCGGCCTGGAGCTCGCGCCGGCGTGCAATCGCTCTCTTCACGAGACTATGCGTCCGATTCGCGTTCTGGTTGCCAAGCCTGGTCTCGACGGTCACGATCGCGGCGCCAAGGTCGTCGCGGCGGCGCTGCGCGATGCCGGCATGGAGGTGATCTACACCGGCCTCCACCAGACGCCCGAGATGATCGCCACCGCCGCCATCCAGGAAGACGTCGACGTGGTTGGCCTGTCGATCTTGAGCGGCGCGCACATGACGCTCTTCCCGCGCGTGCTCGAGCTGCTGCGACAGGAAGACCGGGGAGACATCCTCATCACGGGTGGCGGCATCATCCCGAAAGAGGACATGGACGCGCTGCACGCGATGGGAACGGGCAGGCTGTTCGGCCCGGGCACGCCGACCTCCGAGCTGGTCAGCTACATCAAGGCCTGGTTCGCCGAGCAGTCGCAGCAACGCGCGTGACGCCTCAGTGAGCACGAGCCGTCTGCGCGAGCTGAGCGAGGAGCTCCGCGCGCTCGAGGCGCGCCTTCGCCAGGGCGGGGGCTCCGACCGGATCGAGAAGCAGCACGCGCAAGGCAAGCTCACCGCGCGCGAGCGTGTGCGCGATCTGTGCGATCCGGACTCGCGCTTCGTCGAGATCGGACTGCTCGTCGCGTACGACCAGTACGATGGCCAGGCACCGGCGGCCGGCGTCGTCACGGGACTCGGCATCGTGCACGAGCGGCCGGTCGTCGTGGTCGCGAACGACGCGACCGTCAAAGCGGGATCGTGGTGGCCGGAGACGATCCGCAAGATTCTCCGCGCGCAGGAAGTCGCCATGCGCTGCCACATCCCGATCGTCTACCTCGTCGACTCGGCCGGTGTGAACCTGCCGTATCAGGAAGGCGTGTTCCCGGGGCAGTACGGCGCGAGTCGGATCTTCTACTACAACTCCATCATGCGCCGGTATCTGCGCGTGCCGCAGCTCGCGGCGGTGATGGGCCCGTGCATCGCCGGGGGCGCGTATCTTCCCGCGCTGTCGGATCTGATCGTGATGGTGAAGGGCACGTCGTTCATGGGACTCGGCGGGCCGAATCTGGTCAAGGGCGCGACGGGTCAGACCATCGACTCGGAGACGCTCGGGGGCGCGGCCACCCACACCGAGATCAGCGGCGTCGCGCACTACGCCGTGGAGAACGACGCCGAGTGCCTCGCGAAGCTGCGTGAGCTCATTGCGCAGCTCCCGCCGGAGCGCGCGTCGTTCGCGCCGAGCGGTGCCGCGGCCGGCACGCCACCCGATGCGCTGTACGATCTGCTTCCCGCCGACCATCGCATGTCGTACGACATGCACACCATTCTCGGCGCCCTGCTCGACGACGGTGCGCTCGCCGAGTTCCAGGAACACCTCGCGCGCGAGATGATCTGCGGCGACGCGCGTATGGCCGGCATCCCGATCGGCGTGATCGCCAACCAGCGCGGGCTGATCAAGACGCGGCCCGGTGAGAAGCCTCGCTTCGGCGGGATCGTGTACGCCGAAAGCGCGGAGAAGGTCGCCTTCTTCATCGAGCGCTGCGATCGGCAGGGCATTCCGATCCTGTTCGTGCAGGACGTCTCGGGATTCATGGTCGGTCCGGAAGCGGAGCACGAGGGAATCATCCGCGCGGGTGCGAGGTTCGTCGAGGCGATGGCGACGGCGCGGGTTCCCAAGCTGGTGCTCACGGTCAACCACGCGTCCGGCGCGGGCTACTACGCGATGGCCGGCCAGGGCTTCGATCCCGATTTCATCTTCTCCTGGCCGACGGGACGCATGGCGGTGATGGAGGGCGAGAGCGCGATCCAGGCAGTGCATGGCCCCGCGCTCGAGCGCGCGAAGCAGAGCAAGGCTCCGCTCGACGCCGCGACGCAGCGCGCCATCGAGGAGATGCGCAAGGACTACGAGCATCAGCTCGACGCGCGCTACGCCGCGGCGCGCGGCTTCGTCGACACCATCGTCTATCCGGAAGAGACGCGCGACGTGCTCGCGCTCGCGCTGCGCGCCGCGTTGTCCAATCCAGGTCCGCACCTCGGTCCCTTCGTGCTTCCCCCTCTCCCGGCCGCATGAGCACAGCAGACCAGAACCGCATCGTTCGCGTCGCATCGGGGCAGGGCTTCTGGGGCGACTGGCTGGACGCGCCGCGACGCCAGGTCGAAGGCGGGCCCGTCGACTACCTCATGCTCGACTACCTCGCCGAAGTCACGATGTCGATCCTTCAGAAGCAGAAGGAGCGCGACCCGTCGATGGGCTACGCGCGCGACTTCATCGGTGCGATGGAATCCGTGCTGCCCGCGGTGACGGAGCGCGGCGTGCGCGTGATCGCGAACGCCGGCGGAGTGAACCCCGTCTCGTGCGCGCACGCAGTGCTCGAGGTGGCGCGGTCGCGAGGCGCGGCAGGGAAGGTCCGGGTGGGCGTGGTGACCGGCGACGATCTGCTTCCGCATCTCGACGCGCTGATCGACGCCGGTCACCCACTGGCGAACATGGAGACGGGCGAGCCGCTCAGCACCGTGCGCGATCGCGTGCTCTCGGCCAACGCCTACATCGGCTCGACGCCGATCGTCGAAGCGCTGCAGCGCGGGGCGAACGTGGTGGTCACCGGCCGGTCCACCGATACCGCGCTCACGATGGCGCCGCTGCGCCACGAGTTCGGCTGGGGTGCGGAGCAGTGGAACCTGCTCGCGGCGGGCATCATCGCGGGTCACATCATCGAGTGCGGCGCGCAGTGCTCGGGCGGCAACTGCCTCTACGACTGGCGCAACATCCCCGACCTCGCAAACGTCGGCTATCCGATCGTCGAGGCGCGCGCCGACGGCACCTTCGTCGTGACGAAGCATCCGGGCACCGGGGGGCGGATCAATGTGCCCTCCGTCACCGAGCAGCTCGTCTACGAGATGGGCGATCCGCACAGCTACATCACCCCCGACGTCGTCGCCGATTTCTCATCGATCCGCCTTGCACCCGACGGCGAGGATCGCGTGCGGGTCTTCGGCATCGAAGGGCGGCCGGCGACGGACAAGCTCAAGGTGTCGATCGCGTACCGCGCCGGCTTCAAGGCGGTCGGCACGCTCGTGTACGCATGGCCGGACGCGCTCGAGAAGGCGCAGCTCGCGGACCGCGTGCTCCGCGAGCGCCTGGACGCGATGGGACTGCGCTTCGACCAGCTCCTCACTGAATTCGTCGGCGTCTCGGCCGCGCACGGGCCTCTCACGCCGCCAGTCGGCGAGGCACCGGAAGTGCAGCTTCGGATCGGTGTCCGCTCGCCCGACCGGAAGTCCGTCGAACGATTTACGCGAGAGATCGCGCCCCTCGTTCTCAACGGGCCGCCGAGTGTCACCGGCTTCGCCGGGGGACGCCCCAAGGTCGAGGAGATCGTCGCGTACTGGCCGGCCCTGGTCGACAAGACCGTCGTGAAGACGCACGTCGAGGTCATCCAATGAAGGTTCGTCTCGTCGACATCGCGCACGCCCGCTCCGGTGACAAGGGCGACACCGCGAACGTGGGCGTGATTGCCCTCAAGCCGGAGTGGTATCCGTTCATCGCCGACTCGCTCACGCTCGATCGCGTCGCGTCGCACTTCCACGGCGTGATCACCGGCGGTGTCGAACGATTCGAGCTGCCCAACCTGAACGCGCTCAACTTTCTGCTGCACGGTGCCCTCGACGGCGGCGGCACGCTCTCGCTCAAGACAGACGCGCAGGGCAAGGTGTTCTCCACCGCGATGCTCCGCATGGTGCTCGACGTTCCCGACGATCGCGCGCGTGCGCTCGGGCTTCCCGCGGTGCGCGACGCGTGACTCGCATTCGCCTGCTTCGCGATGGCGTGATCGGCCGCATCGTGCTCGCGCGACCGGAGAAGAAGAACGCCATCGACCGGCAGATGGCCGACGAGCTGTTCGCCGCACTCGCGCAGTTCGAGGCGGATCCGGCGGTTCGCGTGATCCATCTCGGCGCGGAGGGTGACGACTTCTGCGCCGGCGCCGACCTCGACGCGTTGGAGCGCGGACTCGACGCCACGAGCGAAGCGCATCGCGACGACGCGGAAGCGCTCGGTCGCGTCTTTCTCGCCATCCGTGCACTCATGAAGCCCGTCGTGTGCACCGTGCGCGGTCGCGCGCTGGCCGGCGGGGCCGGCTTGGCCACGGCGTGCGACATCGTGCTCGCGCACGAGGGCGCCGAGCTCGGGTATCCGGAAGTTCGCGTCGGCTTCGTGCCCGCGATGGTGATGACCATGCTCCGCCGCGCCATCGGTGAGAAGCACGCGGCGGACCTGGTGCTGACTGGACGGATCATCAACGCCGAGGAGGCCGAGCGTATCGGCCTCGTCAGTCGCGTCGTGCCGGCGGCCACCTTCGACGAGGACACCGACGCGACCCTGCAGCAGATCGGCCGCTCGCCCACCACCGCGCTCGCCCTCACCAAGTGGCTGTTCTACAAGCTCGACTCGTTGTCGTTCGAGGACGGCATCGCGGCGGGCGTCGTCACCAACGTCGAAGCGCGCGCGACGGACGACTTCAAGGCGGGCGTGCGGCGATTCACGCAGCGCAGAGAGCCGCCCGAATGAAGCGACTGCTCCTCGCTCGCCTGGTCCTCACCGCGCTCGGTGTGCTGATCTGGGGCTACGGCAACGCCACGAGCCAGGCAGCCTACATGTGGGCCGGCATGGCGGTGCTCGCGATCGCGCTCCTGATGCGCTTCATGCCGAAGCGCTGGTTCGAGGACGTCTCGGAGTAGCTGGTCGCCAGCCTCTCGATCGTCGGCGCGCGCTGCAGTTCGAGGGCGTAAAGCGTTAGATTGCATGGCTTGTGACGCGCCTCGCCATTCCCGAGCTCCTAGCTCCCGCCGGCTCTCTCGACGCCG
Organism: Gemmatimonadaceae bacterium; assembly: GCA_036008805.1. Classification (GTDB taxonomy): domain Bacteria; phylum Gemmatimonadota; class Gemmatimonadetes; order Gemmatimonadales; family Gemmatimonadaceae; genus AG11. The sequence continues at coordinate 24,311 of DASYMZ010000093.1, forward strand.
TTCGTGCCGCGCTCGCCAACGGGGCGGACGCGGTGTATCTGGGCGCCGAGCGGTTCAACGCCCGCGACGAGGGGGCCCAGCTCTCGCTCGATGACGTGGGCGAGGCATGCCGGCTCGCGCACGAGCGCGGACGGCGCATCTACCTCACGCTGAACATTCTGCTCAAGCCGGCCGAGCTCGCCGACGCGCTGATGTTCCTCGGCGAGGCGATCGACCGCGGCGTCGACGCGGCGATCGTCCAGGATGTCGGGCTCGTCCGCCTCATCCAGCGCGCGTATCCGGGCTTCGAGATCCACGGTTCCACGCAGATGACGGTGCACGACGTATCAGGCGCGCGTGTCATGCACGATCTCGGCATCGAGCGCGTGGTGCTCGCCCGCGAGAACACCCTCGACGACATCCGCGCGATCCGCTCTGCGGTGCCGGAGCTCGGGCTCGAGACCTTCGTCCACGGCGCGCTGTGCATCTCGTACAGCGGACAGTGCTACATGTCGGGCATGATCTCCGAGCGCAGCGCGAATCGTGGCTCGTGCGCGCAGTCGTGCCGCAAGGACTACGTCCTCACCGATCTGGACAGTGGCGTCGAGCTCGATCGCGGCTATCTGATCTCGGCGAAGGATCTCGCCGCGACCGATCATCTCGCCGAGATCGCCGACGCGGGCGTCGGGTGCCTGAAGGTGGAGGGAAGGAAGAAGCGGCCCGAGTACGTCGCGACCGTCACGAACGGATACCGCGCCTTTCTCGATCGGCTCGCCAATGGCGACCGCACCCCTCCGTCGCCCGAGTCCGTCGAGCCGATGGTGCAGATCTACAGCCGCGGCTTCACCGGCGGCATGTATGGCGGTCGCCAGGGTCGCGGCTACATCACGCGCGAGCATCCCGACAATCGCGGCGTGGAGCTGGGCGTCGTCGTCGAGCACGACGGCCGCGAGCTCATCGTCGAGCTTCGCGCGCCGCTGTACGCGGGTGATGGCGTAGGCTTCGAGGATCCCGCCAAGCGCGGCGGGGCCAGCGTGGGATTCACCGTCACCGATGTGCGGACCATCTCGGCCGCACCGTTGCGCCAGGCGCTCGGGCTACCGTCGCGCATCACCGTGGGCGACGGTTGGCGTGTCGTCAGGTCCTCCGAGGCCGCACTGCTCGAGCGCGCGCGTGCGAGCTACGCCGCCCTCCCCGCCGACGTGCGGGAGCGCAAGACGAGGCTCGACGTGAAGCTGTTCGGCTCGGCGGGCGGACCGCTCAAGGCGGTATTCGCGGCCGATGGCGAGACGGTGACGGTGCGATCGGAGATCAACCTCGCGCCCGCCTCGAAGCGTGCGCTCGACGACGCGAGTTTGCGCGAGCAGCTCGGCCGGCTCGGCGAGACGCCGTTCGTTCTGGCCGGCCTCGAGCGCGTCGCGCTCGGCGCCGGGCTGTTCCTGCCGATCAGCGAGGTGAATCACCTCCGGCAGCAAGCGGTCGACGAGCTGCTGCAGCGGCGGGATTGGGCGCGGGAGGCAATGCTCGCGACGCGCCGCGCAGTCGTCGACGAGGCGCTCCTGCTGGCGCCTGCGTCGCCGGCGCACGACGACCACGGCGCGAGCGCGGATGCGTCACACGCTGCGCCATTCGACCTCCTCGCGTCGGTGTTCACGCTCGACGACGCGCGCGCAGCCGCCGCGGCGGGCGCAACCACCATCGTGCTCGACGTCTTCCTGCGACACCCGACCCCGCCCGTCGCGCGCGTCCGCGCGCTGGCCGACGAGCTCGCGGCGCAGGGAATCTCGCTGCGCCTGCGGACACCGACGATCGTGCGGCCGGAGGAGCGCCGAGTCGTGCAGAAGTGGCTCGACCTCGGGCTGCCCTTGCTCAGCGGACATATCGGATTGGTCGCCGAGCTCGGGCAGCAGGGTCGCGACGTCATCGCCGATTACGCCGTGAACTGTTTCAATCAGCACACCGCCGCGGAGCTGTTCCGGCTCGGCGCCCGCCGCGTCACGGCGTCGCTCGAGCTCACGCTGGACGAGCTGGTCGCCGTCACCGCGCCATGGGAGGGCGTCGGCTTCGACGTGCTCCTCTATGGCCGACCGGAGGGGATGACGATCGAGCATTGTGTGCTCTCGGCCGCGTTCGACCGCGTCGCGACGACCTGTCGCGATCTCTGCGTGCAGAAGCACACCAACGTCGAGCTCACCGATCCCGCGGGCTACGCGTTCCCGGTCACGACCGACTCCGCGTGCCGCAACCGCCTGCTGCACTCGCGCCCCATCGAAGGCGGCGAGTTCCTTCCGCGGCTCTGGCGCGGCGGACTGCGCAACTACCACCTCGTCTTCAACGTCGCTCGCGATCCCATCGCACAGGTCGTCTCCGGATACCGCGCCATGCTCGAGCAGCTCGCCGGCGGTGAGCGCGCGGTCGCCAACCTCGCTCGTCCTGCCGTGAGCGAGCGCTTCACTCGCGGGCACTTCGCGCGTGCGGTCTAGCGCCCACGCTCGGCACCGAATGATGTCATACGAATCAGCTGCGCGATGCAGGCTGCGCGGATGACACTCAAGCGCCCCTCGCTCGACGACGCGCGCGCGGTGCTGCGCGCCCGGTTCGGCTTCGATCAGTTTCGTCCCGGGCAGGAGCGCGCCGTGAGCGCCGTGCTCGAGGGTCGCGACACGCTCGTCGTACTGCCCACGGGTGGCGGCAAATCGGTCTGCTATCAGGTGCCGGCCATGCTGCTCCCCGGGCTCACCGTCGTCGTGAGCCCGCTCATCTCGCTGATGAAGGATCAGGTCGACGCGCTCACCGCGCGGGGCATGCCCGCCACCTTCGTGAACAGCACGCTCACGAGCGCCGAGGTGTCGGAGCGGATGACGCGCGTCGCGAAAGGCCAGGTCAAGCTGCTCTATGTCGCGCCCGAACGGTTCGACGTCGGCTCGGCCGCCGATCGGCTGCGCGACGCCGGTGTCTCGCTGCTCGCGATCGACGAGGCACACTGCATCAGCGAGTGGGGACACGATTTCCGGCCGAGTTATCTGCGCATCGCGCAGGTGCGCGAGAAGCTCGGCTGGCCTCCCGCGGTGGCGCTCACGGCCACGGCGACGCATCACGTTCGGCAGGACATCGCGCGCCAGCTCCGCTTCGAGAATCCCGAGACGATCATCACGGGGTTCGATCGGCAGAACCTGCGCTATCACGTCGTCCCCACGCGCACCGACGCCGAGAAGGACTCGGCGCTCGCGCACGTGCTGCGGCAGCACGAAGGCGTGGCGATCGTCTACGCGTCCACGAGGCGCAACGTCGAGAAGATCGCGCGCACGCTGGAGGACGCCGGCATCCGCGCCGCGGCGTATCACGCCGGTCTCGACGACGCGCATCGCCAGGACGTGCAAGACGACTTCATGTCCGAGCGCGTTCGTGCCATCGTCGCGACCAACGCCTTCGGCATGGGCATCGACAAGCCGAACGTGCGGCTCGTCGTGCATCACGCCATGCCGGGAACGCTCGAGGCGTACTACCAGGAGGCGGGCCGCGCAGGACGCGATGGGCAGCCGGCGGAGGTGTACCTGCTGCACGCGTTTCCCGACCGCTTCACCCACGAGTTCTTCATCAAGGGCGCGTATCCGGATCGGCAGCTCGTGGAGCGCGTGTATGAAAAGGTGCGGTCGGAGGCGGACAAGACGGGCGCCGTCCAGCTCGAGCCGGGCCGCATCGCCGCGTCGCTTCCCGGCAAGATCAGCGACCGGGAGGTCGAGTCGGCGCTGCGGCTGCTCATCCAGTGCGGTGCGCTGCGCAGCGATCCCGAGGTGGGTGGACGCGTGTTCGTCCGCCTGCTCGCCACCGCCGAGCGCATCAAGCGCGACCTCGGAACGGGCGACGCGCTCAAGCTCGGACTGCTCCGTGCGCTCTGGAAGGTCGGCGGCGACGCGATCTACGATGGCTTGCCAGTCGATCTCGACGGTCTGCCGCCAGGTTTTGGCGGCGCCATCGGCGCCATGCCGTTGTTGACGGAGCTGGAGAACGCTCAGTTCCTCGAGTGGCACCGGCTCGGCGGCGGCGATCACGTCACCAATCCGCGGCGGCCGCTCTCCGCGTATCCCCTCGACTGGGATGCACTCGACCGACGGCGCCGAGCCGAGCTCGCGAAGCTGGATGCGATGCAGCAGTACGCCTACGCGAGCGGTTGCCGGCGTGGGTTCGTGCTGCGCTATTTCGGCGACCCGGCAGCCGGGAAAGATTGCGGTGGCTGCGACAATTGCCTCGGCACTCACGACGGCTCGCGCCGCGAGAAGACTGCGCCGGCGCCGAAGCCGGGTGAGAAGAAGCGCGCGCGAATCGCGAAGAGTGTCGCGGACCGATCGGAGGCGGCGGAGCTGGTGACGAGCCCCGCCGACGCACGGCTGCTCGAGCGTCTGCGCGCGCTGCGCACGAGCATCGCGCGCGAGGAGAAGGTGCCGGCGTACGTCGTGTTCGCCGACCGAACGTTGCTCGAGATCGCGGTGCGCCGACCGAAGACGGTGTACGCGCTCGGCGAGATTCGCGGGGTAGGACCCATGAAGATCGACAAGTACGGCGAGCGATTCCTCGAGCTCGTGCGCACCTGCGATGAAACCGAGGCGGCCTGACCACATGGACGACGCACTCTACTTCTCCGAGCAGCACCTCGCCGTACGCGAGATGGTCCGCCAGTTCGCGCGCGACGAGGTGGCGCCCGTCGCCAAGCAGCACGACGCCGACGGCTCGTTCCCCTGGGAGAACGTCAAGACGATGGGCGAGCTCGGGCTGCTCGGCGTGCCGTGGTCCGAGTCGCTCGGCGGGGCAGGGCTCGACCTCCTCAGCTTCATGATCACCATCGAGGAGCTCGCGCGCGTGGACGCGTCGACCGGGCTCACGATCTCCGCGCACACCACGCTCGGCACCTCGCCCATCGTCCACTTCGGCAGCGACGCGCAGCGTCAGCGCTACGTGCCGCTCCTCGCATCGGGGAAGGTGCTCGGCGGCTTCGGTCTCACCGAGCCCGACGCCGGCTCCGACGCGGGCGGCACGAAGACCACGGCGGTGCGACGCGGCGACTGCTACGTGCTGAACGGGGTGAAGCGGTTCATCACGCACGGCTCCGTCGGCGAGATCTTCGTCGTCACCGCCGTCACCGATCCGTCCAGGGGCACGAAGGGCATCAGCTCGTTCATCGTCACCAAGCCCACCTCCGATCTCGAGCAGGCGCGCGAGCTGGGCATCGGACACGACGACTCCCTCGTCGCGATGGCCGGATTCCGTGCGGGCAAGAAGGAGGACAAGCTCGGCTGGCGCGCGTCGGACACCGCGGAGCTGATCCTCGAGGACGTCGAAGTTCCGGCGGAAAACCTGCTCGGCCGCGAAGGCGAGGGCTTCGTCAACTTCATGAAGACCCTGGACTCCGGCCGCATCGGCATCGCCGCGCTCTCGCTCGGGATCGCGACCGGTGCGTATGAGGAGGCGGTGAAGTACGCGAGCGTCCGGAAGCAGTTCGGCCAGACGATCGCGAGCTTCCAGGGGATCGCCTTCCAGCTCGCCGACATGGCGACCGAGCTCGAGGCCGGACGGCACCTCACCTATCACGCGGCCTGGCTCGCCCAGCACGGCAAGCCATTCGGCAAGCAGGCGGCCATGGCGAAGCTGTTCTGCTCGGAGCTGGCGATGCGCGCGACGATCAAGGCGGTGCAGGTCCATGGCGGCTACGGCTACACCAAGGACTATCCGGTGGAGCGCATGATGCGCGACGCCAAGATCTGCGAGATCGGCGAGGGCACCTCCGAGATTCAGCGAATCGTCATCGCGCGCCACGTGCTCAGAGAGCTCGCCGAGTGACCAGATGGCGCGTCGTGGGGTCGCGGCGCGTTGCGCCCGGTCCTGGCGATCGTTAGCTATCCAGCAGTGATTGCATCCCAGCTCTTTCCGCTTCCGGCGACGCGCGGCGACTCGCGCGCTCCCCGGGACATATCGCGCGTCAGCACGGCCGAGGCAGTCGTCGGCCGCGTTGGCGCGCTCGTCGCATTCGCCGCGGAACCCCGGCTCCTGTCGGGCGATCGCACGCTGCTCCGGCTACTGGCAGCCCTGCTGGCCGTCGTCCTCGCGCCCGTGCAGCGCGTGGTTCGCCGGCTCCGCGGGGTGCGCCCGGACGCAGTGTGTTCGATCACGCAGCGCGTCGTGACGCCCCCACCCGATTCGGTCCGTCCTCGGCCAACCGGCCTGCGAACGACCGCCCATCCTTCCACCTGCCGCGCCGCGGTGTCCGAGTCGCCGGACGCCCCAACGGGCGCGGTCCACGATGAAACGAGAGATTCTGATCAATGCGACCTCGCGCGAGACGCGAGTCGCAATCCTCGAGGACGACGAGCTCGTTGAGCTGCTGGTCGATCGTCCCGACGCTCGCCGGATGGTCGGCGACATCTATCTCGGCAAGGTAGACGCGGTCCTTCCCGGACTGCAGGCCGCCTTCGTCGACATCGGCACCGAGAAGAGCGCATTCCTGCACTCGTCCGATCTCGTCTATCCCGATTCCGGTGATGGCGACGACGATGACGAGGACGGCGAGGAGAGCTTCCACGAGCCCGAGCGCAATGAGCGGGACATCCCGCAGATCCAGGATGTCCTGAAGCGAGGCCAGGAGCTGCTCGTCCAGGTCAGCAAAGAGCCGATCTCGACGAAGGGCCCGCGCGTCACCGCGCAGGTCTCGATGGCGGGACGCTTCCTGGTGTACATGCCGTTCGCGTCGCGCGTCGGCGTGAGCCGAAAGATCGGCGACCGCGAGGAGCGGAAGCGGCTGCGCGCCCTGGTCGAGAAGATGCTGCCCGACGATTCGGGTGGCGTCATCGTCCGCACGGTCGGCGAAGACGTCACCCCGGAGACGATCGAGCGCGAGCTCACCACGTTGATGAACACGTGGAAGCGCATCAAGAAGAAGACCCATTTCGTGCGCCCGCCCGCGCTCGTGCATCGCGAGACGTCGCTCACCCGCGGCCTCATTCGCGACATCTTCAGCGACAAGGTCGAGCGCATCACGGTCGACTCGAAGCAGGTCTACAACGAGATCCTCGAGTATCTCAAGGGGATCGCGCCCGAGCTCACCGAGCGCGTCACGCTCTATGAGGACACGACGCCGCTGTTCGACAAGACCGAGATCGAGACCGAGATCCGCGACCTGTTCAAGCGGCGCTGCGACCTGCCGTCGGGCGGCTACCTGATCATCGAGCCCACCGAGGCGCTCATCTCCATCGACGTCAACTCGGGCCGCTTCGTCGGCAAGAAGGATCCGGAGAAGACCAGCCTCAAGACGAACATGGAGGCGGCGCGCGAGATCGCGCGGCAGCTCCGCCTCCGCGACGTCGGCGGCATCATCGTGTGCGACTTCATCGACATGGACACCAAGTCCAATCGAGAGAAGGTGCTCCAGGAGCTGCGCACCCATCTCGGGCGCGACCGCGCGCGCACGAAGGCGTTCGCCGTCTCCGATCTCGGCCTCATCGAGATGACGCGCCAGCGCGTGCGGCAGAGTCACCTGCAGAGCATGACCGAGGCGTGTCCGACCTGCGCCGGCACCGGCCGCGTCTTCACCGCGGAGACGATCCTGCGCCGCATGGAGCGCAGCGTCAAACGAATGGGAGTCGAGGGCAAACGCGATCCGCTGCTCGTCAAGCTCCACCCGGATGTCGCGATGTTCGCGATGGAGAACGAGTCGGATCTGATGCGGAAGCTGGAGAAGACGGTCGGCTTCTCGCTCGAGCTCCGCGACGATCCGCTGCTGCGCCCGGATGAGTTCAAGCTCGTGGTGAAGAGTGCGGGCCGCGACGTGACGCAGCAGTACGCGGTAGCCTGACCTCCGTTCGCCCTACGGCACCACCAGCAGCCCGACACGCCCGCCGAGATCGTCGTTCACGGCGGGCGTGTTCGCGGCGGGGCGCCAGTCGCCGTCGTCGATCTTCACGAGGATGCGGTGCGAGCCCGAGCCGATCCGCGCCGCGTGATCGAAGCCTCCGGTCGAAGGCGTGAGCGCGACCGGCTGCCAATCGGTGAAGTCCGCCATCAGCTCGACGTGCCTCGCGCCCGCGGCGCGCACGCGCACCACTCGAGTCTCTCCCATCCCCGTCACCTGCACGATCGGTCGCACCCGCGCGGCTCGGACGATCGCCGGCGTCGGCTCGTAGAATCGCAATCCGATCGCGACCCATCGCGCTGCATCGGCGCCGCGGACGAAATCCGGCGGCTGACGCGAGAACGAGAGCGTCAGTGCGCGAGTCGGCGAGCGCCACACCGCGGCCGTCGCGGAGAAGGTCGGCTCGATGAGGGTCTCGGCGTCGGGATCTCGGCGCGCTCCCGCCGTCAGATCGAGCGATGCCAGATTCCCCTCGAGGTGCAGCGCGACCGTGCCCTCGACGTAGTGCACCGGAATCGTGCCGATGAAGAGCTGGCGCTGCGGCCCCGCGTAGAGCTGGCCTCTCGCGCGCTGCTCCAGCACCGTCGCGCTCAATCGCGCTCTCGGCGGTCCCCACCAGACGCCTCCCTCCAGCGCTTGGGCGGGCATGCTTCCGGCCTCGCGATGGCCGAGCGAGGCGCTGCCCCCCGCCCACGCGCCGCCGCGACCGACGGCGCGCATGACGCGACCCGACGCCGTGGCCGTTCCCGCGCTGTGCGTCGTCGAACCGGCGATGCCGAACAGCTCTCCGGCGCCTTCCAGTTGCCAACCAGGCAGGAAAGGCGCTCGCGCTCCACCGGTCACCGCGGCCGAGCCCGTGGCGGCGCCAAAGGTGCCGACTCCACCCGCGTTGATCTCGCCGAACAGTCGCCGCCCCTCCGCCGACGCGGTCCATCCCACTGACGGCCCTGCAACGATCGAGCTGTCATCGGGGAACTGCACGAGCGTGAAGCCGACGTCGAGCGCGGAGTGGTGCTGTGCGCCAAGCGGCCTGCTCATGGAAAACAGAATGAGCAGGCCGCCAATCGCTTTCGCGCGAGTTCCCTTCACCTACGGTCGTCGTTTCGGCTTGACATTCTTCCCCCCTCCGAGCGCACCCATCCCCTGCGTGATGCTCCAGTCTCCGGGAGGAGCAGCCGCCGACGTGACCCTGTCGCCACTGCCAATCGTGGCCTCGATCTCACGCATGCGGAAGGTGGCCGACTCGATCGCCGGCACCCCCGAACCGACGTCCGTCTCCACAGCGACACCGAAGGCGAGCACCTGTCCCGCTGGCACCTCTCGGTGCAGCAGGTCGACGATCATCTGGGTGGCGCGCTTCTTTGGCACTCCCGTCGCCACGAGCTGCGCCAGCGCGCCGAGCGGAGCGGCAACGTCGCGAGCACCACTCGCCGTCCGCACGGCGCGAAGCGCGGCGACATCCGCGCCCGCGCCCAGCGCATCGGCGCCCGCAACCAGCTCGGCGGTATTGGAGGCGACTCCCAGGGCCGACCGCGCGGAGTCGAGCCGCCCCGCCAGGACGACGACGGCGCTGTGGATGCGGTCGGGCCTCGCTCGCTTGAGCAGCCCCTCGCGAACTTTCGAGACGAGCGGCTCGACCGGCAGCCCTCGCGCCCGCGCCTGGCCGAGCTCGCGGGTCAGCGCCGCCTGGGTCGTGCTGTCGAGCGACGTCATCGCGTTGGCGGCGAACACCGGCTGCTGCGCGCGCGCGGACGCGGCGCCGAGCATGCTCGCCACGAGCGCGAGCAGCACTCGCAGCGGATATCGGTGCGTCACGGGCGTCCCACCAGGAGTACGGAGCCTGGGCGGCCGAAGTCGGCGTCGGGCGCGGCTGGACTGCGAGGGTCTCGCATCCACACGCTGTCGTCCACCACGAAGGCGTACACGTGGCGCCCGGGACGCAGCGCGATGGTCTGGCTCCACATCCCACTCGCCGGGTCACGCGTCATCGACGACCCGCTTGCGTCCCACCCGTTGAAGTCGCCGACGACGGTCACACGCTTCGCCGCGGGAGCACGCAGCACGAGCTGCACCGGCTGCAGGACGACCCCGTCGGCATCGCGCTCCGCCAGCTTCGCCTGCGTGAGCGCCGCGGCCGGGGCAGGGCTGGCGGACGCCGTCGGCGCCGCTGCCCGCTGCGCGGTCGTCAGTCCATCGGTCGTCCTCGAGTCGACACCGCGGAGCCAGAGCGCCCCGACCAATCCGGCGGCGACGAGGGCCGAGCCGGCGCCGAGGAAGCGAATCCAGCGCGCTCGCTCGGCGCTCCGGCGCCGGTCGCGCTCGCGCTCGGCCGCCACGGCGACCAGGACACGCGCTCTCTGCGCGGGATCGACGTCGGGCAGCGGCCGCAGGGCAGCGGCAATCCGCTCGATCGTCTCGTCAGCGTCGTCGTGCATCATCGTCCTCCGTCAGACGAACCCGTAGAGAGTCGCAGGCGCGCTTCACTCGCATCTTGAGCGCGGAGATCCCCGCGCCGGTCGCGATCGCCATGTCTTCGTAGCTCAGATCTTCCACGTGCCGCATCAGAAATGCTTCACGCTGCTCGGGCGGGAGTGCGGCAAGGGCGAGCCCGATCTCTTCCCGCCAGGCGATCGATTCGTCGTGCCTGCCCTCGCTCGCACGGTCGGGCACCTCACCGAACTCCACGAACTCGGCCCGACGTCGCTCGCGCGCTCCCGCGCTCCGGCAGCGGTTCGCGAGGATGCGAAAGAGCCAGGGCTCGAACGACTCCTGTTCGACATAGGTCGGCAGCGCGCGATAGACGCGCACGAAGGTGTCCTGCACGGCCTCCTCGGCATCACCCTGACTCGAGAGCATGTGCAGCGCGAACCGCAGGCAGCGTGCGTAGTACGCGTCCACCAGGGCCGCGAACGCCCGTACGTCGCCACTCTGGGCGGCCCTCACGAGCAGGCTGCGCTCCACCGCGCTGGACGGCGCTCTGGGCGCAGAGGGCTGGACCGAGGTCTTGATCAGTCGCAGCGGGCGAGGGCGGTTCATGTCATGCGTGAGGGCAGACGTCGAAGCGAGCGAGTGGCACGTCGAGGATCTCGGTCACCCTAACCACCGCCGACGGTTCGCGGTCACCGTGCGGACACCGCGCGAGGCGACGGCCTTCGTACGGCAGGTATCGCACGCCAGTCTCGGCCCGTTGACAGCTAACCCCGCGCGGCTTAACTTTTTAGGCTCTACGTCACACGCTCACGAGCCACACATATGTCCTACGCAATCATTCGCACCGGCGGCAAGCAGTTTCGTGTCGAGTCGGGCAAGAAATATCGCTTCCCCACCCTCGTGGGTGAGGCCGGCGGATCGATCGAGTTCAACGACGTCCTCCTCGGCAGCGACGGCACGAACGTCAAGACCGGCGTTCCGAGCCTCTCTGGCGCCAAGGTCACCGGCGAGATCGTCAAGCACGGGCTCGGCGACAAGATCATCATCTTCAAGATGAAGCGCCGGAAGAACTACGCCAAGAAGCAAGGTCACCGGCAGGGCTTCACCGAAGTCCGCATCAACGACATCACTCTCGGCTGACGCGAGGATACCATGGCTCATAAAAAGGGCGTTGGCTCGTCGCGCAACGGGCGCGACAGCAACCCGAAGTACCGGGGCATCAAGAAGTTCGGCGGCGAGCACGTCGTCGCGGGCAACATCATCGTCCGCCAGTGCGGCACGGTGTGGCACCCGGGCAAGAACGTCGGGCTCGGCACCGACTTCACGATCTACTCGCTCATCGACGGCGTCGTGAAGTTCGAGCACAAGAGCAAGACTCGTCAGAAGGTGAGCGTGTATCCGGCCACGGACGACACCGTGACCACCGCGGCCTGATCCCGCCCGACTCGATCCACCTGAAGCGCCCTCCGTCTTGCGGAGGGCGCTTTTCGTTGCGCATGGCGTCGATGGGCGCGCAACTTTCGATCAGCGCGACCGTACGATCACACGTACTCGA
>DASYMZ010000094.1:0-27267 GCA_036008805.1 Gemmatimonadaceae bacterium
AGTGCCGTCGATGCGCAGCCGCACGAGGAACCCGCCGTCGGGCGCCGGCTCGAGGATCGCTTCGGACGCATGCTCGGCGAGCGCCGCGCCGAGCAGCCGGTCGACGATGCTCGGCGCGGGCGCGGGCGTGGGGTGCGACGCGGCCTGCGCGGCGGTGGGGGTGGCCGAGGGAACCGGGTGCTCGGCCGTAGTGAGCGTCGGTCGATCGGCCGAGGACACTGGCCGTTGCGGCGCTGGTGGCGACGCGGTGGGCGGGAAGAGCGCGCCCGGATCGGCGCGCGAGCCGTAGACCGCGGCGTACACGATCGACTGTGCGCGCAGGATGTCGCTCGGGTTCGCGGCGTCGAGCCGCACGCGCTGCTTCGCGGCGAAGGCGAGCTGGCGCTCCAGCTCGGAGCTCATCGGGTTGGACGTCGCGACGACGAGCGTGCCCTTGTGCACGCCGATCGGTGCGACCTTGTGCTCGAGCGCGATGCGCTGCGGCAGGAGCTGTCCGAGGTCGGGCGTGAGCTGCGTGAAGTCCGCGGGCTTCGCGCCGGAGCCGGCGCAGGCGAGTCGCAGCACCTCGGCGTCGGAGAGCCCCGCGTTCAGCAGCTCACGCCATGCCGTGGTGCCGCGAGAGCGCGCACGCTGTGGCAGTGGATGACCGGCGCGGCGGGCCGCGGCGATCAACCACTCGTCCGAGTCGTCCTGGTCGGCGCCGTCGCGCTGCCGGATGGGACCGTTGGCCATGTGCTGATGAGAGATCGCGGAGCGCTCGGCATCGCGAAGGGCGACGTCGTGCCGCGAGGGGGCAGTTCAAGGACCGAGCGACCGGCCGCGTCGTAACGGGCCCGATGGTTCACACGGCAACAGTCTGGTGCTTCTGGCCGGGCGGGAACTGTGAGAACGCGGATCGCACCGATGATGCGGGAACGGCAGGGTGTCGGGACGCTACCGTCGCCGCAGTTGTCACGCGGAGGCGCGGAGACACTGCACGCGGAGGCGCGGAGGAGCCACTACAGGCCTGCCAATTTCCTCACACCGCCGGCCCTGCTTTTTTTGGGAGTGTGGCGGAGAGATCCCAGCCCCGAACCTTCAAAGCGGTTGTCGTGCAGATGCAGTGCAGTTGCCGTGCAGCTGTAGTGCAGTTGCAGTTCTCCGCGCCTCCGCGAAACCTCCGCGCCTCCGCGTGACAACTGCGGCGGTAGTGGCCTCAGCGGCGGTGCAGTTGCGCTAGATCCGCGCGATCCGGTAGCGCATCCGCGTTCGCGCCGTTCCACCGCCGCGAGCTACGGCCGCAGATACTCCCGCAGCGGATCCGCTTCGCCGAGCGCGCGCAGTCCTTCCACCACCGTGCGCGCGAACAGCTCTGCCCCGCGTCCGCTCGAGTGGAGATTCGCGTCGCCGTACAGCGAGTCCACCCGCGCCGGCGGCATCGTATCCATCTTCTGCGACGCGAGCTCCGTCACGTTCACGAACGGCACCCGCTCGGCGCGCGCCGCCTGCTCGGCCCAATCCGCGAAGCTGCCGCGAGTGCGGCGGATCCGGCCGCTCTCCCAGAACTTCCGCGGCGTCAGCGAGTTGATGATCGGAGTCGCTCCCCGTGAGCGCGCATCGCGCGCGAACATGCGTAGATAGCCGCCGAAGCTGTACACCACTTCGCCTTTCTGCTTCGTGAGGATGTTGTCGATGATCGTCGAGTCCGGCCCGATCCCCGGCAGCACGCCGCGCGCGCGCGAGCTGTCGTTCACCGGGCTCGCGTCGTTGTGCCCGAACTCCACCATCACGAAGTCGCCCGGCTTCACGAGCGCCAGCACGCGGTCCCAGTAGCCCTGCGAGATGAAGGTGCGCGCGCTCAGGCCGCCCACCGCGCGGTTGACGACGTTGATCTTCGTCGTGTCGAAGAATGGCGTGATGTGATCGCCCCAGCCCCATTGACCGCCCGCGCCGTCGCCGCGGCCATTGCGCACCGTGGAGTTGCCGACGAGAAAGAGCGTCGGCAGCGCGCGGTCGCGCGGGTACGAGAGTCCGAGCCCGACGAGCGGATCTGGCTTCACCGCTGCGCCCTTCGCCGAGAGAAGCTCGCGCACCGGGCTCGGACGCAGCGCCTTCAACCCCGACACCACCGTGCGCGCATGGATGTCGGCGCCTTCCCAATTGAAATGCGTGTGGTCCTGCTCGTACAGCGCCTTCACCTTCCCTTCACCCATCGCCTGGAACTGATCCGCGACGAGATTCGTGAGATCGATGAACTGCACGCCGGCCTCACGCGCGATGTCGCGCGACCAGCCGCTGTATCGCCCCGAGCCGCGCTCGATCTGGCCGTTCTGCCAGACGTTGCGCACCGAGAGCGACAGCACGATCGGCGTCGCGCCTTTCGCTTTCGTCTCGGCGATCATCTTCCGCATGTACCAGCCGAACGAGTGCACGATCTCGTGCTTCTTCGTCAACAGGTTGTCGATCGCGATGGAGTCGTCACCCAGCCCGGGGAGCGAGCCGCGTGCGCGCGAGCTGTCGTTGATCGCGCCCGCGTCGTTGTGGCCGAACTCGATCAGCACGATGTCGCCGCGCTTCACGTCGGCCAGCAGCGTGTCCCACAGTCCTTCGGTGATGAAGGTGCGGCTGCTCCGCCCACCGCGCGCGCGGTTCACGACGTTCACCTTCGTCGTGTCGAAGTAGCCGGCGAAGGGAACGCCCCATCCCTGCTGCCGAGCGCCGGCGCCGCGCGCGGCGGTGGAGTTTCCCGCGATGAAGATCGACGGGAGCGCCGCGTTGAGCGACGTCGTCGCGGTCGGTGCTACGCGGCTCGCTGATTCCGATGCGCGCGACTTCGCGCAGCCCGTGGCGCCGAGTAGGAGAGCGAGGACAGCGCCGACCGCGCTGTGGAGGAGCTTCACTTCTCCTTCGTGTTCTCCTGAAGACCAGGCTCGCTCGCCAGCACGGCGCGAGCGATCTCCACCATCGGCACGGAGCGGTCCTGGCTCGTGCGCTGCAGGATGCGGTAAGCCTCCTGCTCGGATGAACCGGTGCGACGCATGAGAATTCCCTTCGCGCGCTCGATCGTCTTGCGGTTCTCCAGCGCGCCGCGCGCCGCGGCGGCGTCCTTCTTCGCCAGGCTGAACTCGCGCGCGCGGCTCACCGCGAGGCGCAGCGTGGAGTCGAGCACGCGCGGCGGAGTGGGCTTCGGCAGAAACGCGATCGCCGCCGTCGCCTCGATCTCGCGCTCGCTCAACGTGATCGACTGGTCGCCGCTGAACAGCACTACCGCCACGCCTGGCACCTGCGCCGCGATCTGCTCGGCCGCTTCGATGCCGGACCCATCGGGCATGTGCACGTCGAGCAGCACGACGTCGGGCACCACGTCCTTCGCACGCTCGATCGCTTCGCGGCCGCCGGTGACTTCGGCGACGACGACGTGACCCATGGAGTTGAGCAGCTCCACGAGCAGTGCGCGCGCGTTGTCGTCGTCTTCGGCGATCAGGATGCGGATGGAAGTGCTGGTGGTGCCCGTGTCTGGCATTTCCGTTGTCTTGAGAATGGAGGGCTCGCGTGACGCGTGAATTCTCACCGTTTCACCCTTCTCCCGCAATCTGCGCGAGCAAATCAGTTGCACCGACCGGCTTTCGCAGGGTGAAGTCACAGGCGGGATCCTGTTCGTTCCGCGGCTCCCAACCAGTGACGACACCGATTCGTAGTGACGGGCGACACACTCTGCCGTACGAGACGAGGTCCCACCCGCTGCCGTCGGGGAGACCGATGTCGGTGACGAGCACGTCGAGCGGCGCCGACATGTCGGCGAGCCGCGCCCGCGCCTCTTCCACTGTCCGAACCGACTCCACGCTGTGTCCGTCACTCTCCATGAGCGACTGCATGAACTCGCGACTGTCCGCGTGGTCCTCGACGAGCAGCACCCGGCGCGGCTCGCGGATCGCGCGCATCCCGGAGCTCGGCGTCTCCAGCGTGCGGGACGACGGCGGGAAGACGAGCCGCACCGTCGTGCCCTCGCCCGGCGCCGATTCGATCTCGGCCCGTCCGCGATGCCGCCGCGCGATGCCGTACACCTCGGCGAGGCCGAGGCCGGTGCCGTTCACTCCCTTGGTGGTGAAGAAGGGCTCGAACGCGCGCTCGAGCACCTCGGCGGACATTCCCGTGCCCGTGTCGCTCACGCTGACGCTCGCTTCGGTCGCGGTGAGAGTCGTCTCGATGCGGAGCGTGCCGCCGCCCGCCATCGCGTCGAGCGCGTTCTGGACCAGGTTGAGCAGCGCTTCGCGCAGCTCGCCCGCGATGCCACGGATCAGCGCGCCCTTCGCCAGCGTCTGATCGAACCGGATGATCCCGCCCTTCGCCCGCTCCTGCCAGAGTGGGCGCGTCATCGCGACGACCTCCTCGACCATCACCGTCAGGTCGACGACTTCCTCGCGGAGTCCCAGCAGCGGCTCCTGTCGGATGAACCGTCCCACGCGCGCCGCCGTGGCCGCGCCCGTCTCGGCCGCGCGCGCGATGCGCACCGCGTAGTCGCGCACGGCGACGGGATTCTCGGCGTTCATCTCGAGCAGATACGCCGCGGCCATGATCGGGTTGAGCGCGTTGTTCACGTCGTGCATCACGCCGGCGGCGAGCTGCCCCACCGCGGCGAGCCGGCGGTCGCGCGCCGCGGCCTCCTGGAGGGCGAGCAGCTCTCGCGTCCGCTCCTGCACCATCCGCTCGAGGCGCTCCGCTTCCGTCTGCACCCGCTGCTGCAGCCGAGTGCGTTCGGTGACGTCGCGCTCGACGGTGACGGCGCCGCGCACGCGCTTGTGCGGATCGTACAACGGGTTCGAGTTGACCTCGATCACCGCCGGCTCGCCGTGCACGCCGCGCCGCACCTCGAGCGTCTCGCCGCGCACCCGCTCGCCGCGCAGCGCGCGCGCCGTGGGATGCTCGTGCACGAAGAGCGTCGTCCCGGTGAGCGTGCGCGGGCGGTCGAGCTGCCAGAGATCGCGCAGCGTTTCCGGGTTCTCGGGCGCGTGCTCCTGCTGGGCCTGCGCGTTGGAGCGCACCGTGCCGCCGTCGGCGTCGACGACGCGAACGGAATCGGGAAGAACGTCGAAGATCGACTCGAGCTGCGCGACGCTGCGGGCGAGGTCTTCACGGAGTCCTTCGCGCTCGGTGATGTCGCTGCCGGCGAAGAGGAGCCCGCGTCCTCCTCTCGCGTCGAGCAGGGGCGAGAAAGTGGCCTCGACGAGCCGCCGTCCGCCGCGGTACTGGAAGGGGACGCGCACCGAGACGACGGGCACGCCGCCCGCCGCGATGTCCACCTGTTCCGTGAGGTCGGCGAGCGCGTTGGGAAAGGCGTCGTACACCGACCGCCCGACGGCGCGCATGACGTCGACCCCGGTCAGGTCTCGAAAGCGCGCGTTGGTCGCCGCGAGCTGCAGCGCCCCATCGAACACGGCGACCGCGAGCGGGACGGCCTCGAGCAGGGCGTCGAGCCTGGCGTACTCTTGCTCGGCCGTGGCGAGGAGGGAATTCAGAGTCATGGGGCGACGGTCCTACGGAAGGCGGCCGGCGTCGGCACCTCTGTAAGGTTGCGTGGGGGCGGCGAGAGTCAATGAGCGGGGAAGGCCCTCTAGCCCTTACCCGGAATCCAGGTTGTGGGTGACCGGTCTTGGGTTGGTGGTGACGGGTCTTACAGCGTCCGCCGTTGAACCCGAAACCACCAACTCGCTACCGGCTACCCAGAACCTGGATTCCGGTTGGATGATAGAGGGGCCTATCACCATCTCCCGGGCACCGGCTCCTCTCTGCTCGCCGAGCCAACCCCAGTCCCCGTGATCAACCTCGCCCCTCTCTCGTACGTGAAGTACGAGTACGCCCACTCCACGAGCACGCTCATGCGGTTGCGGAAGCCGGCGAGGTACATGATGTGGAGGAAGAGCCAGAACCACCACGCGAGGACGCCGGTGAGCTGCACGCGTCCGAGGTCGGCGATCGCGCGGTAGCGGCCGATCGTCGCGAGGTCGCCCTTGTTCCGGTAGACGAACGGCGTGCGCTCGCGCTGCTCGAGATCTCGGCGGATGTTCTTCGCCGCGTGGGTGCCCATCTGCATCGCGGCGGGCGCGACACCCGGCACCGGCTTCCCCTTCGTCGTGATCGACGCGAGGTCGCCGATGACGAACACGTCGCGATGAGGCGGCACGCTGAGGTCGGAGTCGACGGGGACGCGGCCCGCGCGGTCCAATCCGGTGGACAGGTCTCGACCCAGAGGAGAGGCGGCGTTCCCCGCGGCCCACAGGATGGTGTGCGCGTGAATCATCTCGTCGCCGACGCGCACGTGATGCGGGCCGATGTCGGACACGATCGCGCCCGTGCGCACGTCGACGCCGAGGTTGGCGAGATCGCGTCGCGCGTGATCGCTCAGCTCGTCCGGGTAGGACGGCAGGATCATCGGGCCACCCTCGAACAGCACGACGCGCGTGTTCACCGGGTCGATGCGCCGGAAGTCGTGGCGGAACGCGCGTCGCGCGATCGTCGGCAGCATGCCGGCGAGCTCGACGCCGGTGGGTCCGCCGCCGACGACGACGAAGGTGAGCCACGCCGCGCGCTCGACGGGGTCATCCGTCGCCTCGGCGCGCTCGAACGCCGTGAGCACGCGGCGACGGATCTCCACCGCGTCGTCGATGCTCTTGAGGCCGGGCGCGAGCGTCTCCCACTCCGGGTGCGCGAAGTACGCGTGGCGCGCGCCGGTCGCGACGATCAGATAGTCGTAGTCGTACTCGTGCTCCATCCCGTCCGTCGTCGTGACGACGTGCCGCGCGACGTCGATGTGCTGCACCTCTTCCATGAGCACGGTGGCGTTGTCCTGGTTGCGCAGGAGCCACCGAATGGGGGCGGTGATGTCGGTGGGCGCGAGCGTCGCCGTCGCCACCTGATAGAGCAGCGGCTGGAAGAGGTGGTGGTTCGTGCGGTCGAGCAGGAGGACATCGACCGCGGTGCGCTTGAGCGCGCGCGCCGCGTACAGCCCGCCGAAGCCCCCGCCGATGATGATGACGCGCGGGCGTCGTCGCTCGAGCATCCAGCGGGGTTGCGTGTCCGAGGCGCTCGGCGCGGTCATGGGCGCGCCGGACAACTCCTCAGCTGCGGACGCAGACCGAAGCTCATCTGCTTGATGCCGTCGACGAAGATGCCGGCCATCTCGCGCGCGCCGAGTGGGGAGAAGTGCGTGTTGTCCTCGACGCCGTTGGGATAGTTCGGGTTCTCGCCCGGCTTGAGCTGCAGAAACAGTGCGCGCGACGAGTCTGGGCCGTACTGCTCCAGCACGCGCTCGCTGTTCCGGTGCATGTCGATGAACGGCACTTTCTTCTTTCGCGACAGCGCGTATACCGCGTCGGGATACTTCCCGTGGGTGTCCACGAGGCGGGAGTCGTCGCTCCACTTCCGGCGCACGGTCGGGGTGAGGAGGATCGGGGTCGCGTCCTTGTCGCGCACGTCGTCGACGAAGCGCGAGAGATTCTCGGAGTACTGCTCGACCGTCGAGCCGGTCGGCAGATCGATCTTCTCGTCGTTGTGGCCAAACTGGATCACGACGTAGTCGCCCGGCTTGAGGCTGTCGATGATCGCCTTCCATCGTCCCTCGCTGACGAACGACTTGGTGCTCCGTCCATTCACCGCGCGGTTGGCGACGCGAACGCCGGAGGGATCGAAGCAGGCCTGGAGCGCTTCACCCCATCCCGTCTCGGGCCGCTTGTCGGCCGCCTTGGGCGCCATGGTGGAGTCGCCGGCGAGATAGATCGTGACGGGCGCGTAAGCGCGGAACGCGAGCGTGGCGCAGAGGGCCACGGGGAGGAGCAGCGCTGCTCCGATGCGGGTGCGTGATGTCATACCCTCGAAGCTATCACGCTCGACACGCCGTGCCAGCGCGCCGAACCGCTAGCGTGCTCGGCGCTGCTCTTCGGCGCGCCGAGCGCCCGTGCTCACCTGCCGAGTCTGACGGTGAACTCGTTCGAGTGGGTGAGCGCGTCGTCGTCGATGCGGCAGCCTCCTTCGGTGCGGCAGCTCTGCACGGGGAACCGCATCCTGAATCGGCCTTCGAGGATCCCCTCGATCGGCTTGTGGGTGATCCCGTCGAAGGCGTTCGGCCCACGCAAGCGGATCGTGTCGACGCGCGTCTCACCGGGCTTCACCTCGATCGGACGATCGTGTCCGACGCACGCCCACGCGCCGTTGTACGCGATCCCGATGGACGCCGTCTCGCTCGCCTGGACCACTCCATACATCGGCGACGGCGAGTTGGGATAGCAGGTCCACAGATAGACGGGATCCCGAGTGGGGTTCGTGTATCGCGTCACGACGGTGAACCCGTACACGAAGGCGCCGGGCCATGGCTCGCTCAGCGGGCGCGAGGTGTAGGCGAGCGAGTCCGTGGTGAACGATCCCGTCGCGCCGAGCGAGTGGCTGCCTCCGGGATCGAGCGCCGCGGCCGCGCTGCATCCCATCGTCGCGAGCATCGCGAGCGCGGCGGTCGATCGGGTACGTCGCATGACTACTCCAGGTGGATGATCGACTCGCACAACCCGCGGACGTCAAGCGAGGTCACCGGGACGGCGGGGACGGAGTCCGACTTCGTCCCCCATGGGGCAGTGCTCAGCGTGAAACTACGGGCACGGAGCCGCCGAGCCAGACCGTCCCGCCGTGCGCTTTGATTTGGAGCTCATACGGAGGCGCGGAGAACGGCAACTGCACCGCCGCTGACGCTACTACTGCCGCAGTTTGTCACGCGGAGGCGCGGAGGTGCGCGGAGACGCGGAGAAACGGCAACTGCACTGCAACTGCACTGCAACTGCACTGCAACTGCACTGCAACTGCACTGCAACTGCACTGCAACTGCACTGCAACTGCACTGCAACTGCACTGCACTGCACGGCACGGCAACTGCTTTTAAGGTTCTGGGCTGGGACCTCTCCGCCACACTCCCCAAAAAAGCAGGCCGGCCGTGTGAGGAAATTGCCGGGCCTGTAGGGGCTCCTCCGCGCCTCCGCGAAAACTCCGCGCCTCCGCGTGACAAACTGCGGCGGTAGTAGCGTCCCGGCCGAGCAGTATCCGGCGAGATCCGCCAGACGATGATCCGCGTCATCCGCGTTCGCGCCGCTCGAACGCCACGAGAACGAACAGAAGCTCGTGCTCGCGTCGTTCAACGCCACGCGAGCTCGAAGATGGGCTCACGCCGCCCCGATCACCCGCTCCCGATCCACTCCTCGTCCTTCGAGCCACCGCGCGCCGATCGTGATCACCAGCACGAGCAGGATCAGCAGCACACTGTACGCGGCCGCCGTTCCGAACGCCGTGTTTCGCACCTGCGACAGGATCTCCACCGAGATTGGCCGGTTCGCGTGCGTGTACAGCACCACGCTCGCCACGAACTCGCCGACCGCGGCGACGCCGGCAAGCATCGTCCCCGCAACGAGACCCGGGCGCGCCGCGGGGAGCACCACTCGCCGTAGCGAGAGCCAGCGCGATGCGCCCAATCCGCGCGCCGCGTCCTCGAGCGTGGGGTCCATCTGCCGCAGCGAGCCCTCGATCGCGCCGGTCACGAGGGGGATGTTGCGGATGAAGTACGCGAGCGGCAGGATCCAGAACGTCCCCACCAGCAGCACGCGAAGCTGCGCCGGCTCCGTTCGATCGAATGTCGCCGCGAGGCCGAGCGCGATCGCCGTCGCGGGAATCGCCCACGGGAGCGCGGAGAGCAGCGCGAGCGCTCGGCGGCCCGGCGCGCGAGAGAGCACGACGACGTACGCGATCGCGAAGCACACCACCGCGTTCGCCGCCGTCGCGATGGCCGACATGCTCACGCTGTTCGTGATCGGACGCCACAGCTCGCGCTGAGTCGCGAGCTGGCGATAGTTGTCGAGCGTGTACTCGGGCGGAAGAAGCTGGGTGGTCCACGCCCCGTCGCGCGCGAAGCTGACGAGGATCACCATCGCGTGCGGCAGGACGAGCAGCAGCACGAGCGCGACGGCGAGCGGCGGCAGCACCGCGCGGGTGACGCGCGAACGCAGCAGCGCGCGGGTCGCCCGCCCCTTCCCCGCCATCGCGTAGCGGCGCTTTCCCTCGAGCCGGCGCAGCAACAGCAGCGCGATCACCGCCGTCACCGCGAGCACGGTGGTCTCCACATACGCGAGGCCGAGCGCGCCGTTCAGCTTCGACACGAGGATCTGCGTCGCCAGCACGCGTGCGCCGCCGCCGAACACGTACGGAGCGGAGAAGGATCCGAGCGCGCTCATGAACACGAGGAGCATCGCGCCGGCGAGCGACGGCGTGAGCAGCGGCAGCGTGATGCGCCGCATCACCAGCGCGCGCGACGCGCCAAGTCCGGCCGCGGCCTCGTCGAGCGTGGTGTCGTACCGCTCGAGCCCCGCGCTCACGAACAGGAAGACGTACACGTACATCGTGTACGCGTGCACGAAGATCACCGCGGGAATTCCCGTGAGCCCCCACGGCGCCTCGCTCAATCCGAGCGCGCGCTGCACGAGCCTGGTGACGACTCCGCTCTCTCCGTAGAGGAAGAGAAACGCGAGCACGCCGACCAGCGGCGGCAATGCCGCCGGCAGCGTCGCCACGCCGCTCAGCAATCGTCGCCCTCTGAACTCGGTGCGCGTGAGCAGGAACGCGAGCGGAACGCCGATGAGGAGCGCGCCGATCACCGAGCCGATCGACACGACGACGGTTCCCCACAGCGCCTCGCGATCCGACGGGCTCGCCGCGAACGCACGCCAGTCGCCGAGCCCGCGCTCGAAGCTGCCGACGATGATCGCGGCGTTGGGGTAGACGACGCTCCACACCAGCAGCGCGAGGAGAAGCGCCGCCAGGATCGCGACCGCCCAGCCGCCCGTGGGGCGCCTGAGCCGCACCGTGCGCATCATCGCGCGTTCACCACCGCGAGCGGCTGCCCCGACAACCGCACCCGCACCGTCTCACCCTCCGGCGCGCCGAAACCGTCGCCCATCACCTCGGCCACCGCGCCGTTCTCGAGCCGCACCTGATACACGGTGTGCCCCCCGGCGAATCGTCGGCCGACGACGCTGCCCTGCCACGCCTGCCGTGCGTCGTCGTCCACGATCGCGAGCGACTCGGGACGCAGCACCGCCACGAGATCTCGCGACCCCTCGGGCGTTGCAGAATTCGTGTCGACACGCGGTGCGTCCTCGCGCGCCGGCGCCGAGAGCGCGACACCGCCCACCGTGACTCTGACGGCGTCGCCGACACGCTCGGCCGGCAGCAGCGCGGCGCGCCCCACGAACTCGGCCACCACGCGCGTCGCCGGCGAATGGTAGAGCGCCTCCGGGCTGCCGACCTGGAGCAATCGCCCCTTCGACAACATCGCGATCCGGTCGGCGACGGCGAATGCGTCCTCCTGATCGTGCGTCACGAACAGCGCGGTGACACCCGAGCGGCGCAGCATCGCGCGCAGATCGTCGCGCATCGTCTGCCGCAGCGTCGGATCGAGATTGGAGAGCGGCTCGTCGAGGAGCAGCACGCGCGGCGAGATCACGAGCGCGCGCACGAGCGCGACGCGTTGCTGCTCGCCGCCCGACAATGCCTGCACCTGGCGCCCTGCCTTTCCGTCGAGCCCCACGCCGCCCAGCGCCTCACGTGCCTTCGCGAGCCGCTCGGCCTTCCTCACCCCGCGCGCCTCGAGGCCGAACGCGACGTTCTCTTCCACCGTCATGTGCGGGAAGAGCGCGTAGTGCTGGAACACCATGCCGAAGCCGCGGCGCTGCGGCGGCTCGAGGGTGATGTCGCGCTGCTCACCCGATTCGTCGGTGAGCAGCACGCGCCCGCCGTCCGGCGTCTCGTAGCCCGCGGCGATGCGGAGCGTCGTCGTCTTGCCGGAGCCGGACGCACCCACCAGCGCGACGAGCTCGCCCGGCGCGATCGTGAGCGACACGCCTTCGACGGACGGCTCCGGATTGCCCGGATAGCGCCGCGAGACGTTGTCGAGCGTGAGCGCGCTCGCCCTTCGCGTTGTCATCCCGAGCGCGGTCGAGGGATCTGCACGTGCTGTCATTCGGAAGCGGCGAGCGCGTCGTTCACTTGCCGCGCTGACTGTTGCGGATGGAGCTGTCCCAGTACCGCATCCACGTGTCGAGGCTGTCGGCGAGCAGCTTCGCGTCCACCGGCATCGCCTTGAGCTCGGTGCGAGCCCGATGCACCGCATCGGGCAATGAATCATCGGGCACGTCGGTGCGCGCCGGGATGCGAAGGAACTTCACCGCCGCGTCGCGAAATGCGGCCGGCGTCGTCACGTACTCGTAGAACTGCTTCGCCAACGCGGGCTGCTTCGCGCCGTGCACGAGCGCGATGGCGTCGACGAGCACGGGCGTGCCGCTCGATGGAAAGACGAATCCCACCGGCGTCTTCGTGCGCGCCTCGAGCGTCGCGATGTCGGGCATGTTGTACAGCGTGATCGTCCCTTCCTCGCGGCCGAGCTTCTGGTAGAGCAACGCAGGGTTGAGGACGTACTCCTTCGTGTTCGCGTCGAGCTTCCTGAGCCAATCCCATCCCTGCGCCGTCGAGCCGGTCTGCGCCACCGAGCGCGCGAGGATCGCGCCGAAGATCGCACGCATCGTCCCCGACTCGATGGGATTGCGGATCAGCACCTTTCCCTTCCACCTGGGATCGACGACCTGATCCCAGTCCTTCGGCGCGTCCGCCTCGCTCACCGCATGGGAGTTGTACGCGATGACCTCGGGCGTCATGTACGTCCCGAACCAGCGCCCCTGTGGATCGCGCGCTTCGGGCGGAACCTTGTCGGCCCACGTCGGTGTGTACGCATCCAGCAGCCCTTCACTCGCCGCACGGCCGAAGATCTCCGCCGGCGCGCCGAACCACAGGTCGGCTTGCGGATTGGCCTTCTCGGCGCGCAGCCGGTCGAGCACTTCCTGCGAGCCCATGTCCACCCACTGCACGTCCACCTTCGGGTTCGCCTTCTCGAAGCCCTGCTCGTAGTACTGGAGCAGATCCTTCCCGTGCGGCGAGTACACGGTGAGCACGGTGCGGCCATCCCCACCGCCGCACGCGGCGAGCAGCGCGAGCAGGGCACACCCGACGCGGCGGCGCGCGCGCATCACCGGCGGCTCCAGGCGAGCCGAGCGCCGAGCAGCACGAGCGCGCCGCCCGTGACCCGCTCGAGCCACGCCTTCACCATCGGCCGCGTGAGCGCGCCGCGCAGCCTGTCGACGAAGCGCGCGTAGAGAGAGAGCCATGCGAAGCCGAGAACGTTGTGAACCATCGCCAGCAGCAGCGAGGTGCGCAGCACCGGCGCGCCCGCGGGAATGAACTGCGGGAGAAAGGTCAGATAGAACAGCGCGACCTTGGGGTTGAGCACGTTGGTGAGGAAGCCCTGCATGAATGGATGTGCGCCACGAGTGAACTTGACGTCCGTCGTCGGCGTTGTCGGCCCGCTCGCCCCACGAATGCTCTGCACGCCGATCCAGATGAGATACGCCGCGCCAGCGAGCTTCACCGCGTCGTACGCGCGCGCCGACGTCGCGAGGATCGCCGACAGTCCGAGCGCCGACGCCGTCGCGTGCAGCACGCAGCCCGTGCAGATCCCGAGAATCGTCCATCGCGCCTCTCGCAGTCCGAGCGCGAGCGCGTTGCGGGTCACCAGCGCCGTGTCGGCGCCGGGGATCATCGCCAGCAGCAGCGCGACGGGGATGAACGCGAGGAGCGAGGCGGTCATGGGCGGAGCGCGTCGTTCGATACGGACTGCGCGGTGGCGGACATCAGATTCAGCATGATGCGAGCGCCGCCGGGCACTCCGGCGGGAAGTTGCCGGAACAGCGCGAGCGTACTGTAGACGTACGCCCCCTTGCCGATCGGCGCCACGAGCACCGCGTTTCGATTGGCCGGCTCGCCGGGATCGTGCATCTCGAACATCTGCTGCCAGTGCGGGTCGGCAGTCGTCGGCATGTACGTCGCACGCTCCTGCACCCAGCGCTCGAAGTCGGCCGAGCCGATTCGATTGGGATACTCGAGCACTCGCGAGCCCGGATCGAGCACGGTCACGGCTGCGTGCTCATCGGTCACGCGCTCCGCGGTGCGCGCGAGCGTCACCGGGTACGGCAACAATCCGGGCGTCTGCATCTCCTGCTGCCCGTACTGCACGACCACCGTTCCGCCCGCGCGTGCGTACTCCTGCAATCGGCGCGCGCTCGACACCAGCACCGGGCTCGCGGCGAACGCGCGCGGGCCGACGACCACCGCGCCGTAGCGGCTGAGATCCGCCGTCGCCAGCAGCTCGGGCGCGAGCATCGTCACCTTGAGGCCGAGCTGGTGGAGCATCGGCGCGACGTTGTCCCCCACGCCGCGAATGTACGCCACCTCCGGATTGCGAGGCAGCGCCGCGTCCACCGCCTCCACCTCCACCTTCGGCGTCCTGTAGTATCGCAGCGGCCGAATGTGCGTGTAGGTCAGCGGCATCCAGCCGGCCATGAACTTCTCGCCGTTGCTCGTCGCCGTCGCGCTCACGTAGTGGCGGCCGGCCGGCAGGCGGCCCGTCACCCTGAACACGAGCGTCGCGCCCGCGAATGGCTCGAGCGCCACCCTCCGCACGAGCGAGTCGGTCGTCAACCCGGCCGGCAGCTCGAGCTGCACGGTCACGCTTCGTGGCGCGCTCGCCGACGACTGCACGTGCAGCGTGTAGTCGCGTACGAGTGACACGCCGACCCGCGCGTACTGCACCTCGTCGTCGAACGTCAGGCCGATCGCCGGAACGGCCGCCACGGGTTGACGCTGCTCGCCGCGCGCCGGATCGGCGAAGCGATACACCACTGGTCCCGCATCGTACACGAACGGGACGCCGCCCACCCGCAGCGCGGTTCGCACGTGCGTCTCTGCCACGCGGTCCTCGCCGATCACGCCGTTGGACGCGGTCGGCGGACCGGCCGGAAGTCGGAACATGTCCGAGCCCGACTGCATCCCGTTCTCCATCCACCACGACACGCTCGCCCGCTCGGCGACGAGCGGCAGCGTGAGACGCCCGGTGCTGTCCGGCGCGATGGTGGTTGGCGTGCCGGTCGGAGGTACGCCGTACACGTTCTGCATCCACACGGACGCTCCCTCGAGCACGACGTCCCCGCGTCCCTGGTTGTACACCGACACGGTCACGGGCAGCGAGTCGTGAACGGCGAGCAGCTCGCGCGGGGCGGTCGCTTCCACCAGGACGCCCGCTGCGGAGAGCAGCGCGCGCTGCGCACGCCGCTGCGCGGTCTCCAGCGAGATGGCGAGATCGCCCGCGGCCCCGAGGCATCCTCCGGCGAAGCCGTTGCGCGGACAGGAGAGGCCGGCGCGCGCGCGCTCCATGAGGCCCACCACTCGCGCCAGAGGCGCCACCATCGGCGCCGGCTCCACGAGATTTTCCCGCCCACGCACCGACGCGACCGCCGCCGGCAGCGAGTCCAGCGCGGCGCGCGCGCCCTCGGGAAGCGCGACCTGCGCGAACCGCTCCCACCCGGTGCCGAGCGTCTCGAACATCGACTTCTCCGGCACGAACGGCGGCGACACGTGCGCCGCTTCCAGCTTCACGTAGTCGAGCGACGTCCCGCGCCGCTGCAGCGCGCCGAACCCCTGCGACAGATGCTGCGATCGGCTCACCGACGCGATCTCGGCGTACGTCATCCCGCGATACGGACTGAGCTCGCCCACGTTGAACGTCAGCGTCGCATCGGCCGGGTTGAACCGCGCGGCGCGATAGAATTTCGCTGGCGACCACGCGCCCAGTCCCATGGTCGCGGTCCGCGGGAAGCGCACCGTGTCCGCCGCCGCGTCGAACGCCTCGCGCGCGAGGAGCCCGGACACCTGGTGATGCCCATGTCCGTCGCGTGGCGTGCCGCTGAACACGGCGACGATGATCTGCGGCCGGAACGCGCGCACCACCGTCACCACGTCGCGCAGGATCGAGTCCTTCACCCAGTGCGTGTAGGTCTCGTCCGCCGTCTTCGAGAATCCGAAATCGTACGCGCGCGTGAAGAACTGCCGGCCCCCGTCGATCCGCCGCGCCGCGAGCAGCTCCTCGGTGCGGATCATCCCGAGCAGCGGACCGAGCTCGTTGCCGATCAGGTTCTGCCCGCCGTCGCCGCGCGTCAGCGAGAGATAGCCCGTCTCCACATGTTGCCCGCGCGCCAGCCACGTGAGTAGCTGGGTGTCCTCGTCGTCGGGGTGCGCGCCGATGAGCAGCACCCGCGACGTGACGTCGAGCCCCGCGACGGCCTCGCCCAACGCGACTGCGCCGCGCTCCTGGGCTGAGAGGAGGCGCGGCGCGGCGAGTACGAGAATGACGACGGCAAGTAGCCGGATCAGTCGCTTCATACCTTTGAGGTCTTCCGTTTCACGCTCGACGGCGCGGGGTTGAGTACCTCGGCCACGATGCGCTTCTGTTCTTCCTCGTGCGCTTTGGAGTAACCCTCCGCCGGGCTCGCCCGTTCCGGACGTCCGATGTAGCGGATGGTGAGCATGTTCCCCGTCGCGACGCGAAGCTGCGGCGACACGTAGCTCCAGGCGCCCATGTTCTTCGGCTCTTCCTGCGCCCAGACTACGTCCTCGATGTTCGGATAGCGGTCCACGATCTCCGCCACCTCGTCGCCCGGCCACGGATAGAGCTCGTCCACCCGCACGATCGCGACGTCGGACGTGTCGCGTCTCGCCGCGACGAGGTCGTAGTAGAGCTTGGCGGTGCAGAGCACGAGTCGTCGCACCTCGTCCCGGCGGCTCGCCGCCACCACGTCGTCGATCACCGGCTGGAATGCGCCGGCCGAGAGCTCCTCGAGGCGCGACATTGCCGCGGGAAGACGCAGCAGGCTCTTTGGCTGCATCAGCACGAGCGGCACGCGGTCGGCGCGCAGCGCCTGTCGGCGCAGCATGTGGAAGTACTGGCCCGGCGTCGATGGATACGCGACGACCATGTTTTGCTCGGCGCAGAGCTGGAGGAACCGCTCCAGGCGCGCGCTCGAGTGCTCGGGACCGCCCCCTTCATAGCCGTGCGGCAGCAGCAGCACGAGGCCACTGCGCTGGCCCCACTTCGCGCGGTCGGCCGAGATGAACTGGTCGATGATCGGCTGCGCGACGTTGACGAAGTCGCCGTACTGCGCCTCCCACATCACGACATCCTTCGGCGCCGCGGTGCTGAAGCCATACTCGAAGCCCATCACCGCCGTCTCGGACAACGGGCTGTTGTAGATCTCGAACGTCGCGCGCGTCTGCGGCAGGTCGGCCAGCGGCGTGTACGTCGCGCCGGTGTCCACGTCGTGCAGCACGGCATGACGGTGCGCGAAGGTGCCGCGCTCCACGTCCTGCCCCGTGAGGCGCACGCCGATGCCGTCAAGCAGGATCGACCCGAACGCCAGCGCCTCCGCGTGACCCCAGTCGATCGCGCCGGAGTTGATCGCGTCGCGACGGCGCTCGAGGGTCTTCGCGAGCCGGTTGTTCGGCTTGAACCCCTGCGGCCAGGTGAGCAGCCGCGTGTTGAGGTTCACGAGGGTGTCCTCGCGCACCGCGGTCACGGGGTCCGACGCCGGAGCCGGCGGCGCCGGCTTCGCGCCCTTCGACTCGGGCTGCTGCACGGCCTTCATCTCGTTGTACACGGCGGCGATGCGGTCGGCGAACTCCTTGTCCACCGTCTGCACGTCCTCGTTCGTCGCCACGCCTTCGCGCGCGAGCCGAGCGCCCCACACCTGGCGCGGCGTCGGATGCGCCTTCACCAGGTCGTACAGCTTGGGCTGGGTGAACTCGGGCGCGTCGGTCTCGTTGTGGCCCCAGCGGCGGTAGCCCACGAGGTCGATCAGCACGTCCTTGGCGAACTGGTCGCGATAGGCGACGGCCAGGCGCACGGCGTTGATGCACGCTTCGGCGTCGTCTCCATTGACGTGCATCACCGGCACCTCGAAGCCCTTCGCCGGATCGCTGGCGTAGCGCGTCGAGCGCGCGTCGATCGGATCGGTGGTGAAGCCGACCTGGTTGTTCACGATCACGTGCAGCGTGCCGCCCACGCGATAGCCGCGCAGCCGCGAGAGGTTGAACGTCTCGGGCACCACGCCCTCGCCCGGGAACGCGGCGTCGCCGTGAATGCAGATCGGCAGCACCAGCCGTTCGTCCCGCGCGCCTTGGGCGCCTGGGACCCGCTGATTGGCCCGCGCCATCCCCGACATCACCGGGTTCACGACCTCGAGGTGACTCGGATTCGGCGCGAGCTCCAACTTTACCGTCACCGCGCCGACCTTCCGCTCCCCTTCGTAGCCGAGATGGTACTTCACGTCGCCGGTGCTGCTGTCGGCGCTCGTCTCGCCCTGCCGGCCCTCGAACTCGCCGAACATCTCGACGTACGACATCCCCATCACGTGGGTGAGGACGTTGAGGCGGCCGCGATGCGCCATCCCGATCACGACCTGCCGCGCGCCGCCCTGCGCGCCGCGCGCGATCGCCTCGTCGAGCATCGGCACGAGCACGTCGGTCCCTTCGATGGAGAACCGCTTGAAGCCGAGGTACGCGCGCTGGAGAAAGCGCTCCAGACCATCCACCTCGGTCAGCCGGCGCAGGATCGCGAGCTTCTCCTCCTTCTCGAGCGGCTTCGTGAGGGTGCCCGACTCCATCGTGTGACGCCACCAGAGCCGCTCTTCCTCGTTGCCGAGGTGCGCGAACTCCAGCGCGATCGCGCCGCAGTACGCCTCGCGCAGCATCCGCACGACGTCGGCGGCGCTGCCCGACTCGTAGCCCAGCGCGCTCGCCGGCACGTCGGCCAGCGCCTGCTCCGTGGTGCCGTGGAACTCCGGCGTCAGCTCGGCCGCGCCCGGAGGCTGCGTGCCGAGTGGATCGAGCCGCACCGCGAGATGGCCATACTGGCGGATCGCATCCGCCAGCGCGGCCGCGCCCGCCGTCTTGCGAAGCAGCTCCGCGTCGGCCGCGCCGCCACTCGCGCCACCGGTGATTCCCGCGAGTGACTCGGCCGTGCGAAAGAACTGGCGCCAGGACTCATCCACCGACGACGGATCACGACGGTAGGCCTCGTACATCTCGGCGATATAGCCGTCGTTGAAGACGGTCGTCGTCGGAGGGAAGGTGCTCATGCCTCGGAATTTAGCGGGCTTGCGCCGGGGAAGGACAGACGGCGGGCGTGGGTGAGTTGGTGAGCCGGATGGTGAGAGAGTTGGTCGGCTGATTGGTGTGTCGACGGCCCTGGCCACGAACCAGTCTGGAGACGTCCAAGAGTGGTCTCCGCGCGGTCGTGGTCAGAGCCGTTCAGTCCACTGGCTCACTGACCAACGAGCCAACTATCCAACCAACCCACTCACCGCCGTTCCAGCCCCGCCCACTCCAACGGCAGAACCACGGTGAACGTTGAGCCCACGCCCGGCTCACTGGATACCTCGATGTGTCCGCCGAGCAGCGTGGCGAGCCGGCGCGAGATGTACAGCCCCAGCCCCGTTCCGCCGTGACGACGCGTCAGCCCGGTGTCCACCTGCGCGAACGGGCGGAACAGGCGCGGCAGCTCCTCGGGTGGGATGCCGATTCCCGTATCCTGCACTTCCAGCCGGACCGACGTGGACGCCTTCCGCAGCCGCACGGTGACCGAACCCTTGTCGGTGAACTTGATCGCGTTGCCGAGGAGGTTCACGAGGATCTGGCGCGCCTTGTCGATGTCACTCGTCACACGCACCGAGCTCGTGCCCAGGCGCTGGTTCAGCACGATCCGCTTCTGCTCGGCCATCGGCTCCACCGCGGCGAGCGCCGAGCGCACGAGATCCTCGGCGAGGAACTCGCTCGGACGCACCGTCTCGCGACCTTCCTCCAGGCTCGAAAACGCCAGGATCTCCTCGATCATCGCCGAGAGATGGTTCGTGACCGAGCGCATGCGCTCGAGGATGTCGAGCTGCGGCTCGCTCATCGGGCCGATCACCTGGTCGGCCAGCAGCTCGCCGTAGCCGGCGAGCGCGGTGAGTGGAGTGCGCAGCTCGTGGCTCATCGTGGCGAGAAAGCGTCCCTTCGCCCGGTCGGCGCTCTGTGCCTGCTGCAGCAGCAGCGACTTGTGCACGGCGAGCGCGGCATGGTCGGCCAGCACCTTCAATCGGTCGCGCTCGCGCTCGTGGAACGGCCGGCTTCCCGCGGTCCGCGTCACCGCCAGCACGCCGAGCATCTCGCCGTGCGCACGAAGCGGCGCGACGAGGATCGGGCCGAGCGTGAGCTCGGGCACGGCGCGCATGAGTGGGCGGCCCGAGCCGCTGAAGTTCTCCTCCGACACGAGCTCGCCAAGCTCGAGCGCTTCGGCCATGAGCGAGCCGCGCAGCTCGAAGCAGCGTCCGCGCGCCGGCACCACGTTGCCGACCGCCGCGACGACCTCGCCGAGCTTGCCCGTCATGCGGAGCACCGCGGCGCCAGTCCCGTGGCACTGTCGCGACGCGATGTCGCAGAGTGTCCTGAGCACCTCGGCCATGTCGACGACTTCCGCGAGGCGACGCGCCACGTCGTAGAGTGGCAGCAGCTCGACGTCGGTCTCGGCGCGCGCCTCGAGCACGAGCCCCGCCCCCACGCGCCGCACCGCGCAGACGATGTAGCGCGACGGCGCGTCCCCGTGCGCGGGGCGGAGAACGAAGTGAAGCGTCCGAGGCTCTCCGTCGGCGAGCGTCGCCTTGAGCTCGAGCAGCGATTCGCCCGCGGCCAGCTCGACGAGCGAGGCGAGCGGCGCGCCGTTCGGGATCGGGACGCCGCGCCATGCCGCCCACCGGGCGTTCGCGTACGTGACGCGAAGCTCGTGGCTGAGCATCAGCACTCCGGTATCGAGCGAGTCGAGAGCGCCGTCCAAGCTGCTGCTCTCGTCGCTGGAGTTCGGGATCATGTCGTCCCGCTCACGCGTGCTCGTTCCCAAGGCACTCATCCGCCCATTGCGGCGCGCTCGCACGTGAGACCGGTGGCCGAGCTAGAGAGCCCGGATCGATTCGGGCACGGCAGGCGAGCGCCAACCGATCGGCGGCATCACGCCACGACGGCGATGCGCGCCGGCCAGCAGTGCCTTCACCTGCGCGGCATCGAGCGCCGGCAGATACAACACACCCGCGACACCGAGCATCTCGAGCGGCGGCAGCTCTTCCGGCCGGCGCGTGAGGCTCACCGCCACGAGCGGGACGTCGGCGAGGTTCGACCAGACGGACCACTCGTCGAGCAGCGCGGGCGTGATGAGGTCACAGTCGCACACGACGACGTGTGGCTCGAAGCGCTGCGCCACGAGGTGTGCTTCGGTCGCTCCAACGGCTGGTGCGCAGTCGGCACCGAGCTCGCGGAAATAGCGGCACAGGTGCTCGCTCAAGTAGGCGTGGCGCCCAACGCACAGCAATCGCATGCCGCAATATACCGCGCTGGTCGACGGAAGTTCAGAGCGCACGGATGACCTGGCTGCGTCACGCCTCGGAGATGTGATCTCTATCACGAGTCTCGTTGTTCCACTCGAGCGTGCGTGTGGGGACGGCGGCGGACAACAGTGTGTGTCCACGAACCGATCGTCAAGCGGCCTCGCCGTCAGCCCGTGGCGTGCGCCACGTTCTCCGGCTCCGGCGCCTTCACGTATCGCGCGCTCGGCGACTCCGCCGACGCCGGAAGCGTGAGCCGGAACGTGCTCCCCTTGCCCAGCTCCGAGTGCACCTCGAGCTCCGCGTTCAGCATCTCCGCGAGTCGGCGAGAGATCGGCAGGCCGAGCCCCGTGCCTTCGGTGAGCTGCGTCTTTCCGAGCTGCACGAACTCGTCGAAGATCTTCTCCTGATCCGCGGGCGCGATCCCTTCTCCCTCGTCGCACACCTCGAGCACGATGCCGCCGTCGGGCTGCGGCCGCGACGAGACGCGGATCGGCTTTCCCTTCCCGAACTTGATCGCGTTGGAGAGCAGGTTGAGAAGAATCTGTCGCAAGCGGCGCGGATCGCTGATCACCTTCGCCGGCTCGCCCGCGTGATCGAGCGTGAGCTCCGATTTGTACTGGTCGGCGAGCGGACGCACCGTCACGAACAGGTCGTCCAGCAGCGCGGGGAAGTTCACCGGCTGCAAGCGGAGGTCGATCTTCCCCGCCTCGATCTTCGACAGATCGAGCACGTCGTTCACCAGCTCGAGGAGATGCTTCGCGGCCTTGTGGGTGCGCGTGATCCCCTCGGCCTGCTTCTCGTTCAGCGGACCATAGATGTTCTCGAGCAGCAGCGTGCTGTAGCCGAGCACCGCGTTGATCGGCGTGCGCAGCTCGTGGCTCATCGAAGCATAGAAGCGGCTGCGCGCCGCCATCGCCCGCTCGAGCTCCGCCTGCCGGTCCGCCAGCTCGTCGTTCAGCGCGCGCAGGTCGAGCATCGCGCGGGCGAGCGTCTCCGCCTGCTCCTGCAGCGCCTCCTCGGCGCGCTTGCGCTCCGAGATGTCGCGCACGATCAGCGTGTAGGTGCGCTTGCCGCGCACGTCGAGACAGCTCGCCGTGGCTTCGATCGGGAAGGTCTCGCCGCTCGCGCGGACGCCGGTGAGCGAGAGGATGTGCTCGGCCCCGGCCGGCTCCGGTGTCGTGCCGTCCTCCGAGGGCGCCGACACTCGGCAGATCCGGTCCAGCACGTCCTCGCGCAACGGCTCCGGGAAGAACCGCCGCACATCGTGCTCGATCGCGTCGCCGGCCTGGGTGCCGAACATCCGCTCGGCCGCCGCGTTGAACAGCGACACGCGTCCGTCGGTGTCGAACGCGATGATCGCATCCATCGCGGACCCGACGATCTCCGAGAAGCGCGCCTCGGATTCGGTCAGCTCCAGCTTGTGCTTCAGCTCGAGCTCGCGCACCTCGCTCGCGCGCAGCAGGTCCTGCTGCAGCGAGAGCTGCTTCTGCTTCAGGAACAGGTCGACGTAGACGTTGACCTTCGAGCGCAGGATGTCGGGCTGGAACGGCTTGGCGATGTAGTCCACCGCGCCCACCGAGTAGCCCTCGAACACGTACTCCTCCTCCTTGCTGATCGCCGTGAGGAAGATGATCGGGATGTACTTCGTGCGCTCGCGCGACTTGATCAAGCGCGCCGTCTCGAAGCCGTTGATCCCCGGCATCTGGACGTCGAGCAGGATCACGGCGAAGTCGTGCAGCAGCAGCTTGCGCAGCGCCTCGTCGCCCGAGTGCGCGCGGATCAGCGTCTGGTTCAACGGCTCGAGGATCGCCTCGAGTGCGAGCAGGTTCTGCGGCCGGTCGTCGACGAGCAG
Organism: Gemmatimonadaceae bacterium; assembly: GCA_036008805.1. Taxonomy (GTDB): domain Bacteria; phylum Gemmatimonadota; class Gemmatimonadetes; order Gemmatimonadales; family Gemmatimonadaceae; genus AG11. The sequence continues at coordinate 23,209 of DASYMZ010000094.1, forward strand.
GATCTCGACCTGCTCCGGCGGGAACTCCGAGTCGGGGAGCGGTGCGCTCACCGGATTGGACGTCTCTCTGCGCGGAAGCGGCGTCGCTCCAGGGCTCATGCGTCCTCTCGTTCCGGCACGCCGGCCGGCAGGCTGCTCAGGTAGTCGACGATCCCGCTGAGGGACATCACGCGCGCGCGCGGCACGGCGCGCCGCGCCGCCTCGGGCATCGGCTTGCTCTCGGCGGTCTCGGGATCCTGGATCAGCGCCAGTCCGCCACGATCGGAGATGCGGCGCAGCCCGTCGGCTCCGTCGGCGTTCGCGCCGGTGAGCACGATGCCGACCGTCCGGTGCCCGTAGCTGTCCGCGGCGGAGCTGAACGTCACGTCGATCGATGGACGGCTGTAGCGCACCGGCGCGTCCGTGCTCAGCGAGAAGTGTCCGGGCTCCACGAGGGTGTGATAGTCCGGCGGCGCGACGTAGATGTGCCCGTGCTCGAGCGGCATCTTGTCCTCCACCTCGCACACCTCGAGCGCGGAACGCTCCTGCAGCAGCGTGCGCAGCAGGTGATCGGAGTCCTTGTGACGATGCTGAACCAGCGTGACGGCCATCTGAAAGGAATCGGGGAGTCCCGCGACGAGCGTGCGCAGCGCGGCGAGCCCGCCCCACGACGTGCCCACCACCACCAGGTCATACCCGACACCCGGCGCCGTGGCCATCACTTCACCTTCCGGTACAGCTTCTCGGTCGGGCTGAGCTTCTCGTAGCACGGCTCGTACTGCGAGAACTTCAGCGATTCCTTGCTCCCCAGCGCGAGCACGCCGAACATCACGAGCGATCCGTAGAACAGCGCGTGGACCCGGTTCTGCAGCGTCTTGTCGAAGTAGATGAGCACGTTGCGACAGAAGATCACGTGAAACTCGCTGAACGAGCGGTCGGTGACCAGGTTGTGCTGCGAGAAGACGATGTTGCGCGTGAGCGCGGGCGTGAACAGCGCGCCGTCGTACTTGGCCGTGTAGTACTCGGAAAAGGAGCGCTTGCCCCCGGCGCGCAGGTAGTTCTCCGTGTACTCCTGCATCCGGTCGAGCGGAAAGATCCCCTGACGCGCCCGCTGCAGCACGACGTCGTTGATGTCGGTCGCGTACAGCCGAGCACGATCGTACAGCCCCTCCTCCTCGAGCAGGATCGCCATCGAGAAGACTTCCTCGCCCGTCGAACAGCCGGCGTGCCAGATCCGGATGAACGGGTAGGTGCGCAGCAACGGAACCACCCGCTCGCGGAACTCCTTGTAGAACGTCGGGTCGCGAAACATCGCCGTGACGTTGACGGAGAGGTCGAGCAGCATCCGCTCCATCGCGTCCGGGTCGTGAAGGATCTTCGCCATCAGCTGCGAGATGGACGCCAACCCTTCCCCCTCCACCCGCTTCCACAACCGGCGGCGGATGGAGGCGTACGCGTACGATCGGAAGTCGAATCCGTAGTGCCGAAACACCCCTTCCAGGAGCAGCTCGATCTCGAGCCGCTCCAGGTCGGCGTCGTAGTTGAACGGCGCCTGCGGAAGGGACTGCGCATTCGTCACCGGTACAACCACACGCGCATGAGACTCAGCAGCTGCTCGGTGTCCACCGGCTTGGTGATGTAGTCCGACGCGCCGGCGGCGATGCACTTCTCGCGGTCGCCCTTCATCGCCTTCGCCGTCAGCGCGATGATCGGGAGCGACTTGAGCGTCGGCATCTCCCGGATCGCCCGCGTCGTCTCGTAGCCGTCCATCTCGGGCATCATCACGTCCATCAGCACGAGGTCGAAGTCCTGCCGCTCACGCAGCAGCGCGACCGCGTCCTTCCCGTTCTCGGCGAACGACACGTTCATGCCGTGATCCTCCAGCATGCTCGTGAGCGAGAAGATGTTCCGCACGTCGTCGTCCACCACGAGCACCCGCTTGCCCGCGAACACCGCGTCGGCGTTGTGCAGCCGCTCCAGCATCCGGCGCTTCTGCTCCGGCAGCTTCGCCTCCACCCGATGGAGGAAGAGCGCCGTCTCGTCGAGCAGCCGCTCGGGCGACTTCACGTCCTTCACGATGATCGTCTCGGCGAACTTCCGCAGCTTGGTCTCCTCCGCCTGCGACAGGTCCTTGCCCGTGTAGATGATGATCGGCAGGTCCCACATCTGCGGGTTGGCCTTCACGGTCTCCAGCAGCTCGAAGCCGTTCATCTCCTTGAGGCCGAGGTCGAGCACCATGCAGTCGAAGTGCCCGGTGGCGAGCTCGCGCAGCGCGTCCTCGCCCGTCGCGACCGCGGTGATCTCCACGTCCTCGTGCTGGATCAGCTCCACCATGCTGTTGCGCTGCGCCTCGTCGTCCTCCACCACGAGCAGCCGCTTCACCGACGTGTCGATGAACGTCGAGATCTTGGCGAACGATTCGTCCAGCGCTTCCTTCGTCACCGGCTTCTCGAGATACGCGAGCGCACCGGACTTGAGTCCCTGCTGCCGCTCGCGGACCCCGGTGATGATGTGCACCGGAATGTGCCGCGTCTGCGGATGGTGCTTGAGCCGGTCGAGCACGGCCCATCCGTCCATCCCCGGCATGTCGATGTCGAGCGTGATCGCGTCGGGCTCGAACGCGTGCGCGAGCTTGAGCCCCGCCTCGCCGTCGAGCGCGCACAAGCCCTTGAAGCCCTTCTCGCGTGCCATCTCGAGCAGGATCTTCGAGAAGTTGGCGTCGTTCTCGATGATGAGCAGGCTGCGGTCGCCCGGCTCGATGGAATCGCGGTCGTCCTCGAAGCCATCGGGGCGCGGCAGCGAGTCGCGCGACATCACGACGTCGTGGTCGTCCTGCTCATCCGCCGGCACGGTGGCCAGCCCGCCCCCCGACTGCGCCCACCCGCCGGCATCGGCGGTGCTCAGCTGGCGGCTCGCCTGCGCCGGCGACGTCACCGCGCGGCGCGGACCGCTCGGCCGCGAGCGGCCATTGCCATCACCGCCGTCGGTCCACGACTCGCCGCGATCGCGCCGCCGAGACGACGAGTCCTCGCCGCCACCCCTCGGCGCCTCGGGCTCAACGAACCGCGCCGGCAGGAAGAGCGTGAAGGTGCTCCCGCGACCCGGCGTGCTCTCCACGCGAATCTCGCCGCCGAGCAGCCGCGCGATCTCTCGGCTGATGGACAACCCCAGGCCGGTGCCGCCGAACTTCCGCGTCGTCGTGCCGTCGGCCTGCTGGAACGCCTCGAAGATGAGCTGCTGCTTGTCCTTCGGGATGCCGATGCCCGTGTCCGTCACCGCGAACGCGATCACCGTCTCCGCCTGATCCAGGATCCGGCTCGCGAACCGCTTGCCCTTCTCGGCGCGGCGGATCGTCAACGTCACCCCGCCCTGCTCGGTGAACTTGAAGGCGTTCGAGAGCAGGTTCTTGATCACCTGCTGCAGCCGCTGGCCGTCCGTGTAGATCACGCTCGGCACGTCCGGCTGGATGTCGACCGTGAAGGCGATCCCCTTCTGCTGCGCCACCTGCTCGAACGTGCGCCGCGTGAACGAGTCGACGTCGCGCATCGGCACGTCCGTCGGGTTCACCTCCATCTTCCCCGCCTCCACCTTGGAGAGATCGAGGATGTCGTTGATCAGGTTGAGCAGGTCGGTGCCCGACGAATGGATCGTCTGGGCGAACTCCACCTGCTTCGGCGTGAGGTTGTTGTCCTTGTTGTCCGAGAGGAGCTTCGCCAGGATGAGCAGCGAGTTGAGCGGGGTGCGCAGCTCGTGGCTCATGTTCGCCACGAACTCGCTCTTGTACTTCGAGCTCAGCGCGAGCTGCTCGGCCTTCTCCTCGAGCGCCAACCGCGCGCCTTCCACCTCGCGGTTCTTCTGCTCGACCTTCTGGTTCTGCTCCGCCAGCAGCGAGGCTTTCTCCTCGAGCTCCTCGTTGACCTGCTGCAGCTCTTCCTGCTGCTCCTTGAGCAGCTCCTCGGACTGGCGCAGCGTCTTCGCCTGCGCTTCCAGCTCCGTGTTGGAGCGCTTCAGCTCGTTCTGCTGCTGCTGGAGCTCCTGCGACTGGCTCTGCAGCTCCTGCGTCAGCTTCTGCGACTGCTC
>DASYMZ010000095.1:0-12452 GCA_036008805.1 Gemmatimonadaceae bacterium
TCCTGGGCGCGAACACGATGCCGTCCGCGACGCGCTGCTCCTCCTCGGTGAGGACGGGAGCCCGCACGACGGGATGCCTCGAGCCCGTATCACCCTGCTGCGACACGAGCACGGTGGGCGGCGTCGAGGCCACGCTCGCGACGAGAGAAGTGTCACGCGCGAGCAGCGCGGCAGAGTCCGCATGCACACGCTCGTGCGCGCAGGCTGAGGCCACGAGCACGACGGCGAGCGCGGACGAGTTGGCGAGGGCGGGGAGAGAGCGCATGGGCTAGACGATGGACGAGCGGGGAGGGGGAGGCGCAAACTGGGCACTGCCTTGCCTAGGGCTTCTTCTTCCAACTACGAACGGCGTGTACGCCGGACGACTGACGTACTCTGGATACTCGGATTGGCATACGGGCCATTCCAATTCGTGGATGGCCGTCCGTGGATATGGGCTCTGACCGTCGCAGCGCCACGGGCAGACCCCATCCAAGTGCTTCCAATCATTGAGGATTGGTTGGATGTCGGTCGCCGTACGCCGTACGAAGGTACGAGCGTACGGTACCGAGTACCCGCCGTTCCGTAGCATTCAGGCACTCTGGTGGCCCGCGATCGGGTACTCCGCCCGATGCAGGGTTCAGGAGCACGCAATTACTTGAAGCCATGCCCTCACTCCTCGTCCTCGCGTCCGCCGCACGAAGCTCGGACGTGCCCACCCTCACCGGGATGGTCCAGACCGGCGTTGCGCTGCAGTCATCGCCGATAGTCGTCGTCATTCCTTCCGACGCCGACGCGCCATCCGGCGGGCGCGTCGTGCGCGTGAAGCGCGATGTCGCTCCGATTACCGCGATCAGGATCGGCATGGCGCAGCTCACCAACAGTACGGCGACGTCCGTGCTGCTCTGGCCGCTCGCATCCGCCGAGGTGCCGCTCGTCGCGCTGCTCGCGCTGATCGATGCAGCCACGCGCGAAGTGGGCTCGATCGTCGCGCTCGCGAGCTCGAACCTCGAGCTCGCACCAGTCGTCGTGCCGCGCGACGCATGGCTCGAGCTCGTGACGCTCGGCGAAGGCGGTCTCGAGGCGCTCGCAGGGCGGCGACGGATCGTGCGCGTCGACGCACCGAACGCCGCTCGCTGAACGGTACGCTCGTTGCCCCGTTCGTCCGCGACTATCACGTCCATTCAGCGCGGAGTGCACGATGGCGAAGAAAACAGATCGGGACGACGAGCGCGAGCCGAAGAGCGAGATCATCCCGGGGCGCGATCTCGCGGGTGCGTCGTATGGCGCGACCGAGCGCGAACAGACCCAGGACGTGCGGCGGCGCGATCCGCGCGCGGAATCGGACGTCGACGAGGGCGGCGTCAGCGCGACGCTGGAGAACGAGAGCGAACGTCGCCCCGATTGAGCGCTCGCGCGGCCGGCAACGCACGCCGGCCGCGCTACCTGAACGCGTGCTCGACGCTCAGGTAGACAAAGAGCTCGCGTTCGCCGCGACTCGGGCCCAGCCCGATGGGCATGCCGAGCCCGGGGACGATCTGCATTCCGGATGACAGGTTGATCGCCGCGCGCACGCCGGGGAGCAGCACGAAGTTGTTCGCCGCCACCCGACGCCCGTCGCCGTCGAGCGACTCCGATCGGTCCCATGCGCTCTCGAGCATGACGTTGAAGTTCGTCGAGAGCAGCCAGATGGCGCTGGCAGCGGCATTCACCGAGCGGGTGTTGCTGCGCACGCCCGCGTCGGTGCGGGCACGCGTGAGGGTACCACCCGCATTCCAGTGCGTCACGAGCTGCTCGGTGACTCGCACGCTCAATGGAAGGTTCACCTGCACTCCCGGCCCACCGGCTCCCGTTCCGTTCGAGACGCTTCCCGTCGGCACGATCACGCTCAACCGCGGTGAGAACCAGATGGGATCGTCATCTGCGCCCAGCACCTGGCGCCGGTAGTTCACGATCACGTCGCCGAGTCGCGAGCCTCCGCCCGCTGCGCTCTGGAGCGGCAGGGTGTAGCTGAGCTGATCGCGCTGCGACGGCGCGGGCCACTCCTGGGTGAAGGTCGCGAGCCAGTCGCCGGCGCGATCGCGCCGATAGTTCAGGATGTGCTGCACGACGCCGGTCTCCTGATTGTACGCCTCCTCGACGAGGAAGCTGTTGTCGGAGATCGGCGCGGCCGGCCGGGCGGCGGGCGACTGCGCGGCGAGCGGTCGCGCGAAGAGCAGCGTGAGCGTGCAGAGCGCGAGTGCGCGCAGCCTCGATGAGTTCGGCATCGGCCGGATGATAGCGGCACGAGTGCCGCGCGGCGAGCCGCGGCTCACTCTCCGAGCGCGAGCGAAAAGAACAGCGGGTGCCCGATCTCCGCGGAGCGGTACGCCGCGATCGGCACGAAGCCGACCGACCGATACAGTGTCTGCGCCTCGATCATCTCGGGGAGCGTGCCGAGCCTGATCTCGCGATGGCCGCGAGTGCGCGCCGACTCGACCAGTCGTTCGAGCAGTGCGCGTCCGACGCCGCGCCCGCGCCACTCCTCATCGACGAACATCCGCTTCACCTCGCCGACGCCGGCGGGAAGTGGCTGGAGCGCGACGCATCCGATCACCGAATCGCCGGCCACGGCGATCCAGATTCCGCCGCGCGGGGGCACGTATGGGCCGGGCAGCCGCACCGCATCGGCGCGGATCTGCTCGACGCCGGGCGTCGTGCCGCGCGCGTCGGCGTGTGCGAGCACGAGCCGACGTACGGCGTCCATGTCCGCGGTGCCTTCCGCCTCGCGCACGATGAACGGCGATGTCATGACGGACTGCGCGCTGGAGCGGCGGTGAGCGCGATCGATCTCATCGCGCGTTCACGGGCCGTCCGGCGGTGTGTCCGGCGCTGGCGGAGCTCCCTGCTCCGTCGCGATGCTCGCGGTGAGCCCATCGAGTGCCTGCACGATCTCACGCAGGCGCGCGATCATCTCGTTCGCCTCCGGAGGAAGCGCGTCGCCCTCGGATTCGCTGCGCGCGACGAACTCCTCGAGCGCTCGGAGCTGCGTGGCGAGTCCATCGCGGCCACTCGCCGCGCTGTTCATCCCTTCATCGGGCATCGTGATCCGGTTGTCGTGAGAGACGTTCGCTCAGTGCGCCACGAGAGTCTGCGTGCCGGACCATCGCCGGCGCGGCAGGAGCTCGATCTGACTCTGCGCCGCGGCGGCCTCGATGCACACGAAGCGCTGCTCGCCACCGGGTTCGATGTCGCGCACCGATGCAGCGGCCTCGCGCCCAGGGTTCCAGAGCACGGCGTCGGGAAATCCTTCGGAGATGATCGACAGGGTGCGCGATCCGTCGTGCAGCTCGATGCGCGGCGGCGCCGAGGCGTACACTCGCTCCAGCGTCTCACCGACGACGACGCTCTCGCTCTCGTCGCGGATCAACGCCCGGCTACCCGGCACGCGATAGCGCGTGCCCTCGAGCCCGACGATGCGCACATTGCGGACGTCGCTCACGCGCAGATAGGTGTGCAGCGCGGCGGTGAAGGCGAACGGCGTGTCCCCGACGTTCTCCACCGCGAGCGTGACCGCGAGCCGAGCGCCGACCACGCGAACCGAGACGACGGCACTGAACTCCGCGTTCCAGATCGCGCGCGTCTCCTCGCTGTCGCGAAGCACGAGGTCGGCCTCCGCCATGCCGTTGCTCGAGCGGCCGACACCACCGATCGCCCAGTCGGTGGTGCGTGCGAAGCCGTGGCGAGGCAGCGGCCCCTCCGTGGCGAACTGCGGAAAGATGACCGGGATGCCGCCGCGGATCGCCTTGCCCGCCCCGTATTCGCTCGCGCCGCTGAGATAGAGCCGCTCGTCACCGTCGGGCGCGGGGCGCCACGACGTCACGTGCGCACCGTGGTGATGGACCTCGGCCGTGGCGCCGTCGTCGGCGCGGAGCGTGACGACCGGCGGCGCGTCGGAAGCGTCCCCGTTCTTCGCTCGGACGGCGACCCCGCGACGCTCGTTCATCGCAGGTAGCGCTCGGCGAGCTGGACGAGGCGGTCGTCGCCGTCGTCGCGTGCTCGTGCGAGGATGCGCTGCACGTGCTCGCGAAGGCGTGGCTCGCCCCAGTAGTAGCCGGTGGCAGTTTCCGCGCTCTCCGTCTCACCGGCGCGTGCCGCCTCGAGAAGGGCGCTCGCCGCGGCTGCGTCGTACCCGGGATTGTCGCGCGACGGGAGTCCGTAGCCACGTCGCGGTGCGCCTCCGCCTGCGTCCTCGTTCACGAATGCACGGGACATCGCGATCCCTCCGGTCGAGCTCAGAACTCGCGCTTCTTCATCTCGGCGAACAGGTCCGCTGCATCCGCGTTCGCCGCTTCGGTGGCCTCGTCGGTGGGCGGGCGGGTGGCGTCGAGCGTGGCGTCGTAGGTGCGGTTCTTCTTCGGCTTCGCGGCCGCGGCGGCGGCCTGCGTCTTTCTGAGAAGGGCCTTGAGCTGAGCCTCGTTCATCGGACGAACTCCAGAGTCAGAGAAGGACGTACCGCGATCGCTGGAAAGCTAGCATCCCGCATTCGCGACGTCACGCCGAGCCCGCGCCGACATAGGCGTCGAACAGGTCGTCGAGCGCGCGCCGCGGATCATCGCAGATGCCTTCGTGAACGGGCGAGCTCTGCAACACGTCCGACCGCGGCGCGGTGAGCCAGTGAAAGCGCTCCGACGTGGGCGCGAGCGCCATCGGACCAGCGGCAGCATCGCCCGCGCAGATCGCGATACAGGAGCGCAAGTAGCGGGCGAGCAGCTCGGCGTCGACAGCGGGCGCTCTCGCGGCGAGCAGGTGCTCGTCGGTGATGGCGCGCAGCGCCAGGAACTCCGCGGTCCGCGCGTGCACGACGACGCCGACGTTGACGAACGCGCCGAGATGGACGCGCGGCACGGCGCGCAGGACGGCGAAGTCGTAGTCCACTCGCGCCATGGTCACCGGCGCGCCGAGAGGTGCAGCGGCGGCTCGCGGCGCACCTGCGCCTGCGCCGAGATGGCCTCGGCGGCGAAGGCGCGTGGGCTTTGGAGCCGGCGGGTGAGATAACGGACGTATCGCTCGCGCGCTTCATCGGCGGAGGCGAACTCCGCACGTCCGCCCGCGGCGTCGAGCAGCAGGTCGTCGGGGACGGCGCCGAGCACCGTCTCGATGACGCCGCTGGTGAGCGCCGCGGCAGATCGTTCGTCGGCCGCCGCGAGGTCGCCGCTGGCGGCGAGCAGGATGTGCGAGCGGATGAGTGGAAAGCTCGTGAGCGTGCGCGCGTCGTCGACCGAGGCCCAGTCGTGATGCGCGTAGAGTGCGGCGCCATGGTCGATGATCCACGGCTGGCGCTGCCAGATGAGCAGGTTCGGGTTGTGCGCGGTGCGATCCGGATTCGTGGTGAACGCGTCGAGCCAGACGATGCGCGCGGCGAGCTCGGGAGAGATGAGATGGCCGGCCGCGCTCCAGTCGAAGTTGAACGCGCCTTCGAGGTAGCGCATGCCGACGTTGGTGCCGTGGCTGCGCCGGAGGAGCTCCTGGATCTCGGGATCGGGCTCGCTGCGGCCGAAGCGCTCGCTGACGTCGACCAGGGCGAGCTCGGGCACCGGAAGATCGAGTGCGCGCGCGATGAGTCCGACGACCAGCTCGGCGACGAGCACCTTCGCCCCCTGCCCCGCTCCGCGGAACTTCACGACGAACAGTCCGCCGTGCTCCGTGTCGACGACGGCGGGAAGCGAGCCGCCCTCGCGGAGGGGCTGGACGTATCGTGAGGCGGGGAAGCGAGACACCACAGGGCGGTACGAGGTAGGAGGTAGGAAGTAGGAGGAGGTAGGAAGTAGGAAGTAGGAAGTAGGAAGTAGGAAGTAGGAGGACGTAGGGACGGTGTCGTGCGCAGTACAAAGTACAGAGTACCACGGATTCGGCACGCACCACGGGCGTCACTCGGTGCGAGACCGCTCGCCTGGCAGGTCGTGCTCCGTACTGCGTACTGCTGGGAATCCGTGCTCAATGGCGCGACGGATTATCGCGCCGGAGCGCTGGCAGTCACCTCCGTTCCCCGCTCCTCGCCGTCCACCCGCTCACGCCTGGTGCCGGTCGCCGTGGCTCGGCGGCAGCGAGATCACCAGGAACTCCACGTCGCTCTCGGTCTCGTTCGTCGCCAGATGCGCCAGCCCGGGTGCGAGCTCGATGCCCGTTCGGGCCACGAGCTCGTGACGCTCGCCCTCGACCTCCATGCTCAGCGTGCCGCTGATGACATAGAAGAACTGGCGCGAGCGGGCGTGCCAATGACGCGCCTCCCTCGTGCCCGGCGGCATCCGCTCCTCGATGATGCTGAGGCCGGCGGTGCGCACGAGGTGCCAGGCGTCGCATTCCCCGCCCCACACGTAGTGCTCGGCTGTCGTTCGCGAGATCGGGGTGGCGCGCGTCACCATGTTCGGTCCGGTTGAATGCGTGGAAAGCAAGATGCGTGGTACCGCTCCATGGGGCCAGGGCGTGAAGACCACGGGAACGAACTGCTTGGAATGTGAGTTAACACTATGCGTTTCAAAGCTTTAGATCGATCCACGGCACGTTGACTTCCAGTGAATACCGACTACTTTACTCTTCTATCGCCGATCGCTCGTGGGCGCGTGCCGTTTCCGCCCCGCGCTGCGGCTGAGACGCGAGACGCGCGCGGCGAAGACAGCCTTACACGGCCGGGAGATTTGCTGTCATGAGTTCGTCCATCGAGACCCTCGTCAACCGCGAGTACCAGTACGGCTTCGTCACGGACGTCGAGACGGATACCCTTCCGCCTGGTCTGAGCGAGGCGGTGATCCGTCTCATCTCGGCCAAGAAGGATGAGCCGCAGTGGCTGCTCGACTGGCGCCTGAAGGCGTATCGCCGCTGGCTGACGATGAAGGAGCCGCACTGGCCGAACGTGTCGTACGGCCCGCTCGACTACCAGTCGCAGTCGTACTACTCGGCCCCGCGCAGCGTGAAGCCGCTCCAGTCGCTCGACGACGTGGACCCCGAGCTGCTGCGCACCTACGAGAAGCTGGGGATCCCGCTCAACGAGCAGAAGTTCCTCTCCGGCGTCGCGGTCGACGCGATCTTCGACTCGGTCAGCGTCGGCACGACGATGAAGGAAGAGCTCAAGGCGCACGGGATCATCTTCTGCTCGCTCGGTGAGGCGGTGAAGGAGCATCCCGATCTCGTCCAGAAGTATCTGGGCTCGGTCGTGCCGCACTCCGACAACTTCTTCGCCGCGCTCAACGCCGCCGTGTTCAGCGATGGCTCGTTCGTCTACGTGCCCAAGGGGGTGCGCTGCCCGATGGAGCTCTCGACGTACTTCCGCATCAACGCGGAGGGAACGGGCCAGTTCGAGCGCACGCTGATCATCGCCGACGAAGGCTCGTACGTGAGCTACCTCGAGGGGTGCACGGCGCCGAAGCGCTCGACGAGCCAGCTGCACGCCGCGGTCGTGGAGCTCGTCGCGCTCAAGGACGCGACGATCAAGTACTCGACCGTCCAGAACTGGTATGCGGGCGACAAGGAAGGAAAGGGCGGGATCTACAACTTCGTGACGAAGCGCGGGAAGTGCGCCGGCGCGAACTCCAAGATCAGCTGGACGCAGGTGGAGACCGGCAGCGCGATCACCTGGAAGTACCCGAGCGTGATCCTGCAGGGCGACAACTCCACGGGCGAGTTCTACAGCGTGGCGGTGGTGAACAACCGCCAGCAGGCCGACACAGGGACGAAGATGATCCACATCGGCCGCAACACGAAGTCGAACATCGTGAGCAAGGGGATCTCGGCGGGCCACGGGCAGAACAGCTATCGCGGCCAGGTGAAGGTGATGCCGAAGGCGACGGGCGCGCGCAACTACACGCAGTGCGACTCGATGCTCGTCGGCAACCAGTGCGGCGCGCACACCTTCCCGTACATCGAGGTCGGCAACAACACGGCGCAGGTGGAGCACGAGGCCTCGACGAGCAAGATCGGCGAGGACCAGATCTTCTACCTGAAGCAGCGCGGGCTCAGCGCCGAGCAGGCGGTGAGCATGATCGTGAGCGGCTTCTGCAAGGAAGTGTTCAAGGAGCTGCCGATGGAGTTTGCGCTGGAAGCGCAGCAGCTGCTTGGTATCACGCTGGAAGGATCCGTCGGCTGACGCCGTCGGATCCGTTTTCGGTGAACGGTGATCAGTGATCGGCCGGCACACCGAACTCGGTTCGGTGTGCCGGCTGGAAACCGATCACCGGTCACCGTTCACATCTTCTCGCAATTCTGAACTCATGCTCGAAATAAAGAACCTCCACGCCACCGTCGGCGACAAAGAGATCCTCAAAGGCATCACGCTCACGGTCAACGCCGGTGAGGTGCATGCGGTGATGGGGCCGAACGGGTCGGGGAAGAGCACGCTGGCGCAGGTGCTCGCCGGACATCCGGCGTACGAGGTGACCGCTGGCACCGTGACGTACGAGGGACAGGATCTGCTCGCGATGGACCCCGAAGTCCGTGCGCAGCAGGGGATCTTCCTCGCTTTCCAGTATCCGGTGGAGATCCCGGGCGTGAGCAACGCCTACTTCCTGCGCGCGGCGTACAACGAAGTCCGCAAGGCACGCGGCGAGGACGAGATCGACCCGATGAGCTTCGCCGATCTGATGGACGAGAAGATGCAGCTCGTCGAGATGGATCCGGCGATGCTCTCGCGCTCGGTGAACACCGGCTTCTCGGGCGGCGAGAAGAAGCGCAACGAGATCCTCCAGATGGCGGTGCTCGCGCCGAAGCTCGCCGTGCTCGACGAGACCGACTCCGGGCTCGACATCGACGCGCTGCGGATCGTGGCGCACGGCGTGAACTCGCTCAAGCGTCCCGACAACGCGACGATCGTCGTGACGCACTACCAGCGGCTGCTCAACTACATCGTGCCCGACTACGTGCACGTGCTGGCGGGCGGGCGGATCGTGCGCTCGGGTGGGAAGGAGCTCGCGCTGGAGCTGGAGGAGAAGGGCTACGACTGGCTCCTCGAAGAGGCGGTCGCGTGATCGAGTCGTACCTGCGCGCCTTCGAGCGGACCTCCGCAGCCGACGGAGCCGCGCCCGACTGGGCGCGCTCGATGCGGCTCTCGGCGATCACCCGCTTCGAAGCGCTCGGCTTCCCGAGCACGGCGAACGAGGACTGGCACTTCACCTCCGTCGCGCCGATCGCCGAGCGCGAGTTCACGCTGCTGCCGGCGCCGAAGCACGACGTGACGGCTGAGCAGCTCGCGCCCTTCTCGTTCGGGAGCGGCGACTGGCACACGCTCGTGTTCGTGAATGGGCGCTACGATGCCGCGCTGTCCAGCACGGCGTCACTGCCCGACGGTGTGACGCTGCTGCCCCTGCCGCAGGCGTACGAGGAGCTGCCGCTGGTCGTCGAGCAGTACCTCGGCAAGATCGCGGCGTACGAAGGCCAGACCTTCACCGCGCTCAACACCGCCTTTCTCGAGGACGGCGCAGTGCTGCACGTGGGGCGCGAGGTCGAGGTGGCGCGGCCGATCCATCTGCTGTACGTCACCGATGCGGGGACGACCAACGGCGCATCGCAGCCGCACAACCTGATCGTGCTCGACCGCTTCGCCAAGGCGACGGTGATCGAGACCTACGCTGGGCTCGGCAACGGATCGTACTTCACCAACACGGTCACCGAAGCGGTGGTGGGCGACGGGGCGACGCTGACGCATCTCAAGCTGCAGCGCGAGTCGGAGAAGGCCCATCACGTCGGCACGCTGGACGTGCGCCAGGCGCGCGACAGCCACCTCGTGTCGTTCAGCTTCGCGACCGGCGCGGCGCTCTCGCGGACGAACATCTACACCGAGCTGCGCGGCGAGGGCTGCGGTGCCACGCTCAACGGCCTGTACCTCGGCGACGGCGACCAGCACATCGACCACCAGACGCGGATCGAGCACGTGGAACCCAATTGCTACAGCCGAGAGCTGTACAAGGGGATCCTCGACGGGTCGGCGCATGGCGTGTTCAACGGGAAGGTGTACGTCCATCCCGAAGCGCAGAAGACGGACGGGAAGCAGACCAACAACACTCTGCTCCTCTCCGAGAAGGCGCAGATCGACACGAAGCCGCAGCTCGAGATCTTCGCCGACGACGTGAAGTGCACCCATGGCGCGACGGTCGGCCGCCTCGACGAGACGTCGCTCTTCTACATGAAGAGCCGCGGCATCAACGCACGCACGGCGCGTGAGCTGCTCACCTACGCGTTCGCCGCCGACGTGCTGGAGACGATCGAGCTCGCCGAAGTCCGCGAGGGGCTCGAGGCGGCGACGCTGGCGCGCTACATCGAGCGGGTCTAGCCAGAGCGCGCATGTCCGACCTCCAGGAGCTCTACCAGTCGATCATCCTCGACCACAACCGGCGGCCGAAGAACTACGGCTCGTTGGAGGGCGCCAACCATCGTGCGGCCGGGCGCAATCCCGACTGCGGTGACGAGGTGTCGGTTGAGCTGCTGGTGTCGGACGATCGCATCGAGGACGTGCGCTTCACGAGCGCGGGGTGCGCGGTGTCGCGCGCCGCGGCGTCGATCATGACGCAGAGCATCAAGGGAAAGTCGCGCGCCGAGGTGGACGCGCTGTTCGACCGGTTCCGCGGGCTCGTGACCGGGACCCTCAAGCCCACCGAGCAGGAAGCGCGCGCGATGGGCGAGATGGCGGCGTTCTCGGGTGTGGCGCGCTTTCCGATTCGCGTGAAGTGCGCGAGCATGCCGTGGCACACGCTGCAGGCCGCGCTGCGCAGCGACGCCTCGGAGTCGTGAGCGCCCAGGACCGCGACTCTTCGTACGAGGACGTCGCGCCGGAGTCGGCGCTGCCGGCTGGAGAGCTGCTCGGCATCACGCTGACCGACGGCTCGCCCGTGTGCCTCTACAACGATCGCGGTACGATCGGAGCGCTGGGCGGTGTGTGCACGCATGGTCAGTTCGCGATGTCGGACGGCGTGCTGATCGGTGACGGGACGATCGAATGCGTCTGGCATGGCGCGCGTTTCGACTGCCGCACCGGCGCGGCGCGGCGGCACCCAGCGAGCGGCGCACTGCCCGTGTATCAGGTGCGCATCGAATCAGGGCGCATCCTCGTGGGTCCGCGCGATCGCGCCGGACAGGAGACCGCATCATGACACGCAATCCGCGGCGAGCGGACTTTCCCCTGCTCGCGAGTGCGCCGGACCTGTTCTATCTCGATTCGGCCGCGACGTCTCAGAAGCCGCGCGCCGTGCTCGACGCGATGCGTGCGTACTACGAGCAGGACAACGCGAACCCGCACCGCGGCGCCTACGCGCTCTCGGCGCGCGCGACCGACCGGTATCACGCCGCGCGCGAGCGGATCGCGCGATTTCTCGGTGTCGCCGACGCGGACTGCCTGATCTTCACGCGCGGCACGACCGAGGCGCTCAACCTCGTCGCGACGGCGTGGGGGATGGCGAACGTGGGCCCGGGCGACGAGATCGTCGTCACCGCGCTGGAGCATCACGCCAACTTCGTCCCCTGGCAGCAGCTCGCCCGTGCGCGCGGCGCGACGTTCAAGGTGTGCGCGCTCACCGGCGACCATCGCGTCGACCTCGACGCACTGCGCACCGCGGTGACCGCGAAGACGAAGGTCGTGGCGTTCAGCCACGTGTCGAACGCGCTCGGCACGATCAACCCCGTCGCCGAGATCGTGAAGATCGCGCGACGGGTAGGGGCACTGGTGGTGTGCGACGGCGCGCAGGGCGCGCCGCACCTCCGCGTCGGGTTCGACACCCTCGGCGTGGACTTCTACGCCTTCAGCGGCCACAAGATGTGCGGGCCGATGGGGATCGGCGGCCTGATCGGCCGCCGCGACATCCTGGAGACGATGTCGCCCTATCAGTTCGGGGGCGACATGATCGAGTTCGTGCGCGACGAGGAGAGCACGTGGAACGTGCTGCCGCACAAGTTCGAGGCGGGGACGCCGAACGTGGGCGACGCGATCGGGCTGGCCGCGGCGTGCGACTACCTCGACGCGATCGGGATGGACGAGGTGGCGGCGCACGAGCGGGCGCTCGTCAGGTTCGCCACCGAGCGTCTACTCCAGATAGACGGGCTGATCGTCTACGGTCCCCCGCCCACGGAGCGGAGCGGCGTGGTGAGCTTCGGCATGGCGGACATCCATCCGCACGACCTGGCGACGGTGCTCGATCAGGATGGCGTGTGCATCCGCGCGGGACAGCACTGCGCGCAGCCGTTGATGCGGCGGCTCGGCGTAGCGGCGACGGCGCGGGCGTCGTTCTACGTGTACAGCGACGAGGCCGACGTCGACGCGCTGGTGGCGTCGCTGCAGCGGGCGAAGGTGTTGTTCGCGGGCTGATTGCCTGACGGAGGGTCCGCGCGTCCTTCGAGGGCGCGCTGCGCGCGCCGTTCGACGGTTCTCGGTCAGACGATTCACGGTAGCCTCCCCCCGCAACGCTTTTCATGTCCGCACGCGCGACGCGCGTCGACAGCAGCCATGCGGTCGA
>DASYMZ010000096.1:0-1619 GCA_036008805.1 Gemmatimonadaceae bacterium
GTTCGACAAGATCTCTGCGAAGAGTCTGCAGGTGGTGGGCGATGTCGGACTCGGCATCATCTCGGATTTTTGAGAGCTACGACGGCGAGCACGCGGTACTGTGTTCACGCGACGACTCGCCGTCGTAGTAAGCTCAAGAAAGGATCCTGATCAGGGCGCGATAGCTCTTCGCCGCATCACCAACCGAGTCCCCACTGGCCGGCGCGGAGTCCTGCTCCACGTAGTAGTGCTTCATCCCCGCGAGCGCCGCCTGACCGAAGATCGTCTTGTAGTCGATCGTGCCCTCGCCGATCGGTACGATCTTCGCCGCGCGGTGGCGCGCGACCTGGTTCATCGACGCGTCGAGCGACGCGAGGTTTGAGCAGTCCTTCACGTGCCACACCTCGAAGCGGCCGGGTGAGCGGCGGAACAGGTCGAGCGCGTTCTCGCCGGCGACCGTCGCCCAGCCGATGTCGAGCTCCATCGCCACGAGCGACGGATCCGTCTCGGCGAGCAGCACGTCGTACGGGCGCTGCGAGCTGTCGGCGAGCGGCTCGAACTCCTCGGTGTGGTTGTGCACGATCACCTTGATCCCGTACTTCTTCGTGATCGCGCCCGCCTGGTTGAGCTGCTCGGCGGTGCGGCGCACGGCGTCGCGCGTCTCTCGGCGCGCGGCAGGCGGTCCGGCGGGAGGGGCAGTCGGCGCCGCGGCTCCGGGAGCTGGTGCGGGGCGAGGAGCGCCACCGCCGAAGCTCACGGTCGTGTACTTGTGTCCGATGAGCTGATAGCCCTCGAGCGTACGCTCGAAGTCCGGGCCCATTCGCGGGCTCACGTGCGTCGCTGGCGAGGTGAGCTTCGCCGCGTCGAGGAACTGGTGGATCTGCTGCGCGGTGTAGCTGCCGTAGCTCCCCGTCGTCTGCACCTCGCGATAGCCGACCTGCGCCACGCGTAGCAGCGTGCCCGGATAGTCCGTCGCCGTGACGTCGCGCACCGTGAACAGCTGCAGACCGACCCGGTCGCGCCAGTCGATCGGCGATGCCGCCATCGCCGCCGAGCTTCCGGCGGCCAGCGCTCCGTGAGCGCACCCCGCCGCCGCGAGCGCCGCGCCGCCGATCGCGAGTCGTTTCAGGAAGTCCCGCCGATCCACCGTGGTGCGCTCGTCGCTGGTCGTCATGCCGTCATCCGGTTGCTGTGTGAGAGTGCGACGCGATCGTCGTCGCCAGATGAGAGACGGCCGCGCCGCGCCGAACGTTGTGCAAGACCGGCGTCGCGCGCCGAAATCCTCACCAATCCGATCGATCCAACCCGGCGTAGCCCCACTCGGGTGACGCGCGAGCGCGCGCCTCCCGCTCACCATTCTCCGTGGAGACGCTATGAAAACATGGATCACCCGGCGCGATCGAATCGTGCCACTCCTCGTCGCGGTGGGGCTCGCCGCCGGCCTGGCGACCGGTGGCGTGCTGATGGCCTCGGATCACCAGGACACCCCCGAGGTCGAGCTGAGCCCGCGCTACGACGTGAACGACGTGTACGCCTTCCCCGCTCATGCGGGCCGCATCGCCCTCGTGCTGGGAACCTCGTCGCCGCTCACCCCCGCGCGTACGCCGAGCTTCACCTTCGGCACCAAGGATCACGAGCTG
>DASYMZ010000097.1:0-4887 GCA_036008805.1 Gemmatimonadaceae bacterium
CCGCGCGCTCGTCCGGCTCCAGGCCGCCCTCGGGGCCGAGCGCGAGCGCGACCGGCGCATGGACCGTCGGCATCAGCTCGGCGAGCGGCTGTCCAAGCGGGTCGAGCAACACCGTACCACCCACGTGCGTGCACGCCGCGACGGCATCGATCGTCGATTCGGGCAGCAGCTCGGGCAGCCACGCGCTCGCGGACTGCTCGAGCGCGGCGATCATCCGCGCGCGCAGCTTATCGTAGAATGCCGGCCCCTCGCCGCGCGGGTTCACGCTGCGCGACCGGCGATACACCACCGAGCGCCACGCGGACACTCCCAGCTCGACCGCCTTCTCGGCCAGCAGCAGCATCCGATCGCGATCACCCACCGGTGCCCACAGCTCGAGCCGCGCGGGCAACTCGATCAACTCGATACTCGACGGGATGCAGTCGACGAGAAGCGACCGCTTGCCGATCGACTCGATGCGCGCGTGTGCGCGCAATCCCTCGCCATTGGTCAGGCGAACCGGGTCGCCGACGGCGAGCCGCTTCACCGTGGCATGGTGCGCCGCATTCTCGTCGAGCTCGACGCGGCCGTTCCAGATCCCCGGCGCATAGAAGGTCGCGACCGGCGGAATCGTCACGGACATGCGACGCGCACCGACCACCAGGCGCCCTCGACGTCCTCCGCCACGACGCTCCATCCGGCGTCCGACAACACGCCGAGCATCATGTCGCGCTCCTCGAGCAGGATGCCGCTGAGAATGGCCTCGCCGTCGTCCGAGAGCGCGCCGGCGATGGTGGGCAAGAGCTCGATCAACACGGACGAGATGATGTTGGCGAGGACGACACGCACCGGCGCGACGAGCGGAAGCAGCACGATTGCGTCTCCCTCCACCACGGTGACCACGTCGTCGACCCTGTTGCGTTGCACGTTCTCGTTGGCGTTGGCGATCGCGTCGTGATCGAGCTCGATCGCCGCCACGCGACCGGCGCCGAGCTTGGCGGCGGCGATCGCGAGCACCGCACTTCCCGCGCCGAGATCCGCGACGCGGTCGCCAGCCCTGATGACTGAAGGCAGCAGACGCACGACGCCGCGCGTGGTCTGATGCTCGCCGGTGCCGAACGCCATCTCCGGCTCGATCACGATCGTGCGCGCGGGATCACGTCCGTCGGCCAGCCAGGGCGGGACGATGGCGAGCGCGCCGAGTTCGTGCGCGCCGACGCCCTTCTTCCACTCCTCGCTCCAGTCCACGGCGGGAATGAGCGCCGCCGTGACTTTCGCGGTCGGCACCGCCGCGAGCACGGCCGCGACGACGCCCGCCGCGTCGGTCTCCTCGGGGAAATGCGTCACGAGCTCGTCGCCCGCCTCGTGCACGCCTTGCGAGCCCATCTCGAACAACGCCGCGAGCGCCGCCTCACGCGCGTCGCCGGCATTGACCCGTACGGAGAGCCAGTTCACGCGCCGAGCGCTTCTTTCATCTTCGCCCAGAAGCCCTTGCCGCGGTCGGCAGGAACGGCCTGTTGAATCTCACTCAGCCGCTCGATCAGTCGCTGCTCCTCGGCACCCAACTTCTCCGGCGTCCAGAGCTGCACGCGAACGTGCAGGTCGCCGGTGCCACCGGAGTTCACGCGCGCGAGCCCGCGGCCGCGCAGATGAAAGAGCTGTCCGCTCTGCGTGGCGGGTGGAATGGCGAGCGCGACGCTCGACGTCACCGTCGGCACCTCGACCGTGGCACCCATCACGAGCTGGGGATAGGTGACCAGCACCTCGGTGTAGAGATCCTCGCCATCGCGCTCGAAGCGTGGATCGTCCGCGACCTCGAACACCACGTGCACGTCGCCCCGCTCTCCGCCGCGCTGCGCCGCGTTGCCCACCCCGCGCATCGTCATGTACTGCCCGGTCGCGACGCCAGCCGGAATCGCCACCTTCAGCGTCTTCTCGCTTCTGGTGCGTCCGTCGCCGCGACACTTCTTGCAGTGCGAATCGATGATCTGGCCTTCGCCCTTGCAGGTTGGACAGGGCGCTACCGTCACGAACTGGCCGAAGAACGAGCGCTGCGCGCGACGCACCTCGCCCTGGCCAGCGCACGTGGGACACTGCTGCGCCTTGCTGCCGGGCTCTGCGCCGGTGCCGCTGCAGCGGTCGCAGGCATCGAGCACCTTGATGACGATCTGCTTCTCCACGCCCGTGGACACCTCGGCGAGCGTGAGCGGCACCGTGATCTTGAGGTCGGTGCCGGCGCGCGTTCCACCCGCGCCCTGGCGCCCGCCGAACAGCTCATCCAATCCGCCGAAGTTGCCGAAGTCACGCATGAAGATGCCGAGCGCTTCGGAGAGGTCGACGTGGTGGAAGCCCTGGCCGCCACCACCGCGCAGCCCTGCCTCGCCGTACCGGTCGTACGCGGCGCGCTTCTGCGGATCGCGCAGCACGTCGTACGCTTCGGTGATCTCCTTGAACTTCTCTTCTGCATCCTTCGCCCCGGCGTTGCGGTCGGGGTGATAGGTCATCGCGAGCTTGCGATACGCCTTCTTGATCTCGTCGTCGGACGCCTGACGCTCGACGCCGAGAACGTTATAGAAATCAGCCATGATGTGAACTAGAGGATGGAGCAGCCGGCGAGGTGATCAGCCGGCATCTTTGTTAAAGTAAATCGCTCAGCAAGCGTGACGTGTGCTGCACGAGCGCGATGACCTTCTCGTACGGCATCCTCGTCGGCCCGATGACACCGATCACGCCGGCGAGGCTGCCCGCGTGATATTCGGCCGTCACCACGGTGAACTGATCGAGGCGCGGATCGCCGTGCTCGCCGCCGATGGTGATGCTCACGCCGGGTCGCTCGTCGCCGCTGTGCTTGCGCCGCAACGCATCGGCGAGACGGGCGGGCTCCTCGGTGAGGCTGAGCAGGCGACGCAGGTTGTCGGCGCCGCTGAACTCTGGCTGTTCGGCGAGCACGCTCGCCTGGCCGACGATCACGCTGCCGCCCGCCCCGGGGAGAGCGGCATCGAGCAGCTGCTCCCCCTCCTGGACGAAGATGTTGAGCAGCTCCTCGGCCTCGGGCACCGTCTGCGAATCCCGCAGCCGGTCCGCGACCGACGTGCGAAGCTCGCGCAAGGTGTGGCCCGCCAGACGCTCGTTGAGGACGCGGCTCACCTCGGCGACGGCGACGTCGGCGAGTATTCCGCGCACCTCGACGAACACCGTGCGCACCACTCCGGCATCGAGCGTGAGCACCAGCAGGAGCCGGTCACCGCCGACGCGAACCAGCTCGAGCCGGCGCAGGACGCTCGCGTCCAGCCGCGGACCGAGGGCGACGCCGAGCTCCTGGGTGAGAACACCGAGACTCTGCGCGGCACGGCGAAGGATCGTCTCGATCGTCGAATGGCCGGCCGAGATCTCGTCGCGCAGGCGCTCGTGCTCGGCCACGACGATCGCCCCCACGGGCGAGTTCAGCAGGGCATCGACGTAGGCGCGATACGCCTTGTCGGTCGGAACCCGGCCGGCGGACGTGTGCGGATGGGAGAGAAACCCCTTGTCCTCGAGGTCGCTCATCGTGTTCCGGATGGTCGCCGGAGAAACGCCCAGCCCGTGTCGGCGCGCCAGCACCCGGGAGCCGGCCGGCTCGGCGGTCTGCACGTAGGTCTGGATGACCGCCTCGAGTACGCGGCGCTCGCGGGGCGTGAGCTCGTCTTGAGTGGCCATAAGTTCAAATATGCTAACGACTTCGGCTGTGCGTCAAGGCGGCGGCCAGGGCGTCGAGCCGAAGCCAGCCCAGCGGAGTGCATCGCACGCGCTCATCCGCGCCGATCGTCACCCATTGGGCGACTTCCCATGGAGCGACGACGTCACGCTCGCCGGGCAGGAGCATGAGGCCAGCGTCGCTCCTAAGGCCGAGGTACACGGACTCGGCGATGAGGTTCTCGGCGCTGAGCCGCTCCTCGCCAGCCAGCGGATCTCGGCCCGCGAGCGCGATGTCGCGCCACTGGGCGTAGGCCCGGGCGTTCCACCGGCGAGTGGAGCCGTCGAAGCCATGGGCTGCGGGGCCGACGCCGACATACGGCACCGACGCCCAGTAGGACGAGTTGTGACGAGACCGATATCCCCGTTTGCCGTAGTTGGAGACCTCGTAGTGCTCCAACCCATTGGCGGTGAGGAGCTGATCCGCGAGCAGATACTCCGCTTCGTAACCGTCCTCCGGTCGTTCGACGGTTCGACCGGTGCTCGTCCAGCGGCCTAGCGGCGTTCCGGGTTCGATGGTGAGGCCATAGAGCGACACGTGATTCGGTCGAAGCTCCAGAAGCCGCTCCACGTCCGCACGGAAGTCGCGCCCGACGGAGTCGGGGAGCGCAAAGATCAGATCGAGCGAGAGATTCTCGAGCCCCGATGCTCGCGCCGTCGCGACCGCCGCTTCGATCGCCGATGCATCGTGGGTCCGATGCATCCAGCGGAGCGCGGAGTCGTCGAATGTCTGCGAGCCCAGTGAAAGTCGATTGACACCTGCGGCGACCCAAGCTGTTGCGGCTTCACTTGTTAGGTCCTCGGGATTCGCTTCGATCGTGAGCTCGCCTCCTGCTGCCAAGGGGAACCGGCGACGGAGGAGGCCGATCGCTTGCGCCACTCCTACCCCACCGAGCCGTGACGGCGTTCCGCCGCCGAGGTAGATGGTGTCCACCTCACCGACTTCATCGTTGCCGAACCGGGTCGTGAGCTCCGAGTCGAGCGCCTCGAGGTATTCGTCCACGGGCACGATGCGGCGCACGGCGATGGAGAAGTCGCAGTACGCGCAGCGGCGGGAGCAGAACGGGACGTGCAGGTAGACGTGGCGGAGCAAGACGTAATATCGCTGCGGGGCAGGCGGTTCGGACGAATACCGATTGACGCGATCTGTCGCGGCCGACGATGCGGAGGAAATGC
>DASYMZ010000098.1:0-2279 GCA_036008805.1 Gemmatimonadaceae bacterium
CTCGTGCCCGTCTGCGCGGTGAGGTTCGTCACGCCGCTCGTCGTCGCCTGCGTCAGCGCCGTGAGGAATGCCGCGTCCGACGCGCCGTACTGGTCGACTGCGTACCGCACGAGCGACCAGCCGATGGCGTAGTAGTACCGCGCGTTGTCGCTCGCGGTCGCCCCAAACGGCGACAGCAGTCGCGCATTCTGCCCGAACATCTCGGTGTACAGCGGTGACCAGACTGGCGGGGACACCGCGGGCCGGCGCGGGTTCGCGTTGCACTCCGGCGCGATGGGGCGAGACTCGCAGTAGACACTCACCGGATTCGACGAGCTGCCATACGGGACGTTCGACTTCCACGCGAGGTTGTCCACCACCGTGCGCGTCCACAGCTCCTCCGCCTGGCGAGACATGGATTCCTCCAGCCACCCCGCCTCGTAGGTCGGCGCGTTGTTCGCCACACGTGCCGAGTACGACGCGATGTGCTTGCTCTCGTGGACGACCTCCTTGCGCATCTGCCGCGTCCAGTAGGGCACGCCGCCGGCCGAGAAGTCCGTCGCCGTCGTCGTGGCTTCCCAGCCGTAGAACACTTCGCCGAAATTGCTCGAGCCGTTCGTGGAGCCGGCGGAGCCGGTGTACGGCCCGCCCACCACGGGGCTCGAGACGTCGTCGTTCGGGAACTGGTCGCACGTGAGCGTGAAGCTCGCGGTGCCGGCGAACGAAGCGTTGATCCTCGGCGTGAACAGCGCGATCTCGACGCCGTTGTCGTCGGTGTCCGCATCGCGACGGAGGATGTCGCCGAAGTTGTTCCGGATCAGCGGCTCGACGTCGGCGTTGAACTCGTCGCCGATGGTCTGGTACGCCGTCGCGACGGCGGCGTTGTTCACGCTCTGGAAGCCGGTCGCGGTCGCGTCGTCCTCATAGATGGCGATCTTGCCGTTGTAGTACACGCGCGTGGCGCTCACGACGAAATAGCTGGCGCAGTAGTTGGTGGCGTTGATGTTCGCGACGCGGAAGGTGCGCGTGAGGGGCGGCACGCCGCTGATCATCGTGCGCCTCATTCTCGTGGTCACCGCTCGCGACGCAGTGCCGAACTTCGCGCGAAGCCGGCCATACTGCGCCGCGTTCTCCTCCAGCAGGGCGGCGTGTCGTTCGCCCTCGACGTCGCGTGGCGCGCGGGTGGGCGGCAGCGCGAGGGCATCGTTGAGCGCGGATGTCGCGGGGATCTTCGCCGGGCCGGCCGACGCCGCGACCGGGTCGCCGGAGAGCTGGAAGCCACTGTTCGATGCGGGGCTCGTGCTCGCGCTGAAGACGGCGACGATGTAGCGCGCCGTCGCATTCGCGGCCGGCAGCTCGTTGCAGTAGGAATCGCTCGACGTCGCCAGCACGAAGGACTGTCCCGCCGCGAGCGGACGCTGCGTCACAGACACCGGATGGCTGAAGTCGCCGCCGCGCATGCCTCCCGTGGTGACGTTGACGGCCTGGCTGCCGCTGCTCACGCACGGCACCGTGAAGGTGAGCTGCGTCGCGCTGCCCCCGGTGACGGTGGCGGCACGCCCGCCGATGCGGACCGCGTTGCTGGCCGGCGTCGCATTGAAGTTGGTGCCCGTGATCGTTGCCGGCGCGCCCGGGACCAGCGGGCTCGGTGACACCGCGCTGACCTGCGGCGCGGCGGTGGCCGGCGTGCCCGGGGCCATCTCGGTGGCGACGTACACCGTGAACGCGAACATCGTGACGGTGCTCGGCACGTCGAACTGCCAGTTCTTCGCCGACGAGACCTCGGCGCTCGACAGGATGCCATCCGCGCCGAGCTCCCCCTGATCCACTCCGCCGATCTTCCCGCCGTACTGGTAGTAGCTCTGGTTGCTGCCCGTGAAGGCGTCCTGTCCCGTGGGATTGAGGATGCTGATGGTGCCAGTACCGCTCGTCGTGGTGGGCGCCGTGTTGAAGAAGACGCGCATACCGTTGTCGTGGCGCGTCGCACCGTCCGAGGTGGCCATCGCGGCGGTGGAGAGATTCTGGACGGTGACGTTGAACGAGAAGAGCCCCGTTCCGGTGTTGTACGTCAACCCGGACGACACCAGGCGAACGTAGATGCCCTGTCCGCCGAGCAGGTGCGGATCCTGGACGGACGCGAGCGACGCGCTCGCGCGTCCACCGATCGATGACGCGCTCGTGTTCGCGTTCAGCGCCGCGCAGTCGAGGTCGCCGTCGCTCACGCGCACGGTGCATCGCATCGCCGACACCACGGTGGCCGGAAGGGGCGGGGCCGCTGGAATCGTCGCGGTGGGGCGATC
>DASYMZ010000099.1:0-20331 GCA_036008805.1 Gemmatimonadaceae bacterium
GTCACCTCGTTGCGGTGGAGCACGTCGAAGGTGACGTAGCGCAGCGGCAGCTCGCGGTACGAGTGCCGCTTCGCCTGATACATCAGGTAGTGCGACGGGCAGTTCATCGGCTTGAGCGAGATGTCGTGCTCGCCGCTCTCGGTGTCGAGCACGAGAAACATGTTCTCGCGGTACTTGCCCCAGTGCCCCGAGATCTCCCACAGCCCCTTGTTGTACAGCAGCGGCGTCTTGATCTCGGCGAAGTCGCGCGCCTGCCGCTCGCGGCAGTAGTCGACGAGCAGGTTGTACAGCGTCGTGCCTCGCTCCGTCCAGAACGGCGACCCCGGCGAGAACGGATGGAACATCACGAGGTCGAGCTCGCGGCCGAGCTTGCGGTGGTCGCGCTTGCGCGCCTCCTCGAGCCGGTAGAGGTACTGGTCGAGCTCCTCCTTCTTGAACCACGCCGTGCCGTAGATGCGCTGCAGCATCTGCCGCTTCTCGTCGCCGCGCCAGTACGCGCCCGCCGAGTGCAGCAGCTTGAAATGCTTGAGTCGCCCCGTGTCCGGAACGTGCGGGCCCTTGCACAGATCGATGAACGGGCCGTCGGTGTAGGTGGAGATCACCTCGTTCGGATCCGTGAAGTCGTCGAGCCGCTCGAGCTTGAGCGGATCGTCCACGAAGCGCGTGCGCGCCTCGACCGGACCGACCTCCTCGCGCACGAACGGATACTTCTCCGCGACGACCTTCTTCATCTCCTTCTCGAACGACTCCAGATCCTCCGGCGTGAACGGCGACGCCACTTCGAAGTCGTAGTAGAAGCCGTCTTCGATCGCGGGACCAAACCCGATCTTCGCGTCGGGCCGCAGCCGCCGAACCGCCGTCGCGAGCACGTGCGCCGCCGAATGCCGCAGCACGCCGAGCGCTTCGGGATCGCGCTCGGTGAGCACGCGAAAGGCGCCCCCCGCGCGCAGCGGCGTCATGAGATCCTGCACCTGTCCGTTCACGGAGACGGCGACGGCCGCCATGAGCAGTCGCTCACCGATGGAACGCACGACCTCGGAGGGCAGCGTGCCCGCCGGCACCGTGCGCGTGGCGCCGTCGGGCAGAACGAGAGTGAGCTCCGCGACGTTGGTGTCCGGAGCGGAGACGGGTCGATCGATCATGCGGAGATGCGGGGGAAGAACGTGTCGGGCGTCAGCCCAGCAGCGGCGGAAGCAGCTTGGCGTACTTGAAGTACGAGATCACCCCGATCACGATGGCGAGGCCAGCGAGCGACCAGAGAATGATGCGCCCGTACGAGACGCGGCCCTCGCTATCGGTGATCTCGCTCTCGGACCGGATCTCGCGCTTGAAGGCCATGACGAGGCGACTGGCTGGGGTCGGCGAGCGGCCTTCTTCTTGCACCGCTTCGCGAAACTTTCCCTCACAAGCTATCCTTGCGGCAGACCCTTCGCCACAGGTTCCCCGCCATGCCATATCTGCGTTTTCAGGACGACGACGACTCCTCCGTCGCCGGCACCGTGACGAGCGTGCTGCTCGGCGCTGTCGCCGGCTTCGCCGTTGGCATGCTCGTCGCACAACGGGTCGGTGGATTCAGCGGACTCGCGCAGAAGGTGCGTCGCCGCGATGCCGCCGAGGAGGACGCCGACGCCTCCGCTCCGGCCGTCGCCGATGACTTCAGCGAGTTCGACGAGGACTACGACGACGAGCTGGAGGATGAAGGAGTGCCCAATGAAGGACTGGAAGAGCGCGTGCTCGAAGCGTTCCGCAACGATCCGATCCTCTCCGAGCGCGCGATCGACATCGGAGGCATCGGCGAGGAGACCATCGAGCTCGCGGGTTGGGTCAACACCGAAGAGGAAGCGGAGCACGCGGTGGTGCTCGCGCGCGGCGTTCCAGGTGTCGCGACCGTCGTGAACCGCATCGCCGTGGGCGACGTCGAGGAGCGCATCGCCGATCACACCCGCCGGGTCGAGGAGGGTGACGACGCCCTCACCGAAGCGCGGTGGGAAGGGCGCACCGTCGGCACGGGTCGCCGTCGTCAGGGCACGTCGGACGAGATCGACCGGCATGCCGACCCTCGCACGACCCTCGAGGAGCGCTGGACGAACAAGAACGTCGAGCTGGAGCAGGCGGCAGACGATACCACGGGAATCGCCGAGCGCCGCGCATCCACCAAGAAGGTGCCGAAGGGCGATCGCACCGGCGGCTCGCCAATCTCGCCGACTGGTGTTCCGAAGGGCGATCACGTCGCGGATCCCACCGCCGACGCCTGATCCCGCGGCCCGCCACAGGCGGGCCGAACGCCTTCAACCGACATGACCCGCGGGTTAACTTCCGCGGGTCATGCCCATTTCCGAGCCGACCGAGTCCGCCCCCGCGCCGGACCAGCTCTCCGCGCAATACGATCCCGCCACCACCGAGCCGGCGATCTACGAGCGCTGGCAGCAGGCCGGCTGCTTCACCGCCGACGCCGCGCGCTCCAGCCGGGTCGGCGGCGATCGCGAGCCGTACACGCTCGTCATGCCTCCGCCGAACGTCACGGCGATCCTCCACGTCGGGCACGGGCTGAACAACACCGTGCAGGACGTGCTCGCCCGCTGGGCGCGCATGAGAGGACGCGAGACGCTCTGGCTGCCCGGCACCGATCACGCCGGCATCGCGACGCAGAACGTCGTCGAGAAGCAGCTCGCCAAGGAAGGGCTCACCCGGCAGGACCTCGGCCGCGAGAAGTTCGTCGAGCGCACCGCCGCCTTCGTCGAGGAGACGGGCGGCGTGATCTTGCAGCAGCTCGCGTCCATCGGCGCGTCGGCGGACTGGTCGCGCACCGCGTACACCTTCAGCCCCGAGCTGAGCGTCGCCGTGCGCGAGGCGTTCGTTCGCCTGTACGAGCGCGGCCTGATCTACAAAGGACACCGCGTCATCCACTGGTGCCCGCGCTGCCTCACCTCGTTGTCCGACGAGGAGGCCGAGCCGCAGGAGACGACCGGCGCACTGTATCATCTCGCCTATCCGATCGAAGGCGATGCGTCACGCTCACTCGTCGTTGCCACGACGCGTCCCGAGACGATGCTCGGCGACGTCGCCGTCGCGGTGAATCCCAACGACGAGCGGTATCAGGGGCTGATCGGCAAGCACGTCATCCTGCCGATCCTCGACATCCCGATTCCGATCATCGCCGACGACTATGCCGATCCGGAGTTCGGCACGGGCGTGGTGAAGATCACGCCGGCGCACGACGCGAACGACTTCGAGGTCGGCCGCCGCCACCAGCTCCCGATGCCGGTCGTGATCGACGAGCACGGCAGGCTCGGCGAGATTGCCGACGCGGCCGGTCGCGTCCCGCCGGAGCTGAATGGCGTTGACCGGTTCGAGGCGCGCGATCGCATCGTCGAGATGCTGCGCGACGCCGGCCGGTTGGTGAAGAAGGAGGTGCACCAGCACAACGTGCGGCACTGCTATCGCTGCGACACGGTCGTCGAGCCGCGTCTCTCCGATCAGTGGTTCGTCCGCATGACGACGCTCGCCGAGCCCGCGCTCGCCGGCGTGCGCACTGGACGCATTCGCCTTCTCCCCGAGAAATGGAATGGCGTCTACGAGCACTGGATGTCGAACATCCGGGACTGGAACATCTCGCGCCAGCTCTGGTGGGGACACCGCGTTCCGGTCTGGTACTGCGCGGCGTGCGAGTCGCCGAACGACGTGATCGTCAGCCGCGAGGATCCGACGGAGTGTCCGCGCTGCGGCGGACCGGTCGTGCAGGACGAGGACGTGCTCGACACCTGGTTCTCGAGCTGGCTGTGGCCGATGTCCACGCTCGGCTGGCCCAACGACAGGGACACCGACCTGCGCGCGTTCTATCCCACGGACGTGCTGGTCACCGCGCCGGAAATTCTCTTCTTCTGGGTCGCGCGGATGATCATGGCGGGCTACGCCTTCATGGGCGACGCGCCGTTCCACAGCGTCTACCTGCACGGCACCGCGCGCGACACGCAGGGCCGCAAGATGTCGAAGTCGCTCGGCAACGGCATCGACCCGATGGACGTCGTGCAGCTCTACGGCGCCGACGCGCTGCGCTACACGCTCGTCGCCGGCATGGGGCTCGGCGCCGACGTCATTCTCGATCCGGCCGATCTCGAGAAGTCGTTCGCGACGGGACGCAACTTCGCGACGAAGCTCTGGAACATCGGCCGCTTCCTGCTCAACAACGTCGGAACCGATCCGGTGCGGGCGTTCGACGAGTTGAAGCCGGAGGATCTGGGGCGCGCGGATTCCTGGATCCTCGATCGGCTCGACGTCGCGATCCGCGAGTGCGACCGCTCGATCGGCCCGCTCAATCCGACCGACGGCGCGTGGCGCGACGAGGAGCTCGGCTCCGGCCTGCGCCTCAACGAGTACGCCGAGACTGCTCGCCGCTTCGTGTGGAACGAGTTGGCCGACTGGTATCTCGAGGCGATCAAGACTCGATTGCTCACGCCTGGCCCGGACCAGCAGGTCGCGCGGGCGGTGCTCGTCCACGTCTTCGACGGCGCGCTGCGCCTTCTGCACCCGATCGTCCCCTTCGTCACCGAGGCGCTCTGGCAGAAGCTGCCCGGTCACGTCGACGGCACCTTCCTCGCCACCACGTCCTGGCCCGTCGCGAGCGCGAGCACGACGACGAGCGCGGCGAGTGGGGAGTTCGAGCTCATTCAGAACATCGTCGAGGCGATGCGCCGCGTGCGCTCGGAGTACGGCGTGCCGCCCGGGAAGTCGATCGACGCGTTCGTCGTCGCCGTGGCGAGCTACCGCCAGGTGCTCGACCAGGAGCGCGCGCTGCTCGCGCGGCTGGCCAGGACCGCGCTCACCTTCGTCGACGCCGCGCCGAGCGGGGCGGCGGCGAACGTGATTCTGCCGGGCGGCACGGAACTGATCGTCCCGCTCGAGGGTCTGATCGACGTGAAGAAGGAATGCGCGCGCCTGCAGACCGATCTCGCCGGCCTGGAGAAGCAGCTCGCCTCGCTCGAGGCGCGGCTCGCGAATCCTGGCTTCGTCGAGCGCGCACCGTCACACGTCGTCGACGCCGAGCGCGCGAAAGGCGACGAATGGCGCGCCCGCCGCGAGCTGCTCCGCGCGCGCATCGGATCGTTGTGCGGCCAAGCTTAGTCCTGGCGGCGTGGCTCGTCGCCGCGTGCGCGTCGGTGAGCCCTCCGGCGGGCGGTCCGGAAGACAAGGTCCCGCCGAAAGTCGTTCGGGTCACCCCCGACACCAACGCGGTGAACGTCGCGGACCGCGCAGCCACCTTCTACTTCGACGAGATCATCAACAACCGCGGCGAAGGCCCCGCGGACATCTCGAACTACTTTCTCGTCTCGCCGTCGGACGGTGAGCCGCGGGTGAGCTGGCACCGCACCCGCATCGACGTTCGTCCACGCCATGGCTTCAGGCCGAACACGGCGTACACGATCACGCTGCTCCCTGGTCTCACCGATCTGCGCAGCAACGCGATGAAGACCACCTCCACGGTCGTCTTCTCGACCGGCCCGACGATTCCTCCGCTGCGGATCAACGGTACGGCGTTCGACTGGGTGGCCGAGCGCGTGGCGCCGGACGCGCTCATCCAGGCAGTGACGTCCGACAGCATCACCTATCTGGCCAAGGCGGATACGGGGGGACACTTCGTCATCGGACCGCTGGGGCCAGGCACGTACCTCGTGCGCGGGTTCATCGACCAGAATCAGAACCGCGCGCTCGACCGCACGGAATCCTGGGACTCGGTGCGCGTGACCACGCCGCAGACGGCGCCGGCCGAACTGTTGCTCGCGTCACGCGACACGCTGCCCGCGCGCCTCCTCTCGGTCTCGCCGATCGACTCGGTCACCCTCCGCCTCACCTTCGATCGTCTGCTCGATCCCACGCAGACCTTCCCTGTCGCGAACGTACGCCTGGTGGGCGCCGACAGCACACCGATCCCGATCGCCGCGACGCGGACACCGCGCGAGGAGACCGAGCGCGACAAGGCAGTGCAGAAGGCAGCCGCCGACTCGGCGCGCCGCGCCGACTCGTTGGCCGGTCGTCCGCTGGCGCCGATTCCATCCGCCGCGCCCGCTCCTGCGGGGGCGAAGGCGCCGCCCGAACCCGCAAAGCCGAGTCGGCCCGCGCCGTTCACGACGATCACGATCGTGACGGCTCAGCCGCTCAAGCCGAACACGAACTATCGGGTATCGGTGACGGCGGTGCGCGCGCTGAGCGGACGAGTCAGCGGAAGCGAGCGGCAGTTCACGACACCAAAGCCGCCACCGCCGCGTCCTCCGTCCGACTCGGCCGCGGCTCCGGGCAGCGCGCCGACGAACGCACCCGCGAACGCACCCGCGCCACTGCCGTCCGCCGTTCCCCCGCTGCCGACGACGCGGCCCGCTGCTCCGCCAGCAGGCGCGCCGCCCTCGCGTCCATGACCGACACGCGCCGCGCGCTTCCAAGCGTGGGTGCGCTGCTCGAGAGCGCGGGCGTCCGCGCGCTGCTGGCATCGGCGCCGCGTTCGCTCGTGGTCGACGCGGTCCGCGCGACGATCGCGCACGCGAGAGACGACGCGCCCGCCGCGCCACACGACGAGGCGCAATGGGCCGACGCCATCGCGAGCCGGCTGGCGGTGACCATCCGGCCTTCGCTGCGACGCACGATCAACGCGACCGGGATCGTGCTCCACACCAATCTCGGGCGCGCACCGCTCGCGCCGGTCGCGCTGGACGCGATCGCGAACGTCGCCGCGGGGTACTCCAACCTGGAGTACGATCTGGACGAGGGCGCGCGCGGATCGCGCTACGTGCACTGCGCCACGCTGTTGCGCGAGCTCACCGGCGCGGAGGACGCGCTGGTGGTGAACAACTGCGCGGCCGCGCTCGTGCTCGCGCTCAATACGCTCGCCGACGGACGCGACGCGATCCTCTCGCGCGGCGAGCTGGTGGAGATCGGCGGCAGCTTCCGGGTGCACGAGATCATGGCCAAGAGCGGCGCGCGACTCCGTGAAGTCGGCGCGACGAACCGCACGCATCTCGCCGACTACGAACGAGCCGTCGGCCCCGATACCGGCGCGCTGCTCAAGGTGCATCGCAGCAACTTCGCGGTGCGCGGCTTCACGTCGGAAGCGACGGTGACCGAGCTCGCTCCCCTCGCGCAGCGCCACGGCATACCGATCGTGCACGACCTCGGCAGCGGACTGCTCATCGCACTCGACTCGATCGGCCTGAGCGGCGAGCCCACCGCGCGCGAGGCGCACAGCGCTGGTGCGACGGTCGTCGTGATGAGTGGCGACAAGCTGCTCGGCGGGCCGCAGGCGGGGCTCATCATCGGCAACCACCGGTGGCTCGACGCGATGCGGAAGAACCCGCTCGCCCGCTCCTATCGCGTCGACAAGCTCACCCTGTCGGCGCTCGAAGCCACGCTCACGCTGTATCGAGAGCCGGAGCGCGCGCTGCGCGAGATTCCGACGCTTGCGCTGCTCGGCACGCCCGCCGGCGAGCTGCGCTCGCGTGCCGAGGCGCTGCAGGCCTCTCTCGCGCGGCACGGTGTCGCGAGCGAGGTCGTGGAGACGACTGGGAGCGTGGGCGCGGGAGCATTCCCCGATACCGCGCTCCCGAGCGCGGCGGTCGCCCTGCACGGCGACGCCGAGCGTTGGGCGCGGCGCCTGCGCGAGTCCAGCGTGGTCGCGGTGATCGGACGCGTGCACGACGGCCGGCTGCTGATCGACCTGCGAGCGGTGTCCGCGCCGGAGCTGATCGACCTCGAGCGCGCGATCGCGGCCGCGAATGGCTGAGCATCGTCGCAGGGCCGCCGCGCTCCTCGACCGCGACGGAACGATCATCTCCGACGAGCACTACCTCGCCGAGCCGGATCGCGTCGCCCTTCTTCCCGGTGCGGCTGAAGCGATTCGCGCGCTCGCCGGCGCGGGGATCCCGTCGGTCGTGTGCAGCAACCAGTCCGGCATCGCGCGCGGGATCGTCTCCCTCGAGCAGTACCGCGCCGTCCGTCTGCGCCTCACGCGCCTGCTCGAGGACGAGGGCGCCGCGCTGCTCGACACCTTCGTCTGCCCGCATCACGAGGACTTCACCGGGCCGTGCGCATGCCGGAAGCCGGGCACGCTGATGTTCGAGCAGGCTGCCGCACTGCACGCGCTCGATCTCTCTCGTTCGCTGTTCGTCGGCGACAAGCACCGCGACGTCGCGCCGGCCGCGACATTCGGCGCCGCGGGCTACCTCGTCCGTTCGCCCGATACGCCGAGCGCGGACGTGGAGCGCGCGGCGCAGGATGGACACGTCGTGGTGGGCTCGCTGCTCGAGGCGGCGCGACTCTTTCTCGCACGAGCCCGATGAGCCGCGCCCGCATCGCGGTGCTCGCAAGCGGCGGCGGATCCAACCTGCAGGCGATCCTCGACCACTTCACCGAGCTCGGCGAGTCGCGCTCTGGTGACGTGGTGCTCGTCGCCTCGAACAACGTCGACGCTGGTGCGCTGCGCCGGGCCGAGGCTGCGTCGATCACGCCAGCGGTGCTGCGCTCGCCTCGCGTGCCCGAAGGTCTCACGCTCGAGCCGCTTCTGCGGGAGCACGACGTGGATCTCGTCGTCCTCGCGGGATACATGCGCCTCGTGCCGCCCGAGGTCACGCACGCGTTTCGCGGCCGCATGCTCAACGTGCATCCCGCCCTGCTGCCGGCATTCGGCGGACCGGGCATGTATGGCGAGCGCGTGCATCGCGCCGTGATCGCCGCGGGCGCGCGTGAGTCCGGGCCGACCGTACACTTCGTCGACGAGGTGTACGATCACGGTCCCGTCATCGCGCAGCTCCCCGTGCCCGTACTTCCCGACGACGACGCGCACGCGCTCGCGGCCCGCGTGCTGCGCGCGGAGCACCAGCTCTACCCACGGGTAGTGGACGCGGTCGCCGGTGGGCGCGTCCGACTGCTGTCCGACGGACGCGTCGATCGTGGACCGTTCGCCGAGATCCGGCTCGCCACGCTGGACGCGTAGCCTCCTCCCCTTTTCACACCCACGCTCGATGCCTCGCGCTCTTCTCTCCGTCTCCGACAAGTCCGGGCTTCTCGATCTCGCGCGCGGCCTGCACGCGATCGGCTGGGAGCTCATCTCCACCGGCGGCACCGCGCGCGCGCTGCGTGAGGCGAACATCCCCGTCCGCGACGTGTCGGATGTGACGCAGTTTCCCGAGATGCTCGACGGTCGGGTGAAGACGCTGCATCCCGCGGTGCACGGCGGTCTGCTCGCGCGGCGCGATCTGCCCGAGCACATGGCGGCAATCGCCGAGCACGACATCGCGCCGATCGATCTCGTCGTCGTGAACCTGTATCCGTTTCGTGAGACCGCATCGCGCGCCGGCGTCTCGCCGGAGGACGTGATCGAGCAGATCGACATCGGCGGGCCGAGCATGCTGCGCTCGGCGGCGAAGAACTTCGCGTCGGTGACGACGGTGGTGGATCCCGCCGACTATCCCAGTGTGCTCGCGGCGCTCACCGCGCGCGACGACGACCTGGACTTCCGCCGCCGGCTGGCCGCCAAGGTGTTCGAGCACACCGCGGCCTACGACGCGGCGATCGCCGCGTGGTTCGCGCAGCAGCGCGGGGAGAAGTTCCCCGAGCGGATGACGCTCGCGCTCGAGCTCGCACAGGGCCTGCGCTATGGGGAGAATCCCGGTCAGGCGGCCGCGTTCTACGTGGAGCGTGCCGGTGCGGGGCTCGCGGGTCTCGTGCAGAAGGGCGGCAAGGAGCTCTCGTTCAACAACCTGCTCGACCTCGAGGGCGCGCTGCTCGCAAGCGAGCCGTTCGGCGATCAGCCGTGCTGCGCGATCATCAAGCACACCACGCCGTGCGGTCTCGCCGTCGGAAGCGACGCGCTGGATGCGTACCTGAAGGCGCTCGCCTGCGATCCGGTCTCGGCGTTCGGCTCGGCCATCTCGTTCACCGTTCCGGTCGACGACGCGGCAGCCGAGGCGATCTCGAGCCTGTTCGTCGAGTGTGTGGTCGCGCCCTCGTTCAGCGACGGCGCGCTCGACATTCTCGGCCGCAAGAAGAATCTGCGCGTGCTCGAAGGCCGCGCGCGTTGGGAACCCTCGGCGCTGGACTACAAGCGCGTGCGCGGTGGCATGCTCGTGCAGGAGCGGCCGCCGGTGAAGATCGACGACAGCGGCTGGCGCGTCGTGACGAAGCGTGCACCGAGCGACGAGGAGCATCGCGATCTCCTCTTCGCGTGGCGCGCCGTCGCGAGCGTGAAGTCGAACGCGATCGTGCTCGCGCGCGACGGCGCGACCATCGGCATCGGCGCGGGACAGATGTCGCGCGTCGACGCGGCGTTCCTCGCCGTGCACAAGGCGACGCTCGCCGGTCACGCGACCGCGGGCGCCGCGCTCGGCTCCGATGCGTTCTTCCCATTTCGCGATGGCGTCGATCAGGCGGCCGAGGCCGGCGTACGCGCGATCGTGCAGCCGGGCGGATCCGTTCGTGATGCCGAAGTCATCGCAGCCGCCGATGAACTCGGCATCGCGATGGTGTTCACCGGCGTGCGACTCTTTCGTCACTGAGCAGCACTCTTCGCGCGGTCGTCCGTGGCGCGTCGTTTGCGCCCCCGTACGCGCTCGTGTCGCGACGACACCGATTGGGTGGCCTCCCGACCGGCGCGCGGCAACGTTCACCACGGATGAAGGCAAGGAGATTGTGACATGCGCAAAGTGACGATGGGAAGCAGCATGCTCGCGCTCGCCGCGGTGCTCGCGGTCGGCGCCTGCAGCAGTGGCAGCAACCGTGACAGCACTGCGGGAACGAGCGGTGGCGATGTCGGCGCCGCCGGCGGAGCGGCCGGTACCACCGGCGGCGCGACGGGCACGGGCACGATGAGCGCCGACTCGATGCGCAACGACAGCATCTCGCGCGCGAATGGCGGGACGAGCGGATCCATGAGCGGTGGCGCGACGGGCGGCATGTCCGGTTCTGGCGCGGCCGGTACGTCGGGCAGCGGCACGGGCACGGGTAGCAGTGCCGGCACGGGCAGCACGGGCACGAGCGGGAGCTCGGGCACCGGTGGAACGGGCGCGAGCGGCACGGGCACCGGAACCGGCACGGCGGGTTCGGGCAGCGGCACGCGCGGCACCACTGGAACTGGCACGGGCACCAGCGGTTCTGGCTCGGGCGGCACAGGCTCGCGTCCGTAACACGCGGGCGGGCGGAGGTACGGCGGCACTGTTCCCAACGGAGCACGGGCCCCATCTTATTGTGCTGTGCCTCCGCCCCGCCTCGCTGCGGGGCGTCTGCTATCTGCCACCCGCGTGAACTCAATGGCGACGACGACCCCGCCGTCCGACCACGATTATCGTCCCTCCTATCTCGCCGCCACGATCACCTCCGCGGCGGTGTTCATTCTGTACCTGCTCACCCTCGCGCCGTCGACGGCGATGTGGGACACGAGCGAGTACATCACGGCCGCGTACACGCTGGGCCTGCCCCATCCGCCCGGCAACCCGCTCTTCGTGTTGATCGGCCGGGTGTTCGCGATCCTTCCGATCGCCCCCACCGTCGCGCTGCGCATCAACATCCTCGCCGCGGTGTGCAGCGCGGTCTCCGCCGGGATGTGGTTCCTCATCACCGAGCGCGTGCTCGTGAGCTGGTTCTCCGAGCGCTGGCAACGCATCGTGGGTGGGGCGCTCGCCGCCTTCATCGGCGCCACCGCCTTCACGGTGTGGAACCAGAGCGTCGTCAACGAGAAGGTCTATACCGTCTCCCTGCTCGGCATCGCGCTCATCTCGTGGCTCATGGTGCGCTGGTGCGACGCGCCGGATGGCCGAAAGGCCGATCGCATCCTCGTGCTCGTGGCGTATCTCTGCGGCCTCGGCTACGCGAACCACATGGCCGGCATGCTCGCCGCGCCCGCGGTCGGGCTCGCCGTGCTGATCGTGCGCTGGCAGACGGTGCTCCGGTGGAAGCTGCTCCTCGCGTGCGCCGCCGCGCTGTTGTTCGGCATCACGCCGTTCGCCATCCAGCCGATTCGCGCCGCGCACTTTCCCGCGTTGAACGAGGGCGAGCCGACGGCGTGCCGTCGAGGTCTCGAGGTGGGCTGCACGTTCAGCAAGGGGACGTATGACGCCTTCATGTACAACTTCAACCGCGGCCAGTACGGCAAGCCGGAGCTGAGCGAGCGGCAAGCGCCCCTCTCGGCACAGGTCGGCATGTGGTGGTTGTACTTCAAGTGGCAGTGGCTGCGCGACGCGCACTACGAGCACGGGTTGGCGCAGAGCCTCCTGGCGTCGCTGTTCCTGGTGCTCGGTCTGCTCGGCGGATACGTGCACTGGCAGCGAGACCGGCGAAGCTTCTGGTACTTCGGGTCGTTGATGTTCACGATGACGCTCGTGCTCATCTACTACCTGAACTTCAAGTACGGTGCGTCGCAGGCGCCGGAGCTGAACGGGGTCAATCGCGAGGTTCGCGATCGCGACTACTTCTATCTCTGGAGCTTCTCGGCGTGGGGGGTGTGGGCGGCGCTCGGTCTCGTCGCGGTCTGGGAGTCCGTGGCGCAGCTCATCGGGCGCGAGCGCGTCACCGAGGGGCGTGAGACGTTCGAGCGACCCACGCGCCGCGCACTCGCGATCACGTCGCCGCTGCTCGCGCTCGCGCTGATCCCGCTCTTCACCAACTGGAGCACTGCGTCGCGCGCGGGGCAGACGGACACTGCGGACTTCGCGCGCGACCTGCTGAACTCGGTCGAGCCGTACGGTGTGCTCATCACCGTCGGTGACAACGACACCTTCCCCCTCTGGTACGCTCAGGAAGTCGAGGGCGTCCGCAAGGACGTGGTGGTCGCGAACACGTCCCTGCTGAACACGGACTGGTACACGCGCCAGCTCATCCGTCGCCCCGTGTTCGACTACGATGCCGCGAAGGGGCCCGTCGTGTACCGCGGGCGAAGCTGGCCGAAGCCGAAGGGCGGTCTCCTCAAGATGACGCTCGAGCAAGCTGACTCGGTGCCGCCGTACATCGACATCCAGCGGCCGATGAACTTCGAGGGTGGTCCGATCAAGACGACGATCGATCCGCAGCGGTTGTCGATCCCGAACGTGCTCCAGCGGGCGGACATCTTCGTGCTCAAGATCATCGCCGAGTCGTACGGCGAGCGGCCGATCTACTTCAGCCGCACCTCGGCCGGTTACGGCAACGAGCTCGGTCTCGGCAACTACCTGCTCACCCAGGGTCTGGCGTCGAAGGTGTTCGTCGCGCCGAGCGTGCCGGGCAAGGACACGCTGCTCGTGCCGGGCGCCGGCTGGGTGGACGTGAAGCGGACGAAGACGCTGTGGGACAGCGTGTTCACAGGGCAGAAGTCGATCGCGAAGCGCAGCGACTGGGTGGATCGTCCGTCGGTCGGCATCCCGTATCTGTACGTCGCGACGGGACTGCTGCTCGCCGAGGTGCTCCAGGCCACGGGCGACACCAAGGACGCCCAGCGCATCATGGGCGAGGCGCGCAGGGTCGCGCAGGCGGTGCAGTTGAACGATCTGCTCGCGCAGATGACCGATCCAACCGCGCCGTCGCAGGGCACCAACAACCCACTGCTCACGCCGGGCGATTCGCGATCGGGAACGGCGGTGCCAGCGAAGCCGTAGATCGATGCCTGGCGCGCCCAGGAGGCCACTACTGGCGTCGCGGGCTCGCTAGATGGGACGCCACTGCAGGCGTTGCAACAGCGCGAACACGGATGACGCGGATTTTACGGAGACTGCCGGATAATGCTCTGTCGGGCGGCTACTTCCACCGGGCACGAGTTCTTGCACGGACAGCCTGATTTTTTTGGAGTTGTGGTGGAGAGATCTCCCCGCCAAACCGTTCGAATCAGTTGTCGTTCTCTGCGAGCTCCGCTCTTCTCGGTGCTCTCCGTGTGAAATGCAGTTGTCGTCGTCGTTGCAGTGCGAGGAACAGCGCGTCGGGAGGCTCGTCAAGACGAGCGGATATCACGACAGCGCAGACGAAACGACATTGGGGGTGTGGCGGAGAGATCTCTCCGCCACACCCCCAAATCAGTTGCCGTGCTGGGCGACCTCGCGGTGCTAACCGCAGCTCCGCGTGCGATGCAGTTACCGTTGCCGTTGCAGTCGATCCGGCCGTTTCCGTAAAATCCGCGTGATCCGTGTTCGCGCCTTTGCAACGCCTGTAGTGGCGTCCAGATCTAGTCTCGAGAGACGCGACGATACGCTCGTCCCGCCAGACCTTATCGCAGCTCCCGGATCTTGATGTTCCGGAAGTAGACCTCGTCGCTGTGGTCCTGCAGCACGATGTGCCCCGTGCGCCGCTCGGCGAACCACGGAATGTTCTTGAACTTGCTCGCGGCCAGCGCTGCTGCCATCTGCGGCGACCCGAGCTCGTACTCGACGACCTTGAGCCCGTTGAGCCAGTGCTCACCGTGGCTGCCCCGGAACACGATGGCCGAGTGGTTCCACTCACCGACGGTGTTCACGTGCTTGTTCGCGTTGGGCGTGATCAGGTCGTACAGCGCGCCCGAACGATGCGTCGGAAGCTTGCCGTCGGAGTGACGGTCGTCGTCGATCATCTGGTACTCGAAACCGACCGCCGAATGGCTCGCGCCCGGGGTGCCCGTCGACGGACGGAGCGCGGTCTCCGGCTGTCCGGTCGACAGCGCCTCGGAGACGTTGTACTTGAGCCCCGTATTGCCCACCGGCGTGATCTTCCAATCCCACGAGAGCTCGAAGTCACGGAAGGTGGCCTCGGTCATGATGTCGCCGCCCGGCGTCGGTCTGCCGTCCGGCTGCTTCGGCACGAGGTTGGTCTCCACCTTCTTGATCGCGCCGTCCTCCACGGTCCAATGGCCCGCGGGGATCCCAGCGTAGCCCACGCCGCGCCATCCGCTCAGCGTGCGACCGTCGAAGAGCAGCCGCCATCCCGCGGCACGCTCCGCCGCGGTGAGCTGATTCGGCGCCGCGCTACCGGCGCCGCTCGAGACGACGCCGGTGTGACACCCGATCGCGACCGCGAGTGACGAGAGCAGCGCGACCGTCCGGCGCCGCGCGCGCCCGGGCCGCGCGCGCACGAGTGTGGGAGTCGTCATCGCCAGCTCAGCGCGCGAACGCGGTGTAGGCCTTCTCGATGTCGGCCGCGGTCGCCTTTCCGTCCATGATCAGCACCTCGTGACGGAACACCACCGACTGCTTCGGGTCGAGCTTGAACGTCGTCGCCTCACCCTTGCCGTTCGTCATCGACTTCTGGCCGAGCGGGTTCGCGGCGAACAGGCCGTAGCCGCGCGCGTGCCAGTAGGTGGGGAAGCCGCGGTTCTTCGGATTGTCGAGGATCGCGACCGAGACGGGCGCGCCGCTCACGTCGCCGGTGAGCAGCGTCCAGCGCCCGCGCGTGCCCCACACGTCGTCGCCTTCCTTGCCCTCGGACGACAGGTAGTGTCCGTGCACGCCGGCCGTGTCGACCTTCGGCACCTCCGTCACCTTGCCGCTCGCATCGGCGAACCGCTCCGGCGTGAGCACCGGATGCTCGAGCGACCGCGCGACGCGCATGCCGATCACGCCTTCCTTGTTGTCGCCGAAGGTGACCGTGTCGAGCGCGGTGAGCGTCGTGATGCGGTCGATCGAGCGCGTGCTGCCACGCGCGCGGAAGACGTACCGTGTGTCTTCGCGCAGCAGCGGCTTGTTGTCGTGGTTCACCCACTCCTCGGTCACCTCGAGCGTGCCCTCACCGGCGCCACTCTTCGCGGAGCGGATCGCGCGGTGCACGATGGTGCCGTACTTCGGCGACTGCTCCGGCTTGATCGCGTCCGAGTTGTTCCAGAAGTCCAGACCGTTCACGTCGCCGTAGTTGAACCAGAGCCCCGCGTGGTGCGGATGGTCCACGCGCTCGCCCGCCTTCGGCTCGAGCGGGTAGCCGCGTGTGACGACGACGCCGCTGGCCGAGCGCAGTGGATAAAGCACCGGTTTCTTCAGCGTGGTCGGCCAGATGTACGACGTGAACGGCTTGCCCCCGACGATGACGTCGACTCGGCGGTCGGCCTCGTGCTTCACGACCTGCACGTAGTTCGGCGCGCCGGTCTTGGCCGCCTGCGCGGCGACGGTGGTCGTCGACATCGCGATGGCGGCGAGTGCGAGCGAGGGAATCCAACGACGATCGATCATGGTTGATGACGCCTGCATGTGATGGGTGAGATGACGATGACGACGACGATCAGCCGCGCGCCTTCGCGCTCTTGGCCGCGGGAACGGCAGCGATGGCCGTGGAGGCGATGCCGGCGAGCACGCCGCGCATGTGCGCGAACGAGACCTGCATGCCCGGAAGCGGATCCTTCGCGTTGATCTCGTACTCGAGATTGACGTAGCCCGGGAACTTGATGGCCTGGAGCGCGCGGAAGATGCCGGCGATCGGCAGCTTCCCTTCCCCGACCGCCACCTGGCTGTCGCGCGCCGACATGTCGGCGAGATCCTTGATGTGCATGTCGTGCAGACGCGGGCCCGCGTCGAGCACCGCCTTCACGACATCGGTGCCGGTGCGCACGGTGTGACCGCAGTCGATGCAGAGCCCCATTCGCCGATCCATCCCCTTCACGTGCTTGAGGACGTCGTACGGCGACGGGAAGTGGTGATCCTCGGTGCCGTGGTTGTGAATGGCGACCTTGATGTCGTACTGCTTCGCGAACTTCTCGATGCGCGGCAGGAACGCTGGATCACCGGTACAGACGATCGTCGGCATGCCGGCCGCCTTCGCGTACTTGAAGTACTTCTCGGTGTCCTCGTCGGTGTCCTTGTCGAAGGTGATCGTGCCGCCGCCGACGATCGTGAAGCCTGCGCCTTCGATCTGCTTGCGGATCGCCGCCAGCTCCTCGGGCGATTTGTTGTACGGCATGTGCACCGACTTGAAGTTCACGTACGGCGTGCGGAGCGTCTTGATCATCTCCAGCGCCTTGTCGAGCGGGAACTCGCGGAGCGAGTAGCTCGCCACGCCGAGCTTGATCTCCGTCGGCACGGCGGGGGCGAACGCGGTCTCGCTGTCCGCACCCGCGGTGCGGACTCCCACGGCACGGGCGATCGACGGCGCGCTGGCGACGCCGAGTGCCGCGCCGGCGACGCTTGCGGCGGCGGTGGTCAGAAAGGAACGGCGTGGGACGCGTTGATCGGACATGGATCCTCGCCTGGCTGGGCGGTGGTGGGTCGATCGGGCTGGGATCGGAAACGCGGCCGCGCAGTGGCGGACACGCGGCAGTCTAATTTGTTCCTTAAGAGGACAATCTGGATCGAGCTTCCGGGCGGCACCAGAGGCGCCTCTATTGCGCTTTGCCTCGGCCCAGCTCATCGTCTGGATCGAGATTCAGGCCGAGGGCGCCCAGCCCTCACCTTCGCACGAGGCCTCGTCGCCCATGTATACGCGCGGTGTTCTCGGTTCGTTCGGGGCAGCCACCCAACTCGCGTCCTGCCTGCTCGCGCTGTCCGCGTGCGCGTCCAAGCCGGACGGCCCCAAGCTCCCGATACCCTCCCCCACCGCGGTGGACGTCGGCTACGGCAGCCAGGAGAAGCGCGACGTCAACGCGGCGGTCAGTGGAGCGAGCGGGGAGAAGATGATGTCCTCGTCCCCGCGTACCGTCGCCGACATGCTGGTCGGCCGCTTTTCAGGCGTCGAGGTCCGACAGCTTCCCAACGGCGGAACGAGCATCCGGATTCGCGGATCGCGCTCGATGAAGGGAACTTCGGAGCCCCTCCTCGTCCTGGATGGAACGCCTCAGCACAATGGGAACCAGTCGCTTCAGGACCTCGACCCGCACGACATCAAGTCGATCGAGGTGTTGAAGGACGCCGCGGCCGCGGCGGTGTACGGGTCGCGCGGCGCGAACGGGGTGATTCTCATCGCGACGAAGCGGGGCGGCTGAGGGACGGTTGATCGGTGGAGCGGTTGATCGGTGAGGCGGTGGATCGGAGAAGCGGTTGATCGGTGGAGCGGTTGATCAACCGCAGTATCGATCAACCGCAGTATCGATCCACCGCAGCACCGATCGACCGCAGCACCGATCGACCGCAGTCTCGATCAACCGCAGTCTCGATCAACCGCAGTCTCGATCAACCGCTGTCTCACTGCTCCAGAACGACCACCGATGCAATCGAGCTCGGCGCCACGTTCGGCAGCGTCACGACGAACCCGTCTCCCGCCTGCTCCACCACCAGGGGCTTCTTGTCGGCCAGGAGATACGCGGCGCGAGGCTTCGTGGTGAGCCCCGTGAGCGCGAGCCGGTGATCCTTCGGCCAGTCGAACACGTGCGCGTACACGCGTCCCGCCTTCGACGTGTAGCGCCCCCACGTCGGCGCGGCCACGGGGCTCGCCGACGTCGCATAGATCGACTCGCCGTTCACTCGCATCCACTTCCCCATCTCGCGCAGCCGCGCAACGCTCTCGGGCGGGATCTCGCCCGCGGACGTCGGGCCGACGTTGAGCAGGAAGTTGCCCCCCTTCGAGGCGGCGTCGATCATCGTGCGCACGAGCGTACGCGTGTCCTTCCATCCGTCGTCGAACGACTTGAAGCCCCAGGTGTCGTTCATCGTCATGCACGTCTCCCAATCCACCCCCGGAAGACCGGTCGCGGGCACCTGCTGCTCGGGCGTTCCGAAGTCGCCCGGCGCGTCGGCGTTCGCGCTCATCCCCTGCATGCCAGCGCGCGAGTGGCCGACGCGGTTGTTGATGATCAGACTCGGCTTGATCGCGCGCAGCCAGTCGTAGAGCTGACGCCCCTGATCGTCGCTCCAATCGGCGACCCACTCCCCGTCGAACCAGAGCACGTCGATCGCGGGGTATTGAGTGAGCAGCTCCCTGAGCTGCGGCTTCATGTACGTCTCGACGTACCGATTGAAGTTCGGGTTCTTCGACTCCCGCGAGTTGTAGTTCGGCGCGTTCGGCGCCTGGGCGTCGGGATGATGCCAGTCCATGATCGAGTAGTACACGCCGAACTTCATCCCCTG
Organism: Gemmatimonadaceae bacterium; assembly: GCA_036008805.1. Taxonomy (GTDB): domain Bacteria; phylum Gemmatimonadota; class Gemmatimonadetes; order Gemmatimonadales; family Gemmatimonadaceae; genus AG11. Next base: position 18,954 of record DASYMZ010000099.1, read on the forward strand.
CCGGTGTGCCGCCTCGGCGAGCGCCTTGAGCGCATCCTTGTGGTAGCCCGCCGCGTCGACCGCGTCGTACGTCGAGACCTTCGAGTCGAACAGCGCGAAGCCGTCGTGATGCTTGGAGGTGAGGATGATGTACTTCATCCCGGCGTCCTTCGCCGTGCGCACCCATTGCTCGGCGTCGTACTTCGTGGGATTGAACGCGCGGACGAACTGCTCGTACTCGGGGATCGGCACCTTCGACGAGTTCATGATCCACTCGCCGATGCCGCCGATCCGTTCGCCATGGTACACGCCGGCCGGAACCGAGTACGCGCCCCAGTGGATGAACATCCCGAACTGTGCGTCGCGCCACCACGCCATGCGCGCGTCCTTCTGTGCGGCGGTCTCGCGGGTTGCGGATTGCGCGACGAGCGGCGTCGCGCGCGATCCGTACGCCAACGCGGCGAGCATCGTTCCGAGTGCGAGCGTGCGAAATTGCACGAGTCTGATCTCCGGGTGAGTGCGGGATGCGTGGTGCGTGGTGGGTGGTGCGTGGTGCGTGGTGCGGGATGCGGGGTGCGGGATCCGCCACCGATCTTACATCGCGGTGAATCCCCCGTCGACTGGAAGTGCGACGCCGGTGATGAACGACGCCTCGTCGGAGACGAGCCAGAGTGCGGCGTCGGCGCACTCCTCCGGCGTGCCGAGCCGGCCCATCGGCTGCGCCGCCATGTGCTCGGCCCACGATGCTGCAGGATCGGGGCGCGAGTCGGCGAAGGTGCGCAGCATCGGCGTCTCGATGATCCCCGGGCAGAGCGCGTTGACGCGGATCCCCTTGGTGGCGTAGTCGAGCGCGAGCGCTTTCGCGAGCATCACGACGGCGCCCTTGGATGCGCAGTAGACGGGCGAGTCGTACTGGGCGACCAGCCCCGTCTTGCTCGCGGTGAACAGCATGCTGCCGCCCTTCGGCTGCGCCAGCATGCGCGGGATGGCGTAGCGCGCCGCGTACGCCACCGCGAACAGGTTCACCTGCAGCAGGCGCTCGATCTCCTCGTCGCTGCTCTCGTGCAGGAGCTTCGGGAGCGTGATGCCGGCGTTGCAGAACAGGATGTCGATGCCGCCGAATCGCTCGACGCAGCGGTCGATGGCGCGCTCGTTGTCGGCTCGGCGTGCCACGTCGGTGTGCATGAACGTCGCGGTGCCGCCCGTCGCGGTGATCTCTCGCGCGAGAGTCTCTCCCGGCTCGTCATGGAGATCGGCGAGGACCAGGCGCGCGCCCTCACGCGCGAAGCGCAGGGCGCACGCGCGTCCAATGCCCGTGCTGGCACCTGTGATGACGGCCGACTTGCCTTCGAGGCGCATCAACGGAGGGAATGAGGTGGATGAAAACGCGTCGGGGGCC
>DASYMZ010000100.1:0-9909 GCA_036008805.1 Gemmatimonadaceae bacterium
GGAGCATCAAGCCGTCGTCGGTGGTCTGCACCTGCACGTCGACGCCGAGCCGTTCACGCATGCGACGCCCGAGCGCCATTCCCCATGGCGCGTTGACGCGTCCGCCGAATGGCGCATGGAGCACCATGCGCACCGATCCCACCTCGTCGCGGATGTGCTCGAGCACGAGATGCGAGTCGTCCGGGACGATGCGCGTGATCGCGCGCTGGGACTGCACGTACTCCACGAGCGAGCGAGTGGTGGGCTCGTCGGCGTGGTAGCGCGATTGGATAGTCGCGAGATCGGCGAGGGTGCGTGCGTCGTCGAGCTCGCGGCGGAGCTGACCGACGCGTGCCGTGAGGTGCGACGAGCGCGCCATGAACTCGCCGTGCCAGAAGGGCATGCGCGCAGGGGCGCCGGGTGCCGGGACGACGATGACGCGGTCGTGCTCGATGGCGCGGATGCGCCAGGTGGAGGAGCCGAGCTGGAAGGCGTCGCCGACGCGCGACTCGTGGACGAACTCCTCGTCCAGCTCACCGAGGCGCGTCTTGTCGGCGAGGTTCACCGTGTAGAGGCCGCGGTCGGGGATCGTGCCGCCCGAGATCGTCGCGACCATGCGCGAGGCGCGCAGCGGCGTGAGCGTATCGGTCGTGCGGTCCCAGGAGAGTCGCGCGTCGAGCTCGGAGGCGACGTCGCTCGGGTATTTCCCCGCGAGCATGGCGAGCGTCTCGTCGAAGGCCGCGCGCGAGAGCGCGTGATAGGGATAGGCCGAGCGGACGAAGTCGAACAGGTCGGACGCGGTCCATTCCGGGATGTCGGAGGCGACGCAGGCGACGATGATCTGTGCGAGCACGTCGAGCGCATTCTGGACGACGTGCGTCGGCTCGACGTCGCCCTCGCTCATCGCGGCGAGGATCGCGAGCTGCTCGAGCGCGTCGTCTCGGAAGGTGGGAATGAAGACACCGCGACTCGTCGCGGTGAGGGTGTGACCGGCGCGGCCGACCCGCTGGAGCGCGGCGGCGACGCGCTTCGGGCTCTGGAGCTGTACGACCAGATCGACGGAGCCGACGTCGATCCCGAGCTCGAGCGAGCTCGTGGTGACGAGCGCGCGCAGCTCGCCTGCCTTGAGCCGTTCCTCGAGCAGGAAGCGGCGCTCTCGCGAGAGCGAGCCGTGGTACGGCAGCGCCATCTCCTCGCCGGCGAGCGCATTGACGCGTGCGGCGATCTTCTCCGACTGCGCGCGGTTGTTCACGAAGATGAGCGTGGTGCGCGCGGTGCGGATCTGGTCGAGCACGAGCGGCACGACCGACGTCCAGATCGTTCCGTCCACGTGCGCGAGGTCGTCGACGGGCGAGACGACGCGCGTCTCCATCTTCTTGACGAGCCCGCAGTCCACGATCGCGACAGGCCTGAAGTGGGGGCCGTTCTGTCCGGGCAGCGGCGTGTCGCATCCACCGAGGAAGCGGGCGATCTCCTCGAGGGGACGCTGGGTGGCCGAGAGTCCGATGCGCTGCGGCGCGTCTGGAGCGAGCCGGCTGAGCCGCTCGAGCGTGAGCGCGAGATGCGCGCCGCGCTTGGTGCCGGCGACGGCGTGGATCTCGTCGACGATGACGGCGCGCAGCGACGAGAAGATCGTGCGCCCGCGCACGCTCGTGAGCAGGATGTGGAGCGACTCGGGCGTGGTGATGAGGATGTGCGGTGTCTTGCGCAGCATCCTCGCGCGCGCGGAGGCCGAGGTGTCGCCCGTGCGCACGGCGACGCGGATCTCCGGAAACTTCCGGCCGTTGGATTCGAACCGGGCCTTGAGTTGGGCAAGGGGGAGCTCGAGGTTGCGCTGGACGTCGTTGTTGAGCGCCTTGAGCGGGGAGACGTAGAGGAGATGGACCGCGTTGGCGAGCGGCCGCTCGAGCCCGTCGGTGATGAGGGCGTTGAGCTCCCAGAGAAATGCCGCGAGCGTTTTGCCGGTGCCGGTCGGCGCGAGGATGAGCGTGTCCGAGCCGGCGGCGATGGTCGGCCAGCCGGCTTGCTGCGGGGCGCTCGGTTGGCCGAGGGTCTCGGCGAACCAGGCGGAGACGATCGGGTGGAAAGCGGAGAGGGCGTCGACGTCCGGCATTCAGCAGCTCGATGCTTGGCACGCGCGCAGGGAAGCTCATCGCGCGCCTGCTGAAGTTAGGCGGTGGCCCGCGCTCGGATCAGGGCGCCGCGAGCGGGTGGATGTCGATCGCTCGCACCCTCGGCGCGCGTCCGCTCGCCTCGAGCGAGAGCCGGCGCGGCCCCGCGGTCGGGAAGATGAGGTCGGTGAGCACCGTCTCGCCGCGCTGTGCGAACACCTCGAGCGACGATGCGTCGAGCAGCATGCGCACGTTGACGTCGCCGTTCACGATGCGGAGCGGCGCCGAGTGCCGTAGGGTGAACTTCGGGTCGAATGCCGCGTTGCCCGAGCGCGACCGGTCCACGACGAGCTCGGAGCGCGCCGGATCGACGTGCAGGACGACCTGCTCATCCGTCCCCGTGACGAGGCGAATGTCGAACGGGGCGGAGTCCGTGACGGCGAGCCCGAGCTCGACGTCGAGCAGTGGCGGAAGGTCGCGCTGCGCGGCGAGCCAGGCGTTGGCGCCCGCGAGCGAACCGCCGTCGAAGTGCAGCGCAGGGCCGCGGCGCAGCGTCTCGAGCTCGCGCACCGGCGTCTGCACGAGGCGCATTCCGCGGGGAGTGCGACGAAGCGTCAGTGCTCTCGGGACCGTCATCGCGCTCCGCCATGGCGAAGTCGGCACCACCTTGGCGTACGCCCAGTTGCTCATCCATCCCATCCAGACGCGACGCCCATCGCGGCGGGGGACGTCGTTCCACGACACGCCCGCGTAGAAGTCCGAGCCGTAGTCAGCCCACCGAGTGGTGGTGTCGCCCGGTTCGGCGACGAAGCGCGCGCCGTCGAAGTCGCCGACGAAGTACTGAGTGCCCGAGCCGCCGGTGATCCCGCCCGGATTGATGTTGACGATGAGCACCCACTTCGTGCCGCCGCCCTCCACCGACACGGGGAAGAGATCGGGACATTCCCACTGTCCGCCCGTCGCGCCCGACGGCCCGAACGCGCCGACCTTCGTCCATTCGCGCAGGTTCGGGGACGAATAGAACTGGATGACGTGCTCGTTCGGCAGCGCGACGGACATGATCCATCGCGAGCTGCGCGCGTGCCAGAAGACTTTCGGATCCCGGAAGTCCGCCATCTGCAGATCGAGCACGGGCTCTGGCACCTTCGTCCAGGTGCGGCCGCGATCGTTGCTGTACGCGATGCGTTGGTCTTCGCGGCCGCTGTGATCGCCCGTGTAGATCGCGACGAGCGGCGGCACGCCCTTCTTGCCGTAGCCGCTGGTGTTCTTCCAGTCCACGACCGCGCTGCCGGAGTAGATCATGACGCCGTCTTCCTCGGCGAGCGCGAGCGGGAGGTGCGTCCAGCGCACGAGGTCGCGGCTCACGGCGTGGCCCCAGCTCATGTGGCCCCAGGTGTCGCCGAACGGATTGTACTGGTAGAACAGGTGCCATTCGCCGTCGAGGAACACCATGCCGTTCGGATCGTTCATCCAGTTCCGTTGCGGCGTGAAGTGGAACTGGGGTCGGAACGGCTCCGTCTGCGCCGCGGCAACGCTGGAGACGACGCACGCGAGAACGAGCGGCGCAGCGAGCCGTGCGAGCTTCGATGCGGCGCTCATACCTCCACTCCGAGCCGGCGCCGGATCTCCTCGAGCGGTACGCCCTTCGTCTCGGGCACCATCGTGCGCACCCAGACGAGCAGTCGGCCGTTCATGCGACTCGGCGCGACCGAGAGGGAGGACGACGGACCTGCGCGGTGCGCGGACGCGATGCTCATTGGCGTGGGTGGGTGGGAGCGTTGGCGGGGTTGCTCGCCGCGCGCTCGGCGGCATCGTAGACGAACGGCTGACGAAGAAACCCCCAATAGGGCGATTGCGCCAGCGCAGGTGCGCCGGCGCAATCGTCTTTCGGGATTCCGCGGAGTCGAGCGACGACGAGCGATCGTTCGCCTCGGTGGTCTGCATCATGCGCCTCACGCCGTCCCATCCTCACGAGGAGGCACGACATGCAAGCCAATTCACTTCAGGACCTGTACGAGCTCAAGCTGCAGCAGACGCTCGACGCAGAAGAGCAGGTGATGGACGCCGCGCCTCACCTCGCTCAGGAAGTACAGAACGAGCAGCTGCGGAGCACGCTGCAGCAGCACATCCGTCAGAGCGACGGGCAGGTCGAACGCCTGCGGCAGGTAATGAAGAACCGCGGCATCGACGCGAAGAGCAAGGAATGCATCTCCATGCGCGCGATGATCAAGGAAGCGCAGACGATGCTGAAGAACATCGGGGATCCCGACACGCGCGACGCGTTCATCATCAGCGCGCAGCAGGGGATCGAGCATCACGAGATCGCGTCGTACGGGACGCTGCGCACCTGGGCGCAGCAGCTTGGCTACTCCGGCGACGCCCGCATCCTGCAGCAGACGCTGGACGAGGAGGGTCAGGCGGACAAGATGCTGTCGAGCATCGCCGAACGGAGAGTGAATCCGGAGGCGAGCCAGGGCGCGGATCACGAGGTCGGGATCGCGAGCGGCGGACAGGGCGATCGTTCGCGGAGCGGTGAGCTCGGCGCCGGCGGTGGGATCTCGGGCGGAAACGTGGAGCGCGGCGCGGACATGCGTTGAGACCGGTGGTGGTGACCGGTGCCGCCTGCCTGATGCGCGACGCGGCGAGCCGCGCTCGAGCCGCCCGTGTTGCTCCTCTGCTCATCCGTCATGGGTCCCTCGCCCGATCATGCGTTGCGATGCGAGAGGCGCACTGCGCGTGCCGCGATCGCGAGCGGTGCGACGCGATGGGTCGCGCGCGACGATCACCGCGCGGCACGCGCATTGCCGCCCTGCACGTGCTCACCAGGAGGCAGCGATGGCGGACGAGAAGCAGCACGATCAGAACGACGAGACGGAGACGATGTACTCGGGCGAGATGGGCCGGCGCAATCGAAGCACGCCGGGCCGCACCCCGCGCGAGCTCGGGCTCGACCCCGACGAGGTGCGCGGGCAGAGCATCGTCGGCGATCCGTCGCCCGGATTTGGCGACACCTCATACGGCGCGCACGATCGGGAGCGACGCAGCCCGGAGCTCACGCCCGACGCGGAGAAGCTCGGGACGGGTGGACTCTCGCAGTCAGGGGGTCGCGCGGGCGGTGCACGCGGTCACGGCGGCACATCGGACAGTGGCGCGGGCGGGCCGGACGGTGACTCGCGCAGCGGGCCGGGCGAGCACAAGAGCACGAGCAGGGGGGATCTGGATCACCATACCCTCGATGAGGGGCGGAAGTAGCAGACCAACTACCACTCGCCTGTAGGTGTTGAACTACCACTCGCCTGTAGGTGCTGAACTACCACTCGCCTGTAGGTGGTAGCGGGTCGCGGTAGCGAGACGTCGTAGTGGGTAGCGAGATGCGGGATGCGAACGGCCTCGGGATGCTTCTGCGTCCCGAGGGTGTGCTGTCACTCACCACCCACCGCTCATCACCTACTACTCAACTCAATCCGTCGCCTGCCCCAGCTTTACGTCGAGTGTCGCGCGTGCGCCATTCGGCGGACGGACGACCGTCAGCTGCGCGTTGTCGCCCGGCTTGAGCGAGCGGAGCACTCGGCGCACGTCTCCGCCCATCGTGATCGGCGTGTCGTTCACGCGGGTGATGATGTCCTGCTCCCTGAGCCCGGCGCGCGCGGCGGGCGAACCGGGCTGCACGCTCGTGACGAGCACGCCGCTGCGCACCGGCAGATGGAACTGCGAGGCGAGGTCGCTGTCGACGTCGTTGTAGGTGATGCCCAGGAAGGGACGCACATAACGCCCGGTCGCGAGCACCTGCCCTGCCATGGCCATCGCGACGTTGATCGGGATCGCGAAGCCCAGTCCCTGCACGCCCTGGCCGAGCAGCTCGGCGCTGTTGATGCCGATCACCGCGCCTCGCGAATCGACGAGTGGCCCGCCGGAGTTGCCCGGACTGATCGCGGCGTCGGTCTGGATGAAGGTCTCGCCGCCCGACTCGCGCGCGGGACGGTTGAGCGCTGAGACGACGCCAGTGGTGACCGTGCGCTCGAGGCCGAGTGGGTTGCCGACGGCGATCGCGATCTGGCCGACCTGGAGCTGATCGGAGTTGCCGAGCGGCGCGACGGGCGCGTCGGTGATCGGGATGCGCACGACGGCAACGTCGAGCCCGACGTCGCGCCCGAGCACGGTGCCCGACACTTTGCGTCCATCGGCGAGCCCGACCTGCACGGTGCGCGCGCCGCCGACGACGTGCGCGTTGGTGAGGATCATCCCGTCGCGTCGAATGATCGCGCCCGAGCCCGAGCCGTAGTTGGGGACGACGATGCTCACGACGGCCGGCGTGACCTGGCGCGCGACGCGGATGACGTTCTGCTCCTCTCCCGTGAGCGCCGCCTGCGTCGCGCTCGGCTGCGCCTCCGCCTGGCGCACGACGCGGCGCCTCGAAACGCCGAGGATCCCCACCGCGATGCCGGCGGCGAAGATGAGGGCACCGAGGGAGACGCGACGAAGCGTGCTGGACATGTCGGGGTGGTCCGTGAAGGAGACCACGAGGCGAATGTCGCGGCCGCGCGCGTGCGCGCCCGTTCAGGGCTGCAGAAAGCGTGCGCCGCCTACTGAGCAGGACGAAGGGGCGAGCAGCACCGGGCGAGAGCGAACGCAGTCATGGAGCGGGCTGGGTAGCGGCGAAGGTGAGCGGCCGATGTACGATGCCGCGGCCGAGCCGAATGCCAGGCGCCTCGATGAGGTGATACGCCGCCCAGGGAAGGATGACGACTCCAGCGATCGCGATCACGATCTGCGCCGCCATGGGGAGCGAGCGGCAGACGTCGAATGCGAGCCAGAACACGGGCATGTGGAGCAGGTAGACGCCGTAGCTGTAGGTCGCCACGATGTGAGCCGCGCGCGTCAGCATCGACGGCGCGAGCTCGGCGACGAACGGCAGCGTGACGCCGAGCAGGATGCACGGAAACCAACGAACCGCGTCGGGAAGGAAACCCGCCGGCATCAGCGGACGCAGCGCGATCGTCGCGGCGAGCGCGAGCGCGAGCATCCACGCGGGCGCGATAGGCCGCGCGCGCGTGCGGAGAAGATGGTAGGCGAGCACGCCGCCGAAGAAGCAGGGCGCGAAGTACAGCACGTTGAAGCGCCACGCACTGGACACCGCCTGGGTGGCGACGACCACGTGCGCCACGACCAGCGCGGCGAAGAGCAGCAGCATGTCGCGCGAGCCGCGCCGCGCGACGAGAAAGCAGAACGGGAGGAGGAGGTACATGTCCACCTCGACCGGCAGCGTCCAGAGCGGGCCGAGCACGTCGTCGATTCCGAGCAGATTCTGCACGAGCGCGAGGTTCGCGGCGATCTGGACCGGCGGATGCGATGTGGCGACGGCATGCACGCCGATGACCGGGATCGCGCGTGGCACCGCGGCGACCACGACGAGCAGCACGGTCGCCATCGCGAGCGGATAGATGCGGAAGGCACGCCGCGTGTAGAACGTGCGCACCCAGTGTCGCTCCGTCCCCTGCCGCTCGAGCGACGCCATGAGCACGAGCGACGTGTGGACGAAGAAGATCATCACGCCAGCTTCGCCGAGCTGCGTGAAGAATCGCAGCAGCGCGGTGCCCGGGTCGAGGAGCAGACCGACGTGGTTGGCGAGGACGCACGACACGGCGACGGCGCGCGTGACGTCGAGGTTTCGCTCCGGGAGCGTCGTGCGGTGAGCCGCGGACGGCGTCAGCATGTCCCCAGTATCGACCCTTCGCACGGCGTTGGACAGACCCTCGCGCCACCGGTGGCCGTCGGCGATCAGGGACTCCGCCGTGCTCGGCGATCAAGCGCATCGCCGGCTCGCGGACGAACTCCTTGCGACGATGGAGTTGCTTGCGCAGCGAGGCGCGCACGTACAGATGCAGCAGCGTGGTAGCGCCCTGCGCGTCGTAAAGGACGATACAGCGGCGGGGAATACCAGCCAAGACTGGGTGCGACGGATCGTCGTCGTGATCTACCTGCCCACGATCCCTCCGATCAGCGTGCCGATCGCCGTTCCCGCGAGAGCGCCGGTTCCCGTGGCGAACCAGAAGAAGATCGGCTTGTCCGCGCTGGTGACGACCTGCGTCTCCTGCGAGGAGACGAAGACGTGCGCGACGATGTACACGGCGACGCCGGTGAGCGCGCCGGCTCCCGCGCCGATGAGCGCTCCGTGCACGGCGCCGGCGGAGCGTGAACGTTCGCGCGGCACCGCGGCATCAGCAGGCGTGAGGGCGTCGGGGATGAAGTCGAGCCGCTGCACCGCGCTCGGCGCGATCCGCTGCGCGACGAGGGGTGACGCCGGCGCGATGACGGACAGTGCGATTGCCAGTGATCCAAGGCGCGCGTCCTGGAGGCGACGCTTGCGGCGCCGTGTGTTCGAAGCAAGGATCACGCGAGCACCGGCCCGATGCGCTTTCGCGCCGCCCACAGCACGGCACTCCGTTCGGGCGCGAGCATCGGCACCGCGCTGAATGGGAGTCGCACCCGCAGCGAACGCACGGGATGCGCGAGCCGCTGCGCGAGAGGGGTCTCGTGCACGAACAGCCCGCCCACGCGCAGCACGCGCGAGATCTCGTTGAGCGCGGTGAGGCGCCCCGTGTGGCCGCCGCCCACGTGATAGCTCGTGCCGAAGTCGACGACGAGATCGAACTGCCCGCTCTGAAAGGGCAGGTCGCGCAGATCGCCGACGTGCAGCGCAGCGCGCACGCCTCGTCGCGCGATTCGAGTTCGAGCGCGCTCGACCAGCGCCTCTTCGAGATCGATGCCGACGAGCTCGTCGGGCGCCAGTCGCGTGGCGAGCACGGGGAGCGCCACCCCTCGCCCGCATCCGACTTCGAGCACTCGGCCGCCGTGTGGCAGACGAAGCGCCCGAAGCATGAATGGAAGCTCCACGCGCTCCTGCAACCCGTTGCGCGACTCGACGTTGTCGAATGGGCGATAGTCTCCGGGCTCCGATACGGGCGCGTCGAACTCGGTGCGACTGAGACGCGCGGGCGACTCGAGTGTATGAGGCATTCGACCATCGGCTGAGGTGGCGACGTCCGCCGGCCGTACGAGCTCCCGGTCCGGCGGCGTCATTCAGGAACGCGGATTGACTCGACGAATCGGCTCAGCCTCGCGACTCGGCCACCTTGACGCTCTCATCCACCCGACCTAACCTCGCCGTGCGGCGACGCCGGTCGCAGCACTCCTTCCGCGCGCTCAGCACATGCCGCCAATCACCGACGACGACGCCAGCGAGACACCGCACGACGTGACCGCGCTGCTGCTCGCGTGGCGCGCGGGCGACGCGCAGGCCGGCGAGCGCCTGCTGCCGATCGTGTACGACGAGCTGCACCGGCAGGCTGCACGCGCCATGCGCCGCGAGGACAGCGCGCACACGCTGCAAGCGACGGCGCTCGTACACGAAGCGTATCTCCGGCTCGTCGACCAGCGCCGCGTCGAGTGGAAGAACCGCGCGCACTTCTTCGGCGTCGCCGCGCAGACGATGCGCCGCGTGCTCGTGGATCACGCGCGGGGCCGGCTCGCCGAGAAGCGCGGCGGCGCGATGCAGCGCGTCACGCTCGGCGACGCCGGCGCAGGCGGTGGCGCGAGCGCCGATCCCGACCTCGACGTGCTCGCGCTGCACGAGGCGCTCGAGCGGCTCGCGGTGCTCGACCCGGATCAGGCGCGGCTCGTCGAGCTGCGCTACTTCGGCGGACTCGGCATCGAGGAGACGGCGGAAGCGCTCGGCGTGTCGGGCGCGACGGTGAAGCGCGAGTGGGCGGTGGCGCGCGCGTGGCTCCGGCGCGAGCTCACCGGCGCGTGAATCCGGAGC
>DASYMZ010000101.1:0-21476 GCA_036008805.1 Gemmatimonadaceae bacterium
GCGATCCCGCCCGCCGCCGCGGTTCCCGCCAGCACCGCCGAGGGCAGCGTCCAGAACACGCCGAACGCGCAGTACACGCCAACGGCGGCGAGCGTCAACGCGGCGAGACTGACGCGCGCGTCGCTCGTCCAACCGCTCGCGAGAAAGCCCGCCGCGCCGACGAGCAGCGGCAGCGACACGTGCCACGCGCGCTCGTCGCGGCGGTCGGAGCGGCGACCCCACCCGATCATCGCGACTGACGCCACCGCGTACGGCACCGCGGTGAGCAGCCCGATCTGCAGGTTCGTGAGCCCGCCGAACGAGCGCACGATCTGCGGCGCCCAGAATGGCAGACCGTAGAAGCCCATGATGAGGCCGAAGTACACGAGCGCGAGCAGCCACACGCGCCCGCTCAGCAGTCCGTCGCGCAGATGGTGCGCGGGGCGCGTCGCGACGCGCTCGACCTCGAGGATCTGCTCGAGCGTCGTCCGCTCGGCGTCGCTCAACCACGCCGCCTTGCTCGGCCGATCAGTGAGCCAGAACGCGGTGACGACGCCGAGGACGATCGCGGGGAGCGCTTCGATGACGTACATCGTCTGCCACCCTTTCAGCCCCGCGAGCGAAGTGCCGAGGAGCGCCGCCGAGAGCGGTCCGCCGACGACGTTCGAGATGGGGACGGCGACGAGGAACATGCTCATCACGCGCGCGCGCACCGCGGACGGGAACCAGTAGGTGAGGTAGAGGATCATCCCCGGGAAGAAGCCCGCTTCCGCGACGCCGAGCAGGAAGCGCACGACGTAGAAGCTCGTCGGGCCGGTGATGAGCGCGGTGCACGCGGAGACGACGCCCCAGCTGATCATGATGCGCGCGATCCACCGGCGCGCGCCGACGCGCTCGAGGATCAGGTTGCTCGGCACCTCGAACAGGAAGTAGCCGATGAAGAAGATCCCCGCGCCGAGTCCGTAGGCGGACGCCGAGAGCCCGATGTCGCCGTTCATGGTGAGCGCGGCGAAGCCGACGTTCACCCGGTCGAGAAAGGCGACGAGGTACAGCAGCGCCATGAACGGGATCAGGCGCAGCGTCACCTTGCGGAGCACCGCGGACTCGTCGACGGTGTGCGGAGCCATGATCCTCAGGGAGACGGGAGGGTGCGGGAGGATGACTCATACGAGGCGGGGCGGCCGCGGTCAACGCTTCTCGCTGCGCGCGCTACCTGACCGGCTGGATGCGCGCCGTCCACCCTCCGCCTTCGCCGAGGTGCACGCTCAGCTTGTCCGTCGCCGAGACGCGTCGCTCGACGCGCTTGTAGTCGCGCGCGTCCTTGCTCGTGTTCGCGCCGTCCTGGAAGATGACCGCCTCGTACACGCCCGGCTCGAGGAACGAGAGATCGAGCGTGAGGTCGCGCGCCGTCCAGTTGGTCATCGCGCCCACGAACCACGTCTTGCCTTTCCGCTTCGCGACGGCGACGTACTCGCCGACCTTTCCATCCAGCGGAACGGTCTCGTCGAACACCGTGGGGACCTTCGCGATGAAGTCGGTGCTCTCCTGTTCCGACTGATAGCTGGTGGGGCTGTCGGCGAGCATCTGGATGGGCGCGTCGAAGACGGTGTACATCGCGATCTGATGGACCCGGGTGCCGCGACTCATCGGCGTGGAGTTGCTCGGGCGGAAGTCGTTCTTGGTGGCGTTGCGCATCGCGCCGGGCGTGTAGTCCGCGGGGCCCACGAGCATTCGCACATACGGCATCGTCACGTCGTACCTCGGCACGTCGTCGACGGGGGTCCACTTCACGTTCTCCATCCCCTTCACGCCCTCGAAGCCGACGACGTTCGGGTAGGTGCGATTCAGGCCGGTCGGCTTGTACATGCCGTGCAGGTCGAGCATCAGATGGTTCGCGGCGGCGCGCTCTGCCATGTGATAGATCGACTCCACCGCCTTCTGATCGTCGCGGTCGAAGAAGTCGACCTTGAAGCCCTTGATCCCCATCCGTGCGTACATGGGGAAGATGATGTCTTCCTTTCCTCGCAGATCGCGCCAGGATGCCCAGAGGATGAGGTCCACGTTCTTCGACTTCGCGTACGCCACGAGCGCGGGGATATCGAGTGACTCGCGGGCCTTCGAGAGGTCGCGTGGCTGCGACCAGCCTTCGTCCATCACGAGATACGCGAGACCGTTCGCGCCGGCGAAGTCGAGGTAGTACCTGTACGTCGGCATGTTGATGCCGGTGGCGAAGTCGACGCCGCGCAGGTTCCAGTCGTTCCACCACTCCCACGACGATTGGCCGGGCTTGATCCACGAGACGTCCTCGAGGCGCGACGGCGACGCCAGCTTGTAGACCAGGTCGTTCCGCAACAGGTCGGCGTCGCGCGCGGCGACGGCGACGCCGCGCCATGGGAGCGCGCGCGCACCCGCGACGTGAGCGATGGCGTCCTCGCGCTCGGGCACCATGAAGTTCAGCATGTTGAACCCGCCGAGCTCCTCGCGCTTGGGATAGCGGGCGAACACGCCGTGGAAGCCACGATGCGTGTCGCGGCTCACCTTCAGGAACATCCCCGGATAGCCTTCGACGTCGGCCTCGATCACCACGGCCTTCTTCCCGCCGTCGAGCTCCACGAGCGCCGGTGAGTATGCCATCGTGTCCGGCTTGATCGCCGAGAGCTTCTGCACGTCGTAGTGTGCTTCCTGGGCCGAGATGTAGATGTCGTTGCCGCGGATGTCGCGGATGAAGGGAACGTGCGCCGTGTAGTCGCCGGCGAAGTTGTAGTTCGCCGCCTCGTCTCTGACGACGACGTCGCCCTTGCGGTCGAGCACGAGCCGGTACGCCGCGCCGTCGTCGTAGGCGCGCAGCACGACGGAGTAGCCGCCATTCATCGTGACGACGAGCTGGTTGTACCGATCGGCGATCGTCGACTTCTTGTAGAGGAGAGGGGTGATCGTCGCGTTCACCGACGAGGGCGTGCTGCCGCGCACCCGCGGGTTGGCGCCCAGCACCTCACCCGACTGCAGGGTGAGCGCGATCGCCGACGGCGCGATCACCGGGGCTCCGTCGTGATCGACGGACCAGGTGAGATCGGACGCGGCTCGCAGCGTGAGCGTGAGATGGCCGTCCGGCGACTTCACCTGGTACGCCTTCGGCTGTTGTGCGAGCGAGGGCGTGGCGCAGAGGACCAGCGCGAGGAGCGAGCGGATCATCGTGATGTGCGGGATGCGGGGTGCGCGGTGCGACGAGTCATCAAATTGTCTCGACGAACGCGGGCGCGCTACGCGAGGTGCGGACGGTGTCGCGATGGGCGCGATCTGCGCGATGTGCTAACGTCAGCGAATGTGGCGAAGACGCTTCTCGTCGAGGCTCGAGATGAAGCTCAAGAAGCTGGCGGCGGTCACGCTGAACAGGCTATTCAGAAATCACACCTATACGGTGCGGCACGGACTCGCCAAAGGATTGAAGCGCCGAGGCGGGCTGGCGTTTCTTCCAGCCGTGCTCACCGCCGTTCCCAAACGAGTCGAAGAGGAAGGCTTTCTCTCGCGTCTCGCGCTGGACGGGCAGACGGTGTTCGACGTCGGCGGCGATCAGGGGATCTACACGCTCTTCTTCGCCAGCCGCGTCGGAGAGCGGGGAAGGGTCGTCACCTTCGAGCCGAATCCCGAGAGCCACCAGCGCATCGTCGCCAACGTCGAGCTGAACGCGTTCCGGAATGTGGACGTGCGACGCCACGGCCTCGGCGCAGCGAAGGGCACGCTGTCGTTCGTCTTCCCCGCGGGCGATCCAGCCAGAGGCAGCGGCGACTCGAGGATTCAGGCACAGATTCTTCGAGAGAAGGATGCTCGGGCCATCGAGATCGAAGTCGAGTCGCTCGATTCCTTGCTCGCCGCGTCGGCGCTGCCACAGCCCGATCTGGTCAAGATCGATGTCGAAGGGCTCGAGATGGACGTGCTTCGGGGGATGACCGAAACGTTGAGGAAGCGCCGCCCCGATCTCTTCATCGAAGTGCACGGGGCCGACCCGCAGAGCAAAGAGGACAACGCGCGACACGTCGTGAATCTGCTCCTCGATGCGAAGTACTCGGTGTTGCACGTCGAGTCCAAGCAGAGCGTCACGCGCGCGAACATCGAGGCGGCACGACGGGGGCACCTCTACTGCGAGCCGCAGCGAGACTGAGCCCCGCCGAGCCCACGACCAGGCGCGGGTGCAAGCGAGCTCTTCGGCAGGATCGCGGGCGGACTCGGCCTGTGAGCGGCAACGACCCGAGAACGGGCGCGACGGCCCAACCAGTGCATTGCGAGTGACACTGATGCCTCTCCCCCGCACCAGATCGCACGCCGGCTCGGCCGTCCTGCTCGTCGACGACCGCCCCGAGAACCTGCTCGCCCTCGAAGCGGTGCTCGCGCCGCTGGTCGAGGAGTCCGGGGTGCGTCTGCTGCGGGCGGGTACCTCCGAGGAGGCGCTCCGGCACCTGCTCCAGGAGAACGGCGCCGTCGCGGTGGTCCTGCTCGACGTGATGATGCCGGGCACGGACGGCCTGGAGACCGCGCGACTGATCCGCGCGAGGCGGGCGTCGGAGCACGTCCCGATCATCTTCGTCACCGCGCTCGACGCGGACCGCCGGCGCGCGACGCTCGGCTACCAGTTCGGCGCGGTGGACTACCTCACCAAGCCGCTCGACCCGGAGGCGCTGCAGGCGAAGGTTCGCGCGTTTCTCGACCTGCACCGCCGGCGCGGTGACGAGATCCTCCGCGAGCGCCGGCGCTATGCCGACGAAGTGCACGCGATGCGCGAGGCGGCGCTCCGCGACGAGACGGCGCTCATCGCCACGATCCAGCGCATCGGCAGCGCGCTCGCCTCCGAGCTCGACCTCGAGCGCGTCGTTCAGCTCGTCACCGACGAGGCGACCGCGCTCACCGGCGCGCAGTTCGGCGCGTTCTTCTACAACGTCGTGGACCCGGTGCGCGGAGGCGAGGCGTACACGCTCTACACGCTCGCGGGGGTGCCGCGCGAGCACTTCGCCAACTTTCCGCACCCGAGGTCGACGCCGGTGTTCGGGCCGACCTTCCGCGGCGAAGGCGTCGTGAGAAGCGACGACATCACCAAGGATTCGCGCTACGGCAGGATGCCGCCGAACTACGGAATGCCGGCCGGCCACCTGCCGGTGCGCAGCTACCTCGCGGTGCCGGTTCGATCCCGAACGGGCGAAGTGCTGGGCGGACTGTTCTTCGGGCACGAGAAGGTCGGCGTGTTCTCGGAGCGCGAGGAGCGCCTCGTCGTGGGCGTCGCCGGTTGGGCGGCGGTGGCGATGGACAACGCGCGTCTCTACGCGGGGGAGCGCCAGGCGCGCGAGGGCGCCGAGGCGGCGGCCCGAATCAAGACGGAGTTCCTGGCGACGATGAGCCACGAGTTCCGCACGCCGCTCAACGCGGTCCTCGGCTATGCACAGCTCCTCGAGCTCGGCGTCCTCGGACCGAACACGCCGTCGCAGCAGGCGCACCTGGAGCGGCTGCAGGCGAGTGCGCGCCATCTGCTCGGGTTGATCGACGATGTGCTCGACGTCGCCAAGGTGGATGCCGACCGCCTCGAGGTGCGACATGACCGGCTGGTCACGGGTGCGGTCGTCGCCGCCGCGGTGGCGGTGGTGCAGCCGCAAGCCACGACGAAGGGCGTGCGTCTGATGGATCTCGGCGCGGGAGAGTCGGGCGTTCCCTACGTGGGCGACGAGCACCGGGTGCGGCAGGTGCTGGTGAACCTGTTGGCCAACGCGGTGAAGTTCACGCCGTCGGGCGGCGAGGTGACGGTCTCCTGCGGCTCGGCGAAGGAAGCCGAGCCAGGGGTGTGGACGGGCGGGCCGGGCGCCGGTCCGCCACGCGCCGACGCTGCGAGCCATGTCCAGAGCTGGGCCTACGTGCGGATCACGGATACGGGACCCGGCATCGGCCCCGAGCTGCTCGGCCGGTTGTTCGAGCCGTTCGTGCAGGGCGACGCGGCACTCACCCGCGAGCACGGCGGCACCGGACTCGGCCTCGCGATCAGCCGCCGTCTCGCGCGGCTCATGCACGGAGACATCGTCGCGCGAAGCCAGCCCGGCGCGGGCGCGACGTTCACACTCTGGCTCCCAGGCGTGCCGGAGGGCGAGACGCGAGGCGACGCGAGCGCCGAGCCGCAGTCCACGACGGACGAGCGGGCGATCACCAGGTCCGCGACAGCGAGCAGGGACCGGCGCACGCCACCCCCCGGAGCCGCGGTCGTCACGGGCGCCGAGCTCGCGGCGATGGACGCTCCTGCGTACGACGTGCTCTTCGCGCTCGCGGTGCGGCTCGCCGCGGAGGCCGAGACGGTCGCGCAGCGCTACGTCGCCGCGCTGCGAGCCGATGGCCGCTTTCCGGGAGCGCGCGCGCTCGCGACCGTTCAGCTTCGCGATCACGCGACACCGTGGATTGGTCTCGTCGCGGCGCAGCTCATGATCATCGGCGAGACGCGAGGCGAATCGCCGGAGCTGCTGGCCGACGGCGCGCAGGTGCAGCGCGTGATGTCCGAGCTCCACGGCGCGCAGCGTCACCGTCTCGGATGGTCCGAGGCGGACATCGAGCGCGAGAGCTCGCTGCTGATGGCCGAGATCGAGCGCTCGCTGAGCGCGGCGTTGGCCACCGCGGTCGTCGGGGACGCGAGCACTGGCGACTCGGACGGACGCGAGTCGCCGACTCAGGCGCCGCGCGCGGCGGCGCAGTACGCGCGCGTCGCCGCGAGACAGATGCTGTCGCAGGGGAGCGCGACGACCCTTCGCGCCTACCGATTCGCCAAGGCGACGGCGACGCCATAGCGGTCGAGCACGGACACGCGGAGGTCGTGACGCGGCGGGAGTGGCGAACAGGCGGAACGCACTCCTAATTCTGGCCATCGGCTCGCGCTCTCACACCCTCTCGCGCTCCATGACCAGCTTCCACTCGCGCATCCGCGCGCTGGCGACCACGCTCGTTCTCGCACTCGCTCCGCTCACGCTCTCGGCGCAGGCGCCGCTCACCGTCGGGTCACCCGACGGGAAGACCCAGGTGACCGTCGCGCTCGACAGTGGCGTCCTTCGCTACTCGGTGCGCCATGGCGATGCCAGGGTGATCACACCCTCTCGGCTCGGCTTCGCCTTCAGAGGCGCCGACACGCTGCTGGGTGGCTTGCGCATCACCGACAGCCGGCGCGCGTCGTACGACTCCACGTGGACGCAGCCGTGGGGTGAAGTGTCGAGAGTGCGCGATCACCACAACGAGCTGCAGGTGAACGTCGTGGAGACGAAGGCGCCGGCCCGCCGCTTCACCGTGACCTTCCGCGTGTTCGACGATGGCGTCGGCTTCCGCTACGAGGTGCCCGATCAGCCCTCGGTGACCAACTACGAGATCTCCGACGAGCTCACCGAGTTCTCGCTCGCCGACAACGCGCAGTCGTGGTGGATCGCGTCGAACCGGCCGAGGCTCGACCGCTCGGAGCAGCTCTACTCGGAGGGGCCGGTGAGCACGCTCGACAGCGTGCAGACGCCGCTCACGATGAAGATGTCGAACGGGACCTACGTGGTGCTCCACGAGGCGAACCTCGTCGACTATCCGCGGATGTTCCTCGCCGGTCCGCGGATGGAGAGCCGCACGCTGCGCGCCGCGCTCGCGCCGTGGGTGGACGGCGTGAAGGTGCGGGGGCGCACGCCGCTCGTCACGCCGTGGCGCACGATCCAGATCGCCGACCGGATCCAGGACCTGCAGCCGCAGCTGCTCACGCTCAACCTGAATCCGCCGAGCCGCCTGTCGGACGTGAGCTGGATCGTGCCGCAGAAGTACGTCGGCATCTGGTGGGGGATGCACCTCAACACGATGACCTGGTCGTCGGGCCCGAAGCACGGCGCGACGACGGCGAACACGCGGAAGTACATCGACTTCGCCGCGGCGAACGGCTTCAAGGGAGTGCTGGTGGAGGGATGGAATGTCGGCTGGGACGGCGACTGGATCCAGAACAAGAACGCGTTCACCTTCACGAAGCCGTATCCCGACTACGATCTGCCCGGCCTCGCCGCGTACGCGAGGTCGAAGGGCGTCGGCCTGATCGCGCACAACGAGACGTCGGGCGGGATCGAGAACTACGAGCGCCAGATGGAGGACGCGTACAAGCTCTACCAGTCGCTCGGCATCCACGCGATCAAGACCGGCTACGTGGCCGACACCGTCGGCGGCGGACAGTCGCACTATGGGCAGTACGCCGTGCGGCACCATCGACGGGTGATCGAGACGGCGGCGCGCTACGGCATCATGGTCGATGCGCACGAGCCCATTCACGACACCGGCGAGCGCCGCACCTGGCCGAACATGATGTCACGCGAGGGCGCGCGCGGGCAGGAGTACAACGCGTGGGGCGCCGAGGGTGGGAACCCACCCGAGCACGAGTCGATGCTGTTCTTCACGCGCCTGCTCGCGGGGCCGATGGATTTCACGCCGGGCGTCTTCGACCTGCTGATGAAGAGCGCGGGCAACGGTCCCCGCACTCCGGAGGAGTCGCGGCCGCGCACCACGCTGGCGAAGCAGCTCGCGTTGTACGTCGTGCTGTACTCGCCGCTGCAGATGGCGGCGGATCTCCCGGAAAACTATGTGAACCAACCAGCCTTCCAGTTCATTCGCGACGTCGCCGTCGACTGGGACACGACGCGCGTGATCGACGGCGCGGTGGGCGACTATGTGCTCGTCGCGCGGCGGCAGCGCGGTGCGCAGACGTGGTTCGTCGGCGCGATCACCGACGAGGTCGCGCGCACCTTCATGGTGCCGCTCGATTTTCTCACGCCGGGCAAGCGGTACGAGGCGGAGATCTACGCGGATGGCCCGGGCGCGAATTGGCGGACCAATCCGCTCCCGGTGTCGATCACGCGGCGCGCCGTGACGTCAGGGAGTCGGCTGACGGTGTCGCTCGCGGCGGGGGGCGGGCAGGCGATCCGGATCCGGCAGCTGCCGTGAGCTCCGCGGCGGACTCCTTCGACGCCATCGTCATCGGCTCCGGCATCTCCGGCGGCTGGGCCGCGAAGGAGCTGTGCGAGAAGGGGCTGAAGACGCTCGTGCTCGAGCGCGGCCGCGACGTGCAGCACATCAAGGACTATCCCACGATGAACCTCAATCCGTGGGAGCTTCCGCACCGCGGCGCGATGGCTCGGCGCCAACTGAAGGAGAACCCGCTGATCAGCAAAGCGGCGGGCTACGGCGAGGACACCGCGCACTTCTTCGTGAAGGATCGCGACCATCCGTACGTGCAGGAGGCGCCGTTCGACTGGATCCGCGGCTATCAGGTCGGCGGGAAGTCGATCATCTGGGGACGTGCGTGCCAGCGCTGGAGCACTCACGAGTTCCGCGCACCGGCGCGGGCGGGCTACGGCATCGACTGGCCGATCGACTACGGCGACGTCGCGCCGTGGTACTCGCACGTGGAGAAGTTCGTCGGGGTGTGCGGCAACCGCGACGGCCTCGAGGCGATGCCGGACGGCGAGTATCTCCCGCCGTTCGACTTCAACTGCGTCGAGAAGCACTTCAGCGACGCGGTGCGTACGCACTACGGCAATCGCTACATCGTGCAGGGACGCTGGGCGCATCTCTCGCAACCAAAGGCGATCCACCTGCAGCAGGGGCGCGGCACCTGCCAGGCGCGGAACCTCTGCATGCGAGGCTGCCCGTTCGGCGGCTACTTCAGCTCGAACGCGTCGACGCTGCCGTGGGCGGCGAAGACGGGCAACCTGACGCTGCGGCCCGACTCGGTCGTTCACTCCATTCTGTACGACGAGGCGAAGGGGAAGGCGACCGGCGTCCGCGTGATCGACGCGAAGACCCACGCGGTCACGGAGTATCGCGCGCGCATCGTCTTCGTGAACGCGTCGGCGCTGAACACGAATCTCATCCTGCTCAACTCGACGTCGTCTCGCTTCCCGCACGGGCTGGGCAACGACAACGGAGTCCTCGGCCACTACGTCTGCCACCACAACTATCGCACCGGCGCGAGCGGGAAGCTCGCCGGCTTCGAGGATCAGTACTGGTACGGGCGCAATCCGACCGAGTGCATCCTCGCGAACTTCCGGAATCTCGGGAAGCAGGACACGGACTTCGTCGGCGGCTACACGACGTTCACCGGCGCGTATCGCTCCGAGGCCGAGCCGACCGAGCGCGTGGGCGGCGCGTACAAGGATGCGCTGTCCAAGCCGGGGCCGTGGGGGATCTACATGTACATGCAGGGCGAGACGATCCCCAAGGAGACGAACCACGTGCGGCTCCACGACACCGAGAAGGATCAGTGGGGGATCCCGCTCCTCGTCACGTCGGTCAAATACGACGACAACGACGAGCGGATGATCCGCGACTGGCGCACCGAGGCGAAGGCGATGCTCGAGGTCGCCGGCTGCCACGGCGTGGAGACGCACGACAACCATCAGGCGCCTGGGCTCGACATCCACGAGATGGGCGGCGCGCGGATGGGCCGAGATCCGAAGACGTCGATGCTCAACCAGTGGAATCAGCTTCACGCCTGCAAGAACGTCTTCGTCACCGACGGCGCGTGCATGACGTCGACCGGCAATCAGAGCCCGTCGCTGCTCTACATGGCGCTCACCGCGCGCGCGGTCGATCATGCTGCCGCCGAGATGAAGCGGCAGAACCTGTGAGGACCCGATGAGCATGCCGCCGATGAATCGGCGCGAGGCGATGAAGGCGACGGCCGTCGTGCTCGGCGGCGCGCTCTTCCTCTCGGGGAGCTTCGTCGCGGGCTGTGCGCGCGAAAAGTCCGCGACGTCGAGCGACGCAGCGTTGACCCACGACGACCAGGCGCTGATCGAGGAGATCGCGGACACCCTTCTGCCGACGACGCCATCGTCGCCGGGGGCGAAGGCGGCGGGTGCGGGCGCGGCGATCAACCTGCTGCTCACCGACTGCTATGCGCCACACGTGCAAGCGCACGCCGTGAGCGGCCTGGCGGACTTTCAGCGGAGCTGCCGGAAGCGCTTCGGCTCCGACTTCGCCGCGCTGTCGCAAACCGATCGCGAGAAGTTCGTACGCGAGATCGACGCCGAGGCGCAGCGCTCGGCGGAGCCGCACTACTTCGGTCTGATTCGCGAGCTGGCGCTGCGAGCGTACTTCTCGTCGGAGATCGGCATGACCAGGGCTCGGCGCTGGGTGCTCGTGCCGGGCAAGTGGGTGGGGTGCACGCCGCTCGCGCCGGGGCAACCGGCGTGGGCGTGACGGACGCGGGAGCTGCTGGAGCGGTGGTTGGGAACGATCGGTGTGATCGCGCACCGAGCGCGCACTGGGTTACCGAGGAGCTCTCGTGTCGAAAGTGAAGATCGGGATCATCGGCTCGCGCTTCCAGGCGGACTGCATCGCGGCGTCGGTGAAGCTGATGCCCGACGAGGCCGAGGTCGTCGCCGTCGCCAGTCCGACGCCGGGAAACGCCGAGTCGTTCGCGCGGCGACACGGCATCTCGAAGTACTTCACCGACTATCGGGAGATGCTGCGCGATCCCGAGATCGAGATGGTCTCGATCACCGCGCCCAATCGCCGCCATGCGCGGATGACAATAGACGCGGCCGCGGCGGGCAAGCACGTCGTCTGCGAGAAGCCGCTCTGCGTGACGCTCGAGGAAGCGGATGCGATGATCGACGCGTGCGCGCGGGCGGGCGTGCTGCTGATGTACGCCGAGGAGCTGTTCTTCGCCCCGAAGTACGTGAAGGCGAAGCAGATGGCGGACGAGGGCGCGTTCGGCCGGGTGCATCTCGTGAAGCAGTCCGAGAAGCACTCGGGGCCACACTCCGACTGGTTCTGGGACGTCGAACAGTCGGGCGGCGGCGCGCTGATGGACCTGGGCTGCCACGGCATCGCGTTCTGCTGGTGGTTCCTCGGGCGACAGCCGGTGAAGAGCGTCTACGCGCAGCTCTCGACGCAGACCCACGGCGCGCGCACCGCGGGTGACGATGAAGCGATCACCATCATCGAGTTCGCCGACGGCGCGATCGGGATGGTCGAGAACAGCTGGAACCGTCCGGGCGGGATGGACGACAGCATCGAGATCTTCGGTGACAAGGGGCAGACGTACGCCGACCTGCTCATGGGCAACGCAATGCCGACGTACTCGGAGGTCGGCTTCGGGTACGCGGTGGAGAAAGCCGGCTCCACGACCGGGTGGACGTATCCCGTGTTCGAGGAGCACTGGAACTACGGCTTCCCGCAGGAGATGCGGCACTTCGCGCGCTGCGTGCGTGGGAAGGAGGTGCCGATCTCCGATGGCGAGACGGGGCGCGTGGTGCAGGAGGTGTTGTACGCCGCGTACGCCTCGGCGGGGCAGGGGCGGAAGATCGAGCTGCCGTTTCGGCCGAAGGGAATCCAGAAGCCGATCGATCTGTGGAAGAATCCGGAGCTCGCGCGCGGCGCCGACTGACCGTCATCCGGTCGTCAGGGATCCCTCTCTCGCCACACCTCGAGCGACCCACGCAGCACTCGCGTCGTGTCGGTGTCCCGCGGGTAGTACGCGATCACGGACGCGAAATAGGCGCCGCGCAAGGGCGCCGCATCGTGAAGCGGCGCCCTTGCGCGTGGCCGATCCCGCCGGCCCGACGCTAGTTGCGTCGCGGCTGCGCGGTCGGCGGCACCAGCCCGTTCAACCGCATGTAGTTCGCGATCTGGCTGTAGTGATCCGCCATGTCGGCGACGTGGCCGAGCACGAACTGCGCGCGCGTCGACTGCCGCGTGTTGCCGTTGAACGTCTGGGTGATCTGATCGGCCAGCTTCGCGTCGTCGAGCTGATTGAGCGCGGTCTCGCAGAACGCGAACGACTCCTTCAGCTTCGCGACGAGGCTGTCCTTCGGCCAGGTTGCCTTCACGGAGTCGGGGGTCGCGGTGTCTCGCTCGGGCCGCGTCGCCTTCGCGTCGCCGAAGTTGTTGCAGAAGAAGTAATTGTCGTTGGCGAGGTGCTGCGCCACGTAGCCGATCGTGAGCTGCGCCGGCGTCGGCTTGTAGCTGAACTTGGCCGCGGGGATGGAATCGAACGCCTGGGCGATGTTTCGCTGCTGCGCGAGGGTGCGGGTGCGGAACACGGTGGTGATCGGGTTTACCGGCGGAGTCGCCGCCGTTTGCTGCGCGGAAAGACAGACTGGAACGGCGAGGGCGGCGATGGCGACATGCAGCATCTTCATACGAATCTCCCTGAAGTCGGCGGGGACGGCGGTGCTCGAAGCGAGGATGAGGAGAAGCTGGCCGAGGAATGGCCGAGACGCCAGCATTTCAGTCTGGCCCGCGCTGCTTGCCGGAGCGCGCGATGCGCACACCCTGGAGACCATCGAGGACTGCTTTACGCGACGTTGGAGTGAAGGAGAAGATCCCGCGGCGCTCGGGTTATATTTCCGGCTCGATGCCGGTTCCTCTTCTTCGATCCCCATGCCCGTTTCTGCTCGCAAGTCCAGTCCGGACCGCTCGCTTCGCCGCGTCGACTGTACCGCCCCTGGTCGTGGCGCGTGGCGCGTCACTGCGCATCCCGAGCGCCGGTGCTTCGTTGTCGACCATCGTCGCACCAAGTCCAAGCAGGTCATCTACTATGGCACGCGCACGCAGCGCACGGTCGAGGATGCGGAGACGCACGCCACCGCGCTGTGCGCGGTGCTCAACGCGCTGAACGCCAAGCGCATCTAGCTCGTGCTCGGAGCTCGAGTGCTCATCGCTGCAGGTCGATGACACGGCTGCGTTAGCCGGCGCCCGCGGTGGATGGTCCGTGTTCGTGACGACGATGCCCACCGCACGGCCGGGTTCGCTTGGTGCGAGGGCGCATTTCTGATTGGATGTCGCCGACTTTGGTGACGCGGGTGACAGCACCGCCGTCCTCCCCCTGCTAGAGATGCGCACCCCAATAGAGGACTCCGTCATGGCCATCTGGAACAACACCTCCACCCCCACCCTGCCGCCCAAGGAAGCGCCGACGATGACACCGGAACCCGCACTCAAGAGAGAGCCCGAGCTCACCCCCGACATTGCACCGTCGGCCCCTCGGCGCGTCGCGCCTCGTGAGGCGAAGGAGTCCGTCGTCGCGCAAGGGATCACGATCACCGGCAAGATCGAGGGTGCGGGCCATGTGCGCATCTCCGGCAAGTTCGAGGGCGACGTCCACATTCAGGGCGACCTGACGATCGAGACCGGTGCCAAGGTGACGGGCGGCATCCGTGCCGAGTCGGTCGCGATCGCCGGCGAGATCGCCGGGAACATCGACAGCGCGCAGAAGGTCGAGCTGCTGTCCTCGGGCATCCTCGAGGGCGATCTCAAGGCGGGCACGCTCACCGTCGCCGCCGGCTCGCGCATGCGTGGCCGCGTGGAGTTCGGCTGGGGCGAGGAGCACACCGAGACGTCGGCATTCACGCTGGGGAATCGCCACGCCTCGTGAATAATGCGCGGCGCACGCCGGCCCCGGGTCAGACTCGCACCTGTCCGCACTGCCGTGCGGTCATCCTGCAGAGCGCGGCCGTCTGTCCGTCGTGCAAGAAGCATCTTCGGTTCGCCGGTGGGGACTCCGCACTGGTCCCCACCGTCGTGCCGCTTCGCGTGGAAGGCTCCATTCGCCACCCCGCAGTCGGGGAGGCGTGGGAGTACTCGGCGCTCGTGACGATCACGAACGACAAGGGCGAGGAGATCGGTCGCCACATCGTCGGGGTCGGCGCGCTGCAGCCGGGCGAAGGGCGCACCTTCAGCTTCTCGGTGGAGGTGTTCGCGCCGGGCGGGAACGTGATCCCGGAGTGGGGCGACGCGACGCTGCCTTCGAGTACGCCTTCTTCAACGACCACTCCGAGTCGGTAGTGGGAGTCGTCCAACTGCCACTTCCTGTCGGTGGTAGCGAGTAGCGGTAGCGGGACGTCGTAGCGGGTAGGAAGTCGCGGGAATCAGCGACCCCGCACCTGCATCCCACATCCCGCACCCGGCGTCACTGCACGCCCGCCGTCGCCGTCTGGCCGAGCGCCTTCCTGATCCCCGCGAGATGATGCCACGCGTGGCCCACGGCGTGCCCCTCGAGCATGTACTGCGCGCTCCGCGGCCCGTCCGCCTCGAGCGAGAGCGGCGCGACCATGTCGAGCTGCTCGTCGGTGAGCGCGCGGACCGCCGCCGCCGCGGCCATGCTGTTGCGCATCAACAGCGCGAGCGCCTCACCCTTGCTGACGCCATCGTACTCGCCGGCGTGCGTGGCGTTCATCGCGTGCACCTTCTGCCACGTCACGCCCTCGACGGCCTGGCCCGCGGCCATCTTCAGCGCGAGCTCGATCTCGATGGGGTACATCGTCGCGACGTGGTGCACGACGACGCCGACCTTCCGGTCGTCGTGCGGGAGTCGCGTCTGCCACTGCTCGTCGGTGAGCGAGCGGGCCAGATCGGTGAGCTCCCGGACTCCTCGCTCCAGCCGATCCGCGAGTGCTTCCGTGCGCTTGGTCATCAGTGCCTCCTGAGTCGCGTGGCGGGTAGTGCAGGCCGGAGAGCAGACCATCGCCAACGGCCGACAGGTGGTTCGCATCGGTGACGCGCGTCAGTGGGCCGACGGTGGCCGAGTGCGGCTATCGAAACTACGTTCTCCGGCCACCACGCGGGAAGAGGAGCGGAACGGATGATCGGGTTCAACGAGGAAGACGACGCTGACGAGTTCAACATCCCACGGCTCCGCGTGTCGCTGCGGATCCGCGGCGATGCGCTCGATCCGGACTTCCTGACGCAGCAGCTCGGCGTCGCTCCGTCGTTCAGCGCGCGGAAGGGCGAGGTGACCGCGCGACGCGGCCGCGAGCGGCTTCACACCACTGGGGTCTGGACGTTCAGGCTGGAGGTGCCGCCGGCGACGGAGCTCGGCGAGGCGATCGGACACGTTCTCGCCGCGCTCCCCGAAGACGCGACGCTGTGGGAAGAGATCACGAGCAGCTTCACCGCGGAGCTGTTCTGCGGCGTGTTCCTCGAGAACGACAACCAGAGCACGGTCATCCAGCCCGACGTGCTGAGCGCACTCGGCCGTCGCGGATTGCCGTTGAGCCTCGACCTGTTCAGGCGATGACGACGCATCGCTGGCCGCAGGCGGCGACACCGTAGTCTTCGCGCGATCCGATCGCGATCGCGCCAGGTGGGCATGGCGTCCTCTCACAACCGCATTCGATCATGTTCCTCGGCCACTATGCACTCGCGCTCGTGGCGAAGCGCCGAGTCCCCGAGACGTCGCTCGGAGTCCTGGTGGCCGCGGCGCAGCTGCCAGATCTCGTCTGGCCGGTCTTTCTTCTGCTCGGATGGGAGCGGGTCGGGCCCGGAGACCACGGGTTCACGGCGCTGGACTTCACGTACTATCCCTGGTCGCACAGCCTGCTGATGGACGTCGGATGGGGCCTCGCCGCGGCGCTCGCATATCTCGCGTGGCGGCGGCGCGACGCGCGAGGCGCGATCGCCGTGGCGCTGCTCGTGGTGAGCCATTGGCTGCTCGACTTCCCGATGCACCGGCCCGATCTCCCGTTGTATCCGGGAGGCGCCGCGCGGCTCGGCCTCGGGCTCTGGAACCATCCGGTCGCGACGATCATCATCGAGGGCGCGATGTGGATCACCGGCGTCGCGCTCTACGCGACCGCCAACCCGCCAGCTGATCGGACGGGGCGATACGCGTTCTGGGGGCTGATCGTGCTGCTCACGGCGATCTACCTCGCGAATCTCAGTGCCGCGACACCGACCGACATGCGCGCAGTAGCGTGGGGAGCGCTCGGCGGCATGCTCGTACCGCCGTGGGCGGCGTGGGCGGATCGCCATCGACGATCCGCCAGGGCGTGACTCCCGCCATCCGCATCGTGGAGCGCGCGAAGGTCGCGCATCGCGTGCTCACCTACACCCACGACCCGGGCGCGCCGGCGTACGGTCCCGAAGCCGCCGCTGCCCTCGGCCTGGACCCGCGGCAGGTGTTCAAGACGCTCGTGCTGAGCGTCGAGGGCGCGCCGCGCGGCTCCGAGCTCGCCGTCGCGCTGGTGCCGGTCACCCAGCAGCTCGATCTGAAAGCGGCCGCCGACGCACTCGGCGCGAAGCGAGTGGCGCTCGCCGACGTGGCGCTCGCGGAGCGCGCGACGGGCTACGTCGTCGGGGGCATCAGCCCGCTCGGGCAGCGGAAGCGGCTGCGCACGGTGATCGATGCGAGCGCGCTGTCGTTCGCCGAGCTGTTCGTGAGCGCCGGACGTCGTGGGCTCGAGCTCGCACTCGCGCCTGCGGACCTCGTGCGCCTGACGGAGGGAGCGACCGCGCCCATCGCGCGATGACACGATGCGTCCGCTCGAGCTCGAGTGGCTGCGCTGTTCGGCACCATCGGTTAGGCGGGCGCGATGCTCGCCGGACTCGCGGTGCGAGGGCGCTGGCCCGGACGGAGCGACGAGCTCGCCGAGCGCTTCGCCTAGCTCCTCTTCGCGCCCGGACCGAGCGCTTGACGGGCGGCCCGGACTTCACCATCGTGATGCCGGCGCCGGTCCGCGCCCAACCTCTCCAGACTTCGCCCCAGCCGGAGTCCACTGCGAGGCAAAGGGGGGCACACTCCCGGATCTTCATCGTCGGTCCTTTGCGAGCATCATGGCGCACCGCTGGGGGGTAACCCGTGGTGCATCCAGAGGAGACCATGACGATGCCACGCGACAAAGATCTCAAGCGCCTCGTTCGCGCTCGGATGACCAAGACCGGCGAAGCCTACACGGCCGCGCGCGCGCACGTCGTTCGCGCACCCAGGAAGTCGAATGCGGTGGACGGCGCGCTCGCGTCGACGACGACGATCGCGCAACCCGCGCCAGCGGATTATCCCGCGCTCGCCGGCATGAGCGACGACGCGATCCGCGACGCGACTGGCTGCACCTGGGAACGCTGGGTGAAGGCGCTCGATGCTCACGGCGCGGCCGAGCTCTCGCATCGCGACATCGCCGCGCTGATCACGGAGAAGTACGAGATTCCGGCGTGGTGGACGCAGATGGTCGCCGTCGGTTACGAGCGCATCAGAGGACTGCGCGCGCGCGGGCAGCAGCGCAACGGCACCTTCGGTATGACACGCTCGCGCACCTTCCCGGTGGACGTGACGACGTTGTTCGACGCATGGGCAGACGCCCGCACGCGCAGGCGCTGGCTCGGCGAGCGGGGCGCGAAGGTGCGCACCGCCACCTCGCCGAGGTCGATGCGGCTGCAGATGGCCGACGGTGCCATCGTCGCGGTGGGCTTTGCCGCCAAGGGCAAGGGCAAGAGCTCGGTCGCGGTCGAGCAGGCGAAGCTGCCCGATCGCGCGGCGGCCGATCGTCTCAAGCAGATCTGGTCGGCGCGGTTGGACGCGCTCGGTGAGGTGCTCGCGGAATGAGGTAGCTGCTCGCGGATGAATCGTTCCTTCCAGCGGAGAGCTGTCATGGACGCACTCGCAGTAGACAGGGCAGGGCGGAGCTACGACGCCACGACCGCGACGGCCACGCCAGCCGTGGCGCGCATCACGTCGATCGACATCGTGCGTGGCGTGGTGATGGTGCTCATGGCGATCGACCATGTGCGCGTGTACTCCGGCGTGCCGGCGGGCGGACCGACGTACGGCGTGTTCTTCACGCGTTGGATCACCCACTTCTGCGCGCCGGCGTTCGTGTTCCTCGCCGGCACGGGCGCGTTCTTCCAGGGTCGCAAGCTCGGTGATCCGCGTGCGCTCGCACGGTTCCTCGTCACCCGCGGGCTCATCCTCGTCGCCCTCGAGCTCACGGTGATCCGATTCTTCTGGACGTTCAACCCGAGCTACGCCGACGGCGCGCTCGCCGGTGTGATCTGGATGCTCGGCTGGTGCATGGTGCTGCTCGCGCCGTTCGTGCGCTTCTCGCCGTGGACCGTCGGTTGGTCTGGTGTGGTGTTGATCTTCGTGCAGCAGCTCTTCGCCTTTCCTCCGCGACTGGTGCCGGAGCCTGCACGGCACGTCGTCGGCGCGCTGTGGGAGTTTCTCTATCCCGCCGGGATGGAGCGGTGGCCCGCGATCAGCATTCTCTACGTGATCGTCCCATGGGTCGGCGTGATGGCCGCGGGGTACGGCTTCGGCACGATCATGCAGCGCGATGCGGCCGAGCGACGGCGGCTCTGCCTCGCGATCGGGCTGGGGCTCACGGCGGCGTTTCTCGTGGTGGGCTCGCTGCAGATCACGTTCGGGCCGGAGCAGGGCGAGCCGATGCCTCCGTTGATGCGGCTGCTCAACCAGCAGAAGTATCCGCCGAGCCAGTTCTATCTCGCGATGACGCTCGGCCCCACGCTCATATTGATCGCGCTGGCCGAGCAGGCGCGCGGCGTGCTCGCCACGATCATGGCGACGTTCGGCCGGGTGCCGCTCTTCTACTACCTGCTGCACATCCCGCTCATCCATCTCACCGCGCTGCTCGTGAACTCCATTCGCGCCGGGGCACCGCACCAGGAGTGGTACACGCGAGCGCCGTTCGTCTCCATCGAGCATCCGGCCGATCGATGGAGCCTCGCGCTGCTCTACCTGGCGTTCGCGATCGACGTCGCGATCCTGTATCCGCTCTGTCGCTGGTACATGCACCGGAAGTCGACGAATCCGGCGCCGTGGATGCGGTACGTTTGAGCGGACTCGCGCTTCCACCTGCTTTCCCCACTCCACGCTTCGCATGGCGACCAACCGCGCCCCCACCGCACGCCGCACCCAATACGATCCGCACTCCGATCGTGCGCGCGCCGCGGTGCGCACCACGCCGCCTGCAGCGGAGCCGAGTGCTCCGACGGCGCACAGCTCCGAGTCGGGGCGCACCTACACGCTCGAGCGGCTGATCGGCAAGGGCGGATTCGGTGAGGTCTATCTCGCCACGCCATCGGTGGGACCGGGATTTCCTTCGAAGGTGTGCGTCAAGATCAGCGACCGGCTCTCGGGCTGGCTGCGCGAGGCGTACTTCGCCGAGCTGCTCGCCCGCGAGGAGCGCGCGCTGCGCGTGTACGACCGGTTCGCCGAGCCGTTCGGCACGGGGATGCGCTACTGCCTCGCGATGGAGTACGCCGAGCACGGCGACCTTGGCGCGTGGCTGGAGCGAGAAGGTCCGCAGTCGGAGCAGTACGTGCGCCGCGAGATCGCCGCGCTCGTCACGACGCTCGACGCGCTGCACCGTGGCCATGCGATGCACCGCGATCTCACGCCGTTCAACGTCTTCGTGTGCGACGGCGAGAAGCTGAAGCTCGGCGACTTCGGCATCGCGACGCACCAGCTCAGCCGGCGCGGCGTGACGGCGGACTCGTTCAATCTCTTTCACGTGCCGAACGAGATCGCGTGGGGACGGGTGCGTCGCTGGCAGCAGCGCGACGACATCTATCAGATCGGTCTGCTCGCGGCGATGCTGCTCCGCGGCGACATCACGAGCCCGATGCGCAGCAAAGACGTGCGCGGACTGCCGTGCAGCGACCATCTCAAAGAGGTGATCCACTGCTGCCTCGGCTCGCGCGGCAAGCGCTACGAGGCGGCGAAGGAGCTCGCCGAAGCGCTGCGGAAGCGGCCGAAGGAGTCGCAGCTCGGTCGCGTGCGGAGCCTCGACGGAAAGCGGCTCTCGTTCACCGGATTCCTCGACCGGCCGCGCGCGGACGCGGTGAAGGCGGCGAAGAAGGCGGGAGCGATCGTGCAGTCGAAGCCGGGCCTGACGACGGACGTGCTGGTGCGCGGGAGGCCGAACGCGCAGCAGATCGCGGGCAAGGACGGCGGCTCGAAGCTGATCGAGGTGCGCCGGCTGGCGAAGCAGGGAGTGAAGGTGACGGTGATCGACGAGCGCCAGTTCTGGCGGCTGGTGCCGGAGGTGAAGGCGCGGCCGAAGAAGAAGGCGTGACCGCCAGTCTCTGACTGTCACTCTTCCGGGAGTGGCAGTCGTACCCTCGCGAAGACACCGAGTCGAAACATGTTAGCGATCCGCGCAGCCATCATCGCGCTGTCGACGATCCCGCTTCTCGCGGCGTGCGGATCGGACTCCATCGCCGCGCTGCCGCCGGGTACGTCGAGCGGCACGCCATCGGGACCCACACTGCCGGTGCCCGCCACTCTGTGGAGTCCGCCCGCTGGATCCACGCCGCTGCAGGGGAGCTACCTCTACGTCGACATGGACACGGGCTTCACGCCCGGCGTGACGTACCCGCACACGATCGTGGCGTCACCGCTCAACTTCAGCGTCTCGGTCGTTCGTGGCACGCTCACCGTGTCCGCGTCGGACAGCACGGCGCCGCTGGTCGTGCGCGGCGTGTTCACCACGATGCTCGGCCACGACCAGCTCGACGACGGCTACTACGACGAGCTGCGCGGTGCCGCGGACGCGAATCCGCTTCGGGGAAGCCTCGACGTCACCCTCAACACGCGCGCGTGCACGTCGGTGACCGGCTGGTTCGTGGTGGATCACAGCTTCTACTTCAACGGCCGGTTGACCGCGCTGGATCTGCGCTTCGAGCAGCGCTGCCCCGGCTTCACCGCGCCGATGCACGGGAAGCTGCACTGG
>DASYMZ010000102.1:0-26094 GCA_036008805.1 Gemmatimonadaceae bacterium
AGTGGGACGGACTCCTTGGGACGGACTCCTGGGGACGGACTCCGGAGTCCGTCCCCAGGAGTCCGTCCCCGTGTTGCACCCGCGCAGCGATCTGTCCGAACGCGGCCCGAATCAGAAGGGGTAGTATGCCAATCCTCCTACCTCCACCCGTGTTTACCCGCGTACGGTCGTGCGTCGTTCGCGAGCGTACTGCCGTGCGTCGATGCAGGTCCTACCCCAGCGACCCGATCGCCCCCCTCAGCACTTCCGCCGACCGCTCCAACCCGGCCCGTTCTCCCTCATCCATCATCGGCGGCACCACCTCGACCGCACCGTCGACGTCGACGATCGTCGGCAGCGAGAGCGCCACGTCGTTCAGCCCCAGCGCACCAGTCTGCACGCGCGACACCGTGAGCACCCGCCGCTCGCCGCGCAGCGCCGAGCGGAGCAGCGCGGCGGTGGTGAGCCCGATCGCGTGATTCGTCGCGCCCTTGCGACGGATGATCTCGTACGCCGCGGTGCGCACCTCCGTCGCGATCGGCGCCTCACGCTCGGCCGACCAGCCTGGCCACTGCCGGAGCGGCGTGCCGCCCACGTGCGCGCTCGACCAGAGCACGACCTCCGAGTCGCCGTGCTCTCCCACGACCTGCGCGTGCACCGAGTGTGGGTCGAGCTTCAGCTCCTGGCCGACGACCTGCCGCAGCCGCGCGGTGTCCAGCATCGTGCCCGTGCCGACGACCCGCTCCGGCGGCAGCTCCGAGCTCCGTTGCACGACGTACGTGAGGACATCCACAGGGTTCGTCACCACGACGACCAATCCGCGATAGCCGCGCAGCTTGGTGCCGAGCGCGGAGAGCGTCGCGGCATTCTCGCGAAGGAGATCGAGGCGCGACTCACTCGGTTTTCCACCGCGGCCCGCCGCGACGACGAGCGCGTCGGTCTCGAGGAGATCATCAGGCGCGACCGCGCGGACGATCGCCGTCGTGTAGAACGACGCGCCATGCGAGAGATCCATCGCCTCGCCCTCCGCCACCTCCGGGCGTGCGTCCGCGAGCAGCAGCTCGCTGGCGAACCCCGCGTGCAGCACCGAGATGGCAACGCTCGAGCCGACCGAGCCCGTGCCGAGCACTCCGACGCACAGTGGCATCCGTCAGCGTGTCAGCGCCCAGACGATGCCGCCGGCGAGATGGTTCCGATACGCCGGATCCGCGTAGCTCTCGTTGGTGTGGCCGAGCTCCGTGTAGAAGGCGCGGCCCGCGCCGACCGTGTGATACCAGGAGAGTGGGTGGAACGCGCCCATGCCGCCGTCCTTGTAGCTCGTCTCGTCCAGTGTGAGGAGAATCCTGACGTCCTTGCTCGGCGCCTCACGGAAATCGTACCACTCGTCCGTGCGCGTCCACACCGGCGGGAGACATCTGGTCGCGATGAACTTGTGGTCGACGACGTTGACCTTCGCCTCCTGGATGGCTGGATGACGCTTGAAGTACGCGCCGACGAGCTGTCCGTACCACGGCCAGTCGTATTCCGTGTCGGTGGCCGAGTGCACGCCGACGAATCCGCCCCCGCGGCGGATGAACCGCTCGAACGACGCCTGTTGCGCACTATCGAGGACGTCGCCGGTGGTGCTCATGAAGACGACGGCCGCGTAGCGGCGAAGGCCGGCGTCGGTGAACACCGATGGGTCCTCGGTGGCGTCGACGGTGAAGCGGTGCGCGGCGCCGAGCTCGGTCACCGCAGCGATGCCGGTCGGGATCGAGGCGTGACGGAATCCTGTGGTGCGAGAGAAGACCAGCACCCGGCTCCCAGGCGGCGCGTTGCCCACCGTGCACGACGCCGGCGCGGCCGATGCGCCCGTGTCGCCCGCGTTCTGGGCAGGCAGCACGGTGGCAGCGAAGAGGAGCGCGGCACCGAGCAGTGCCCCGCGAATCGGGAGGCCGGCGAGCGAAAGTGACATGCGATGCGTAGGAGTAGCGTTGGGAGGCACGAGTCCGCTCTCGCCAGCTCGTTCGTGAGCCGAGCGGGCTTCTCCAATAGATGCATCGCACCGGGCGCTGGCAATGTGGACGCAACGCGTGGAATGCGTGTATCGCACCACGTCGTTTGCACCTTGACCATCACCGGGGCAGCCTCTTCCTTTTCGGCTCCCGGAACTCACCAGGATCGCATCCCATGGCTTCAGAGCGCGCCACCGTGTCGTCGACCGCCAAACGTTACACCCCCGGCCTGCGCTGGTGGATCTGTGGACTGCTCTTCCTCGCGACGACGATCAACTACGTCGACCGCCAGTCGCTGAGCGTGCTCAAGACGATGCTCGAGCGCGAGATGCACTGGAGCGAAGCGGATTACGGCTGGATCCAGTTCGCCTTCACGACGGCGTACGCGGCGTTCCCGTCGATCGCCGGCCGCCTGATGGATACGGTGGGCGTGAAGGTCGGTCTCGCGATCGCGCTGGTCGCGTGGTCGACGATGTCGATCCTGACGGCGTTCGCGCGCGGGACGATTGGATTCGCCGTCGCGCGATTCTTCCTCGGCGCGGCGGAGGCGGGAAACTTTCCCGCGTCGATCAAGGCGATTGGACAGTGGTTCCCGCAGCGCGAGCGCGCGCTCGCGACGGGCCTGTTCAATTCGGGCACCAACGTCGGCGTGATGGTCTCGTTCCTCACCGTGATGGCGGCGACGCACTGGGGCTGGCAGTGGGCGTTCGTCGCGATCGGCGCGATCGGCTTCGTCTGGCTCATCGCGTGGCAGCGCCTGTTCTACGCCCCGGAGCAGCACCCGAACCTCTCGCCCGAAGAGCTGGCGCACATCAAGTCAGACCAGGCGCAGAACCAGGAGAAGCTCCACTTGCACTGGACCGCGCTGCTGCGGTTCAAGCAGATCTGGCCTTTCCTGCTCGGCAAGCTGCTCACCGATCCCGTGTGGTGGTTCTACCTCTACTGGCTGCCGTCGTACCTCAACAAGGAACGCGGGCAGGACATCCTCGGGAGCGCATTCCTGCTCACCGGCATCTACACCGCCGCGAGCCTGGGCTCGATCGCCGGCGGATGGCTGTCGGGCCACCTGATCAGCCGCGGTTGGCGCGTCGCGTCGGCGCGGTATGCCGCGATGTCCATCGCCGCCGTCTGTGCGCCGTTCGCGATCCTCGCGTACTACACGAACAGCTTCACGCTCTGCATCATCCTGATCGGTGTCGTCACCTCCGCGCACCAGTGCTGGTCGGCGAACCTGTTCACCTCGGCCACCGATCTCTTTCCGTCCAAGGTGACCGGTTCGGTGGTCGGGCTCGGCGCGACGACCGGCGGCATCGGCGGCATGTTCCTGACATTGTTGGCCGCGATGTCGATCCAGTGGATCGGGAACCAGAGCGCGGTGTTCGTGTGGGCGGGGCTGATGCACCCGCTCGCGCTGTTGATCTTCTGGTTCACCCTGGGCCGCGACTTCAAGATGGCGAGAGTGGACGACGTGCTCGACATGAGCAAGAAGTCGATGCCGCTGATCGCCGCGGGCGCGTCGCTCATCGCGCTCGGCATCGCACTCGTCTCCGCGATCTACCTCAACTGGGACAAGTGCGTGGCCGCGACCAGCAAGGCGGGTGCGGCACAGGCCCTGACCGCGGCGATCGGCGTGGCGCTCCTCGGCGCGGCGCTCTTCTACGCGGGACAGAGCCGCAAGACGCCGGCGATCGTCGCCTGATCGCCGCGCGCGCGCCCCGCTACTCCTCGCCATGATGGTGACGGCCCTGCGCCAGCATCCCCATGCTGAGGCGTGGCGAGGCCGCGGCGTCTATTCCTGGCCCACCCACGTCGTGATGCTGTGCGCTGGAACGATCGCGCTCACCCGCGGACTGCTGATGAACGTCTGAGGAAGGGTGAGCCACCCCTGGGCATCGCCCGTGCGCACAGATTCCAGTCGCTTCACGCAAGGTCCGCCCGCACCCAGCTCCAGTCGCACTGCACGTTCGAACGGACCGCCGAGATAGGTCGCGACGACGATCAGCTTGGCGCCGTCGACGAACGCCGCCGCCAGGAGGTCGGGGTCGCTCGAGGTCGCCGCGACGCGGACGGCGCCCCGCATCACGAAGCGCGAGAACTGTCCCATCGCGAAGTACTGCGGCGTCTTGGAGAATCGCTCGTAGACGCCGTTTTGCGCGACGAGGCGAATGAGCTGGGAGCTCTCCTGATCTCCATAGAAGCCCCACGTGTAGTCCAACGCGGAGACGCCGCTGGCGATGATCTGGTGAATCGTCGTCGCCACGCCGAGCAGGTCCGGCGCGCTGAAGCTGGTGACCCAGACCGGAATGCCGTACTGCTCGGCGAGCTGCTTGACCTTGTCCGCGTCCGTGGGATCCCCGAGATGATAGGCGACCGCGCCGACGTACTGGCGCGCATCCGCGTCCGCGAGGATGACCTGCAGCCGCGCGTACGCCTGCGCCGGGCTCACGTCGTCGGGCAGAACGATCTTCGTCTTCATTCCGTCCGCCTTGATCCGGGCGCCGAGCAGCTTCGTCACGTCGCGTAGATACGCGGCCGACAGCACGCCACCTCCCGCGGCGGATCCAGGTTCGTTCTTGAGCGAGACGTACGGCAGCTCGTAACCACGGTCGCGCCAGTGCCGGAGCATGACCATCAGCCACTCGGCGTACTCCTCCGGGTTGGCATCCGTCATCCACGCCTCGCGCGCGGCAGGCGCGACGAAATGCGTCCGCACACCGTTGAGCGACAGCATCGGGATGAGATCGAGCTGGCCGTCGCCATTCTTCCAGGAGAAGTCGAACTTCGACAGGTCGGCGGCGAGCGGATCGGCGTTGTCGTTCACCGGCTCGATGCCGCCATCGCCGGCGAGGAATCGAACGCGGGTGAGCCCGAGATCGAGCCACAAGGCATCGAGCACCTTGCCCTGGTCGAGCTGCGACGCGACCGCCGTCGCACGCTTCGTCGTGGGGTTCAGCGTGTTCGAGACCTGAGGATCGTCGAACAGGCGCATCGAAGCGCCGAAGCCCTCCATCGTCTGGAACTTGGTCGCCGGATCGATCGTGACGACCATCGCGCCATCGTTCGGCGTGGTCAGGTTCGGGGAGGCATAGCAGGCATAGTGCGTCAGCCCACCGATGCCGCCGCCATCGTAGCCACCCGCGATGCCATCCGGCACGCCGCGATCCGAGCCGCAGGCGCCGATCGCCAGCACCATCGCGGCGAGCGCCGCGCGCGTGCGCTGTTTCGGCGTCCCGATCATCGACGTTAGCGCTGCCCCACGAAGGTGGTGATGCTGTGCACCGGCAGGGTCAGGCTGATGCGCGGCACGTCCACGCTGACCGTGCTGAGCGGGCTCCAGTTGTCCGCCGCGCCGGTGCGCACGACGTCCGCTCGCTTCACGCACGGACCACCGCTGCCCAGCTCGATGCGCATGCGCCGCTCGAAGAAGTCGCCTGGATGTGCCACGTTGGTCACGACGATGATGAGCTTCGTGCCGTCGACGTACGCCGATGCCAGAACGCTCGGGTCGTTGGATGTGGCGGCGACACGCACCGCGCCGGGACGCACGAACCGCGAGTACTGTCCCAGGGTGTAGTACTGCAGCGTCCTCGAGTAGCGCGTGTAGCTGCCGTTGGTCGTCACCAGCCGAACCAGCTGTGAGCTCTCGAAGTCACCGGAGAACGCCGACTCGTAGTCCACGGCGGAGACGCCGTCGACGGCGATCAGCTCGTGCAGCGTGGTCGCCGCGTCGAACCAGTCCGCATCGGTCGTCGCGAACTCCGTCACCCAGACGGGGATGCTGTACTGGTCGCCCAGCTGCTTGATCTTGTCCTCGCCGCCGCGGGCACCGAGATGGTACGCGATGGCGCCGACGTACTGCCGCGCGTCGGCGTCGGCGAGGATGACCTGCAGCCGGCTGTAGGCCTCCGCCGGATTCACGTCGTCGGGCACGACGAGCTTCGTCTTGAGCCCCTCCGCCTTGATGCGCGCGCCGAGCAGCTTGGCGACGTCGCGCAGATAGGCGCCGGAGAGGTTGCCGCCGGCGGCGGTTCCGGGCTCGTTCTCCAGGGAGAAGTACGGCATCTCGTAGCCGGCATCCTTCCAGTGGCGCAGCATCGTGATCGCCCACTCGGCGTACTCCGCCGGGTTGGCGGACGTCATCCACTTCTCCTGCGTGAGCGGCGCGGCGAACCACATGGACACGCCGCGGCGCACGAGACTCGGCATGTAGCCGAGCTGCCCGTCGCCGTTCTTCCACGAGAAGTCGAACTTCGACAGATCGGTCGTGAGCGGATCGGCGTTGTCGTTCACCGGCTCGATGCCTCCGCCGTCCGAGGGAAGGAAGCGGACGCGCGTCAGACCGGCGTCGGTGTACAGCCGGTCGAGGATCACGTTCTGCTCGATGTCCGACGGCACGGCGGTGCCGCGCTTGGTGGCCAGGTCGGTCGTGTTCGTGGTGCGTGGATCGTCGAACAGACGCATGGAGGCGCCGAAGCCCTGCATGGTCTGGTAGGTGGTCTTCGGATCGATCGTGATGACCGCGGCGCCGTCGCCCGACGCCGTGGGGGCGGGGCCCTGATAACAGTCGGAGCCCGTGACGCCGCCGACGCCGCCGCCGTTATAGCCACCCGCGATGCCGTCGGGCACGCCGCGGTCCGAGCCGCAGGCGGCAAGGGTGAGCACGAGCGCCGCGCCGAGCGCCGAACACGCGCGACGTGAGAGCAGTTCGAACGATGGAGGTAGCACGCGACGACTCGCCTGAGGGTGACCGGCAAGAGCTTACAGCGCCGGACACTCCCCTGGCAATTCGGATTGGCGGGCCTCCGCCTGGGCAGAGGCGTCCGGAGCGGGAAATCGCTCCCGGAAGGTGAACGCCGCCGGGCTCGGGGGCGGCTTCGAGGTCCGGGCTGCTGTCGGGCACCGCGGCCGCGTCCGCCTTGGCCTGCGGTTGGCCCGGCTGGGCGGCCTGCGCGGCTTTGGCCTGCTCGAGCTGCGCCGCCGCCGATCTGGCGCATGCTGCCCATGCGGGCGAACGGGTTGGCGAATCCCTACTTCTGATCGGCCATCCAATATTCCTGGACGATGTGCTCCGTGGTGCTGCGATTCATGAACGCGACCTTCGCGGCGAGCGTGTAGTCCTGCGTGATGCGGTAGCGCGTCGTCGCCATGCCGAGCAGCGGCTCGCCGGCGCCGAGCTTCTCGAAGTTCACCGCGACGTCGCTGATCGTGATCTTCATGCCCGGCACGCTCGCCGCGAGCGCGGAGATCCGCTTCTCGACGTCGTCGAAGCCGACGCGCAGGACCTGCTTGTCCTTGGGGGACACGATCCTCATCGCGGTGGGATCGTAATCGATTGGCGGGCGGCGCAGTCTTGCCGCGAGTGGCCCGGAGCTATCTGGGGCTGGCGATTTGGAACAGAGCGGGCAGATTGCCGCACCCGTTAGCCGTGCTCATCCTTCGTTCCCGCACCATGCCGCTGCTCTGGGTCGCCGTTGGAATCGCGTTGATGCTCGTGCTCATGCTCGTCGTGAAGCTCGACGCCTTCTTCGCGCTTCTTCTCACCTCGCTCGCCGTCGCGCTGCTGAACGGATTGGATCTGCTCGCGGCGCTGCAGTCGATCCTCAAGGGTGTGGGCGCGACGATGGGGAGCGTCGCACTGATCCTCGTGTTCGGGGCGATGCTCGGCCGCTTGCTCGAGGAGAGCGGGGCCGCGCAGGCCATCGCGACGCGCCTCATCGAGATGACGGGAGTGAAGCACGTGCAGTTCGCGATGGCGATCACCGGCATGCTCGTCGGCATCGCGATGCACTACAACGCGGGCTTCCTCGTGCTGATCCCGATCGTGTACACCGTCGCGATCACGACCGGCCTGCCGCTCGTGTACATCGGGCTGCCGCTCGCGTCGGCGCTGAGCGTCACGCACGGCTTCACCCCGCCGCATCCCGCGCCGACCTTTCTGGCGCTGCTGTATCACGCCGACGTGAACCGCACGCTGCTGGTCGGACTCGTCGCGGCGGTGCCGGCCTGCCTGCTCGGCGGCGTCGTGTTCAGCCGGTTCGTGAAGGTGCGCGCGCTCACGCCGCCGGAGGGTCTGGCGCGCGCGAAGCCGTTGGCGCGCGACCAGCTTCCGCCGATGGGAACCAGCCTCACGGCGGCGCTCGCGCCGGTGATCCTGATGCTCGCCAACGCCGTGGTGGACATCACCGCCGGTACGTCGGCAATCGATCCATCGAAGCCGGAGTATCACGCGCAGCTTGCCGCGGCCGTGTCCAACCCCGCGCTGCGCGCGCTCGTCTCGTCGTTGAAGTTTCTCGGCAACCCGACGGTCGCACTGATGATCGCCGTGCTGGTCGCGCTCTACACGCTCGGCATCCGACGCGGACGGACGATGGAGTCGCTGATGAAGACGCTGCAGGGCGCGGTGGGGACGATCGCGGGGATCATCCTGATCATCGCCGCGGGCGGCGCGTTCTCGCAGGTGCTGCGCGACGGCGGAGTGTCCGACTACATCACGCGGCAGGCGGCGGGCATCCACGTGAACCCGCTGGTGCTCGCGTTCGGCGTGGCCGCCCTCCTCCGCGGCGCGATCGGATCGGCGACGGTGGCCGGCATGACCGCGGCGGGTGTGCTCGCTCCGACGGCGCTTGGATCCAACGTGCATCCCGAGCTGATGGTGCTGGCCACCGGCGCGGGGAGTCTGATGTTCTCGCACTTCAACGACAGTGGCTTCTGGATGTTCAAGGAGTACTTCAACGCGACGGTGCGCGAGACGTTTCTGACGTGGAGCATGATGGAGTTGATCGTCGGGGTCGTTGGTCTCGCGATGGCGTTGCTGATGAATCTGGTCTGGTAGCCGCGTCTGGGTTCGTGGTGTGTGGCGACTGACCGGCAACGCACACCACGAACGCTGCGAGCGATCAGAACTCCAGCTTCGAGAGGTACGCGTAGTCCCGGCGAACGCTGTCGATCGGCGCGCCCGGATAGCTCTCCTGCTCCACGTACACGAGCTTGTCGTCCACGTTCTTCACGAGCGACAGCACGCCGCGCACGTCCACGATGCCTTTCCCCAGCTCCGCGTCGTGCGCGGCGCGCATCGCGGGGGCGTCCTTGATGTGGAAGGACCAGTAGCGGTCGCCGTACTTCTTCATGTACGCCACCGGGTCCGCGCCTCCGATCACCGCGTTGCCGATGTCGAGCTGCGCGCGCACGACCGACGGATCGGTGCGCTGCATCAGCACGTCGTAGCCGACCTGGCCGTCGATCGTGACGAAGTCCTCCGCCTCGTCGTGGAAGCCGATCCACAGATCGCGCTTGCGCGCCGCTTCGCCGGCGTGGTTGAGCTGATCGGCCCACGAACGGAAGCCGTCGAGCGACTTGCGCAGCGGGCCGGGCGTGTCGGCCAGAAAGAGATACTCGTGGCCGAGGATCGCCGCTTCGTCCATCGCCCGGTCCAGCGCGGCGAGCTCCCGCGTTCCCATGTGCGTGGAGGGTGCCCTGAGCCCGTGCTTGTCGAGCATCGCGCGCGCCTGCGCCGGTGACGCGCCGAAGTTGCCCATCGACATCAGCATCTCGACGTCCTTGTAGCCCGCCTCGGCGATG
This sequence comes from Gemmatimonadaceae bacterium, assembly GCA_036008805.1. Classification (GTDB taxonomy): domain Bacteria; phylum Gemmatimonadota; class Gemmatimonadetes; order Gemmatimonadales; family Gemmatimonadaceae; genus AG11. The sequence goes on from DASYMZ010000102.1 coordinate 9,552, forward strand.
TCGGCCAGCGTGCGATCGAGGTTCGCCTTCGCCGGATCGCGGAGCGAGTAGAGCTGCACGCCGATTCGCTTGAGCCGGCGTGATGCGGTGCCTCCAGCGCTCGCGGCGGCGCGCGGCATCGCGCACGCCATGATTGGGGCGGCGATCACCGCGCCGAGGGTCTGAACGAAGTCACGTCTCTGCATTGACCGGTCTCCTGTCGGGGCAGGTGGAGGATACGCCGCCGACCGGTCGCGCGTGAGTCCCGCAGCGGCGACTCAGCCCCCGCGAAGAATCGCGTCCATCCGCTCGCGCACCTGCTGGCTGACCGCATCTCGCATCACGCGGCGCTGGATCGCGCGGCGCCGGTGGGTGGCGGTGACCATCCCGATCGGCTTCTCGGGCAATGGGATCGACAGCACGAAGAATCCGTCGCTCGGCATCCCGCCCATCTCGAGCCAGAACTGATCGTAGTCGAACGGGAACTTCTCCGACGGCGTCGCGTGCCTCGTGATGTGCCGGTCGTTGCCAACCGCGAGCATGGCGTCCACGTCGAACGCGCCGGCCAGGCCGGCTGTCGCGGCGAGCAGCAGCGTGCGCGGCGCAACGTCGCCGAGCGCCCTGGTGGCTTCACGGATCGAGTCGAACAATCCGTTGTTCCCCTGCACGGCGCCGACGAACAGCACGCGCCGCTCCGGCCGGTCGAACGCCGATCCGTCGGCGAGGGTGAGCAGGAGGCGATAGAGGGGGACCCCATCCATCTCGAACATCAGCGACAGCTCGCCCTCGAGATCCCATCGGCGCGGTGGATACTCGAGCGAGATCGCGTATCGGGTGCCGTTCTCGTGCTGCTCCCACAACCTCCTGGGGCGCTCGAGCAAGCCACCCATGAAGGAGCGCGGCGTTCCGTCGGCGACGATCTGATAGTGCGACATCATCACCTCGAGCCGACGACGGCGCTCGAACCGGCGCGCGAAGCAGGGCCAGAGGTACTTGCGCGCCAGGTCGGGTCGTGCGCGGACCAGCGGCTCGAGTCCTGGCCTCTCCAGCACGCGCTTCAGCGCGCGATACGAGCCGGCGTCGAGCAGGATCCCGGCGACGTGCGCGTAATACTGATAGCGCAACGACAGGCCCTGATGCGCGGTCTGCAGGAGCGCTCCGAAGACGAGGGACAGGTGCACGATTCCGGGACGCCTCGAAAGTGGCCCCGGTCACGCCGGTCGGCCCTCGTGTACGTCCGACGCGCCGACCGGCGGGGTGTGCTCCCCGCCGATCGGTGTCGGCTGAAAGCTCAGACCAAGCCCTGCATCCCCAGCCCGGCCGACATGCCGACGACCGACAACCCGACGCCGCGCGCGCCGCGCATTCCTCGATGCACTCGCTCGAAGACATAGCCGGCCACGTACACGACCTGCGACGCGAGCAGCAGGGCGGAAACGGCAAGCGCACGCGGGCCGCCGCCCTTGCCCAATGGGTGACCGACCAGGCCGGAGTAGAACCGCACAGGCTCGAACTGGATCGGCGCCACGCCGCGAAGCGCGCGCGCGCGATGGAGATGGAACGCACCGCGTCCGTAGTTCAGATGCTGGCGACAGAACGAACGCAGGGTGAGCGCGTGCGCGTGGCGGACGACGGCTCGGTCTTCGTAGACGATCGCGCCGCCCTGCTCCCGCCACCGGTCGACGAGGTCGCGGTCTTCCGCGGCGGCGAGCGGGAAGGTCACGTCGAAGCCACCGAGCTCGCGGAAGCGCGCCACCGGAAAGGCGAGGTTCGACGTGATGAAGAAGCGGCCGTCCGCGCGCGGAGCGTTGTAGTAGTGGTACAGGAAGTCGATGAGCTGCTGACTCGCGATGGAATAGATCCCGCCGACCAGTGCGTTGTCGACGCTGCCACCGACGGCATGACCAGGGTGCCGATCCACCGATGCGCCCAGCGTCGCGAGCCAGCGCGGCTCGGGAAGGCAGTCGTCGTCCGTGAAGACGAGATAATCCCCGCGAGCCGCGGCCGCGCCCGCATTGCGCGCCGTCGCCGGTCCCGCGTTCGGCTGCTCGAGCAGCCGCACGTCGAGATACGCGCGATGCCGGTCGACGACGTCTCGCGGAGACACGGCGCCGCCATCGTTCACGACGATGACCTCGAAGCGGTCGCGCCCGATCTCCTGCGCCGAGAGCGCGGCCAGACAGCGATCGAGCGACTGGTGCCGGTTGTACGTCGGCACGATCACGCTGAAGCGCGGCTCGCTCGCGGGCGACACCATCCGCTCGGCGCTCGAGTCGCCCGTCACTCGGCGCTCGCGCGCGCGGGTCGCAGGAAGCGCGGGCGTGCGAGCCACCGCCGCCGCTCGTTCGCGTCGAGCTCGCCCATCATCACGAACGCCGCGATCACCGCGCACGAGGTCAGGATGAGCTTGACCGCGAGCGCGGGCGCGTGAGGCGTCGCGACGGCGTGCGCCGCGAGATACGCGGGGGCGGCGATGATCGCGGCGCGCGACAGCGTGCCGTAGGCATGCACCCCCCACATCCGGTGCACGAGCACCACCGACGCGAGAGCGCCCGCCGTGGCCGCAACGCTGGTGACCAGTGCAGCGCCCACCGCTCCGAGCCGAGGGATGAGCACGACGTGTCCGATGACCGCTCCACTCAGCACCCCGACGCCCAGCCACGACACCACGCGCTGATGATCCGCCGCCGTGACGATCGCGACGGACACGGTCATCGTCGAGATGGCGGCGGCCGCCGCGAACAGGAAGCCCAGGAGCGGACCCGCGGCGGCGAACGATGGGCCGAACACGACCTGCACGAGCTCCGGACCCGTGGCGGCGACGAGCGCGGCGAACGGAACGAGCGCGAAGGTGACGCGCAGCGCGTCGCGTGCGACGCGGCGAGCCTCGTCGTCTCTCCCGCTTCGATGCATTCGGGCGAGCGTGGCGAGCAGCAGAGGCCCGAGCGCCAGCGTGAACAGCCCGGGAGGCACGGCGAGATTCTGCGCCGCTCCATAGATGCCAGCATCGGCCGCCGATCCGCCAAGCGCCGACAGCGCGAGCAGATCGATCTTTCCGAAGAGCTGCATCACCGCGCCATACACGATGAGCGGCGCGGCCACGCTCCACAGCGCGGCGGGCGCGATCCTGCCTGGCTCGCGAAGGGAGAGCGGCTGGTATCGTCGCGCGACGAGCAGCTCCGCGAGCGTCGCGCCGACGCTGCCGACGACAGCCGACATCACCGATCGTGTCGCCTGCACGAGCACGACGATGAGAATCATGCGCGCCGTCCACCGCACCACGCTCACCACCGCCACCGCCCGGAAGCGTCCCCGCCCGGTGAGCACCTCGCGATGCGCCCTCGCGAGGTTGAAGAGCAGCATGTCGGCCGCGAACACCCGCAGATACGGGACGAGCGCGGCGCTCTGGAGCGCGCGGGCGAGCGGGCCAGCCAGCCCGAACATCAGCACCGCGGACGCGACGCCAAGGAAGAGCCGCCAGCGAAGCACGCTGGCCGCCGCCGGGCGCCAGTCCTGCCCCTCGCTCCCTTCGCCGACGACCTTCACCGCCGCGCGCGCGAACAGCGACGTGGTGGTCCACGCGATCCACCCCGCGACGGTGGCGGCGAGCGAGAACGTCCCATAGTCGGCCGGTCCCAGCACGCGAGTCAACACCGCGGCGGTGATGAGACCGGTCGGGAGCAGCAGCAGCTCGGCCGCGAAGCCGAGCACGACGCCGTCCGCCAGGCGGAACGACTGTGACGAGGGAGCCGGCGTCGCGGTCATGGGCCCCGTCGTACGGTCACGAGGAAGCATCGGCGCTGACCGCGCGTCATGCTGCATCGGCGCGCGCAAGGTGCCGCGTACGATGCAGCTCGTACTCCTCCAGCCGGGCCATGCTGTCACCGGCGCCGCCCAGGAGTCCCCACGCTTCGGCGGCGGCCGTGACGCACAGCGCGGCCCCGAGCCCGGCGTACACGCGAAACGCGAGCGCGTTCGGGATCGGCATCGCGCGCATCGCCGCCGACAGATATCGGAGATGCAACAGCGGAAAGAGAGGAAAGGCGGCGGCTTGCACGACCCGCCGTCCATACGACCATCGCTCGCGCTCGGCCCGCAGCGCGCCGAGAATCCGTCCACGCAGCACATGGAGTCCGAGTGTCGAGCGCACCTTCGACACGTTCAGGTGACGCGTGCGCGCGGCCGGCTCGAGATACAGGCGGTGTCCGCTCGCGCGCAGCTCCTCCTGGAGATGACCCTCCCACTCGAGCAGCGCGCCGAGCCGGTCGGTGAACGGCTCGAGCGCCGCGCGCTTGTACGCGGAGTTGTGCCATGGGAGGATGTCGCGCTCACCAGCCCGCGGCGTGCCCGAGAAGATGCCGTAGGTGAGAATGAAGTTCACCCAGCTCATCGCGGAGTCTGGATTCGCGTTGTCCACGGCGGGTCCCACGCCGGCCCAATCATCCGCGTGCGCGACGATGAGGGCGGACGCCCACTGCGGATCGGGAAAGGAGTGATCCTCCACCAGACCGACGATCGGCGCCGTGGCGGCGCGCATCCCGATCGCCGCCGCCGCGCCCCGCTGCAGAATGGGACCGACGGGGATGACCCGAAACGAGGCGAACTCCCCGGCGCTGAGCGCTGCGGCGTCGACCGCGTCGGAGGCGGAGGCGACGACGATCATCTCGATCGCGCGGCGCGCCGTCTGCGCCCGGAGGTGCCGCATCGTCCGCTCCACGGAGCTCGTGCCCGTCACGGCGACGATCACGACGGCGAGGGCGGGTGCATCGCCGGAGCCGCTCATCCCGACGCTTCTGGCGCACCGAGCACCGAGGACACCAGCCACCCGCCGAGCGGCGCCGCGGTCATGGAGTCGGGCTGCGTGGCGCGCAGGAGTGCGAGCAGCGTCGGCGCGATGGCGAGCGGGTTCACGTCCTCCATTCTGCCGCCAGGACGGATGTCGGGACCGGCCGCGACGATCAGACCCTCGGTGGTGTGATGGCTGCCGCGATGGAAGGGATGGGGCGCCTGGGCGAGCTCGCCGTTCGCATGCCGGAGCCGGCGCAGCGGACGATCGTGCGCGTGCCAGAACACGACGAGATCGGGCAGCGCAGGGTGCGGCGAATCGCCGAACACCTCGCGCGCGCGCACGGTGCGCTCGATCACCGGCGCGCCCGTCTCCGCGTCGACGAGCGTGTGCAGATCCTGCTCGAGCCGCGCGAGCACCGCGTCGTATTCCGCGCCCGGCTCGACGATGCCGTTCGGTTCGCGGCCGCGCAGGTTCACCCGAATGCAGCCGGTGTAGTAGCCCGGCGGCGCGTACGCCGTCGTGCGCGACCAGTCCGTGGCGGCGGCGAACTTCTCGCTGAGCAGCCGCGCCTGCGCGCCGAGCGGAAGGAAGCGATTCACCACGTCGCGTGCCCATGCCGGGAGCAACCCGCGCAGCAGCGCGGTGGGTGAACGGCGCGGAGCGGGTGCGTCGCCCGCTGCCGGCGCGCGCTCGGGCGACGCCTGATAGCCGAGCTCCCGGCAGAAGGCTTCCATCAGCGCTTCAGTCGGATACTGCGAGAGCAATCCCACCGACGACACGACGAAGACGTTCGCCGACGCGGGCAGTACGTCGGCGATCCGGCCGATCTCGGCGTCCACGGCCTGATACAGCCGGAGCAGGCCGTCGCCGAGTCCGTCGGCATCGCGCGGACCGTCGCCCTTCGCGTCGCGACGATACTCCCACACCTGGTGTGCGCCCGTGTGCGACTCGGCGAACACCGCCACCACGACGTCGTACGATCCGCCCTCGAGCAGCGTGCGGATCGTCGCGCCCTTCCGCGCGGCACGAGCGACCAGCCGCTCGACCATCTCGCGATCGCGTTGCGGCGTGCTGCCGATCGTCTCGCCGATCTGCTGGCGCTTCCCGAAGATGCGGCGCACCTCGCGCACGGCCGACCGAGGCTCGGCCATCAGCTCGAGCGGTGGATAGTGGGAATGCGTGGCCCACTCGCTCACCTGCAGACCAGCGAGCCCGCGCACCGGCTCCGTGTCCGGCGGATCCATCACGAGCACCGTCCGGCCCGTTCCCGCGAGCTGTGCCCAGAATGGCGAGACACCGATGTCTCGCCCCTTCTTCAGCTCGAGCGCGTAGCTGCCGGGCACCGGCTGCCAGAAGAAGTGAAAGCCGTGCCGGCCCGTGGAGACGCCCGAGAAGATCGACGTCCAGATGCCGTGCTCGAACAGCAGCTCCGCGCCGCTCGTACGCGCCCACGCGCCGCGCTCCATCAAGCGCGCGATCGACGGCAGCTTCCCCTCGCTCGCCCAGCGCTCGACGAGCTCGGGATCCGCGGCGTCGAAGCCGAGGAGCACCACGGGGCCCTGCGCACGATCAGCCGACACGAGCACGCACCCTTTCTGGTTCGAGGAGTGAAGCGTACAAGAGCTCGAAGCGCGAGATGCACCGGTCCATCGTGAACGATGCCAGCGCGCGCTCGCGCGCGGCGGCACCGAGCCGCTCGGCGAGCGCCCGATCGGACAGTACCTGCGCGAGCGCGCCCGCGAGCGCGGCCTCGTCGCCAGCGGGAACGCTCATGCCCGTGACTCCGTCCCGCACGATGTCGGCGAGCCCGCCGAGGGCGCTCGCGACGACCGCCGTTCCGCGCATCATCGCTTCCGTCGCCGTGAGGCCGAACGGCTCGGGCCAGCGCGAAGGAACCGCGTGCACCCAGCTCCGCGCGATGAGCGCATCGATGCCAGCCGCATCGAGCTGGCCCGTCATCTCGACCGCGTCGCCGAGCGAGAGCCGATCGACGAGCGTGCGCAGCGACCGCTCGTCTCGCCCGGTTCCCGCGACGATCAGCCGCGCATCAGGAACCCGATCGCGCACGGAGCGGAACGCACGGACGAGGACGTCCGCTCCCTTCTCGGGCGTGAGACGTCCAGTGAACGTCACCGTCGGCGGCCCGCTCAGCGGCGGACGAGCGCTCGCCGGCTTCGTGCCGGGCCAGATCACGTCGCGCGTCGCGATGCCGTCCGCCTCGAGCTGGCGCTGCACCGCACTCGACACGCACACGATGGTGTCGAACGCGTCGCGACGTCGGCGCCACGTTCGGCGCTGCAGCATGAGCGGGCCGAAGCCAGCGAGCGTGAGGCAGCGATTCCGTACGCACGCGATTCCGGCGCGCTGCTCGCACACCGTGCCGCTCGGCAGCCACTTGAGACCCGTGGGACAGACCGGCTTGAACGTCATCGCGTAGTACACCGATGGCACTCGGCGCAGCACGGGCAGGATGGCCGGCGAGAGCTGCCACAGGAACATGTGCACCTGCACGACGTCCGGGGCGAACTCGCGAATCTCACGCGCGAGCGCGCGCGACGCCGAGAGATTCACCGTGGACGTGAGCGTCTGGAGCCGCGTGTTGGTGCCGTAGCAGCTCGCGTCGGCGAAGGAGTCGCCGGGGATGAGCTGCGCCCTGCTCGCGAAGACGCGCACCTCGTGTCCGCGCTCGCGCAGTCCGTCGCGCATCTCGAGCGTCAGTCGCTCGGCGCCCGCGGTGGGCGTGGCGTAGTCGTTGACCAGCAGGATCCTCATCGCGCCGCCGGCTGATTCGTGGAGGGGCCGGTCGCGGGCTCCGTCCACGCAGGCACGACCGCCGTGCCGGTGCTGGCGGCACGTTCGGCAGCCTCGACCACCGCGAGACATCGGGCGCCGTCGATCAGGTCTGGACCCGCGAACGGCCCACCCGCGGCGGCGGCCGCGAAGACGCCGAGCGCCGTCGCGAACGAGGGCTCCGCGCCGGGCGAGCGCAGCAGCCGTGCCGGTTCGAGCGCCTCGAGCGCGCGGCGCACGCGCCTGACGCGCGCTCCGCGCAGCGTCGCGGCCACGTGCTCGGGCCGCGTCAGCTCGGTGCGGTCCATCACGAGCTTGCCGCTCGTGCCGAGCAGCTCGAGCCGATGTTCGTCCACGGTGCCGAGCGAGACGAATGCCTGCATCGACGCGCCCGACGCGAGCTCGAGCTGGAGCGCCGCGTGGTCACACTCCGCTTGAAGCGATCGCACGCTCGCGTAGGCGCGCACGACTGGATCGCCGAGCAGGTGGTGCACGAGATCCACGTGGTGTGAGGCGAGATCGAGCAGCACACCGCCGCCGAGCGCGCGCGTGCGCTTCCACTCGGGGATCTGGTGCGGCAGGATGGAGAACACCGACCTGATGCCGAGCACCGTTCCGATCTCTCCCGCCCTCACCCGCTGGCGGATCCGCTCGGCCTGCGGATGAAAGCGGAAGTTGAATCCGATCATCCCGATCGTGCCCGCGCGACGCCACGCGTCGAGCACCCGCGCGCCGTCGGCGGCCGACGGCGCGAGCGGCTTCTCGAGATAGACGTGCAGGCCGGCCTCGAACGCGGCGATCGCGCTCGGGGCGTGCAGGTGTGGCGGCAGGCAGATGACGACCGCGTCGAGATCGCCCGAACCGATCAGCGCATGGAAGTCGGCGAAGCGGGCCGCGTGCGGCACGAGCTCGGCAGCCGCCGCGAGGGCGGCGTCGTTCGCGTCGGCGATCGCGGCGAGCCGGACGTTCGGCAGGACGCGAAGCACCGGGAGGTGCACCGCGCGCGCGATCTGGCCACAGCCGAGCAGTCCGATGCGGAGCGGGGGCATGCGTCGGGTGAGAGGGTCGGCGAGCGGTGGTCGGCGATGACAGTACGGCGCGTACCATCCTGGCGGGAGGCGCGGCACGCCATAATCTTGGCGAAGCCGAACAGCGATCACCTACAGGGACGACCATGAGCCACCAGAGCCGTCGCGATTTCCTCCGCACCGCCGCCATCGCCGCCGCGGGCACCCCGTACCTCGATTCGATCCTCAGCAGGCGCGACGCCCATGACCATGCCGAGCTGGCCGAGCGCAGGCAGTCCAAGAAGCTCGGCTTCGCGCTCGTGGGGTTGGGGAGCCTGAGCACGAACCAGATCGCGCCGGCGCTGCAGAAGACGACGAACTGCCGGCTCGCGGCGATCGTGACCGGCACGCCGGCGAAAGCGGTGGCGTGGAAGTCGAAGTACGGCATCCCTGACGGGAGCATCTACAACTACGACACGATGCACCGGATGGCCGACAACAAGGACATCGACGTCGTGTACGTGGTGACGCCGAACGCGCTGCACGCCGAGCACACGATCAAGGCGGCGAAGGCCGGGAAGCACGTGCTGTGCGAGAAGCCGATGGAGGTGTCGAGCGCCAAGTGCCAGGCGATGATCTCGGCGGTGAAGGCCGCGGGCCGGCAGCTCGCGATCGGCTATCGTTGCCGCTTCGAGCCACACCATCGCGAGGTCGCGCGGCTGGCGCAGTCACGCGAGCTCGGCGACGTGCGCATCATCGAGTCGGGCTTCGGCTTCCAGATCGGCGATCCCACGCAGTGGCGCTTGAAGCATGCGCTCGCCGGGGGCGGCCCGCTGATGGACGTCGGCATCTACTCGATCCAGTCGGCCGAGATGATCGCGGGCGAGTATCCGATCGCGGTGTCGGCGATGGAGTCGAAGACCGATCCGGTGAAGTTCAAGGACGTCGAGGAGACGATGACGTTCGAGCTCAAGTTCGCGAACAAGATCTCCGCGTACTGCACGACGACGTACAAGGTGAACGGGATCAATCGCACCACCGCGTTCGCCGACGGCGGCTCGTTCGGTCTGACGCCGGCGTTCAACTACGACGGCATCAAAGGCTGGCGCAGCGACCGGAAGGATCTGGTCGCGCCCGAGGTGGACCAGTTCGCGACGGAGATGGACGACTTCGCGGCGTGCATCATGTCCGGCAAGCCGACGAGCGTACCCGGCGAGATGGGGCTGCGGGACGTGCGCACGATGATGGCGATCTACGAGGCGGCGAGGACGGGACGCACGGTGAGTCTTTCGTAGCGGCGAACGCGGTACTGGGTACCGTACGCTCGTACCTTCGTACGCCGCACGGCGACCGGCATCCAACCAACGCCCAATGCTTGGATGCCACGTGGTTGGGCTGGCACCCAAGTGCAGATCCCGCGACTCGCTTCGCTTGCTGGGGATGACCAGAGTGGCGCAGCGATCCGTCCAAACGCGGCCCGAATCAGGAGGGGTAGTATGCCAATCCTCCTACCTCCGCCCGGGTTTACTCGCGTACTGCGGTGGTAGTACCTGCGTAGTGCCGCGCGTAGTCGCAACAGCATGCGCCGCGACTCCCGTTGTCGAAGAGTATTATTCGTCCGATGCTCATCGACGTCGCCCTCTCGCTGCCGCTGTTCCGCACCTTCAGCTATCGCGTCCCCGATGGGCTGAGCGGATGCACCGAGCCCGGGGCGCGCGTCCTCGTTCCGTTCCGCAACAAGCAGCAGATCGGAATCGTGATGGGCGAGGCCGAGGCGCGCGAGGGGGTGACGTACAAGGACGTCGCCGCCGCGCCGGACGCCGAGCCGGTCATCGATCCACCGATGCTCGCGCTCTGCAAGTGGATCGCCGATTACTACATCGTACCGCTGGGCGTCGCGCTGCGCTGCGCGCTGCCGGCGCTGCTCACGGGCGCCAGCGCGCCGACGCCGTCGCGCAAGACGCGGCGCGTGCTGCAGATCGGCCACGAGCTTCCGTCGCTCATGCGGCGCGACCGCATCTTCGCGCGCGCGCCGCAGCAGCGCGCCCTGTACGAGCTGCTCGAGGAGCTCGGCGGACGCGCGACGGTGGAGCATCTCGCCGAGCAGCTCGCATTCTCGGCGTCGGTGCTGCGCGGGCTCGTCGCGCGGGGGCTCGCCGAGATCGTCGAAGAGACCATCGCGCGCGATCCATTCCTCAGCCGCGAGCGGCGCGCGCCGGACGCGCACGAGCCCACGCATCCACAGCGACGCGCGATCCATCGCCTGTCGGTGGCGAAGCCGGGTCACGTCGCGCTGCTGCACGGCGTCACCGGCAGCGGCAAGACGCTCGTCTACCTCGAGCTGCTGCGCCGCGTGGTGCTCGAGGAAGGGAAGTCGGCGATTGTGCTGGTCCCGGAAATTGCCCTGACCCCACAGACGGTCGACCGCTTTCGCGCCGTGTTCGGCGACCAGATCGCCGTGCTGCACAGCGCGCTCTCCGACGGCGAGCGGTACGACGCATGGCTCGCGCTGCGGCGCGGCGAGAAGCGCATCGCGGTCGGCGCGCGCTCGGCGGTGTTCGCTCCGCTGCGCAACCTGGGCGCGATCGTCGTCGACGAGGAGCACGAGGGGAGCTACAAGCAGGGCGAGGCGCCGCGCTACCATGCGCGCGAGGTGGCGATCGTGCGCGCGCGCGCCGAGGGCGCCGTCGTCGTGCTGGGCAGCGCGACGCCGAGCCTCGAGAGCTGGACGAACGCGCAGAGTGGCAAGTACGAGCTGCTCACCCTGCCGGACCGCGCGGGCGGTGCGAAGCTGCCGAAGGTCGCGGTCGTCGATCTGCGTGGCGAGCGAGCGAAGGCGCCGCCGAGCGACATCCCCGACGCGGACGCCGCGTTCGCGATGGCCGTGAGCCCGCCGCTCGCTCTTGCGCTGCAACTGCGACTCGATCGGAAGGAGCAGAGCATCCTGCTGCTCAACCGTCGCGGCTACGCGGCGTTCGTGCAGTGCGGCACCTGCGGCGACGTCGCCACCTGCCCGAACTGCAGCATCAGTCTCACCTATCATCGCACGCCCGAGCGGCTGGTCTGCCACTACTGCCAGCACGCCGAGGCGCTGCACACCAGCTGTCCTCGCTGCAAGGGCGCTCGGCTTCGGCAGCGCGGACTCGGCACCCAGCAGGTGGAGCGGCTGCTGGCGGAGCGGTATCCCACGGCGCGCATCGCGCGGATGGATGTGGATACGACGAGCGGGAAGTGGTCACACACGGCGATCCTCGATCGCGTCGGCGCCGGCGAGGTGGACATCCTCCTCGGCACCCAGATGATCGCGAAGGGGCTCGACTTCCCGAACGTGACGCTCGTCGGCGTGATCGACGCGGACGTCGGGATCAACCTGCCCGACTTCCGCGCGAGCGAGCGGTGCTTTCAGCTCCTGAGTCAGGTCGCCGGCCGCGCGGGCCGCGGACCGAAGGGCGGGGAAGTGCTGATCCAGACGCGCTCGCCGCTGCACCATGCGGTGCGCTGCGCGGTGACCCACGACTATCACGCGTTCGTGAAGGAGGAGCTCGAGGGGCGAGTGCGTCCGCCGTATCCGCCGACGCTGCGCATCGCGAACGTGGTGCTGAGCGGAACCCAGGAGGAAGCGACGGCGCGTCTGGCGACGAAAGCCGCGGGGTGGCTTCACAAGCTCATCGCCCGGAGCGACGTGCACGGGGTGACGGTGATCGGGCCGGCGCCGTGCCCGGTGGAGCGGGTGAAGAACCGGTGGCGGTGGCACGTGCTGCTCAAGGCGGAGCGGCCGCAGGAGCTGGGGCGGGTGGGGAGATACCTCGTGGAGAGGTTCGAGGTGCCGAAGCAGTTCGGGTTGAGGCTGACGCTCGATCGAGATCCCGTGGCGTTGCTGTGAGCCCTGCCGTACCGGGTACCGTACGCGGCTACCTTCGTACGGCGCACTGCGACCGAGTCCGCCGGCAATCCTCAATAATTGGACGCCACTCATCGCCTACCTGCAGAGGGGCGTCCAAGCATCGGGCGTTGCTGGGATGTCGGTCCGCATACGGCATACGAAGGTACGAGCCTACGCTACCGAGTACGGCCGTAGCAGTTGTAGTAACCCTCCCGCCTGACGATCTTTCGCTCGTGCCCTCCTTCAACGCCCCCGACTTCACGAAGCCGGCGCTGTCCAGCGCGCCCGACGCGAGCTTCGCCCCCGCCCCCGCCGACGGCGTCCTTCCCGAGAATTTCTTCTCCACCACCAACCTGCCGACGTACGTGCGCGTCGCAGGGAAGTGGCGCCTGCCGCGCGAGCCGCGGATGGATTCGGCCCTCGTGCTCGACGCCGCCGGCGAGCTGTGGGTGCGCGAGGGACGCCGCGTGAAGCAGGGCGACCGCGTCGCCGTCGGCACGGACGAGAGCGGACGCGAGGGGATCTACGTCCACGCGACGGCGTTCATGGAGGAGGTCGGGAGCGACGGCGAGTTCAAGTTCATGGTCAGCGAGGTCTCGCGCGAGAAGCCGATCGACTACGCGCTGATGGCGAGCATCCTCGTCAACGAGCGCGACGCCGGCGGCTATCCCATCTGGGTCGCCGGCCCCGCGCTCGTGCACTCGCGCGCGCGCAACGACATGGTCTGGTTCATCGAGAACGGCTTCGTCGGCGCGCTGCTCGCGGGCAACGCCGTCGCCGTGCACGACATCGAGGCGTCGATCTTCGGCACGACGCTCGGGATGAGCGGGGCGGGGAAGGCGACTCAGGGCGGTCACGGGCTGCACATGCGCGCGATCAACAAGGTGCGCGCCGCCGGATCGATCGCCGCCGCCGTCGCGGACGGGACGATCACCGACGGCATCATGCACGCGCTCGTGACGACGAACACGCCGTTCGTGCTCACCGGCTCCATCCGCGACGACGGTCCGCTCCCCGAGGTGATCACCGACGCGATCGCCGCGCAGGACGCGATGCGCGCGCACGCGATCAAGGCGACGATGGCGATCCTCATCGCCACCGCGCTGCACGCGATCGCGACGGGCAACATGCTTCCCGCGTTCGTCACGGGCAGCGACGGCAGCCTCCGCGAGCTCGCGACGATCTGCGTCGACTCGGCGGAGTTCGTCGTGAGCAAGCTCAAGGACCGCGGCACCCATCAGGCGTTCGGCGTCGTCACCAACGCGCAGGACTTCATGCACATCCTGCGGCTCTACGTCGAGCGGGAGATGGACCAGCGGCGCACGGCGCTCGCGACGGCGGAGCATGCCGTGGCGGCGTCGAGGTGATGGACGACACGCGCGTCCGATTCCTCAGGGCCATCGCGACGCAGCTCGAGGTCGAACGGATCGCCGAGGTGCACCTCTTTCCCGCGATCCGGCAGGGCGGGATGGAAAGCGGCGTCGCCGTGCTCGCGCTCGAGCTGGTCGGTGAGGTCGTGCCTTCCGCGGCCGACACGACGATTGTCGCGTCGGATGAACCCGCGCAGGCCGACGAAGCATCCGAGCCGGTCGCCGAGTCCACGTCGCTCGACGTCGAGCAAATTACGAGCGAGTCTGAGGTCGTCGTCGACGCCGAGGTCAGCGACGACGCAATCACCGGCGACGACGTCGCGAGTCCGTACGCCGATGACGACGCGTTGGAGCTCGACGCTCTGGAACCCGACGCGGATTTCGCCGACGACGAGAGCAACGCGCAGGACAGCGGCGTCGCCGCGCCGCGCCCCGCTCCACGCCGCTTCACCGTCTACACGGCGCGCTACCGCCACACGCTGAAGGGACCCGATCGCGGCAAGTGGGAGGTCTCGGTGACCGAGGAAGCCGACGCCCCGCTCCTCACCGTGGACGCGGTCGTGCGCGGAGTGCAGCGGAGGTCGGGCGACGTCGACGAGATCGTGCGGCTGACGGGGGAGGAAGTTTCAGCGCTGACCGCGACCGCTGCGTCCAGCACTCGGTAGCGAGAGCTTCCACACGCCTGTAGACGGTCGCGGGCAGTGGGTACCGCGAGGGCGTAGCGGGTAGTTGGTGGCGAGCCAGACGTTCGGGGCATGCGTGCGGGCGCACGGCGGTATCGAGTACCGTACGGTCGTACCTTCGTACGGCGCACGGCGACCGACCTTCGGGCATCCCTAAATTCTTGGATGTCTCAGCCGAGGGAGCAGATCTCCGTGAACGGCAAGTGCAGGCGGGTGGTAGTCAGAGCGTCTACCTTCACCGCCGCTTCACGAACACCACCGTCCCCGCCACCCCGACGTACCCACCGACCAGCGAGTCCCCGCGCTGCTCGCCGGCGAACACGGCCACCGTATCCACCGACGACTGGTTCTCCAGGAACTCCAGCGCGACGCGTCCGTTCTTGCGCGTGCCGAGCATCCCTTCCAGCACGCCGCTCGTCCGATTGCGCGTGAACCAGCCGCTCAGCGCGGCCGGCTCGCCGGACGACTCCACATAGAGCTGCAGTGCGTCGGCGACCGGGCGGCTCAGCGTCGGCGTCGTCGTCACGTCGTAGGTTCCCTCGATCGCCGGCTCGCGCGCGTCCTGCGTCACGTCGAGCGTGCGCGCATGGATGCTCACCGCGGAGCCGAACAACCCGATGCCGCCCCGCAGCTTGTTGATGATGCCCGAGCCGGTGAACGGGTCGTTGCGCGAGCGATAGTAGTCGTAGTAGTTGCTGTCCACCGCGGCGACCTCCACGCGTTGACGGAAACCGGGGATGAACACGCGCTCCAGGCTCGACGCGAAGTAGTTGCGCAGGTTGCCCGGGAGCTCCAGCCCGATGGAGTCGCTGAACAGGAGGAACGGCCCGAACGGTGATTCGACCCGGATGAGATAGCTGCGCGCCGTGGCCGCCGCCTTCCACACCAGCCGCACCGTATCCTGATCGCGATTGAAGCGCTCGAGTCGCGAGCCAGGTGTGAATGGACTCGCCTGCGGGATCACCGTCGATCCGGTCACGATCGTTCCATCCGGCGTGCGCACGCGCAGCTCGTAGCGCCCGCCCGCGCGCAGCGGGATGCGTGGGCCGTTGGTGATGGTGCCCGACGTGAGGATGTACCGCCCCGTCGAGTAGGTGCTCGGACGCCCGGGCGCCGGTGCTTCGACGCCGAAGAACTCGCCCGTCGGTCCGGTCACCGTCACCTGGCATCCGGAGATCGGGATCCCACCGCCGGAGTTGATCGGATCTTCGGGATCGAACCGCTGGTTCTTCGGGATGTCGACCGTCCCCGAGAGCGTGCGCTCGACGAGCACCTGCTGCTCCGTCCCGCCAGGGTCCAGCACCGCGTGCACGACGACCTGCGATGGCTGCACGGCGACGGTCTGTTGATCGAACGTGCACGCCGCCGCGGCGATGGCGACGCACGCGACCAACATCCGCAGCGGCTTCACGCGTGACGCGGCCATCAGAAACCGACCGTGAGCCCGAGGCTCGGCAGCAGCGGGAACTGCGACGACGCCTCGCGCGTCGGCGGATTCCGCGTGTAGTCGAAGGTGTAGATGAACACGTTCTTCGCGTTGTACGCGTTCACGACGCTCAGGTATGGCGTCACCTGCATGCCGCGCCACTGCATGACGCGCGACACGCTGAGATCGAGACGCTGGAAGAATGGATATCGCTCCGCGTTGTGCACACCGCCGACGGGCTCGATCTCCCCGTCGCCACTGCGGTCACCATTGAACTGGTGCGTGCGCGGATTGTAGTTGCGACGCACGAGCTGTCCCACGATGTCGGTGTACGGCGTGCCCGTCGCCAGGCCGAGGCGAGCGCCGAAGGTGTAGCGCGATCCCGGCTTGTAGGTGCCGACAAGGTTCAGGTTGTGCCGGCGATCATGACCGGGCCAGAAGGTGACGCTGTCGCGCGTGCGCGAGCTCACGCCATACGTGTACGCGAGCCATCCGCCGAACGGACCGATCTCGAGCTGGCGCAACAACACGTCGAAGCCATACGACACGCCGCGCGTATCGACGAACTCGTCGCCGCGCGAACCCGGATCGTCCGATGTGTTCTGCTCCAGCACGT
>DASYMZ010000103.1:0-73654 GCA_036008805.1 Gemmatimonadaceae bacterium
GAGCTCGCGCACGCTCAACGGAAGCCCCGCCGCCACGCGAATCTGCTCCTTCACGAGGTCCACGCCGGTGAGCATCTCCGTGACCGGGTGCTCCACCTGGATGCGCGTGTTCATCTCCATGAAGAAGAACTCGCCGTTCTCGAGCAGCATCTCGATCGTGCCGGCGCCGACGTAGTCGATCGCCTTGGCGCCCGCCACGGCCGCGTCGCCCATCGCCTTGCGCAGCGCCGGCGTCATGGCCGGACTCGGCGCCTCTTCGATGAGCTTCTGGTGGCGGCGCTGCACCGAGCAATCGCGCTCACCGAGATGGATCACGTGGCCGAACTTGTCGCCCATGATCTGGAACTCGATGTGCCGCGGGCGCATCAGATACTTCTCGACGTACACGTCGCCGTTGCCGAACGCCGAGAGCGCCTCGCTGCGTGCGAGCTGGAAGGAGCGCTCGAACTCGTCGGCGTCCTTCGCGACGCGCATCCCCTTCCCGCCGCCGCCCGCCGCCGCCTTGATGATGACGGGGAACCCGATCGACCGCGCGAACTCCAGCGCCTCGTCGACGTCCTCGACCGGTCCGGGAGTCCCAGGCACGATCGGCACGCCGACCGCCGTCATCGCCTTGCGTGCCGCGGCCTTGTCGCCCATCACGCGGATCTGGTCGGCGGTCGGCCCGATGAAGGTGATGTTCGACGCCGCGCAGATCTCGGCGAACTCCGCGTTCTCGGCGAGGAAGCCGTACCCCGGATGGATCGCGTCAGCGCCGGCGATCTCCGCCGCCGCGATGATGCGCGGAATCTTGAGGTACGAGTCGCGCGCGGGGGCAGGCCCGATGCACACGTCGTCATCCGCGAACCGCACGTGCAGTGATTCGCGGTCGGCTTCGGAGTAGACGGCGACCGTTTGCACGCCGAGCTCGCGACAGGCGCGGATGACGCGCAGCGCGATCTCTCCGCGATTGGCGATCAGGACTTTCTTAAACATTCACGCTCTGCGGAATCGCCGACCAGCAGGTGGCGATGACAACCTTCTCGGACATGCACGCTCCTCGGACTGCCCACCGACGGTCGGCAATCAGGACATTCTCGGTCATGCGCTCGCGGCCGGGGGCGATCAGGAGGCCGCCGTGTCGCTCTCGAAACCAGACCAGCTGTTGTCGCTCGTGCCGGCGACACCTTGGACGCGCAGCGCGAACTCGCTCGGACTGGTCGCGTAGAACACCGCACTCTCGTAGGAGATGATCCCCTGGGAGTAGTAGTGCATGAGTGACTGATCGAAGCTCTGCATCCCGTACTGGACCGTGCCGTCCTTGATCAGGTCCGGGATGTTGAGCGTCTTGTCCATGTCGCGAATCTGGTCGCGAACGGTCTGCGTGTTGATCAGCACCTCGCACGCCGGGATGCGGCCCGGCTTGTCCGAACGCGGCACGAGGCGAAGCGACACCACCGCCTGGAGCGCGCTGGCGAGCGAGAAGCGGACCTCGGCTTGCTGGTGCGGCGGATAGAACGACAACACGCGATTGATCGTCTGCGTGGCGTCGGTCGTATGCAGCGTGCTGAACACGAGATGCCCGGTGTCCGCCGCTTTGAGCGCCGTGTCCAGCGTCTCGAGATCGCGGATCTCGCCGATCATGATGACGTCCGGATCCTGACGGAGCACGCGGCGGAGCGCCTGCGCGAAGGTGGCGGTGTCGGTGCCAACCTCGCGCTGGTTGATGTGGCAGTTGATGTCGCGATGGAGGAACTCGATCGGATCCTCGATCGTGATCACGTTCGCGTGACGATGCTCATTGATGTGCTGCACCATCGCCGCGAGCGCCGTGCTCTTTCCGGAGCCGGTGATGCCGGTGACGAGCACGAGTCCACGCGGCTTGAGCGCGATGTCCTCGAGCACGGAGGGCAGGTTCAGCTCTCCGATGGTGCGCGCCTGATACGGGATCGCGCGCATCGCGTAGCACAGCGATCCGCGCTGCTGATACACGTTGCAGCGGAAGCGCCCGATGCCCGGGACGCCGATGGCGAAGTCGCACTCCTTGTTCTCGGTGAACTCCTTCACCTGCCGCGGCGTCATGAGCTGCTCGGCCAACCCTTTCAGGTCTTCCGGTCTCAGCGCGGGGTGATCGAGCGGAAGGAGGTCTCCGTGAACGCGCAGCGTCGGGGGACGACCGACCTTGAGGTGCAGATCGGACGCGTTGCGCTGCACGAGCTGCTGCAGCACCGCCTTGAAGTTGAAGATCGCCCCCGGCGCGGCCGGGGACGGCGCGATCGGCTGGGTGGTCGCGGGTGTGGGGCTAGCCATTGGGGTCGACACGGAAGAGCGCCTGCCCGTACTCGACGGGCTGCGCGTCACTTGCGAGCACCTCCGTCACCAGCCCCGAGACCTCGGACTCGATCTCGTTCATGATCTTCATCGCCTCGATGATGCAGAGGATCTGGCCCTTGGTCACGCGAGAGCCGACGGAGACGTATGGCTTCGCGCCCGGCTCGGGCGCGGAGTAGAAGGTCCCGACCATCGGCGACTTCACCTCGCTTCCGCCCGCCTTCGCGTCGCGGGCCGGCGCCGCCTCCACGGCCGGAACGCCTTCGGATGGCGTCGGCTGCCCCGTACCAAGCATGGGCGGCGCCAGCATCGGCGCGATCACGGCCGGTGGCGCGACCTGCATCGCGCCTCGGCCGCTCGGACTCTTCGAGATTCGGATCTTCATCCCCTTGTCTGACGAGATCTCGATGGAGTCCACCGTCGATTCGTCGAGGATGTCGATGAGCTTCTTGACGTAGCGTAGGTCGATCATAGGCCCATGAGTATGGCGCGATGCGCCAGAAGCGTCGTCGCTCACCCGAGCTCGATCAGCTCGCGCGCAAACCGCGTCAGAATACGTGGGCCGGCTGGATCCAGGACGACATCGTCCTCGATCCGTACGCCGCCCCAACCCGGCCGATAGATGCCCGGTTCGATCGTCACCACCGCACTCTCCACGAGCGCCCCTTCCGCGGTGCGCGCGAGGCGGGGCGCCTCGTGCACCTCGAGCCCGATCCCGTGGCCCAGGCTATGGCCGAACAAGGGTCCGAATCCGGCCCGATCAATGTAGTCCCGGGCCAGTCCATCGGCATCCCGCCCCGACATCCCGGCCCGAACGCTTCCCGCTGCCCGCTCGTTGGCCACCCGAACCACCTCGTACACGGCCCGATGCTCGTCGCTCGCCTTCCCTACCACGACCGTCCGCGTGATGTCGGAGCAGTATCCGGCGACCACTGCTCCGAAGTCCATCAGCAGAAAGTCGCCGTTCTCGAGCTCGCGCGCCGAAGAGTGCGCGTGTGGCAGGGCGGATCGCGGTCCGCTCGCGACGATCGATGGAAACGCGAACCCTTCGCTGCCGGCATCGCGCAGCTCCTTCTCGAGGATGCCGGCCACTGCCAGCTCTTTCATTCCCGCGCGGATCTGCGGCAGGGTGCGGCCGAGCGCGGAGGTGGCCACCTCGGCCGCCTCCTGAATCCGCACGATCTCGCTCGCGTCCTTCCGCTCGCGAAGGGTTTCCACCAGGTCCACCGTGGGGCGCCACTGCCAGCGGGCACCCGACTCGAGCAGCCGCTGAAAATCGCGGTGCTGAATGTGGGCGGTCTCGAAGCCGATCACCTGCATCCCCGAGAGCTGGCCGAGCTGCTGCCAGAGGCCCGTCCAGAGGCTGGACGGCTCGATCGCGATGCGCGCGAGATCCCCGACTTCCTCGACGACCTGCGTCTGATAGCGAAAGTCGGTGATGAGGACGAGATCGCGCGGCCCCACCACGAGGAGCGCGCTCGAGCCGGAGAAACCGGTGAGATACCGGATGTTCGACAGGCCGGTGAGGAGCAGGCCGTCCAGGTGCGCCGCCGTCAGCCCGTCCACGAGGGCAGCGACGCGGCGCGGCCGCGGATCGCTCACGCGCCGCCGCCTCGAAGCGCTGTGACGAGACCCCGAAGCGCCAGCTCGTAACCCTGCGTACCGAGACCGACCACCCCGCCCATGGCCGCGGGCGCGAGCATGGAATGGCGTCGCTCCGGCTCGCGAGCGTACACGTTGGTGACGTGCACCTCCACGAACGGCACGGCGACACCGACCAGCGCGTCGCGTAGCGCGAGGCTGGTGTGCGAGTACGCACCCGCGTTCACGATCGCGCCCGAGACGCGGCCGCGCATGCCGTGCACCGCGTCGATGAGTTGACCTTCTCCGTTGTGCTGTGAGCACTCGAGCTCGACACCGAGCTCCGCCGCCAACTCGGCGAGCCGCTCTTCCACCTCGGCCAGCGAGGTTCTCCCGTAGCGTTCGGGCTCTCGAACGCCGAGCAGGTTGAGATTGGGTCCGTTGAGGACGGCGATCCTCACCGGTTCTTCAATCCCTGCAACCAGGAGTTGAACTGCTCGATGTCGTCGGCGCCTTTCTCGGCCGGCTCGCCTTCGGCCGGCAGCTCCTGCGAGGCACGGGAGGTTCCACCCGTGCTCTCTCCTTCAGGATTCTGCGAGAAGAACTGATCGAAGGAGAATCCCTGTGACGTACGAGCCGTGCGCGCCGGGCCGTCACGGAAGACGCTGTCGAGCGAGAGCTCGCCTGCGGCGGGGCGCGTCGGGTTGCCCACGATTGGCGGAGCGCTCGGCTCCGAACCGAACGCCTGCGCCAGCGCGGACGCTGCGGAGTCCTCCGTCTCGGCCGCGGGCCTGTTGCCGAACAGCGCGTCGATGGTTCCGCCCGCCGGCGCTGCCGACATGGCGTGCTGCGCCCGGACCGGCTGCTCTGCGGGCGCGCGCTCGCTGGCGATGGCGGGCTCCTCCACCGCCTCGGAGACGTCGCTCGCCGGCTGTGCGGAGAGAACCGGCTCGGGCTCGTGGGAGACTTCCGTCGGCTCGGACGTCGCGAAGTCGTCGTCGTCGGGTGGGGTCGAGCTCGCGCTCGCGGTACCCGGACGGCGCGCCGCCATCCGCGCGAAGAACTCGCGGACGGTAGGGCCGCCGCTCTCGGCTGCGGGCGCAGCGGCGGTCGCGCGAAGTGACGAGACCTTGTCCGCGAGACGAGCGTCGCTCGGACTCGCCGCGCTCAGCTGCTCGTACACCGAGAGCGCCTGGTCGTGGAAGCCCTGGCTGAGGTAGAGCTCCGCCATCGTCTCGGTGACGAAAAGCGTGTGGGACGGTGCAGGCGCCGGCTCATCGACATCGTCGGGCGCCAGCGCCGTCTCGGGCGCGCGCTCGTTGGACTCCTCGGAGTCGTCGGAGTCGTCGATGAAGGTCAACTCTCCGCCGATGGAGTCGCTCGCCTCCTGGGGGAGCTCATCGTCGGTGGCAACGCCGGCGTCGAACTGCTCGACCGACATTCCGCTCTCGAGGAGCTCTGCCTCGGCGGCGATCACTTCGGGCGGCAGCTCGACCGGAAGCGCGGACCCTGCGGGAGTGGCGTCCGGAACATCCGAAGTGTCCGGCACTTCGAAGTCCATCAACTCCATGGATTCCGCTGCCTCGCTCGTCGCGCGGGCGGAGTTCACGGACGACCCACCGCTCGGGATCGAGAAGTCGCCATCGAGCGACGGGAAGCCCTCCATCGAGGGGAGGCTGCTGGCCGGATGATCGGGCGCGGCCGCGATGGGGGCGATCGGATCGCCGTGCGGCGGAAGCACGAGGCCGTCGTCGCCTTCGAGCTCGGGGAACGCCGTCGACCCGCCGGACGACTCCTGAGCATCGGCGCGATATGGGGCGTCGAGCGGAGTGACGGCGGCGCCGAAGATTCCCGTCTCGTCTTCGAATGCGGACTGGAGACCAGCGGTGTGCGCGATGGGCGCTTCGGGTGCCTCGAACTCGGTTGCCTCGAACCCATCCGCACGCGAGGCGACTTCCGGCATGAGCGCACCGCTGTCCGGCATCGGCATGATGCCGCTCAGTCCGATGTCGTCGTACGGCGCTCCCTGCTGGGTCGGCGTGGAATGCTGCGGCGTGACGACCGGCACACCGTGCGGGATCGTCTCGTCGAGGTCGATCGGCACCACCTCCCCCGCGTCGTAGCGCGATCCGGTCTCAACGAACGTCGGCTCGTGCGTGCCCGCCTGCCCGTACGACGGCGCGGACGCATCGGCAGCCGACTCGCTCTCATAGCTCCGAGCTGACGGGGCGCCGTCCAATCCGGCGATGAGGGACTGGATCTCCTCGTTGCGCGGATCGGCCTCGAGCACGCGCTCGTACCAACGACGCGCGCCGCCTGCGTCGCCCTGCTGGCCGGCGATGTCGCCGAGGTGCCGGAGCGCGATCAGGTTCTCGGGGTCGAGCGAGAGGGCGGTCTCGAAGACCGTGCGGGCGTCCTCGAGCCGGCTGCTCTCGTACAGGGCCTGTCCGTAAACGATGTGGCCACTCATGTGGCCGGGCTGGTGCGGGAGAAACTCCTCGCAGATCAGGATCGCCTGTTCGAGATCTCCGCCTTTCCGGAACTCGTTCGCCAGCGGCGCGAAGTACCTGCGCGGGTTCTCGTCGAACTTCTTTTTGAGCTCGTCGATGCGGGCGGAGCTGGCCATCAAAGCCTCGGTGGCGGCGCGCGGGCGGCGGTGAGGGGGAGCGGATTAAGATACCGCGCGCGTGGGACAAGTCAATCAGAAGTGCGTCCCTCACTTGATTTTAGCCGCTGTTGCCGAATACCTTTTTCAGCTTCCCTTCCCTCATTCGTTTCTCGCCGTCCGAAGGAGTTTTGTCACGTGCTCCAAGTAATGCGGAGCTCCGCGAAGTTCGTGTTCTGGATCCTCGCGGTCGCGTTCATTGGCGGTTTCCTGCTGGTCGAATCTTCGGGTCTGCTGGGCCGCGGGGCGGTCACGACGACGACCGCCGTCGCCACGGTCAACGGCACCGACATCCTCTATACGGACTGGCAGCGTCGCTCGAGCCAGCTGATGCAGCAGGAGCAGCAGCAGGCCGGCCATAGTCTCACTCAGGACGAGCAGCGGCGCATCGAGAACCAGGCGTTCGACGAGCTGATCTCGGACGTGCTCCTGCAGCAGGAATATCGGCGCCGCGGCATCAGCGTGAGCGACGCCGAGCTGCGTGACTACGCGCGCTTCGCGCCGCCTCGCTGGGTCACCACGTCGCCGGACCTGCAGACGGAGGGGCGATTCGACATGACGAAGTACCAGCGCCTGCTCGCGAGCGGACAGGCGCGCCAGTCTGGGCTTCTCGTCGCGCTCGAGCAGTACTACCGCTCCGAAGTGCCGAAGGAGAAGCTCGCCGAGCAGGTCACGGCTGGCGTCTACGTCACTGATCTGGATCTGTGGCGCGCGTGGCAGGATGCGAACGACAGCGCCGCCGTGAGCTTCGTGGTGATCCGTCCCACGCCGACGGCGGCCGACTCAAACGTGTCTGACGCCGACCTTCGGAAGTTCTACGACGCGCACAAGTCCGAGTTCGACCGTCCCGGTCACGGGACGGTGAGCGTGGTGTACATCCCGCGCGTCGTCTCCGCGGCCGACAGCGCCGCGACGCGCGCGCGGATCACCGGTCTGCGCAACGAGATCGTCGGCGGCGCCAAGTTCGAAGACGTCGCGAAGCGCGAGTCGGCCGACAGCGCGTCGGCAACGAACGGCGGAGATCTGGGCAAGGGCGCGCGCGGCCGGTTCGTCGCCGAGTTCGAGAAGGCGATCGACGGGCTGAAGCCGGGTGAGCTGTCAGCACCCGTGCTCACCCCGTTCGGCTACCATCTGATTCGTCTCGACTCGCGGAACGGCGACACGGTGGCGACGCATCACATCCTCCTTCGCATTCAGCCGAGCGATTCGTCGGCGGCAAAGGTGGATCGCGAGGCTGATCAGCTCGCGAAGCTCGCCGCTGGCAGCGATCAGCCCTCGAAGTTCGACGAAGCCGCGAAGACGCTCGGCCTCACGCCCTTCAAGGTCGACGTGAACGAAGGCGAGCCGGCGATGCACGACGGCAAGTATGTGCCGAGCGTGAGCGCGTGGGCGTTCAACGGTGCGCGAAAGGGTGAGATCAGCGACCTGTTCGACGGTGAGGATGGCTACTATCTCGCCCGAGTCGAGTCGCTGACGGAGAGCGCGAAGTCGTTCGACGCGGCGAAGAGCGCCGTTCGCGGCCGCGTTGCGATCGATCGCGCGGTCGAGCGCGCCGTTCCGCAGGCGAGCGCGCTGTCGGCGGCGGCCAAGAGCAGCACGCTCGAGGCAGCGGCCGCCGCGCGGAAGCTCACCGTGCAGAAGACCGGGCTCGTCACGCGCAGCGAGGCGGCGTCCACGTTCGGCAGTGTGGGTGAGGCGCTCGGCGCGGCGTTCGCGCTTCCGGCGAACACCGTCAGCGTGCCGATCCGCGAGCGCGACGGCGTCTTCGTGCTCCGCGTGGATCAGCGCAAGCCAGCCGATCGCGCGACGTTCGAAGTGAAGAAGAAGGATGTGCGCGCACAGCGGCAGCAGCAGCTCCGGCAGCAGTATCTGCAGGCGTACTTCGAGGATCTGCGCAAGTCGGCCAAGATCGACGATCGGCGCAAGGAGATCTCCGAGCAGCTCCGCAAGCAGAGCGCGACCTGATCGAGCGAGCAGTCGAACGACAGAGAGGCCCGACCGGCGATGCCGGTCGGGCCTCTCTCACATCTACCTTCGAGCTCAGTCAGATCAGGCGCTTCGGCTCCGGGCGCACTTCTTCGCCGACTGGGGCCTCGTGGCGGACGGGCTCGCCCGCGGCGAGACGGGAATCGTAGCGAGGCGTCTCGGGCTCCGTGATGGAGCGCTCGACCTCGTTCACGTTCTTCTTGAACTCACGAATGCCCTTGCCGAACGATGCGCTGATCTCCGGGATGCGCTTGGCGCCGAAGAGCACGAGCACGATGACCAGAATGATCATCAACTCGCTGAAACCGAGGTTGCCGAACATATGATGTCTCCTAGAAGAGCGACCGGGCAATGAGATAGGCGATGAGCACACCGAGCAGGCTCAACAGCGAGACGTCGAGCACGACCGGACCGAGCGAGAACTTCAGAATGACGAGATCCAACGTCACCGGACCAACGGACGGCGTGACTCCCGTGGTGAAGAACCGCTTCACCGTGCCGGCGGGCAAGAACTGTCGAGTCACCTGCGTCATGGCCCCCCCGACGACGAAGCCGATGGCGAGCGTCACGGCGTGAAACACCGGCCGTCGATTGGAAGATCCGCGAGGAGGCATTACGAGCGCCGGTCCATGACGTAGAGGATGGCGTCGGCGAGCGCAGCGCGCGCCGGCGTATCGGGAAGGCCAGCGAGCGTCGCCTCGGCTTCGAGGGCAAACTGCTCGCCGCGACGACGTGCCGCAACGATTCCGCCGGCGTCCGCGACGAGTCCGATCACCTCGGCGATCTGATCATCGGTGGGAGCCTCCGTAGAGAACAACGCATCGACCTGTCCGCGCGCTGCGGGAGACAGGCGCGGCAGCGCGGCGATGAGGGGCAGCGTCACCTTGTGCTCACGAAGATCGAGTCCCGAGGGCTTACCGGTCACCGATGCGGTTTCCGTGTAGTCCAGGATATCGTCCGCCACCTGAAACGCCATCCCCAACAGCGCGCCGTAGCGCTTGAGCGCGGCTCGATGCCTCATCGCCCCGCAGATGGCGCCGGTCTCGCACGCCGCGCTCAGCAGCGACGCGGTCTTCGCCTCGATCAGCGTCTCGTACTCGGGCTGCGTGAACGCGAGCTTCTCCACGGCGGCGAGCTGGCGCATCTCACCGATGGTGAGCTGCGTGGAGACGTTGGTGAGCACGCGCAGCAGATCGAGATCCGCGAGGTCCACCAGCGCCTCGAGCGCGCGCGAGTAGAGAAAGTCGCCCATGATCACGCTCACCTGGTGGCTGAAGAGCGAGTTCACGGTCGGGAGACCGCGGCGCAGCGCGGAGTGATCCACCGAGTCGTCGTGCACGAGTGACGCGAGGTGCATCAGCTCGACGACCGACGCGAGCGTGACGACGCGCGGCTCGGGAGTGCCGTCCGTCTCGCTCGCGAGCAGCGCCAGAGTCGGCCGGAACATCTTTCCCCGCATCTGCAGCAGGTGTCCGCTCACCTGCTCGATCATCGGGAGGTCGGCGGTGACGATTCGGCGCATCTCGCGCGCGACGTCCTCGAGACGCTCGCCGACGGGCTCCTGGATCTCGCGCAGCGCTGCAGTGGCCGGCGTTCGCGCGCGCGCGGCGACACCGCTCACGAGCGACCACTCTCCACGGCGACGAGCCGCTCACCGACGTCGCGAAACTGGATGTCGAGAACGAAGACGCGCTGATAATACTCCACGGCCTGCTCCCGCTGTCCACGCGCCTCGGCACACCGTCCCAGCAGATAGAGCACGCCGACGAGCTGGTCTTCCGTCACGCCCTTCTCGTGCAGGGCGCGACTGAGAATGGTCGCGGCCATCGCGACCTGCTCCTTCTCCATGAAGCACTGACCGAGCGCTTCGTACGTCGGCACCCGGTTGGCGGGCGCGCGGAGCGCCTTCTGGAATTCGGCGATGGCTTCGTCGAGCAGCCCCATCTCCTTGTAGGCGACGCCGAGATCGTAGTGGCTCTGATGATCCTCTTCCTCGACGTTGTCGGCGATGCCCTGCTTGAACCTCCGGAGCATCTCCTGGAAATCCGCCTCCTCGTCGCCGGAGGGCTCCCTCTCCTCGACGACCATCCGCGTGTCCTTCGGCGCGTCGTCGTCACGGAGCCAGTCACCAAGGTTGACGAACTCGTCGTCCGTGGAGCGCGACGGCGCCGCCGACACCGGCGCGGCCGGAACGCGCGCCGAGGATCCCGTGCCGCGACCGACGGTCGGAGGCGGAGCGGGCTCCGGCTCCTCATCGCCCATGCTCTCGAGCGCCGCCTGCGCGCGAAGGTCGTCGGGCGCGAGGTCGAGCACGCGGTGATAGATGGCGCGCGACTTGTCCGTCTGACCGGCGCGGAAAAGCGCGTCGGCGAGCGCGAGGTACGCCTCGATCAACCGTCCGCGCTCGTTCGTGCGGAAGGCGTACTCGACGCGCTTCTGATGATGTCGGACCGACTCCGGATTCAGCCGAACGATCTCGTCGGCCAACGAGGACGCGGCCTCGAGGTCGTCGCCGCGCTCGAAGCCGATCATCGCCTGCTCGAGCTCGCGCATGCCGCCGTCGCGGTCGCCCGAATCGAGCATCGCCTCGGCGAGCTGGCGACGCCTGGCGTGATCTTCCGGCTCGGCATCGACGAACGCCTGCAGCAGCTCGACCGACTGCTCGGCCATCAGCGTGGAGCTTCGGCGCGCCGCCGCGGGTGTCGGCGTGGCGCTGTCCGACTCCGTTGTCGTGAAGGTGTCCGCGTCGAGGGTGAAGTCCGAATCGTCGTCGCTCGCCGATCGGTCGTGCGCGAAGGCATCCGAGGGCAGCTCGAGCTCCGCGTCGGATCCGAAGATGGTCTCGGCGCCATCGTCAGCGGAATCCTCGGCGTCTGCTCCATCCGCGAGCTCGAGGAAATCGAGCGAGGGTGCGCCGACGGTCGAGCCGGTGATGCTCAGCATCGCTTCGCCGGGAGTCGGCAGCGAGAGATCCATCAGCGGGATGTCCGCCAGCGCATCCACCGCGCTCGTGGGCGCCTCGTCCGCGTCGGGCATGATCAGCTCGAGATCGCCGCCGATCGCCGCGTCCTCGTCGTCGAGATCGACCGTGATCTCGCTTCCCGGCACGACGACGTCCAGCGGCTCGAGCGCGTCGGTGTCGAGCAGCGGCAGATCGTCGCGCGAGTCACGACGCTGGACGAGCGGTTGGTCCGGCATGCCCAGGTCGATGAGACCCAGATCTTCCGCGCCTTGGGTCGGCGACGCGAGCGGCGTCAAACGCGGTGAGCTGTCGATGGCGCCAAAATCAGTCGGCTCGAGATCGAGGATCGAGCCGCCGACGTCCAGCGGCGACGGAAGGTCGCCCGCGTCGAAGCTGACGGACTGGAGGCCGTCGAGCAGATTCGCGTCCTCGGCCGGTCGCGCGTTCTCGAATTCGGCGGCGCGCGTGACGCCGTCGAGCAGCGCCGGCTCGATGACGGGTGTGTCGAGCAACTCGGGAGTGGGGGCGGGTGTCGCCGCTACGTCCGCTGCCGGCGCGGGGGCCGGAGTGGACGGGATCTCCGAGTACTCGCCCGTGTGAATGAGCTCGAGCCCGTGGGTCGCGCGCTTCAGGATCTGCGAGTTCCTGTCCGTCCCCTTGTCGTTCAGGTCGAGGAAGACGAGATCTCCGCCGCCGCGAGTCGACACGCTGCCGCTGATGCGTGGCTGGACGGTCGGATCGATCGCCTTCATCCGGTCGATCGTGGCGCGCGCCTCGAGATCGCGGCCCTGCTGGGTATAGCGCTCGTAGAGGAGCTGGAGCTGCTCGATTGCCTCGGGTCCGCGCTCCTGCTTGGAGAGCTGCTCGGCCAGGAGGAGGCGGATGTCGTCCTGGTCCGGACAGAGATCAGCGAACTCCTTCAGCGCGCGGAACGCCTCATCGATCTTGCCGGACTTCTGCATCCGGTCGGCGTACTCGAGGAAGTTGACCTTCGCGTCGCTGACGAAGCCCTTGCGCGCGCTGATCTTGCCGAGCTTGTAGTAGATCGACGCGCGGCCGGGCGAGTTCCGGAGGATCTTGTTGCAGAGCGCGATGGCGTTGTTGAAGAAGCCGCCGTCGGCGTACCGGTCGACCGCCTGCTCGTAGTAATCCACGGCATCGGCGACATTGCCCTGCTTGAGGTACAGGTCGCCGACGCGGTTGTAGAGCGCGACGTCGACCTCCTCATCGGAGTCGTTGAAGCCGTCAAGGATCTCGACGTACACCGCCAGGGCCTTGTCGAACTGCTTCTTCAGCTCGAGCTCGGCTGCCTTTTTCTTCAGCTTGGCGACATCAGGCATCGGCGAGTGGCGGGCTCCGCGAGGGGCGTCCCCGTCCTCGCGACGGAGGGGGGCTCAACTTCAAAAAGCTAGCGCTAAGTCATGGGGGTGACAAGGTTTGCCGCGCACCCAAGACGCCCGGCATTCCCCTGCTCCCACCCAATACGGCAGCTCTCGCGAATCGTTGAGCGCCCATAGCGCCAGATCGGCAGAAAAGCCTTCCTGCAACTGACCCACTCGGTCCGCGAGCGCGAGTGCCGCCGCACCGTTCACCGTGGCCGCGACGAGCGCTTCGGCGGAGCTCAGTCGGAGCTGGCTCACACCGAGAGTGAGCACCAAGGGGAAATTGGTGGTGGGAGAGGTTCCGGGATTGAAGTCGGTGGCGAGCGCCACTGGAACACCACTCTCGATGAGCCGGCGAGCGGGCGCCTGCTCCCGCTTGCCGAGGAAGAGCATGGTGGAGGGAAGCAGCGTGGCGACAGTGCCCGCCCCCGCGAGCGCGGCGATGCCGGCGTCGCTCACCGCGGCAAGGTGATCGGCGGAGACCGCTCCCAGCGAGGCCGCGAGCTCGGCACCGCCACCGGAGCTCAGCTCGTCCGCGTGCAACTTCACGGAGAGACCGGACGCGCGAGCCGCGAGCAGCAGCTCGCGCGACTCTTCGACCGTAAACACCCCCGGCTCGCAGAAGACGTCGGCGAACGTTGCGAGACCCTCGCGCGCGACGACGGGCAGCATCTCATGCACGAGCAGATCGAGGTACTCGCGCCGGCCCGCGCTCCGCTCGCGATGCTCGAGTGGGATCTCGTGCGCGCCCAGAAAGGTCGCAACGATGCGAACCGGCAGCCGCTCGGCGAGGCGACGAATCACGCGGAGCGTCTTGAGCTCGTCGTCCAGCGACAGTCCGTAGCCCGACTTGACCTCGACCGTCGTGACGCCCGAGGCGGCGAGCCGCATCAGGCGCGGCGCCGCAAGGTGAAAGAGCTCGTCTTCCGAGCGGCTGCGCAGGTCGCGAACGGACGCGTGAATCCCACCGCCACGGCGGGCGATCTCCTGATACGAGACGCCCGCGGCGCGGAGCTCCTGCTCCTCGTAGCGCGCACGCCCGAACACGGCGTGGGTATGCGAGTCCACGAAGCCGGGAGTGAGGAGCCCGCGCTCACAGTCGATGATCGTCGCGTCGCGGTGCGCCGAGCGCAGCTCCAGCTCAGGAGCGACCGCGGCGATCACATCGCCCCGGACCAAGACCGCGACACCGGTCCGCACTCCGGCGTCGGCCATCTCGTTGCCTCTGCGCGCCGCCCCCGCACCCGCGCAGGTGACGACCTGGCTCGCGTTCACGAAGAGGAGCGACGCCGTCACGCGAGAGGCAGCGGTTGCGGGCGCGCCATCACGTCGCGCACGCGCGAGAGGCGCAACGGTGCCTGCGCTTCACCGCGGCACGCGTAGAAGCAATCGTTGCACGCGATCGGCTCGTACCGCTGGAACTCGCGCCAGTGGAAGTCGGTCGGAAAGTCGGGGCAGCGCTTCACGCGCCCGGTCGGGTCGATGTGGATCGTTCGCTGCCCCGAGCGGCATGGCTCGGTGAGCTCTCCACGCAGATAGCGCGGTATCTGCTCGAGGTAGGCGTCGGAGTTGGTGATCACGCCCCGGCGGCGGCGCTTGTACTCGAGGAGGCGCGCGATCATGCCGTCCAGCTCAGCGTGCAGCGCGGGCGCGACGAGGTGATCGCGGTTGCCGTTCTTCGCATCGGTGTAGACGCTGAAGTTCACGCCGCAGCCAAGCGCGGAGGCACGCTCGACGATGGGGAGAAGCTGATCCAGGTTGTCGTCTTTGATGACGGTGTTGAACCGGATGTTGTCGATGCCGCGTGCGCGCATGGCGTCCACCGCGCCGAAGATGCGCTCGGTGAGACCGGGAATGCCGCGCGCGGTATCGTGTCGCCCGTCGAGGTAGTCGAGTGAGATGCTGAACTGGTTGATCCCCGCGTCGCGCAGCGAGAGCGCGCGCTCGACGCTCAGCATGCCACCATGCGTGATGAGGGTGACGTACTTGAGTCGTATCGACGCATCCACCGCCGCAACGAGCTCCTCGAGATCGCGCCGCAGCAACGGCTCGCCGCCGGTGAAGCAGACGAGCATCGGATTGAAGAAGCGAGCCGCATCGGCGAACGACTTCAGCTCGTCGGCGCGCGCGGCGGCGGGTGTCTTCCAGTAGTCGCAGAAGCCGCAGCGCGCGTTGCAGCGCAGCGTGACCTCGAAGTGAACGAGGACCGGACGGCGCCGCACGGCGAGCCAGGCGTACTTCGCGAGGAAGAGGGGAACGTGGTACGGCTTGAAGCGGCTCGACAGCACGCTACGGCGCCATCGGGATGGTGATCCCAGTGCGCGACGCGGTCTCGCGCGCCGACTCGTAGCCTGCGTCGGCATGTCGTGCCACGCCGATGCCTGGATCGTTGGTGAGCACCCGCTCCAGTCGCACTCGCATCTGCTCGGTGCCGTCGGCGACGATCACCTGGCCAGCGTGAAGAGAGTTGCCGATCCCGACGCCGCCGCCGTGATGGAACGAGACCCAGCTCGCGCCGCTCGCGACGTTGAGGAGCGCGTTGAGAATGGGCCAGTCCGCGACCGCGTCGGTGCCGTCCCTCATCGCTTCCGTCTCGCGGAAGGGCGACGCGACGCTGCCCGTGTCGAGGTGATCGCGCCCGATGGCGATGGGCGCGGAGAGCTCGCCGCGCGCGACGAGATCGTTGAGCGCGAGGCCGAACTTCGCGCGATCGCCCTGCCCGAGCCAGCAGATTCGCGCGGGCAGTCCCTGAAAGTGGATGCGCTCGCGCGCGAGCGTGATCCAACGCTTCAAGTGCTCGTCGTCCGGAAAGAGATCCAGCACCAGCTCGTCGGTGCGCGCGATGTCGGCGGGATCGCCGGAGAGCGCGACCCAGCGGAATGGTCCCTTTCCCTCGCAGAAGAGCGGCCGGATGTACTCGGGGATGAAGCCCGGAATCGCGAAGGCGTCGGCGACCCCGGCGTCGAAGGCGACGGTGCGAACGTTGTTCCCGTAGTCGAAGGCGACGGCACCGCCGCGCTGCAGCGCGAGCATCGCGCGGACGTGGCGCACTGCGGTCGCGGTGCTCGCCGCGACGTACGCCCGCTCGTCCGACGCGCGCAGCGCCGCGGCCTGATCCAGCGACATGCCATCGGGCAGATAGCCGCGCAGCATGTCGTGCGCGCTCGTCTGATCGGTGAGCACGTCCACGACGACACCGCGCCGGGCGAGCTCCTCGAGCGCGGGCGCAGCGTTCATGACGACGCCGACGGACAACGCGCGCCGCTCACGGCGCGCCGCCTCCGCGAGTGCGATCCCCTCGTCGAGTGACGCGGCCTTCACGTCCAGGTAGCCCGTCTCGAGGCGCTTCTCGATGCGCGACGCATCCACGTCGAAGGCGAGCATCACCGCGCCCTGCATCGTCGCGGCGAGCGGCTGCGCGCCGCCCATGCCCCCCAGGCCCGCCGTGACGACGAGCCGACCCGCGAGCGAGCCGCCGAAGTGACGGCGCGCGACGGCGCCGAACGTCTCGTAGGTGCCCTGCACGATGCCCTGCGAGCCGATGTAGATCCACGAGCCCGCGGTCATCTGGCCGTACATCATCAAGCCCTGGCGCTCGAGCTCGCGGAAATGCTCCCAGGTGGCCCAGCGGCCGACCAGGTTGGAGTTGGCGATCAGCACGCGCGGCGCCGCCGCGTGGGTGCGAAACACGCCGACCGGCTTGCCGCTCTGCACGAGGAGCGTCTCGTCGTGCTCGAGCGCGCGGAGCGCGTCGACGATCGCGTCGAACGCGGCCCAGCTTCGCGCGGCGCGGCCGGTGCCGCCGTACACGACCAGCTCGTCGGGGCGCTCGGCCACGTCGGGATCGAGGTTGTTCATCAGCATGCGAAGCGCGGCTTCCTGCTGCCAGCCCTTGCAGCTCAGCGCCGTGCCTCTCGGCGCGCGGACCGGACGCGCGCCCATCTCCGCGGACGTCGTGCTCATTCCGCCGCCCGTGCCGCGGAGGAGAAATGCCCGCGGTCGATGGCGTCGGCAACCCGAGCGATGTCGTGCGACAACACGCGATCGCGATCGAGATGCGGGATCAGCTCGCGCACGAGCGTCTGCCCGCGCGCGGCGCCCTTCCCCGCGCGCAGCGGCGCTCGAAAGTCGAGCCCCTGCGCCGCGCACATCAACTCGATCGCG
Source organism: Gemmatimonadaceae bacterium (assembly GCA_036008805.1). Taxonomy (GTDB): domain Bacteria; phylum Gemmatimonadota; class Gemmatimonadetes; order Gemmatimonadales; family Gemmatimonadaceae; genus AG11. The sequence goes on from DASYMZ010000103.1 coordinate 17,051, forward strand.
AGAACGGCGCGCACGTTGTCCACGACTCGGCGCAGCTTCCACGCGGCGCCCATCGCCATCGGGACGACGTCTTCCTTGTTGCCGTCGGTCGGGATCGTGTCGACGCTCGCGGGATGCGAGAGCACCTTGCACTCGCTGGCGAGCGACGCGGCGGTCACCTGTGCCATCATGAAGCCCGAGCTGACGCCGGCATCGTTCGTGAGAAAGGGCGGCAGCCCCTGGTTGAGATCGGGGTGCACGAGCCGGTCGATGCGCCGCTCGGCGATCGTCGCCAGGTTGGTCAACGCGATGGCCATGAAGTCGAGCGCCATCGCGACGGACTGGCCGTGAAAGTTTCCGCCGCTGAGCAGCTCGCCGCTGTCGGCGAACACCAGCGGATTGTCCGTTGCCGCATTGAGCTCGCGCCCGACGACGCCGGCGCAGAAGTCGATGGCGTCGAGCACCGGACCGTGGACCTGCGGCATGCATCGAAGCGCGTACGGATCCTGAACGCGGGGATCTCCCTCGCGATGCGATTCGCGAATCTCGCTCGACTGCAGCAGCGTTCGCAGCAACGCCGCCGATGCCGCCTGTCCGAGCTGCCCGCGCGCGTCGTGAATGCGCGCATCGAACGCGACCGGGGTGCCGAGGAGCGCTTCGAGCGACATGGCGCCGGCGAGATGCGCGATGCGCCAGAGCCGGTGCGCATCGACGACCGCGAGCGCCGCGATCGCGGTGTGCGCCTGCGTGCCGTTAATGAGAGTGATCCCTTCCTTCGGCCCGAGCGTCACCGGCGCGAGTCCCGCCTTCGCGAGCATGGTGCGCGCGTCGGCGGCTTCCGCGCCACGCGTGAGCGTGCCCTCGCCGATGAGCGCGAGCGCGAGATGCGCGAGCGGCGCGAGATCACCGCTGGCGCCGACGCTCCCCTGCTCCGGGATGGGCGGATAGAGACCAGCGCCGAGCATGGCGAGCAGCGTGTCGGCCAGGACGGGCCGCGCACCGGAGAATCCCTTCGCAAGCACGTTGGCGCGCAGCAGCATCATCGCACGCGTCTCGCGCTCGGGGAGCAGGCGCCCCACGCCAGCGGCATGGCTGCGAACGAGATTCACCTGCAGCTCGCCGAGGCGGTCGCGTGGGATCGCGATCTCGGACAGCTTGCCGAAGCCGGTCGTGACGCCATACGCGACAGCGCCAGATGCGACGAGCGCGCTCACGACGCCATTCGCGCGCTCCATGCGGGCGCGCGCGGCGGGCGCGAGCTCCACCGGCGCACGGTCCACGGCAACGGCGACGACGTCGTCGAGCGTGAGGGATTGCCCGTCCAGAACTACAGCGGTGGACATGCGGGCAATGTCAGCGGGGTGGCGAGACGAAGCAAGTGCGGCTCCGCGCCTGGCTCGTCAGCGGAGTCCCTCGTTGCGGTACGTGGCCTTGTGATAGTCGAACTTGAGCTCGGGCTCCGCCTTGAGCGAGATGAGAAAGTTGAAGGCGAAGCTGCCGTTCGGGGACTGCGTGAAGGCGAAGATGGCGCGCCAATCGTGCAGGTCGCGCTGGAGCGACACGATCTGGCTGGCGAAGCTGTGGCGCTCGAAATCGTAGTTGGTCTGCCAGCTCCCGGCCCACTTCTCCGTGAGGCCGAAGTTCACGCTGCTGCCCAGCGACGTGGTGGGCGGCGTGATGTAGAACGGCGAGCCAGCGAGCCCCGACGTGATGGGCATGTCGGGTGATGGGTTCGTGAGCTGGCGCGCGACGCAGTCGTCGTAGAGGGTGCGAAGGGTCGGCGTGTTGAACTGAATGCAGCGAGTTGCCGGGTCGAACGCGACGATGTTGGACGGATTTCCGCCCGGCGGTCGCTGCCGAGCCGAGCTGAAGGTGAACGAGGCGTCCCATCCCTGATGCACCGTCGGGAGGAAGGCGGCCGTCCGCGCGCCGCGCCCGGCGACGGGCTGCGAGGCCACCTCGCGAGCGTACCGGTCGTCGGGCGATGGTGTCGTCCGATCGGTGCCAGGGGTCGTGGGCGGCACCGCCTTGCCGAAGATCCGCGAGAACACCGCGAACGGATTGTTCGTGTTGCTGAACGACATCGTCGCCGAGATCCGCTCGCGATACGGCTTGAAGCGCGCCGTATCGCTCTGCGTCGAGCCCTCGAAGAGCGAGTAGTCCACGCCGACGTCCACGCCCGGGAGCAGGTCGGAGCGGGCAGTGTAGCCGAAGTTCTGGGTGGTGAGGCCGCGGATGCGTGAGCCCGTGGCGCGGGCGCGCTCGAAATCGTAGTTGAGTCCCGTGAAGTTCACCGAGAGCAGCTTGATCTTCTCTCCGGCGTCTGGCATCGAGTCGACGGTGGAGCGGAGCTTCGCCTCGATGTTCGTGGACAGCCCGAAGCTGAGCGAGTTCTGCGCGAGCGATGGGAGATAGCCGGTCGACGAGCTGCTGCTGCTCTTCCGGGTGCGGCCGAGTGCCTGCAGAAACTCGTCGCTCACCTCGGCGGCGGGCGCGTAGGCATAGCCGAACGTCGGCTGAATCGAGTGCCGGATGCGCGCGAACGGCCCGAAGCCGTTGAACAGTCCGAACAGCGTGGGCGATGCCGAGAGCCCGAAGCTCGGACGTTTTGTCTGATGGACCCACTGCCCCGCCGTGCGCTCGTTCCGGATCCAGAACGCGCTGCCATCCACGTTCGAGAAGCTGAGCGACGGAGTGAGGTTCAGGTTGTTCCGGCCGAGTGCCGGAAGGCTGAACGACGGCTCCCAGTTGATCTCGGTGTGGTAGGTCGTGGAATAGATGCGCTCCTGCTCGACGCCAGTGGCGACGTCGGCGACGACGGCGCGCTCGGGAAAGTCGTTGCGCGCCGAGTTGACGTTGAAGCGGTTCCCCAGGCTGAAGCCGAAGATCGTGAGCGGCGTGTCGAACGACAGCGTGCTGGTGTAGGCGCTGCGCTTGAGCGTATCCCCGAAGATCGTGTCGATGCCCGCCGCGGTCTTGCCGCGGCGCACGAGGAGCCCGAGCGCCGAGGGCTGATCGATGTTCAGCGTCTGCGTGGACGAGTAATTCACGTTCGGGGTCCAGGTCAGCCAGCTCCCGAGGCTCAGCGGACTGGTGGTCAGACTGAGCGTCGGCAGGTTGCGGTCGACCTGATCGCGACCGGGATACTGTCGGTTGCTGCCGCCGACGCTGAGCTGCGCGGGCCCGATCTTCTGCTGATAGTTCACGGACGAGCTGATCGTCGCGAGCGCGGAGTATGGGTTGATCGTCGTCTGCCGCTGCAGCGTGGTGCTCGTGACGTAGTTGACGTTCGCCTGAAGGGAGGTGTTTCGCGTGAAGCTCTGCGAGTGGCCCCACGAGACCGCGGTGTTCGTGCGGTCGCCCTGATTGGTGCGGCTCATCGCGAGGCGGCCCGCGACGAACCGGTCGAGCCACTTGTAGTTCACCTCGCCGTTGTAGCGCACGTAGCCCGGGTCGCCCTGCAGCGTTTCGCCGGCCGAGCTGCGCCAGTCGAGGTAGGCCTGCGCGTCGAAATAGTCGCTGAGTGCGAAATAGTAGCCCAGTCCATCGACGTTGCGCCGGTACGAGGGGCTGTTCCGGATGATGTCGCTGACGCCGACGTTGGGCGGCAGGATTCCACTGTGGCGTCCAGTGCGAATGTCCTGGAAGACGAACGGCAGCCACATCACTGGCACGTCGCCGATGTAGAGCACGGCCGGCCGCGCGACGACGAAGTTGCCCGTGCGCTTGATCTCCTTCGCCTTGAAGTAGTAGTCGGGCACGGAGTCGTTGCACGCGGTGATGATGCCGTCGCGCACGTAGTAGTTCAGATCGTTCGGGCCGCGCAGGGAGTCGGACGCCGCGACGGCCGCGTAGCGATCGCCGCGGATGAACAACGTCTGCCCCGCTTGGTCGATCGACGTGCTCAGACCGCCGCCCGCGATGCGTCGAGTCGAGACGTCGTAGTTCGTGGTGCCCCTCGTGAGCACGGGCGCTTGCCCCGGGAGCAGGAACACGTTGCGCTTTCCGCTCGCATCCACCCGCTGGGTCTGTCCGTTGTAGAAGATCGAGTCGGCTTTGACCGTCTGCGAATCGCGCTGCACGAGGCCGCGATTCGAGAGCACCACGCCGCGGCTGGCGGCCTCGAAGGTGATGATCTCGGCCTGGTAGCGCGTGACGCTGTAGCCCGGCATGCTCATCAGGCGTTGCATCACCGAGTCGGGCGGGAGAAAGTGCACCTGCGCGACGGTGTCGGCCGCGGTGGTGTCTACGCCGGCGCGGATCGAGTCGGCGCGCGTGCGCAGCGAGTCGCGCGAGAGCGTGCGCCCGCCGGGCTGCGCCGGTCGAGACGGCTGCGTCGGACGCTGCGCCTCCAGAGGGGCTGACACGGCGGCGGCGAGCAGCAGCAGCCACAGCGACAACCGCCAGGTCACGCGGTTACCTCGCCGCTCTCGAGCGCCTCGGCCGCAGCCTTCTTCTCGCGACGACGGAAGACGATCCACGAGAGCCCGATGCTCAGCTCATACAGCAGGTACAGCGGCACCATCAGCGCGATCGACGTCACGAACAGATCGCCCGGGGTGATGATCGCGGCGACGAGATACGATCCCACCGCCGCGTGCCGCCGGAACTTGGACAGAAACTTCGGCGTGACGAGGCCGAGCGCCGTGAGCAGCAGGATGGCGATCGGCAGCTCGAACACGGCGCCCATGGCGAGCACCATGCTGGTGACGAAGCCGAAGTACTCGCTCACCGTGATCATCTGGTCGAACGCCTGGTCGCCCAATCCGAACAGGAAGCGCAGCGTCATCGGCAGCACGAAGTACCAGGCGAGCGCCGCGCCGCAGACGAACAGGAAGACGCCGCCCACGATCACGGGCACGATCATCTTTTTTTCGTGGCGGTGCAGCGCGGGCGAGAGGAACGCCCACACCTGATACAGAATCATCGGCAATGCGATCACGAGTCCAACGATGATCGCGGTCTGCATCAGGATCGAGAAGCCGTCACCCGGATGGGTGTACATCAGCCGCTTTCCGTGCAGGAAGGGGAGGATCGGCCCCTGGATCCAGGTGAGCAGGTCGAACTTGAGCACGAGCGCGAACGCGAGGCCGACGCCCACGACGACGGCGCCCAGCGACCAGATGATCCGCCAGCGCAGCTCCTCGAGATGGTCGAGGAAGGGCATCTCGGCTGAGCTTCCCATCGATGACTCCTGCTACTTGCCGAGGGTGCGGAGCTGCTCGCGCGCCAGCGAAGCCTCATCCGATCGCGGGTATTCCCGCACGATCCGCTCGAGCGACGCTCGTGCGGCCGCATTCTGACCAGCTGACTTCAGGACGAGCGCGCGCTTGTACAGGGCAGTCGCCGCCTTCGGCGACTTGGGGTAGCGCTGTACGACCAGACCGTATACCGAGTCGGCCGCCGCCTGGTTCCGTTCGGCCGCGTACGTCTCGGCGATGTACACCATCGCCTCCGGTGCATCCTCGGAGTTGGGATAGGTACGGAGCAGCTCCTCGAAGCCGCTGCGCGCGACGCCGACGCTTCCGCGACGGAGCTGATCGAGCGAGCTCTGGAAGAGCTGCCCCTGACCAGGCGCCGCGGCAACGGTCGGCTTGGAGGTGTCGCCAGGCGCCGGTTGCGCCGCCGCCTGCGTGCGATCCTCGAGTGACGCGCGCAGCTCCTGCAGTCGGCGCTGGCTCTGGCCCGACAGCTCCTGGATCTGGAGGATCTGCACCCCCATCTCGTGGTGATCGTTCACGACGTCGGCCTGGAGCTTCGCGAGCCGGGCGCTCACCGCGCGCACCGAGTCGTTCGCGCGAATCACCTGCGCGAGCACCTGGTCGACCTGCATGCGCTGAGCGCTGTCGCCGCGCGCCGACTGATCGCGCATGGCGCGGATGTCCGCCTGCAGCAGGGCCACGTCCTGCTTGGACGCCACGCAGCTCGCGACGAGCATCGCGAGCGCGGGCGCGAGAATACGAAAGCGCGTCATGAGCGCGGCCGCGCCAGGGCGCTCGCGCCCTGCGCCTCGAACTCGGCGCGTCGATTCTGCTGATACGCCGACTCGTCGCTGCCCTGCACCGCCGGCTGCGCATCGCCCAGGCTCTGCGCGGTGAGCCGCGACTCGGGAACGCCCTTGCTGCTGAGATACCGTTTCACTTGGGCCGCGCGCCGCTGGCCGAGCGCGAGATTGTACTCCGCGGTCCCTCGCTCGTCGGTGTGGCCGCTGATCAGGAGCGAGACGCCCGGATTCGAGAGCAGCACGGGGACCTTCGCGTCGAGCACCGCGCGCGCGTCGTCGCGCAGCACGTCGCGATCGTAGTCGAAGTAGACCTTCTGCGAGAGCAGCGCGGCGAGCTCCGACTGGGCGCGCTGCGCATCGGCCGAGTTGCGCGCGGCAGCCGCGTCAGCCGCCGCGATGGAATCGGCGCGCTGGCGGGCACGAAGCGCGGCGAGGGAATCTTCGTTCGCCGTGGAGGTGGTGCTGGCGACCGGAGTGGGCGCCGACACGACCTTGCGCTTGCACGCGTCGAGACCGGCGACGGAGAGCAGCGCGAGCGAGAGAAGGGCAAAGCGACGGGTCATGCAGGACTCCGAAGGAGATGGAAGGGGGGCCAGCGGTGACTCGGGAGATCAGTCGGTCGTGAGACGAGGCGACCAGGCCGGAAGACGGACCGCCGCGCCACGCGTGAGCTGCCTCGTGCGGCCGGTCTCGATGTCCACCACCCAGAGCTGCTTCGCGCCGGTGCGGTTCGAGACGAAGGTGAGATGGCGGCCGTCCGGACCCCACGAGGGATCCTCGTTGCGGCCGTCGCTCGTGAGCTGCTTCAGACTGCGGTCGCGCAGATTGATCGTGAGGATCTGAAAGGTACCAGCCATCTGCGACTGGAATGCAACCAATCGTCCGTCCGGCGACCAGTCCGGGCTCGCGCGATACGCGTTCTCACCGAACTCGAGCGGCGTGAGCAGATCGACGTTCGTGCCGTCGGCGTCCATCGTGTAGATCTCCGGATGCCCCGCGCGGCCCGACATGAAGACGATGCGCCGCCCGTCCGGGCTGAAGCTGGGCGAGACATTGTCGCTCCCGCGTCCCACCGAGAGCCGGCGCCCACCGCCGCCCGACGTCGGTGAGGTGTAGAGATCGACGCCCTCGTCGGTGCCGTGCGCGTAGATGACGCTGTTGCCGTCGGGGCTGAAGATCGGCGAGATGTACACGCCGGAGCCCGAGACGAGCACGCGTGAGCGGCCGGTGCCGAGGTCCAGCACGGAGATTCCCGCCGGCAGATAGGTGGAGTAGGCGATCATCCGCCCGCTCGGATGCCACGCCGGCGATACCGGCGTACCGACTTCGGTGAGCGGGGTGGCGCCGTCGCCATCGCTGTCGACGACCCAGATGCGTTTGCCGCGCTCGAACAGGACGCGCGTGCGCGCGATGCCGCGAATGCCGGTGAACGCCTCTTCCAGCTCGTCGGAGATGCCGTGCAGCGCGGCGCGCCAGGCGCGCGAGTCGCTCGCGGCGCTGGTCGCATAGTCCTTCACGAGCGCGGTCTGCTTCGTCGCCACGTTGTACACGGCGACGTGAAACCCCGTCGGCGTGGGCGTCATCTGCACCGCGGCGGCGGCGCCGAGCCGCGCGAGCAGCGGCCAGTTGGGAGCCGCGCCGCGAGCCGCGTCGCGCGACGCCGCCGCATCGAGCACGATCGCGTTGATGCGATCGCCGTAATCGAGGTCGCGCTGGACGATCGCGCGAATGGAGTCGCCGCGCGCCCCGGTGACGGGAAGCACGACGACGCCCGGTTTGGTGCCGGGATCGTACGAGAGGCCGATCCGCACGCCGCGCGACGTGGTGTCCTGCGCGAGGAGCGGTGCGGCGACGAGCAGCGCGGCGAGCGCGCCGAAGGTGGGAAGTCGCATCAACGGATGAGCCGTGGGTCGAAGCTGAAGATGACGGGGAGGACGTCGTCGGTGAACCCCTGCGGCAAGGGCCCGAATGCATTCGCGCGGGCGGCCGCTTCCACCGCACCCATCGCGTCCTGATCGAAGGAGAACGCGCCGGAGCGCGTAACGAGCTTGAGAGCGCTGATGCTGCCGTCCCGGCGGATGAGGAATGCTACCTCCGCTCGCAGCGCGCCGTTGCCGGAAGGTTTGAACTGGAGAGCGATCTGGCGCACGACGTTCTGCAGATACACAGGATACGGGAACTCGATCCCCTCCGTTCGCACGTTCGCCACGTCGGCGCCGCGCCCGCCGGTCGGTCCGCCGCCCGCCTTCGGGGCTGGCGGCGCCTTCGTGGTGGGAGCGCCGGCGTTCGGCGTGGCGACTTTCGGCGTGCGAGCCGGCGGCGCCTTGGTCGGCGCCTTCATGCGCTCGGGCTCCGGCGTGGCGCGCGACAACGGAGTCGGTGCGGGCGGCGTCGGCGTCGGCTCGGGTGGCGTCTCACGCACCACGCCGATCTGTCGCGGCCCGGGCGGCGCCGCGATGAGCGACACCCGATACATCGGCGGCGTCGCGACGGGCGCTCGAGCGCGCGACACGAGAAATCCCGCCGCGACGAGCAGGTGCAGCAGTGCGGAGAGAACGAGCGGCGTGCGCAGCGAGAGGTCGTCTCGCGGGGCGACCAAGGTCACCGCGCTACTTCCGGATCGGTCACGAGTCCCACGTCTCCCACCCCCGCGGCTCGCATCGTCGCGAGCACCTGGGTCATCACGCCGTAGGGCACCGAGGCGTCACCGCGGAGATACACGCCATCGCTCGCGCGCTTGCTCGCCAGGGCGCGGAACGCGGAGCGGAACTCCGCCAGCGACATGCGCGTCTCGTCGACGTAGATGAAGCCGTTGCGATCGACCGACACGACCAGACCACTCTTGGGCTCGAGCGGCTTCGCCTCCGCCTTCGGCAGCGCGACGTCCACGCCGCCCTGCATCATCGGCGCGGTGATCATGAAGATGACGAGCAGCAGCAGCATCACGTCGATCAGGCTGACGACGTTGATCTCCGCGTTCAGGGGCATCCCCTCGCGCCGGCGACGGCGTACCACGCTAGATCCGCCCCTCGCGGCCGAGCATCGCGATGAGCGTGGTGCCGAACCCCTCGAGCAGGTTGTCGAGGCGATTGAGCCGGTTCGCGAGGATGTTGTAGCCGAACGTGGCGGGGATCGCGACGCTCAACGCCGCCGCGGTGGCGACGAGCGCTTCGGCGACACCGGGCGCCACGGCCGCGAGGTTTCCGGAGCCGCGCGTCGCGATGCCGACGAACGCGTTGATCACGCCGAGCACCGTGCCGAGCAGACCGATGAGCGGGCTCGCGGAGCCGATCGTCGCCAACCATGGAAGAAAGCGACCCAATCGGTCGCGCTCCGACAGGGCTTCCGCATCGAGCACGAGCCGCAGTGTCTCGACGCGCGACGCGGCGTGCGTGGCCGACATCACGGCCTGCGAGCCTTCGTTGTACTGGCTCGAGGCCTGCGGCACCTCACCGAGGTACTGCAACGCACGCACGAGCAGCCGCTGCGACGCGTTGGGCCCCGCGTGCTTCGCCGCGACCGCCGCCGAATCGATCCGCGGCGCGCGCTCCACCTCGCGCGCGAACGCGGTGGCGCTCTTCAGTGACTTGCTCAGCTCACGGCCGACGCCCAGCATGATCGCCCAGCTGACGAGCGACAGCACGACGAGGATTCCCAGAACGACCTGGGTCTCGGTGCTGGCGTTGAGGATCAGCTCCTTCGGCGAGGTCGGGACCGCACCCGCCGTCTGGAGAAGTGCAATCATGCCGGAGCACCCTGCGCCGCGGCGTCACGCTCGGCCGCCCACTGGAAGCTCTTCTGCAGCCCCTCGTGGAGTGTGACTCTCGGACGCCAGCCGAGCAGGCGCTCCGCCTTCGACACGTCGAGGAAGGATTCCTGTGCCTCGCCGGGACGCCTGGGCGCGAACTGGATCGGCACGGTGGTGCCGGCGGCCTCGAGGAGGCTCTTCGCCAGGTCGACGACCGACGTGCCGATGCCCGTGCCCACGTTGAAGCCGCGCGCGTCGAGCAGCCCGACCGGCGGAAGCTCCTTCGTGGCCGCCATCCACAGCGCTTCGGCCACGTCGCCGACGTACACGTAGTCGCGCGTCTGCAGTCCATCGCCGAAGATGGTGAGCGGCTGTCCGCGCAGGATGCGACCGCTGAAGATCGCGACCACCCCCGCCTCGCCGTGCGGATCCTGGCGCGGTCCGTACACGTTGCCGAAGCGCATCGCGACGGTGTCGAGCTTGTGCACGCGGCCGTAGTACGCCATGTACAGCTCGACCGCGAGCTTGGTGATCGCGTACGGCGACTCGGGGTCCTTTTTGAAGTCCTCGAAGTTCGGCGGCGTCGTGTTGTCGCCGTAGAGCGCGCCACCGGTGGACGCGAACACGAAGCGCGTCTTCGGCGAATGCTTTCGCACCGCCTCGAGGAGGTTGAGCGAGCCGATGACGTTGACGCTCGCGTCGTAGATCGGATCCTCGACGCTCTTGCGGACGTCCATCTGCGCGGCGAGATGCACGATGGCATCGGGCTTCGTGTCGGCGATCAACTGCGCCGCCTTCTCGTCGCGGACGTCGAGCTCATGAAACGTCGCCGCGGCGGGGATGTTCTCCCGCTTGCCGCTCACGAGGCTGTCGATGATGTGAACGGTCCACCCCTCGCGGAGGAACCGCTCCGCGACGTGCGATCCGATGAATCCGGCGCCGCCGGTGACGATGGCCGTCGGCATCAGCGTGCCTCCTCGGCATCCGGCTCGCTCGGCGCGGCGGTCGGCTCGGCATCGCGCTCGTCGAGCGCGAAGAGGTAGCGCGCGGCGTCGACCACGCCGAGACCACGGCCGTTGGCCGCCGCCGCGCGAAGTCGAACGGTGGGCTCGTGCAGGAACTTGTTCATGAGAGATTGGGAAAAGTGTTCGACGGCCGCGCGCTGGGCCGGAGTGAGATCGCCGAGACGACGCAGCGCAGCAGCGAGCTCCCGCTCGCGCAGGCGGTTCATCTCGTCACGGAATTGGGTCACGACGGGCACCGCGGCCAGACCGGCCACCCACTGCCAGTACTTCTCTACCTCGTCGCCGACGACCTGCTCGGCGGCGGGCAGCTCGCGATGCCGCCGCTCGAGATTCGCGTTCACCACCGCGTGCAGATCGTCGAGATCGTAGAGGAAGACGTTGTCGATCTCGGCGACGGCCGGATCGACGTCGCGAGGCAGCGCGATGTCGAGGATGCAGAGCGGACGATCGCCGCGCCGATGCAGCGTGTCGCGCACGCGCTCCGCGCTCACGACCGCGTGCGGCGACGCCGTCGAGCAGAGGAGCAGATCCACGTCGGCCAGGGCGCTCCACGCCTCGTCGTACTTCACCGCGGTCGCGCCGTAGAGCGACGCGAGCGCCTGCGCGCGCTCGAAGGTGCGGTTCGCGACGATCGCGGCGCGCACTCCCTCCTGCTGCAGCGACGCGAGCGCGAGCTCGGCCATCTCGCCCGCGCCGAGCACCATCGCGCGCCGACCGACGAGTGTGCCGAAGATCTTCTTCGCGAGCTGCACCGCCGCGGAGCTGACGCTCAACGCGCCGTGGCCGAGCGTCGTCTCGCTGCGCACGCGCCCACCGACGAGCAGTGCGGACTGGAAGAGCCGGTTGAGCACCGCGCCCGACGACGAACGACTCGCCTCCCACGCGTCGCGCACCTGGCCGTGGATCTGCGCCTCGCCCACGACCATCGAATCCATTCCCGAGACGACGCGGAAGAGATGCGCGACCGCGTCGCGATCGCGACGGACGTAGCCGAATCCGCTCGCCTGCGCGCCGAGCCGTTCGCCGAACTGCGCCCATACCGGGTTGGCGCCGTCGCTCTCGCCTTCGACCAGGTAGAGCTCCGTGCGGTTGCACGTCGAGAGCAGCACGGCCTCGCGCGCACCACACTCGGCGAGGATGCGCTCCAGCGTCGGCAGAATCTCCGACGGCCGGTAGGCGAGCCGCTCGCGGATCTCGACCGGCGCACTGTGGTGGCTGACGCCGACGACGATCAGCGCCATGGTGCCACCTGCGCGTCGAGGTTGCCCTGCTCCACCGATTCGCAGAAGCGCTCGTCGAGCACCTCGTCCGACAGCGCGCGCCATGCCGGGCCGTTGCCGCGATCGATCATCGAGCGCCGCAGCTCCGCGAGCTGGCCGATGGCGCGCGCGTAACGTCCGTCGAAGCGCCGAGCGATCGCGTCGCGAATGCGCGCCGCGGCGCCAGGCACACCGCCCGCGCTGACGCCGATGACGAGCGACCCAGCGCGATGCGACGCCATCGTGGCGAAGCTGCCGCTGTCGGGCCGGTCCGCGACGTTGACGAGGCGGTTCGCCGCTCTCGCCTGACTCGCGACGTCGTCGTTGACCGCGCGGTCGTCGGTCGCCGCGACCACGAGAAGCGCATCACCGATGTCCGCGGCCTCGTACGCGCGCTCCTGCAGCGCGACCTGCTTCGAGTCGGCGAGCGCGCGCATCTCGGCGCCGGCCGAGACGGCGACGACGCGGACCGCCGCGCCGACCGACGCCAGCGCCGACGCCTTGCGCGCGGCCACCGCGCCGCCGCCGACGACCAGCGCACGTAGCGCGCTCCCTTCGACGAGGATCGGCAAGCCGCTCACAGGAAGCGCCCTCCCCCATCCGACTCCGCGACGCGGAACGCGACGTAGAGGATGACGACGGCGGCGAACGAGAGGGTGGAGTAGATCGCCGCACGACGCGCCTGCCACCCGCCGGCGACGCGCCCGAGCGCGATCCCCGACGCGGCGAGCCACGCACCCGACGCCCACAACACCTTCGGAATGCTCACCTCGCGATACGCCACCGAATACGTGACGGCGAGGACGACGCCGAGCGTCAGCCCCAGCCAGCCGGCGATGGCGGCGACATGGTTCACCCGGTCGAGCGTGGCGAGCGGCGGGAAGAACCGGTAGATCGCGCCGAATCGGCGCGACTTGAGCTCGCGTCGCTCGACGAGATACATGCAGCCCGCGGCGGCGGCCGTGCCGAACGCCGCGATGCCGAGGAAGCTGAGCGCGATGTGGGCGAAGAGCCACGCCCCGCGCGCACCAGGCGGCTCGACGCCCGGCGTGAAGCCGATCAGCGTCGCGCACACCGTGGGCACGGCGGCGAGCGGCGCGGTGACCAGCGTAAGGCTGACGTCGCGCGCGATCAGCTCGACGAGAAGGAGCGTCGCGGCGAGCACGAGGCCGGCGAACGACAGCGATGGCCCGAGCCCGGTGAGCGGAAGCTGCCCGACGTGCCGCGCGTATGACGCGAGACCGGCGACGTGCGACACCACGCCGATGGCCAGAAGCGCGGCCACGCCGCGCACTGGCGCGCCCACCGGACGCGCAAACGGCGTCGCGGCAAGCGCCGCGGCGCCGAGGTAGCAGGTGATGGCGACGAAGTGGGCGATCGCGGTCATGTCTATCGCCCTAATGTAATGCGTCGGCACGCGTTACGGCATTCGGCCGTAACGCGTGCCCCATCGTGCTCAGGGCATGCGGGCCGTCACGCGGATGTGCTCACCCTTGCGGACCGCCGGCTGCTGCAGCGACGTGATGCGCGCGGTTCCGCCGTAGGGCGTGACTCGCACCACCTGCGCCGTCGCGATGGCGACCTCGGGCAGAGTCGGTCCGTCGTCACCCTTCGGTTCGGTACGCGTGCGGAACACCTCCACCTCGTCGCCAACACGGAGTCCATCACGCGAGGAAAGGTCGAAGAGCACGTAGTGACCGAGCGCGGGAAGCACGTCTGGCTGGTAGACCTCGAGCAGCGACGCAGTGCGCACGCTGTTGGCCGCGACCGCACGCGGAACACCGACCGTGCCAGCGCCCACGGTGTCGAGCGGAACGACGCGCGTGTCGGCGCCGAGCTCTCCGTAGAGCTGCTTCACCTGGACGACCGCCGGCTCGTTGTTGCGTGGGGATCGCACGACTTCGAGCAACGCGACCGGAACGACCATCGTGCCGAGCTCCTCTTCAGTGGGGCCGGTCTCGTACGCGACGAATCGATCACGCTCCGCCGCCGCGCTGCCCGTCGGCGGAATCATGAGCAGCCGGTCGTAGAGCTGGTAGTTCGAGGTCGCGCGCGCCTTGTCGATGCCGGGGATGTCGGCACCGAACATGATCTTTCCGGAGCCCTTCGGGCCACCGACCTCGGCGTAGTAGGGCGCCTGGATCACGTCGCTGATGGAGACGCGCGGCGGAGCAGCCGCACGTGCGCCGCGCGCGCGGCCGAAGACGACCGTGCGCGGGCTGAAGACGGTGCTGCTCGCGTTGCGCGGAGTCGGCTGCTGCACGACGGGACCCGCCGGCGCCGGAGCCGCCGCGACGGTCTTACCCGGCAGACGGAGCACCTCACCTGGGTAGATCCAGTGCGGGTCCTCGATCTGATCGGTATTGATGCGGTAGATCTCGGGCCACAGATAGGCGTCGCCGAGATAGCTCTTGGCGAGATCCCAGAGGGTGTCGCCGCGCTTCACCGTGTGCGTGGACGCATCGCTGCGCGGAGCGGGCGCGGCGGCCTGCGCGCGGGCCTGCGCGACGGCCGAGACCGAGAGGATGGCGGTGGCAGTGAGCGACCGGCCGAGACGGGAGATGTTCACGCGTCCGAGGGGAGCTGCGCCGGAAGCACAGGCGCATGGGAAACGGCTGAGAGCCGCCACCGTCGGCGGCGGGAGGCTGCTGGGAAGACGATTGGAGCTGGGATGAGAAACGTCCGGCCCGCTAGACGTACGCGGGCCGGACGTGGAAGATGTGACGCGGGTCGCAAAGGACGGGATCAGGGAGCGGCGTACATGGCCTTTCGAGCGCTGTCGGCCTGTTTCCAAGCACTGATGCAAGCGAAGAAAGTCCGACGGGACGAATCGCCCACCGCATCGAAACGCGACGCGTCGAACCGGCTCCCGAGGACGGCGGCGGCCCGTTCGCGGGCTTCCTTCTGAACAGTCCAGCGGCCGTAGGCCTCCGCGTAGTCGTGCGCCGCGCCGGAGGTATCGCCGCGCGCCAATCGCGCCTTCGCGCGCGTGGTGAGGGCGATCCGATCGGCGCCGCATGAGCGGGCGATGACGACGAGCGCGGAGTCGGCCAACGCCTCGGCGACTGCCGGATGTCCGCGCTCCAGATGCGCCTCGGCGAGATAGGTCCAGAGCAGCATGTGGTCGAACCCGCACCATTGCTTCCAGGCGGCGACGTCCGGCATCGGGAACTTGCCTGGGGGCCGTGCGCATCCCGCCGCGAGCTGGCGGCGAACAGCTGCCTCGACGGTCGCGTCGGGGATCTTGGGCAGACCGGCGGTCGTGAAGTACGGCCGCTCACGGGTCACGCGCCTGCTCCACCCCGCCTTGAACGCTGAGTCGCCCTGCCGGCGGAAGATCTCCATGTCGTACGAGCCCTCCGGGATCACGGCGTGCGACCGCTCGTACAGCGAATCGAGCACGGGAAGCCATGGAGCGATCGAGTCGGCGACGTGCGGCGGATCTCGCAGCTCGATCGCGTGCACCACGCCGGCGAGCGCGCCGAAGGCTCGAGGATCCTCGGGATGCTCCCGCACCAGGCGCAACGCCCACTTGGCCTGCTCGGCCGGCTCGTCGATCTTGGCAGCGAGACTCACCATCGCCCAGAGCTGCTCCGCATCGAGCCCGCGCATCGGAGAGAGCGTCGCGTCGAGCGAGGCGTACTTGCGCTCCGCGCTCCAGAAATAGCGGTAGAAGTCGAAGAGTCCCTTGCTCGTTCCGAATCGGTCGTAGAGCGACCAGCCCGCGGGATGCCCCGGAAAGTACCGCTGGATCGAGTCCGCGACCGAGACGCTCTGGCGCGACTGTGCGCGCCTGCTCGCCGGCGTGTAGCTCGCGACGAACGACGCGAGCGACGGCGCGTGGTCGCGCGTTCCACCGATCGCCACCCACAGATCCGAACCGTCCTCGTCGTGCGCGGTTCCGGCCGAGTCGAACACCGCCATGCGCACGCCGAGAAAGTCATCGGGGAGGTGCACCCGCGCCTCGTAGCTTCCATCGGCGGTGCGGCGCAGAGAGGCGAGCGAGTCGAGACCGTCGCGCGCGCCAACGTAGCGTACCTGCGCACCACGGGCGGGCTTCACGTAGCGACCCGCCAGCACCAGCCTCGGCGCACCCGAGAACCATCGCGCGGGGCGATAGCGCACGGTCATCACGCCTCCCGGCACCGGGCGGCTCGGGGTGAAGGTCAACCGGCTGGGTCCCGATGCATCGAGCGACGCGCGGCTCGGCCAGAGCACCATCGCCGCCAGCACGACGACGATCGCCGCTCCTCCGAGCACGCGCCGCACGGTCCACGCTCGCGATGAGGACGCCGGGACATCCAGTGCCACCGTCCGCTCGCGCACGGGCACGATCGTGACCGCACGATCGGCGAGCGCCGAGGCGGCTGTGCGCGCGCTGTCTCCGTCAGCGGCGAGCCGGATCCGCTCCCACAGATCGGCCGGAGCCGGCTCGATGTCGAGTGCACGCGCCGCGTCTCCGAGCGCGCGGATCTCCTCGACCACCGCGCGACACGACTCACAGCGCTCGACATGACGCGCAGCGCGCGAACGCACGCCGCGCCGGGCGTCGAGATCGGCCAGCGCCGAGAGCGCGTCGAACTCCGGGTGCGATCCCATCGTCAGGTGGCTCATCTCGATCCTCCCAGAAGTTCGCGAAGGTGGCGGCGCGCGCGATGGAGGCGCACCTCCGAGTTTGCGACGGAGATTCCAACGAGCTCCGCGATCTCGCGGTGGTCGTAGCCTTCGACCTCCTTCAGCAGGAACACCGTGCGGTGCTCCACCGAGAGGCGCTGCAGCGCGGCCTCGATGCTGAGCCGGTCGAGCACCGCGTCGGACGCCGACACGAGCGCCGCGACGTCTTCAGTGTCCATCTCGCGGCGGCGGCGTCCGGTGCGCAGGCGCATCAGCGAGGCGCGCACGGCGATCCGGCGGAGCCATGCGGGAAACTGCGTGAAGTCCCCCGTGAAGCCAGCCACGGCCAATGCCAGCTTCACGAACACTTCCTGCGTCACGTCCTCGGCGTCCTCGCGGTTGCCCGTGAGCCGCCGCGCGGTTCGAAAGACCAGGTCGCCGAATTCCGCGTACAGCGCCGACAGCTCCGCCTCTTCGCCGCGCGCGAGCGCAGCGAGTCGAGCACGCAGCGCGTCGTCGTCCGTCGGCGCGGAGACGAGTGGAACGACTGCTCGATCCGAGAGTGGGGTCATGCGGTAGAGATGCCGGTCGAGCGAGAAACCTTACACGAGCGCGTGCAGCACGTCGCGACGGCGCGCCTGCACGAAGGCCGCGAGCACGGCGAGCTCGCGGCCTTCGTCGCTCCATCGTTCCTTCCATTCCACACGTGTGCTACGACGACACCTCGAGCAGCGAGAGCAGCTCCTCGTCGAGCCGACGGCGCATCCACTCTCGGCTGAACGTGTGATCGACGCCTTCGATGAGATGGAGGCGCATGTGCGGCCGAGCGAGCAGACGCTCCACTCTGCGCCGTCCATGCGCGAGGAGATGCTCGTAGCCGAAGTCGTCCTGGCTGAAGATCAGATGGATCGGGGCATCCGGCGGGAAGAGCTGGTCGAGGTCCAGCCGAGGCAGGCCGCCTCCCAGCGTACCGCTCGACCGGCCGAGCGTGCGCAGGCTGCCGAGCGCGCGCTGCGCGAGCCCGCGGAGCGCGAGCGCGATGCTCTCCCACCCGTAGCCTCCGCGCAGCAGGCGCACCCACTTGCTCGCGTCCTGCAGCGCCGCAGTGGAGCGCTGCGCCACGAACACCGCCTGGTCCGGCGTGCTGTTGGAGGCCGAGTCCTGCTCGCTGCACCAGAGCTGTGGATTGATCGCGAGGAACCGGTCGGCGGGCACGTGCGCCGCTGCCGCATGAACGCTGTAGAAGCCTCCGGTGCAGACGCCGGTGACCATCACCGGAACGCCGGGCCATCGCTCGCGCAGCCACGTCACGCCGTCCCGCACATCCTCCACACGCCCGGCGAGATAGCTCACATTCTCACGATCACCGGGGCGCGCGTCGCTCTCTCCATTGCCGCGAAAGTCGATGCGCAGCACCGCCACGCCGCGCGGCGCGGCCTTCCGCGCGAAGCGGGCCCACGCGTCGCCGAATCCCGGGGAGGGCTCGATCCCCGTGCCGAGCACGAGAAGCGCGACTCGCACGTCGGCGTCCGCCGCGGGGAACGAATGCACGCCGAAGAGTGCGCCCTGCTCACCGAGACGCTCCAAGAGCTCGCGCGTGCGCCCAACGCTGTTCGAATCGTGGACGACTTCGCTGGCCGGAGCGGCTGCAGCTGCCTGCGCACTCGGTGACGCGGCAGCGCCGGCGGCCGCGAGCCTCGCGATGACGTCGAGCGTCTCATCGGGGAGCGCGAAGCCCTCCGGGTTCGCCCAGTCGAACGCCGCGTCGCTCGTGACGTGCGCGGTGATGGACGGTGAGCCGGACTCGCTCTTCCACTTCGTGATGAGACGCTCGGTGCGGGTGCCGATCTCGCCCACCACGTGGATCGCGGGGACGCGCGGCGCAGGACCATCGAGCAAGAGTGCCGTCATCGACTCGACTGAGGCCGCACCGAAGCGGTGCCCCTCGGTCTGCAGGGCGACCCCGGGCTCCACTTTCTCGAGCTCACTCGCGAACAGGACATCGAGGCGCGCGGCTTCACGGAGTCGAAGCTCGCGCAGATGCGCATGCCCCGAGAGCGAAGGATCCCAGAGCACGAGGCTCGCGATGTCACCGCGCATCTCGGCGATCGCGCGCGCCGCCAGCAGGGCGCCGAACCGCCGCGCGACGAGCACGACGTCCGCGCCAGGCGCAAGCGTGCGAGCGTGTGACACGGCGTCGCGGATCGCGGCGCACCAGCGTGGCGTGAGGTCGGGACCGTCACCGTCGACGTCGACCGCAGCGCCGGTGCTGTTGCCGCTCGCGGGATAGTCGAACCGCAGCACGCTCACACCCTGGTCCGCGAGCCGCCGACCGAGCGCGCGATAGTGACGCTGCCCGCGCAGGTGCTCCTGCGCGATCGACGGGCAGAGCACCGCGACGCGGGTGCACGAGCCCTGTGCTCGATGCCACACGCTGGCGCACCAGTCCTCGCCGGAACGGAACCAGTGATACGAGCTGCCCGAGGTCGCGGCGCTCGACGGAGCGTACGTGCGGCTGTCGTCCTGGATGCGAGTCAACACGTCACGGATTTCGCGGTGGCGACGGCGCGTGCTTGGCCCGTCTGGTCGATGGATACGACGAAGGGGTCTGGATCGTTCAGCGCTTCGATGACGATGGTGGGATCGGCATCCGCATCGAGCAGCTCCAACCGCACGTGCCGCTCGACGCCCGCGACGAGCGAGAAGTAGGAGTCGGACGCGCGGTACGCCGCGCTGCCGACGCGCACGAGCTGCGCGAACGAGGCGGTCGTGATCGCGACGACGACCGACCGATCCGCCTGCGTCGCATGTACGCGCGCCGACACTCCGGTGTTCGTGATCGCTCGCGCGTCGCCGGTGAGTGACAGCGTCGCTTCCGCGATGATCGGACGTCCCAGGTAGGTCGAGCCGTCGGTCGCCGGTCCCTGCTCCGCGATGCCGTCGCGGACCCACACTGCGTGCGCCACGTCGTGCGACCGCTCGCCGAACCGATACGCGTGGTTCGCGTCGACGAAGCGGCCCAGGATCGCTTCGAGCGCGAGCGTGCGACTCTGGCCCCCGTCGAGGGAGAGCGGGGCCGACGCCTCGTGCACGATGTCGCGCCCGTCGCGCATGAGACGCACGTGCAGCGTACCGTCGATCCGCTCCGGCCGATCGTTCCACACGTGGATGTCGACGCCGTTCAACCCTTCGTCGGTCAGCGCGATCGCGGTCGGTCGGAGCGCGTGGCGCATCGCATACCAGGCCGACTTGGGACGTCCATTCGCGTCCACGCTTCCCCACCCTGGCCCTGCCCATGGATCGGCCCACAGCCAGGTGAGCGCGCCCTGCGTGGGGCTGGCGGTCCGACGAAACTCCTGGAACGTCCGCTCCACCGCGATCGCGGACGCGGCGCGGCCGAGCGCGAGGTAGCGCGCCGGTGCGGCGACGCGCAGGCGCGCAGGGTCCACGCCGAACAGGTGGCCGACGTAGAAATCGCGAGTGTCCTCGAAGTCCCAATCCACCCCGCCGTCGCGCGGCACGCGCGCCTTCCACCGGGCGAGTCCGCGCCCCGCGTCGTCGAGCACGAGCGACGCAGGCGACTCCGGCTCCGGCAGGTGCGCGAAGGCGAGGCACTCCGTGGCGAAGCGCATGCCGGCGCGGCGCGCATCATCGAGTGGGCGCTCGTACGCGCCCACGCCGAAGTAGTGCGCCGTCCCCACGTCGTTGCGCATGGGCACGACACCGCCGCCCGGTGTCGACGGCCAGTACGGCACTCCCGGCAGCGCACGTCGCGCCGCGCGGGCGAGGCGGTCATGGAACAGCGGATGATTGCTGGCGTCGAGCGCCACGCCGGACATCGCCGACTGCTGATCCACCTCGGAGCTGCCGCACACCGCGAGGACGCACGCCGACGAGCGCAGCAGCGCGAGCCGCTGCGCCACCTCCAGCTCGCACGCGACGGCGAACGCCTCGTCCGTCGGCGGATAGTCGAGCACGGAGAACATCAGGTCCTGCCAGACCATGATCCCGTGCCGGTCGCAGGCGGCGATCAGCTCGGGCGAGCCGTACAGAAAGCAGCCCGAGAGGCGGATGCAGTTGATGCCCGCCTCTCGCAGGAGCAGCATCTCCGCCTCGAGCTCCGCTTCCTCGAGCTCGAGGCGCAGCCAGTCCCTCGGCGTCCAGCACGACCCGCGCAGAAACGGCCGCGTGCCGTTCACCGAGATCGCGAACGGCGCGTCGGCCTTCGCCATCGTCACGGAGCGAAATCCGATCGCGCCGAGCGCGATCCGAAGCGGCGCACCAGCCACGACGAGCTGCAGCGCACTGTCGTACACCGTCGGTTCACCATGCGTGTGCGGCCACCACGCGGCGAGCTCCGGGCTCTCGAGCACCGCGCGAACGCGCCACGCGCCTTCGACCCGCGTCATCGTCGCCTCGCAGCGCTCGGTGCCGCAGATCAACCACGCGGCGCCAGGTGCTCCGTCGAGATCGAGCAGCGCGTCCACGGACAACACCGCCGCGCCGGCGAGGTGCGTCGCCGCCACGTCGAGCGATCTCACCGTCGCGCGCGCCCGGCGCTCGAGCAGGACGGGGCGCCACGGACCGACCGGCGGCACCTGCGGGCCGAAGCCCGGCATGCGACCCAGTTGCGTGGTGCGGTGCCACCGCCATTCCTGCGACGCGAGCAGTCTCGCGCGCCACCGCGCGCGCGGCCGTCGTGGAGCCAGACGCGGTGTCAGCGCTCGCGCACAGAGCACGAGCTCATTGCGCGCACGCAGGAATGGCGACACGTCCGCCTCCCACGTGAGGAACATGTTGTCGGCACGGCCCAGCGGTTCGCCGTTGAGCCAGACGTCGACCACCGTGGCGAGCCCCTGGAAGACGAGCACCCACGCCGCCGTCTCGGCGGCAGGCGTCGGAGCGAGCGCGGGGTCGACCGCGGGCGGCGTCGCCATCGAACCAGTGAACTCGCAGCGGATCCACCAGTCGCGATCATCGAGCTTCGGCGACTCGTCGAGCTGCAAACGTCCGACGTCGCGCAACGCTGCCGCGATGCTCATCGCGCCGCGCATCGGCGCGAAGGCTGCTCCATGACGCGCGACAGCGGCAGCCAGCTCGTCGGGTGAGTCGACAGAATCGGGAGGCAGACCGACGAACGCCCATGCGCCGTCGAGCTCCGTCCGCAGGTGCGACGACACGCGATGCCGCGCGAGCGGCGGCGCTGGTCGAAGCGGCGTACTACACGGTTGGCGCGTACGATCGGCCGACGACGTCATCCCCTACGGTGCTCGTGAGGCGTTCCGGTTCTCGAGACTGACGATGCCGGCCGCCTCTGCTCCGGATACGACCGGGGCAGTGGAATACGCCGCGGCGGAGACGACGCGGAGGATGTCCGACTGCGCACGATCCCACAGCGCTGCGCACCGGCGCAGGGCGTCGGCGAAGTCCGGACGACGCCCGCCACTGGGCACGCGCGCGAGCCGGAACTGCTGCGCCGCCAGGATCTGCGACAGCTCGCGGAGCGCCGTGGCTGCCGCACGGAGCACGGCGTCCTCGCGCACCCAGTCGCACCAGAAGGCGAGCAGCTCGGTGGTCGCCCCTGCCTGACGCACCGCCGCGAACGCCCACGCATGAAAGTGACAGAGCGCATGTGTCGCGAGCTCGTCGACTTCGTCGTTCGCCGCGAGCGACCAGGCGGCGAATGGATTGCTGGGCGATGCCAGCGACATGCGTCGAGCCGCGATCTCGAGTGAGCGGGCGCGCAGCGCGGGAAGGTCGAGCGCCTCTTTGCGACTCGGATCGGCGAGCTCCACGAACGGCGGCAGGTTCGCCGCGGTCACCACGGCGGAGAGAACGCCCTCGAGATCCTCGCCCTCGAGGGTGTAGCTCCCCGAGTTGTGGAAATAGCCCAGCGTTCCCGTCGCCGCGTCGAATCGGTGCACGCCGATCGTCGTCTTGTTGTGCTCGACGCGATACGTCACGCCGCGAGTGTCGGGAAGGTGAAAGCCATCCACCTCGATGAGCACCACGCGTCCGAGCGAGAGCTGACGGTCGAGGTGCTCTCGCAGCGAGCGCCAGACCGTCAGCTCCTCCACGCGCACGCCGTAGAGCAGCGCGAGCTCCGACGACGTCGGCTTGTGGAACGTCCACTGATCCCCTTCGAAGTGCGGGGCCGCGCAGCACGCGAGCATCGCCGACGGATCCAGCTCGAGATGATGCAGCAGCCCGATCCAGAGATCGACATAGCAGTTGCTCTCGCGCCAGATCCGTTCGCCGGCATGCAGTGGATGCGTGTTGCGCCCCTCTGGCGGCGCGGGCATCGTCACAGGCGCAGCGTCGCGCGCACGTTCGCGCGCCAGTCGCGCACCTTCGTGCCGTGGGTGCGGAGCAGCGCGAGGGCGATGCGCTCCAGGCCGAAGCCGACGCACGCGGTGTTCGCCGTCGCGCCATTCGCCTGGTGGATGCCGAACAGCTCTCCGAAGTGATCCTGATGCCAGTTCGCCGACGCGACGGCGGTCGGCTTCTCTTTGGACGTGATCGCGACGACGAGCTCGTACTTGAGCTGCTGCTCGCGCTGGGTCGCGGCGAGCAGGCGCCCGCGCCGGCCGAAGAAGGGATCGTTCGCCGGGACGCATTGCGCGTCGAGCCCGACGCGCTCGAGCAGACGTGCGCCGCGCACCAGCCAATCGTCGCGGAAGGCGACGCACGATTCGGCGCTGCCCAGGCGAACGACTTCGTGCATGCGGAACGACTGCATCCGCGCGGGATCGGGCGACGGCTCGTGCCGATAGCAGTACGACGCGACGTCGATCGTCCGCCCGCTCGGCGGCAGCGTGCCGGCGAGCATGCCATAGACGGGATAGCACGCCGCCGGCGTGAGCACCACCTCGGTCGACGAGAACGCCTTCCCCCAGTCTCCGCTCTCCTGCACCGTGCGGAGCACCGCCGCGTGATCGGCATCGTCGCCGGTGAAGCTGTGCACCGATCCGATGAGCTGCGGAAAGGCGCCGAGGTACTGGCTCTTCTCGAGCAGCGCGCGCGGGATCACGGGAGGAAAACGGAACACGTCGGTATCGAGATCAGCCGCCGATTCCACGACGAGCGCGTCGATCCCGGCGATGATCGCCTCGAAGGTTCCGTTCTTCCCGAACACGCCCTCGACGCCCGAGGGCACGAGCAATCCATGGTCGATCAGCTCGCGGGTGAAGCGCTCCGCCTGCGTTTCCTTCGCGGTGTCGGTGACGGTACCCATCAGTCCTCCCGCGACGCCATGAGCAGATTGGCATTGGCCGCGAGGATGCGGTCGTTGCTGATCATCACGATCGCGCCGAACGAGTCGCGCAGCGCCCGGCCAAGGCTCACGGCGGTGTCCAGGCGATAGCCGGCGATACCAGTGACGCGCATCGCGCGCTGCACGACGTCGACGAGCGCCTCGGACGCCTCCAGCTTGAGGTTGTTGATGCGGATCGCGTACGCCATCGTGCCCAGCGCGTCGGGATCGTCCATCCGGCTCGCGTACTCGCGCACGGCATCGTGGACCGTGCCGCGCATCGCGTGCAGCTTCGACACCAGCTCGGCGAGACGTGGGCTGCCCCCGGTGGCGCCCTGGCGGCGCGCGTCCTCGCGCACGGCGCGCCGCGCGCGTCGCACCGCGTCGGTCGCGATGCCCAACCACACCGACGCCCACACGACGTGCGAGACCGGCACCATCGTCTCCGTCGCGATCACGCCGAACGGCACGGGGAGGATCGCGTCGGGCGAGAAGCGCGCGCTCACCGTGAAGCCGTGGCTGCACGTGCCGCGGAAGCCAAGCGACTGCCACACGGAGCTCTGGGTCAGCGTGCACTGCTCGCGACGCAGGAGCACCAGCACCTGATCGCCGGAGGTCGCGTCCTCCGCGCGGCGCGCGGTGACGAGCAGATCGTCCGCCTCGAGACCATAGGAGATCACCGGCGCCTGCTTGCGCAGCTCTCGCTCGGCGTCGACGACCTGCACCGCGCACTTGCTCGTGCGCAGATCGCCGCCCACGCCGATCTCACTGGTGCCCGAGGCGATCAATCGCGGCGCGTGCGGCATCGCGCGAAGATACTCGCGCACCGACTCCGAGTCTCCGGCATGGCGCACGAGGGCCGCGACCTGGATCTGGTGCATCGCGAACACCATCCCGACGGATGCGCACTGCTGGCCGAACGCCTCGCATGCCGACGCGATCTGCTCCACGCTCGCCCCCAGCCCTCCGAGCGCCGCGGGAATCCACGCGCCGAGCAGCCCGTCGTCGCGCATCGCATCGACGGCCTCGCGAGGAAATCGGCCCGCCGCGTCCACGTCGTCCGCGTGCGTCGCGGCGATCGCCGCCACGCGCGCCACCCGCGCATCCCACGACCGATCGATTCCCGAGTAGGCCGAGCCCGCGGACGCTGGCTCCGTGACGAAGGAAGACACCGTCAGGATGCGCTCGACATCGCGCGGATCTTCTGGAGCGCCTCTTCGATCGCGTTCACACTCTCGAAGGTACGCCGCAGCAGCAGCGACTCCGGGAACTCGACCTCGAATTCGTCCTCGAGCGCCAGCATGAGGTTCACGCTCGCGTGGGAGGTGAGCCCGGCCTGATAGAGGTCGGCGTCGTCGCCGAGCTGGCCGGGTCCGACCTGAATCTGCCCGTGCGAGCGGAGGATCTCTCGAATGCGTTCGCGCATGTCGTGGATGGTGGTGCGTCGAAAGGGGGCGTGCTTCGGCCGCTGAGAAGGCGGGACGTGGTCGCGGCGAGCGTCACCGAACCGCCGAGTCGGCCAGTTCCGTGCCTCGTATGGGGACGAGCGTCGCCGCCCCGAGGGAACACTTCGATCACGTAGATCGTGCGCCCGCTTCGGGTTGCGAGACACGCGCCCCGAGTGGACAGGTCGCGCACGAGCGTGGCGCAGCGCGGGTGTGGCGCCGCAGCCCCACCACCTGCGGGCGCTCCGCAACCAAACGGCCCGGCCATCACGCGCAACGCAGAGGGGCGGACGCTCTCGCGCCCGCCCCTCTGCCTGTCCATCTGAGCGCTCTGCGGCGTTACGACCGCGGATCCGCCGCGCCGACTCGGACGCGCTCGACCCGCCGGTTCTTCGCCGGCACGTTGTAGACGCGCAGGCTCACGATGTCGCCCGCCTTCGCCCCGCGAATCGCGGTGCGCAGCGCCTCGGCCGTCGTCACCGGCGTGCCTTCCACCGAGAGGATGATGTCCGGACCGCCACCCTGCGGCGTCGCCAGCCTGCCGGCCGCGCTGCTCGACTCCGACACGCCCATCACCACGAGCCCCTTCACGTCCGCGGGCAGCTCCAGCTCCCGCACCGCGTCGGAGTTCACCGGCGCGACCGTGACGCCGAGCGACGGAACCGCCGCCGACCCCGACTCGCGGCGACGCGGGTCGCTGGCGTCGCGCGTGCTCGCCGACGCGACCTTCTCACCGGGCACGCGTTGCAGCGGCACGCGAACCGTCGTGCGCGCCCCGCCCTTCCGCGCGACCTCGACCTCCACGACCTCACCGGGCTTCCGGAAGGCGATCGCCTCCTGGAGCTGCGCGACGTAGTCCACCGGTCGTCCACCAACCGAGATGATCACGTCGCCCGGCTCGAGGCCTGCTCGCCGGGCGGGAGCGTCGGCGCTGCCGAAGTCCTGCACCAGCACACCACGGTTCTCCTTGAGCCCCACGTACGCCGCGTCCTCGACCGTCGCGTCGCGCACCATCACGCCGAGCGCGGCGCGCTCCACGCGGCCATTCTGCTGGATCTGGCTCATCACCGCGCGCGCCAGGTTGATCGGCACTGCGAAGCCATAGCCCGCGTTGTAGCCGGTGGGGCTGGCGATCGCGCTGTTGATGCCGATCACTTCGCCACGGACGTTGACCAGCGGACCACCCGAATTGCCTGGGTTGATCGCGGCATCGGTCTGGATGAAATCCTGGATGCTGCCGCTCGAACGGTTCGGGAGATCGAGCGCCCGTCCCTTCGCGCTGATGATCCCCTGCGTGACGGTGAAGGTCAGGTTCTCGCCGAGCGGATTGCCGACCGCCAGCACCCACTCGCCGACGCGCGACTCGTCGCTGTTGCCGAATGGCGCTGGCGTGAGCCCGGTTGCGTCGATGCGCAGCACCGCCACGTCGGTCGTGGGGTCAGTGCCGACGACCTTCGCGGTGAACTCGCGCCGGTCGAGCAGCCGGACGGTCACCTGGCTCGCGTTCTCGACGACGTGCGCGTTCGTCAGGACGAGCCCGTCGGCGGACACGATGAAGCCCGATCCCGACGCGGTCCCGCCGCGCGGCGCACCCTGCCCGTCCGGTCCGCCCGGAAGCTCGAAGAAGCGGCGAAACTCCGGCG
This sequence comes from Gemmatimonadaceae bacterium, assembly GCA_036008805.1. Taxonomy (GTDB): domain Bacteria; phylum Gemmatimonadota; class Gemmatimonadetes; order Gemmatimonadales; family Gemmatimonadaceae; genus AG11. The sequence goes on from DASYMZ010000103.1 coordinate 44,020, forward strand.
GGAGGCCGGGAAGCGACGGCGTGGGCGCGCTTCGCTGGTCGCGCTGCGCGACGGCGCGCGGGGCCTGCTTCGCGGTGATGAAGACGACACTCGGCCGAACCCTGGCGGCAATCGTCGCGAACGCATCGCTCAACGATTGAAGCTGCGCGACGGCCGGCGCGTTCGCCGCGGGCGGCGTGGCGGCGACCGGTGGAGTGGACTGTGATGACGCGACCTGCTGCGCTCGGATTCCGGCGAGCGGCGCGATGGCGGACAGCGTTGCGATCGTCACCGGGAGTGCGAGACGACCGCGCCTGATGCGTGACATGATCATTCCTCCGACTATCAGATCGGGTGGTTTTTTTATGGTGGGCGAGTGGTGCGCTTGCGCACCGAGCCGGGCATCTCGGCGAGAGTGCTCGCCGGATCGTGCGCGACGAGTTCTCTACCCCGCCCGGATCGTTGGGTGCCGCGCCGACGAGTGGAGTCGCGTGCCGATGTGAGCCCATCCGTGGAACGAGCATCCCGCTCGCGCGTGGCACCGCCGTTGCGCCCGGAAGTACATGCATGAAGCCGCGTGTGACGGTGGTCGCCGCGCGTCGGCGGAGGGTCACCACTCGAACCGCGGAGCTGCCATGTTCACTCGTCACTCACTTCAACGCGGCATGCGCCCGCTTCTGCTCGCCGCGACGCTCTTGCTCCCCGCCGCGTGCTCGCGCAACCGCGCCGGCCAGACCAATGAGGCCGACAATGGTCCGGCCACCGTCGTGTTCAGCAACGAGAGCCTCAATCAAGCCGATCTGTTCGCCGTGCTCCCGGGGATCGGGTCGCGAAAGCTCGGCACCGTGCAGGCTGGCCGCACCGAAGAGCTGACCGTGCCCGCCGACATCGTGCGTCGCAGCGGCAGCCTGAACCTGGTCGCGCGGATGCTCGCCCGCACCGACACTCCCGGCAGCGGACCCATCGCGCTGCACCCGGGCGACCGGATCCAGGTACGGCTCCCGATCGACGGCAAGACACTGTTCGTCGCGCCCGCGCCATCCTGACCCGTCGTCACTCGGGCGACGCGCGAGCGCGGAGCGAGAACGCAGACGGGGGGACGATCCGATCGGATCGTCCCCCCGTCTGCGTGACGTGTCGACGCTCAGAACGGCAGGTCGTCGTCCTCGTCCGCGAGCGCGCCGGGGAAATCCTCGAAGTCGTCTCCCCCCGCTGTCTTCGCCTTGGCTGGCGCGTTGGCGCGAGCGCGCGAGCCATTGCTCGCCTCGCTGTCGAACTCACCACCCGACCGAGCGCCACCGCCCGAGCCGCCGCCGAGCATGATCAGCTCGCGCACGTTGATCTCGGTGGAGTAGCGCGTCTGGCCATCCTTGTCCTGCCACTGGCGGTATTCGATGCGGCCCTCGATGTACAGCTTGTCTCCCTTCTTCACGTACTTCTCGACGATGTCCGCCAGCTGCGAGCTCTTCGTGTTCCAGACCACACAGCGGTGCCACTCCGTCTTCTCCTGCTTGGCGCCCCCCGCGTCGTTCCACGAACGGCTCGTGGCCAGCGAGAACGTCGCCACCCGATTGCCACCGGTGGTCGAGCGCACCTCGGGATCGTTCCCGAGGTTTCCGATCAGCGTCACCTTGTTCAAGCTCCGGCTCATACACTCCTCCCTGGGCGAGTTGTCAATGCCTCGCCGCACACGCTAAAGATTACGTCCAGTGATGACGCCACCAAATTCCTGCACACATCCGTAAACGACCGCAGCACAACAGACTACACCAGCAATCTCACGTGACACATCACTTCAGCCCGGCGCAGTCTGACGCTTCAGAATGAGCGCGTCTTCCACCGGGTGCCGGTAGTACCCCCGCCGGCGGCCCACGGTCTCGAATCCGCGAGTCTCGTACAGCGTTCTCGCCGCCGAGTTCGAGTCTCGGACCTCGAGAAACACCTCCATCACGCCGCGCGACGCCAGATCGGCCACGACCCGGTCGAGTAGCAGCCGTCCGATCCCTCGCCGCCGAGCGCTCGGCGCCACCGCCAGATCCGCGATCTCCGCTTCGGCGCCGAGCAGCAGGGCGACAACATATCCCGCCAGAACGGGCGCGCCACCCCGGCCACCAGCCGCGCCGGCCTCGGCGACGAACATCCGCATGCGCTGCAACGCGAACGCCGACTCGAATGCGTCCGCCGTCCAGGGATCGGAGAACGACTGCCTCTCGATCGCCAGGATCGACGGCAGATCGCGCGCCTCCGCCAACCGAACGGTCGCGGCCATGGACACCGCGACGCTCATACGGCCTCCAACGACCGTCCGTGCGTCGCTTCCCACTTCACCTGCGCCTCCGCGAGCCGGCCATACGCAGGCTCCCAGCGCGCCAGATCGGCGATCGGACTCGCCTCGATCATTCCGAGCAGGCGAGCCGCCGCGCGCGCGTGCGGGGCGACGTCGCCGGAGCCGGGCTGCCCCGGTCCTACCAGGACCGCGTCCAGCGCCCGCGCCCGCTCGGCGAGCACCTCCGACGCCACGCGCCCTTCCGGTCCGAGCGCCGCGATGACCCCCTCCCTCGTGACCTCGAACAGTCCGACGTAGTGCTCGCCGCGCATCGCATCGAGACAGGCGAGATATCGACCCGGCGCAAGCGACTCCAACGACGCCACGAGCAGCGCCAGAGAGGACACCGGCACGAGCGGACAGGCCGCGGCCAACGCGAGTCCCTTCGCGATCGCGCCGGCGATCCGCAGGCTCGTGAAGCTTCCCGGGCCAGCACCGCAGACGACCCGACCGAGCGAGGTCGGCGCGACGCCCTGCTCGCCGAGCAGCTCCGCCACCGCGGGCATGAGCGCCTCGTGCTCTCTCCCTCGCATCGCGACCGAGCGCTCGCCGCGCAGTGCTCCGCGCTCGAGGAGCGCGGCGCTGCCCGCGTACGTCGCCGCCTCGACGACCAGCGTGATCACGGATGCCAGCCCGCGTAGAACAGCCGGCGGTCCGGCTCGTCGGGCAGATGCTGCAGCAACAGGCTCACTCGTCCGTTGGGAAGCCGGTCGCCCGCCCGCTCCGGCCACTCGACGAGCACCAGCGCGCGCCCGGCGAACAGGTCGTCCCATCCGATCGAGTCGAGCTGCTCCGGCTTGTCCAGCCGGTAGAGATCGACGTGATGCACCAGCGACCGTGGCGACGCGTACTCGTTGATCAGCGCGAAGGTCGGGCTGGTCACTTCCTCGGCGACGCCATACCCCTCACAGATCGCCTGCACGAGCGTCGTCTTCCCAGCACCGAGATCGCCCGACAGCGTGACGACCAGCGGCGCCTGCGCCGAGCGACCGAAGCGGTGACCCCAGTCGCGCAGCTCCAACTCCGTCATCGCGAGCGCGCCGTGGTCGGCGCGCGACGGCACGAGCGGCGGGTGAGCCGGCTTCCGCGCCATCGGATCGGTCATCGCTGCCCGCCGCTCGCCGCGTCGGCCGCGAGCGCGCCGCGCGCGCCGTTCCCGCTCATCCGCGCTCTCACCTCGAAGAGCTGATCGCGCAGGCGAGCCGCCGCTTCGAAGTCGAGAGCGGTGGCCGCCTCGCGCATCTGCTGCTCGAGCATGGCGACGAGCGTCTCCGGCTCGACCATCTCGTAGCCCGGTGCCTCCGCCTCGGCCACCTTCCGCCGCTTCGGTCCGCGCTGCTCCTCCTCGCGCTCGCCGCGCGCGTCGGCGACGCGCGTGACGAAGCGAACGTCGGCGATGCTCTTCGACACCGAGGTCGGCGTGATGCCGTGCTCCACGTTGTACGCCGTCTGGATCTCGCGGCGGCGCGCCGTCTCGTCCATGCAGCGCTGCATCGAGCCGGTGATCTTGTCGGCGTAGAAGATCGCGCGGCCGTTGATGTGCCGCGCCGCGCGGCCCACCGTCTGGATCAGCGAGCGGTCCGAGCGCAGGAAGCCCTCCTGGTCCGCGTCGAGGATCGCGACGAGCGACACTTCCGGCATGTCGAGCCCTTCGCGCAACAGGTTGATGCCGACCAGCACGTCGAAGTCGCCGAGCCGGAGGCCGCGCACGATCTCCATCCGCTCGATGGCGTCGATGTCCGAGTGCATGTACCGCACGCGCACGCCGACCTGCTGCAGGTAGTCGGTGAGGTCTTCCGACATCCGCTTCGTCAGCGTCGTCACGAGCACGCGCTCGCCGATCGCCGCGCGCTTGCGGATCTCGCCGAGCAGATCGTCCACCTGGCCGCGCACCGGACGTACCTCGATCTCCGGATCGATCAGCCCCGTCGGGCGAATGATCTGCTCGACGACCACACCCTCGGCGAGCCGCAGCTCCAGCTCGCCCGGCGTCGCCGAGACGAACACCGCGCGCGGCGTGAGCGAGAGGAACTCGTCGAACATCAGCGGGCGGTTGTCGAGCGCGCTGGGGAGGCGGAAGCCGTAGTCCACGAGCGTCAGCTTGCGCGCGCGGTCGCCGTTGAACATGCCGCCGATCTGCGGCAGCGTGACGTGCGACTCGTCCACCACTACGAGGAAGTCGTCGGGGAAGTAGTCGAAGAGACACGCTGGCCGCTCGCCCGCGTTGCGTCCCGAGAGATGACGCGAGTAGTTCTCGATGCCCGCGCACGTCCCGATCTCGAGCATCATCTCGATGTCGAAGTTCGTGCGGCTCTCCAGGCGCTGCGCCTCGAGGAGACGGCCCGCGCTGCGCATCTCCGTGAGGCGCTCCGTGAGCTCCTCGCGGATCAGCTTCACCGCGCGCTCGAGCGTCGGTCGCTGGGTGACGAAGTGCTTCGCCGGGTAGATCGCAGCGCGCTCGAGCGTCGCGATCGTCTCGCCGGTGAGCACGTTGATCTTCGAGATGCGCTCGACTTCATCGCCCCACAGCTCGACGCGCACGCCCTGCTCTTCGTACGCGGGAAAGATCTCGACCGTGTCGCCGCGCACGCGGAACGAGCCCCGCTCGAACGCGACGTCGTTGCGGTTGTACTGGATCTTCACCAGCGCGCGCAGCACGTCGTCGCGATTGACGCGCTGGCCCTGGGTGATCGTGACCATCTGCTCGCGGTACGAGACGGGATCACCCAACCCGTAGATCGCGCTCACGGTGGCGACGATGATGACGTCGTCCCTCTCCATCAACGACGACGTCGCGCGCAGCCGCAGGCGGTCGATGTCCTCGTTGATCGACGCGTCCTTCTCGATGTAGGTGTCGGTCGTGGGGACGTACGCTTCCGGCTGGTAGTAGTCGTAGTACGAGATGAAGTACTCGACCGCGTTCTGCGGGAAGAAGCTCTTGATCTCGCCGTACAGCTGCGCCGCGAGCGTCTTGTTGTGGCTCATCACGAGCGTCGGCTTCCCGTACTGCGCGATGACGTTGGCCATCGTCATCGTCTTGCCCGAGCCGGTCACTCCCAGCAGCGCCTGGAAGCGGTCGTTGCGCTCCAGGCCCTGCATCAACTCGGCGATCGCCTTCGGCTGGTCGCCAGCCGGCTGGAAGGGAGCCTGGAGGAGGAAGTTGGCGCGAGGCATGGTTCCAATCTAACCATGTCGGGATTTGTTCGGGAGGGCCGCCGTCTGGCGGCGCGCACGCGCGATTGTAGCTTGGCGCGACACCTTTCTCCCGCTCAGACAAACGATGCATCGCCCCTCCGCTTTCACGCTCCTCGCTCTCGTCGCCGGCCCCCTCGCCTGCTGGACGCCGATCCAGCAACGGGGGCTTCCGCCCCTCGGAACGCCAGCCGATTCGGCGGCCGCGGCTCAGGCCGCGGCGCAAGCCGCGGCTGCCGCCCCCGTCTCCGCGCCGGCGGGTGCGCCTTCGACTGCTTCCGCGGCCGCGCCGTCGTCTCCTACCGCGCAGCAGCTCGCCGCGTGGGAGCGTGAGCGCAACGACTGGCCGAACTTCGCGCGCTACCGGCAGGCCAATGCGCAGCTCGGCGCGCCGGCACCCGGCGAGAACCGCGTCGTGTTCATGGGAAACTCGATCACCGACGCGTGGGCCAAGCGGTTCGCGCAGGACTTCCCCGGCAAGCCGTACATCGGTCGAGGCATCAGCGGCCAGACCACGCCGCAGATGCTCGTGCGCTTCCGGCAGGATGTCGTCGAGCTCAAGCCCAAGGTCGTCGTCATTCTCGCCGGCATCAACGACATCGCTGGAAACACCGGCCCGAGCACGCAGGAGATGATCGCCAACAACATCATGGGGATGACCGAGATCGCGAAAGCGAACGGCATCCGCGTCGTGCTGTCGTCGGTGCTCCCCGCATACGACTTCCCGTGGCGGCGCGGCATGGAGCCCGCGCCGAAAGTCGTTGCCCTCAACGCGTGGATCAAGGCGTACGCCCAGGGTGCAGGCGTCGTCTATCTCGACTACTACTCCAAGATGGCGGACGCGCGCGGCGGTCTCTCACCAGAGCTGGCCTCCGATGGCGTGCATCCGACGGCCGCTGGGTATCAGCTCATGGCACCACTCGCGGAGGCGGCCATTGCCGAAGCACTTGCTCGCCGGTAGGCCGCGTCCGGTGTCGACCATGCCCTCGCTTCGACTCCTCGTCACGGGTGCCCTGCTCCTGCACCCCATCGCCGTGACGCGTGCGCAGGCTGCCGCTGCCGACCATCATCGGGCGGCGGGGATCGGCACCGTGCACTTCGTCACGTCGTGCCGCCCGACGGTCGCGCCGACGATGAACCGGGCGATCGCCCTGCTCCACTCGTTCGAGTTCGGAGCGTCGATCCGAGCGTTCAACGAGGTGCTGTCGAGCGACTCCACCTGTGCGATGGCGCAGTGGGGCATCGCGCTGAGCCGGTGGACCAACCCCATGGCGGCGGGCAATCGTCCGGTGGCGCTGTTGGAGCAGGGGCGGCAGGCCGCCACTGCGGCGACTCGTCTCGCGGCCGCCAACGCCACCGAGCGTGAGCGTGGATACATCCGCGCGGTGAGCCGCCTCTACGACGACTTCGAGCACGTCGATCAGCGCACTCGCGTGGCGGCGTATGAAGCGTCGATGCGCGAGCTCACCAAGCGCGAGCCGACGGACACGGAAGCGAAGATCTTTCACGCGCTCTCGCTCCTCGCGTCCGCGTCGCCGACCGACAAGACGTTCGGCAACCAGCTCGAGGCTGGCCGGATTCTCGAGGCGCTCTGGGCCAGGCAGCCGCAGCATCCCGGGCTCGCGCATTACATCATCCACAGCTACGACTACCCTCCACTCGCGGCACGGGCGCGAGCCGCGGCGCGGCGGTATGCCGCGATCGCTCCGTCGGCCGCTCACGCGCTGCACATGCCGTCGCACACCTTCACGCGCCTCGGGATGTGGAGAGATTCAGAGGACGCGAACCGTCGATCCATGGACGTCGCGCTGCGCGACAGCGCGATCGGGGAGGTGCTCCACGCGTCGGACTACGCGGTGTACGCCGCGCTGCAATCGGGACGCGAGTCCGACGCGCGAGTCTGGGTCGATCGGTTGCCGTCGCTCGCCGCGCGCTTCGACCCGAAGTCGATCCGCGGCGCCGCGCCCGCCTCGGCGGGATATTTCGCCCTGGCGGCGATTCCTGCTCGGTGGACGCTCGAGCGGCGAGCGTGGCGAGAGGCGGCGGCGCTCGTGCCGCTCGCGACGGACTATCCCTACACCGAGGCGATGACGTACTTCGCACGCGCGCTCGGTGCGGCGCATCTCGGCGACCTCGCCTCCGCGACGCTCGCCGTCGACTCACTCGGCGCCATCGAGCGACGATTGAAGGCGTCGGGTGAGGGATACTGGTCCGAGCAGGTGGCCATTCAGCGTCTTGGCGCGCGCGCCTCGCTCGCGCTCGCGCAGAACCGTCCGGACGAGGCGCTCACCGACATGCGCGAAGCGGTCGCGCGTGAAGACGCGACGGAGAAGAGCGCCGTGACGCCTGGCCCGTTGGCGCCGGCCCGCGAGCTTCTCGCCGACATGCTCGCGTCGCTCGGCCGGCGTGAAGAGGCCGCGGCCGAGTATCGCGCCACGCTGCGCAAGGAGCCGAATCGCCGGCGCGCGACGATGGGGCTGCGCGCGATGAGATCGTCGGTCGGCGGTGGCGAGTGAATGCCACGACCGCAGGGCCGCTCACCGGGTGCGGTCGACGTCGCCCGCGACCAACGATTCCGCATTCACCACTCGGTCACCGCCGCACGAGCCCGATCACCCGCCCGGTGTTGCACTCCACTCTGAGCAGCTCGCCGGACACCGACCCGTAGCGTCCCACCGGAATCTCGTAGTCGCCGTACCAGGACGTGGAGTAGACGGAGCGGATCTCGCGTCCATCTCGTGGGTCCTTCATCGGGCTCACGCAACCTGGCCCAGCGAGGGTATCGCCGTCGCTGAGGCGCAGCGATGCGTCGCTGGGCTCGAAGCGCGGCGGCACTCGGGTCGCGACTCGCACCAGAAGATCGTCCCGCCTCTCCGGTGACACGGAGAAGTGTGTGGGAGCACAGGCGGCCGCCGACAGTCCGAGTGACAGCAAGACCGTCGATCGCGCGATTCGCGCGCGCCGATTCGCGGGACGCGAGCGAATCGAGGTCGAGGTATCGGATGTGAGACGCATCTTCGTCATTCTGCACGTCGAGCGCGCGTCAGCCTTCCTGCGTGATCCTCTCGCGCCGCGCGACCTCGGTGATCCCCTTCACCTTGCGCACCGACTTGATGATGCGGGTGAGGTGGTTGAGGTTCTCGACCTCCACCAGGAGCGCGCCGGTCGCCTTGCCATCGGTGCTCTTGAGCTCCATCGAGCGGATGTTCGTGCCCGCGTCGCTCGCCGCGGCGGCGACGTCGGCGTAGAGCCCCCGGCGGTCGTTCCCCTCCAGCGCGAGCCGCACGAGGAAGCGTTCGCCGTCCGCTTCCTGCCAGTCGATCTCGAGGCGCCGTTCCGGCTCGTGCGCGAGGAAGAGAAGATTCGGACAGTCGGCCCGGTGAATGCTCACCCCGCGCCCGCGCGTCACGTAGCCGGTCACGGGATCGCCCGGCACCGGCTGGCAGCATTGGGCGTAGCGGACCATGAGTCCGTCCACCCCCTGGATGCGAACTCCCTTCGTGCCGCGCACCCGGTCGACGAGCCGCTCGACGAGCGTCGGCTTCGTCGGCTCCTTCTCGTCGAGGTCGGGATAGAGATGCTTGAGCACCTGCAGCACGTTCACGTCGCCCTGCCCGATCGACGCGTACAGATGCTGGGTGTCGCTCAGGTTGAGCGTGCGCGCCACGCCCGCGAGCGAGGGCTCGTCGGGCCGCGTCAGCCGGCGTCGCTTGAGCTCGCGCTCGAAGATGTCCTGGCCGAGCTTCGCCGAAGATGCGTGTTCCTCGTGACGGAGCCACTGGCGGATCTTGTGCCGCGCGCGACCGGTCCGCACGTGCGCGAGCCAGTCGCGGCTCGGGCGCGCGACCGCGGCGGTGATGATCTCGACCTGCTCCGAGTTGCGAAGTGGTCTCGACAGCGGAGCGATGCGCCCATTGATCCGGGCGCCGGCGCACCGGAAGCCGACCTCGGAGTGCACCGCGAACGCGAAGTCGATCGGCGTCGCCCCCTTCGGAAGCTGGATGACGTCGCCCTTCGGGCTGAAGACGAAGATCTCGTCCTGATAGAGATCGAGCTTCAGGAACTCGAGGAACTCGTCGGGCGTGTTCGCGTCGAGCTGCAGCTCGAGGATCTGCCGGAACCAGGTGAGATGCTTGTCCAGCTCGTCCGCGCTCTTCGCATCCTCCTTGTACAGCCAGTGCGCCGCGATGCCGAAGTCGGCGGTGCGATGCATCTGCTTCGTGCGGATCTGGATCTCGTAGAGCTGCCGCCCCGGACCGAACACCGTCGTGTGCAGCGATTGGTAGCCGTTCGACTTGGGCTGCGCGATGTAGTCCTTGATCCGCTCCTGCACCGGCGTCCACCCGTCGTGGATGATGCCGAGCGCGTGATAGCAGTCGGGAACGCTGTTGACGAGCACGCGAATGGCGAGGAGATCGTAGATCTCCTCGTAGGGCTTGTCGCGCTGCTTCATCTTCTTGAAGATCGACCAGAGGTGCTTCGGCCGGCCCGTCACCTCGACGTTCTTGATCCCCGCCTTCGTCAGCTCACGGATGAGCGGCTCCTTCAGCGTCGCGATCAGCTCCTCGCGCTCGCCGCGCTTCTGCGCGACTTGCCTCGCCAGCGCCTTGTAGTCCTCCGGCTCGAGATGCTTGAACGCGAGGTCCTCGAGCTCCCACCGCATCTTCGCCATGCCGAACCGGTGCGCGAGCGGCGCGTACAGGTCGCGCGTCTCCTGCGCGATGCGCCGCCGCTTCTCGTCCGGGAGGTAGTCCAGCGTGCGCATGTTGTGCAGCCGGTCCGCCAGCTTCACGATGATGACGCGCGCGTCCTTCGCGATCGACAGCAGCAGCTTGCGATAGCTCTCGACCTGCCGGTCCTGGTTCGATCCGCTGTTGGGCAGCTTCGCGATCTTGGTCAACCCGTCGACGATCGCCGCGATCTCCTTGCCGAACTCGCGCTCGACGTCGGCGATCTCGATCGCCGTGTCCTCGACGACGTCGTGGATCAATCCGCTCGCCACCGTCGTGCTGTCGAGCTGCAGGTCCGCGAGGATCTTCGCGACCTCGATGCAGTGCGTGACGTACGGCTCGCCGGAGTTGCGTGTCTGCCCGCGGTGCGCCTCCTCGCTGAAGCGATAGGCACGCACGAGCAGCTCCTCGTCGAGACGCGCGTTGGCGCCCTCGTGGAAGGTCCATCCGGGGATGATCTCGCGCAGCAGCGTGGTGCTCACAACAGTCCGGCCTCGGCGAAGCTGGTGTAACGTCCGCGACCGATGATGATGTGGTCGTGAACGGGAATGTCGAGCAGCTTTCCGGCCGCCACGAGCTGCTCGGTGACGATCCGGTCGTCGGCCGAGGGCGTCGGGTCGCCGCTCGGGTGATTGTGGACGAGGATGACCGCCGCTGCCCGCTCGGCGATCGCCTCTCGGAAGACCTCGCGCGGATGCACGAGGGATGAGGTCAGGATCCCGCGCGTGATCGTGACGTCACGCTCGAGTCGATGCTGCGCATCCAAAACGGCGACGTGGAACTCTTCCACCGGCAGATCCTCGAGCCGCGGCGCGAACAGCCGAGCCACGTCTCGCGGCGAACGAACCGGCGCGCCATCGTCGCGCGCCTCCGCCGCCAAGCGCCGCCCGAGCTCCAGCGCGGCGTGCACCGTCACTGCACGTGCCATTCCTACCCCGAGCGTCCCCGTCAGAGCGGCCACCGGCTGCATCGCCATCCGCCGGAGCGACCCGCCCGCGCCCGCCAGCAGCGCCTGCCCGACCTGCAATGCGGATCCACCGGTACCGCCGGCTCCGACCAGCAGCGCCAGCAGCTCGACGGAGCTCAGCGCCGGCGCCCCGAGCGCGACCAGCCGCTCCCGAGGCCGCTCCGAGCGGGGCAGCTCTCTGATAGATAGTGCGGTGATCGACGACTGGCTAGACAGTTGAGTGGCCATGGGCGCTCCCTATGATGAGGTCCGGGAAGGAGATGGAGGTTCCCGGATCATCGTGTGGGAGAGTCGAATCACCCGCACCGAAATCGCGCGGGCGATCTGAACCTGGCTTGGCTCGGCAGCCGTTCTGGCGACCGGATCGTGGTCCGCCGGTCTCGTCGTATGGAGCGACGCGAAGCGCCGATCTGCACACGAAGCGCCGATCTGCACGCGATGACGCGTCCGCGGCAGAGCGCTCTCTCTGGCCGGCTCGACACCACGCATGGCGATCCAAGAGCGGGATCACGGATCTTAGACGGATCGGACGGAAACGCCCGGATCGGCTCGGCGTGGCGTACCTGGCACTTCTGCGCGGGTCGGTCGTGCGCGGGTCGCTCGTGTGCCGGTCGCTCGTGCTGTGTGGTGTCACGCGGAGGCGCGGAGAGCGCGGAGAACTGCCAACGACAACGGATTTTTTGGGGGTGTAGCGGAGAGATCTCTCCGCCACATCCCCCAAAGTTGGAAGGCTACCGCCCAGCGATGTACGTCTGAGGGAGAGAAGCGTCCCAACGTGCTGTGCCTCCGCGCTCTCCGCGCCTCCGCGTGAAATGTAGCGGCTGTTTTGCCGTGGCCGTTGCGGCTGCCGTTGCAGTTCTCCGTGTGCTCTGCGCTTCTCCGCGAGCTCTGTGTGAACCCACAAGCACCAGCGCCCGGCGCGCCATTCATGACATCGAAGGATCTGGCCGTTCTCGTGTCATCCGTCCGAGATCCGTGATCCCGCTGTTGCAGCGCCACTAGAACCCCGCCAGGCCACACCAACGAGATCCCGCCGTCTCGGACCATCGAGGAGAGCCGCGTTCGCGTCGACCAGAGAAGCCAAAAAGAAAAAGCCAGGCGACCTCCGCCTGGCTTTCTCATATCCGAACGATCGGAGCCTACAACGACGCCCCGTGGCACTTCTTGAACTTCTTTCCGGATCCACACGGACACGGATCGTTCCGTCCGACGCTGGACCAATCGACCGTCGCTGCGGCTGCGCCGGAGGTGGCATCGCTGAGGCTGCGCGCTCGCCCCGCTCCCACGATCACCGGATCGCGCTTCGCCGCGGTCTGTTCCTGCGCGGGGGTCTCGGCCGGGCCGACGTCCATCACCTCTTCCGTACCAGTCGCTGGTACCTCGGCCGGGATGTCCTCGAGCACGCCCAGCGCGTTGTACCGACGAGTCGGCGCTTGAGGAGCGGGGCGCTCCGGCATCGGCGGGATCCCCTGCCCATCTGACGGAGGCCCCTCCTCGATCACGAGCTGGACCTTGAGGAACCGGTCCGTGAACGTCTCCGCCACGTCGTTCATCAGGTCGACGAACATCGTGTACGCCTCCTGCTTGTACTCGAGCAGCGGGTCCTTCTGGCCCCACGACCGATAGTGGATCGCGTTGCGGAGCTGGTCGAGATCGTACAGGTGGTCCTTCCACTTCTCGTCGAGCACGTTGAGCATGACGAAGCGCAACAGGCGATCGGCGTAGCCGCCCTCCTGGTCGCGCACCGCGTCCAACGTCTCCAGCTTCGCCGCGAACGCGGCGCGTCCCGCGTCGACCGCCAGGTCCTGCGCCGCGACCAGATCGGTCGGGCGCAGATCGGGGTTGTCCAGCGCGTCGAGCTGAATCATGTAGTGGATCAGCAGCTCCTTCTGGAGGAGATCGAAGTCCCACTCCTCGACCGACTCGTACTCGGCGAGCACGGTCTCGACGCGCCGGCCGAGCGCCTTCTCCACCATCTTCAGCGCCTCACCCTTCAGCTCCTCGCCACCTTCGAGCGCGAACGCCCGCAGCGAGTAGATGACCTCGCGCTGCTGGTTCATCACGTCGTCGTACTCGAGCAGCTTCTTGCGGCTCTGGAAGTTCTGCAGCTCGACGCGCTTCTGCGCCTGCTCGATCGAGCGCGTGATGAGCGGATGCGTGAGCACCTCGCCCTCCTGTGCGCCCATGCGATCCATGAGACGCGCGATGCGGTCGCTGCCGAACAGCCGCATCAGGTCGTCCTCGAGCGACAGGAAGAACTGGCTCGCGCCTGGATCTCCCTGACGGCCCGCGCGACCGCGAAGCTGCCGGTCGATGCGCCGCGACTCGTGCCGCTCGGAGCCGATGATGTGCAGGCCGCCGATCTCCTGCACCTCGACGTCCTTGTTGTCGAGATCCTTCACGACCGACGGCTTCGACTCCGTGACTCCTTCACCGAGCTTGATGTCGGTGCCGCGGCCGGCCATGTTCGTCGCGATCGTGATCGCGCCCGGCTGGCCCGCGTTCGCGACGATCTCCGCCTCGCGCTGATGGTACTTCGCGTTGAGGACGTTGTGTGGCAGGCCGCCGCGCTGCATCAGCTTCGACAGCGTCTCCGACGCATCGACGCTCGTCGTGCCGATCAACACCGGATAGCCGAGCCCGTGCAGCCGGCGCGTCTCGTCGACGATGGCGTTGTACTTCTCGCGACGCGTCTTGTACACGAGATCGTGGCGGTCGTCGCGGATCACCGGCCGATTCGTCGGGATCACCGCGACTTCCAGCTTGTAGATCTGGTAGAACTCCGTCTCTTCCGTCTCGGCCGTGCCGGTCATGCCGGCCAGCTTCTCGTACATGCGGAAGTAGTTCTGGATCGTGATCGTCGCCATCGTCTGCGTCTCGCCCTTCACGCGGACGCCCTCCTTGGCTTCGACCGCCTGGTGCAGTCCTTCCGACCAGCGACGCCCGGGCATCGTGCGCCCGGTGAACTCGTCGACGATCAGCACCTCGCCGTCCTGCACGACGTAGTTCACGTCCTTCTCGTACAGGGCGTGCGCGCGCAGAAGCTGGTGCACGATGTTCAGCCGCTCACTCTTCGACGCATACTCGATCTCGAGATCCCGGCGCGCGGCGATCTTCTCCTCGGCCGACATCTCGTGGTCCTTGTCGATCCGATGCACCGACTCGCTCAGATCGGGCAGCACGAACGCTTCGTGATCGGCGGGCGACATGAAGTCGACGCCGCGATCCGTGAGATGCACCGCATGTCCGCGCTCGTCGAGCACGAACAGCAGATCCTCCTCGATGTCGCGGAACGCCTGCTTCGACGGCGGAAGCTTCCGGTCGGCGATGTGCTCGAGCTCCATCTTCTGCACGAGCTGCTTGTTCCCCACCTCGTTCATCAGCTTCTGCAGCCGACGATTCTTCGGATGACCGAGCTGCGCCTGGAACAGCTTGATCGCCGCCTCCTGGGTCTTCCCGCTCTCGAGCAGCCGCTCGCCTTCGGCGACGAGCACGTTCACGAGCTCGGTCTGCTTTCGCACGAGTCGCGCGACGGCGTTGTTGTGCTCGAAGTACTGGAGGTCACCCTCGTTTCCGACGGGGCCCGAGATGATGAGCGGCGTGCGTGCCTCGTCGATCAACACCGAGTCCACTTCGTCGACCATCGCGAACACGTGGGTGCGCTGCACTCGCTGCTCGAGCGAGGTCACCATGTTGTCGCGCAGGTAGTCGAAGCCGAACTCGTTGTTCGTGCCGTACGTGATGTCCGACTGGTACGCCTGCTTCCGCTCCCAGGTGCCCGCCTCCGTGTCGTCGAGGCAGCCCACCGTGAGACCGAGGTAGTTGTACAGGTGCCCCATCCACTGCGAGTCGCGGCGGGCGAGGTACGAGTTGACCGTCACCAGGTGCACGCCGCGGCCTGGAAGCGCGTTCAGGTAGAGCGGCAGCGTCGCGACGAGCGTCTTGCCTTCGCCCGTCGCCATCTCCGCGATCTTGCCAAGGTGGAGCTGCACGCCGCCCATGAGCTGGACGTCGTACGGCACCATGTTCCACTCCACGTCGCGCCCGGTGACGTTGACCGTGGTCCCGACGAGCCGGCGGCACGCTTCGCGAACCGTCGCGAACGCTTCAGGGAGGATCTCGTCGAGCGTCTCGGCGACGACCCGACGAAGCTCGCCTTCCGCGCCGCCCGAGCCATCCGGCCCGCTCAGCTCGTTGTCGAGACGCTCACGTTCCGCCGCCTCACCTGCCGAGCGCTTCTGCTCGCGGAGCGTAGCGATCCGCTCCTCGAGCTCCGCCGTTCGCTCGCGCAGGATGCCGCGAAAGCGCTCGGTCTGGCCTTTGATCTCCTCGTCGGACGCGCGCCCGAGACGCTCCTCGTGCTCGTGAATCGCATCGAGGATGGGCTGGAGCCGCTTCTTCTCACGTTCGTGGCGAGTGCCAAGGAACGCTGTCAGTACTCGATTGAACATGCAGTCCTCTACCGATACAGCCGGTGCTCGGCGATGTAGTCCGCCACTGCATCCGGCACGAAACCGCGGATGGTTCGCCCGTCCCGCACCCGGGCTCGCAGCTCGGTGGACGAGATGTCCACACGACGCGACTGCAGCACCTGCACTCTCGGCAAAACCCCAGCGACCGGCGGCGCACCATCCCGCACCATCACCACGATCGTGGCCAGCGAGCGCACCCGGTGCGGCTCCCGCCACTGATCGAAGAGGGCATAGGCGTCGGCGCCGAGAAGCAGAAAGAGCTCCGCATCGGGGACCGCCGTCGCCAGCCCTGCCAAGGTGTCAACCGTGAAAGATAACCCAGGTCGGTCGATTTCCGCGGGATCGACCGAGAACCCTGGGATTCCGTGCACGAGGCGCTCGGTCATGGCGACGCGGTCGGCCGCGCTGGCCGTCGCTCGTCCCACCTTCAGCGGCTGGACCGACGCGGGCACGAACCGCACGGCGTCGAGTCCGAGTTGCTCCGCCGCGTCCAGCACGGGGAGCAGATGGCCGAGGTGCGGTGGGTCGAACGACCCACCGTAGATCCCGAGGCGCACGCCTCAGGGAGTCGGAGGGCCGGTCGCCGGTGGAGTCGGCTTGGTCGAGTCGGCCGTCGACTGGGTCGGTACGGCGACTCCCGCGCACGTCTCGCGTACTTCGCCGTCGTTCGGGAAGGCGCGCTTCAGCTCCGCGCACTGGTCGGCCGCGTCGTCCTTGTAGCGGATCGCCTTGTAGGCATCCACGAGACGAAGCTGCGCCAGCCTGGCCGTCGGTGCTTCCGGCCACTTCGCGATGACGTCTTTGAAGTAGATGATCGCCGAGTCGTGCGCCTTCCGGCGCAGGTAGTACATCCCCGAGAGATAGTTCTTCTGCGCGAACATCTCGTGGAGATCGGCGAGCTCGCGCTTGGCCGTGTCGGCCAGCGGCGAGTTCGGGAACAGGCCGAGCAGCGTGCCGTACGCCGCCTCGGCACTCTCGCCGTAGGTCGGATCCAGCGCCGGCTTCCGCCAGAGCTTCCTGTACGAGCGAGCCGCCTCGAGCGCCGCATCGTCGGATAGCGAGTCGTCGGGGAAGCTCTCGACCAGGCGCGTGAAGCTCGCACCGGCCAGCACCCACTCCCCACGCTGCTGATGCGCGCGCGCCAGGTACCAGTGGGCGCGGGGCAGCAGCGTGTCGCGGGCCGGCAGGTCCGTCGTCAGCTTCTCGAACGCGGTGACGGCGTTCTCGAAGCGGCCATGCTGGAACTCGTCCATGGCCGCCCGATAGAGCGTCTCGTTCGTCGTGTATTTGGCGACTTTGAAGTCGGGATGGCAGGCCGCAACCGCGAGCAGCAGCGCGACGAACAGCACCCGGCGTGAGCAGAACATAGGGATGGTGGTACCCGCGAGAGAGCGATCCGTTCGATCGTAGACCGTCAAAGATACACTCGCTCCTTCCCACGGCCCACCATGGCCGAGCACGCCGCTCTCGCGTCGCCGGTGTCGTCTCACCCTGCGCGCGCGCCTGTCGGACGGGGCCGCGGCGTACGCGGCGCCATCATCGGGGTGCCGACGTGCTGCTGGAAGTACTCGATCGTGCGGGCGAGACCATCGCGGACGTGCACCTTCGGCTCCCATCCGAGCATCGCGCGCGCGCGGGTGATGTCGGGCTTGCGGACCTTGGGGTCGTCTTTCGGCAGCGGCTCGTACACGATCGGCGCCTTCGTCCCCGTGAGCTCCACGACGAGCTCGGCGAGCTGCTTCACCGTGTACTCGTCGGGGTTGCCCACGTTGGTCGGATTGCTGTCGCCGAGCATGAACAGCTTGTAGATGCCGTCCACCTCGTCGGATGCGTAGCAGAAGCTGCGCGTCTGCGACCCGTCGCCGTAGATCGTGAGGGGCTCGTTGCTCAACGCCTGGACGATGAAGTTGGAGACGACGCGGCCGTCACGCGGCCGCATCCGCGGACCGTACGTGTTGAAGATCCGCACGATGCGCGTGTCCACGCCGTGATAGGTGTGGTACGCCATCGTGATCGCCTCGCCGAATCGCTTCGCCTCGTCATAGACACCGCGCGGCCCGACGGGGTTTACGTTGCCCCAGTAGTCCTCCGTCTGCGGATGGACGAGCGGATCGCCGTACACCTCGGAGGTGGACGCGAGGAAGAATCGCGCCCCCTTCGCCTTGGCGAGCCCCAGCGCGTTGTGCGTGCCGAGCGAGCCGACCTTGAGCGTCTGGATCGGCAGCTCGAGGTAGTCGATCGGACTGGCCGGCGACGCGAAGTGCAGCACGCCGTCGAGCGGACCCTCGACGTAGGTGTACGTCGAGATGTCGTGACGCATGAAGCGAAACCGATCATTCCCGATCAGGTGCGCGACGTTGTCGGGATGCCCCGTCACGAAGTTGTCGAGCCCGACCACCTCGTGGCCCTCGGCGAGGAAGCGGTCGCAGAGGTGCGACCCGAGAAATCCCGCCGCGCCCGTGATGAGAACTCTCACGCCTTCCCTCCGCGTCCGATCGACGAGTACGTGAACCCGAGTGCGCGCATCTTCCGCGTGTCGTAGAGATTGCGGCCATCCACGACCACCGGCGACTTGAGCGCGCTCTTGATGCGCGCGAAGTCGGGGTGCCGGTATTCGTTCCAGTCTGTCACGACGACGAGCGCGTCAGCGCCGGCCAGCGCGTCGTAGCTCGAGTCGGCGTACGCGATGCGATCACCGATGCGGCGCTTCGTCTCGTGCATCGCGACGGGATCGTGCGCGACGACGCTTGCACCTGATTCGAGCAGCGACTCGATCAACACGAGCGACGCGGCCTCGCGCATGTCGTCCGTGTTCGGCTTGAACGCGAGCCCCCACACGGCGATGCGACGGCCGGAGAGATCCCCGACAACCTCGCGCAGCTTCGCGAAGAGACGGTGCTTCTGCGCGTCGTTCGCCTCCTCGACGGAGTCGAGCACGCGCAGCGGCACTCCGCACTCCTTCGCCGTGCGGACCAGCGCCTTCACATCCTTCGGAAAGCACGAGCCGCCGTAGCCGGGTCCGGGGAAGAGAAACGCCGGTCCGATCCGTCCATCGGAGCCGATCCCCTTCCGCACGTTGTCCACGTCGGCGCCGACCCGCTCGCAGAGGTTCGCGATCTCGTTCATGAACGAGATGCGCGTCGCGAGCATCGCGTTGGCCGCGTACTTCGTCATCTCGGCGGACGGGATGTCCATGAAGATGATCGGTTTCCCCGTGCGGACGAATGGTGCGTAGAGCTCGGCCATCACGCTGCGCGCATGGTCGTTGTCCACGCCGATCACGACGCGATCCGGCTTCATGAAGTCGTCGATCGCCGCGCCTTCCTTCAGGAACTCCGGATTGCTGCACATGTGGAACGGCAGTGTCGCGTGCTTGCCGACCGCCGCCGCCACCTTCGCCGCCGTGCCGACGGGAACCGTGGACTTGGTGACGATCACCAGCTCGCGCCGCATGTGCCTCCCGATCTGCTCCGCCACCGCGAGCACGTGCCGCAGATCCGCGGACCCGTCCTCGTCGGGAGGCGTGCCGACCGCGATGAAGACCACGTCGGCGCTCGCGATCGCCGACCCGATGTCGGTCGTGAAGGTGAGGCGGCCCTGACTCTGGTTGCGCTCCACGTAGTCGTCCAGACCGGGCTCATAGATCGGCAGGACGTTCTGCTTCAGCCCCTCGATCTTGCCCTCGTCGACGTCGGCGCAGACGACCGGATTGCCGGTCTCGGCGAGACACGCCCCGACGACGAGGCCGACGTAACCAGTTCCGATGACGGTGATGTTCACGGCGAAGGGGTGCGATGATGAAGGTGGCGGCGCGGCGCGCTTACCGGCGGAGACGTCCCAGCCGGCCGCGTCGTCACCAGCGTCACGCGCCGAAGAAGGCGCGCACGCCGGCGATCACCTCGTCGAGCTGCGCTCGGGTCAGCTCGGGGAAGATCGGCAGCGAGAGCACCTCGTGCGCGGCTCGCTCGCTCTCCGGGCACTGGCCCGCTTTGTAGCCCAGATACGCGAAGCACGGCTGGAGATGCAGCGGAAGCGGATAGTAGATCGAGCTCCCGATGCCGCGCGCCTTGAGGAACGCCTGGAGCTCGTCTCGCCGCGGTACCCGGATCGTGTACTGATTGAAGATCGACTCGTTCTCCGCGCTCACGTACGGCGTGCGAACATCGGTGACATCGGCGAACGCCGAGTCGTAGTACGCCGCGTTCTCGCGGCGCTTCGCGCTCCACCCGGCGAGATGCGGCAGCTTGGCCGACAGCACCGCCGCCTGCAGTGCATCGAGCCGGCTGTTGTAGCCCACCTCGTCGTGGAAGTACTGCGTCGCGCCACCATGCACCCGCAGCCGCTTCAGCCGCTCCGCGATCGCCTCGTCCTGGGTGACGAGCATTCCACCGTCGCCGAACCCGCCCAGGTTCTTCGAGGGGAAAAAGCTGAACGTCCCGATCGTCGCCACTTCGCCCGCCATGCGCCACGTGCCGTCGATGCGCCGCCGTGCCCCGATCGACTGCGCCGCATCCTCGATGACGGCGAGGCCCGGCACCGCGGCGGCCACCTTCTCGATCGCCGCCATCTGACCGAACAGGTCCACCGGAATGACCGCCTTCGACTGCGAGGTTCGCGCAGCGGCAACGGCATCCGGCCGAATGTTGAACGTGTCTGGCTCGATGTCCACGAACACCGGCGTCGCGCCGACGTTGTGGATCGTGCCTGCGGTCGCGAAGAAGGTGAATGGCGTCGTGATCACCTCGTCGCCGCGGCCGATGTCCAGCGCGCGCATGGCGAGGAGGATCGCGTCCGTGCCGTTCGCGCAGCCGATCGCGTGGCTCGCGTGCGAGAGCTGCGCCACCGCGCGCTCGAGCGCGGCCACTGGCTCGCCGAGGATGAATAGCTGCGAATCGACGACGTCCATCACGGCGGCGACCACGTCGTCGCGGATGGTCGCGTGCTGCGCCTTGAGATCGAGAAGGGGGACTGGCATTCGAGTCAATCTAGTCGTCGGGATGGCCATCGGACCGTGTCGGCCCGGGGAGCGCGATCACAGCCGCGTGCGAAGCGGGATCGGAACTTCGCATCCGGTCCGCGCCGATTCGTAGATCCCGAGGATGAGCTCCAGCGATTTGCGTCCGGCACGACCGTCGGTGTCCGGCTTCGCTTCACCGCGCAGCACGGGCAGCACGTTGCGGTAGTAGCCTTCGTGCCCGAAGCCGTAGACGGTCGGCGGATTCGTGTTCGCCGCCTCGACGAGCTTGTCGTCGTCGTCGTATTCGGCGAACAGCCAGTGCTCCACGCGATTGACGGCGGTTCCTCCGATCTTCACCGAGCCCTTCTCACCGAGAATGGTGATGGAGCCCTCGAGGTTCCGTGGATACGTCAGCACGGTCACCTCGATCACACCGAGCGCGCCGGAGCGGAACTTGAGCAGGGCGACGCCCGAATCCTCGGCTTCGATACGCCGGGCCTGCGTCGCCGTCTTGGCCATCACGCTCTCGACTGGACCGACGAGCCATTGCATCAGGTCGACGTAATGCGACGCCTGGTTCATGATCGCGCCTCCGTCGAACTCCCACGTGCCGCGCCACGGCTCGGCGTCGTAATACTCCTGCGGACGCGTCCATCGCACCGTCGTGTTGGCCGAGTAGATCCGCCCGAACCGACCCTTGTCGACCGCGCGCTTGAGGAGTTGGATCGGTGGGTTCAGCCGATTCTGCTTGACGACGAAGAGGTGGACCCCCGCGGCGTCGCACGCCTGGACCAGGTCGTCGGCGCCCGCGAGCGAGATCGCCATCGGCTTCTCGGTCAGCACGTGCCGGCCCGCCTTGGCTGCGATGATGCCGTGCTGTGGGTGCAGCCCCGATGGCGTGCAGATCGACACCAGGTCCGACGGCACCACGGCGAGCATCTCTTCCAGCGAACCGAACGCGGGCACGCCCTGCTCTGCCCCGACGGTCTGCGCTCTGGCGAAGTCGATGTCCGCGACCGCGACCAGCTCGATGCCGTCGACGCGGGCGATCGCCTCGAGGTGGTTCCGGCTGATCCGTCCGCATCCGACGAGCGCGACGCGCACTCGCCCGGTGACCGGAGGTGCGCTCATCTCTTCACCGGTCCGCTCGTGCGACGAATGCCGTCCACGGTGGGCTCATACGTCGAGCCGCATGCGGCGCACGTTCCCACTCCGCTGTCGGGAAGACGCTCGCCGCACTGGCACATCCATCCGATCCGCCGCGCGGGCACGCCGACCATCAGCGCATAGTCGGGCACATCCGTCGCCACGACGGCGCCCGCTCCGACGAACGCGTACTCGCCGAGCGTCGAGCCGCAGACGATCGTCGCGTTCGCGCCGATCGTCGCGCCGCGCCGCACCAGGGTGCGCTGGTACTCGTTGCGACGCGACACGTGGCTCCGCGGGTTGATCACGTTCGTGAACACCATCGACGGACCGCAGAACACGTCGTCCTCGAGCTCGACCCCTTCGTAGATGGAAACATTGTTCTGGACTTTCACGTTGTTCCCGATCCGGGTGCCGTTCATGACCACCACGTTCTGCCCGAACGAGCATCGCTCGCCGATCACGGCGCCGCCGAGGACGTGGCAGAAGTGCCAGACTTTCGTGCCCGCCCCGATCGTCGCCCCGTCGTCGACGTACGCCGACTCGTGCACGAACGCCGTCGCGTCGACGCTCACACCTCGACCGCCGCGGCGTCGAGGATGTCCTGCTGCCACTCCTGCAGCGACCGCACCGACGGAGTGCGCGACCGAAGCGAGAGGATCGCGTCCGACGCGGCGCTCGCCGCCGACAACGTGGTGGTGTACGCGATTCGATAGCGGATCGCCGCCTGACGCAGCGTGTAGTCGTCCCACTGCGCGTGCTTGCCGAGCGGCGTGTTGATCAGCAGTTGCACGTCGCCATTGACGATCATGTCCAGGCAGTTCGGACGTCCCTCGTGCACCTTGAGCACGGTGCTCACGGGAATGCCACGCGCCCGCAGGTACTTCGCGGTCCCGCCGGTGGCGAGGAGCTTGAACCCCATCTCATGGAACCGGCGCGCGATCGGCGTCACCGTCGGCTTGTCCGAGTCGTTCACCGTCACGAGGATGGTCCCGCCGAGCGGCAGGCCGTTCGACGCTGCGAGCTGCGACTTGGCGAACGCGCTGCCGAACGAGTCGGAGATCCCCATCACCTCGCCCGTGGACTTCATCTCCGGGCCGAGCACCGGATCCGTCCCGGCGAACTTGTTGAATGGGAACACCGCTTCCTTCACCGACACGAACGGTGGGATGATCTCCTCGGTGAAGCCGATCTGCTCGAGCGTCTCGCCGCACATCACGCGCGCGGCGTGCGACGCCAGCGGCACGCCGATCGCCTTCGACACGAATGGGATCGTCCGGCTCGCGCGAGGGTTCACCTCGAGCACGTACACGACGCCGTCCCGGATCGCGAACTGCACGTTCAGCAGACCGACCACCTTGAACGCCTTCGCCATCGCGATCGTCTGCTCGCGCATCGTCTGCATGTCCTTCTCGCCGATCAGATACGGCGGCAGCACGCACGCCGAGTCGCCGGAATGAATTCCCGCGTCCTCGATGTGTTGCATGATCCCACCGATCACCACCCGCTCGCCGTCCGACAGCGCGTCCACGTCCACCTCGAACGCGTCCTCCAGGAAGCGGTCGATCAGCACGGGACGCTCCTCAGACGCTCTCACCGCGGTCGCGAAGTAGCCCTCGAGCGACTGGGCGTCGTAGCAGATCTGCATCGCGCGCCCACCGAGCACGTAGCTCGGACGAACCAGCACGGGATAGCCGATCCGCTCGGCCGCCTCGAGCGCGACGTCGACGCTCGTCGCCGTGCCGCTCGGCGGCTGCGTGAGTCCGATTTCGCGCGCGATCTGCTCGAAGCGACGGCGATCCTCCGCCGCGTCGATCGAATCGGGCGACGTGCCGAGGATGCGGACTCCCGCCGCCTCGAGCCCGCGCGTGAGCTTGAGCGGGGTCTGCCCGCCGAGCTGCACGATCACCCCCATCGGCTGCTCGCGCTGCACGATCTCCAGCACGTCCTCGAGCGTGAGCGGCTCGAAGTACAGCTTGTCGGAGGTATCGAAATCCGTCGAGACCGTCTCGGGGTTCGAGTTGATCATGATCGTCTCGTAGCCCTGCTGCCGGAGCGCCATCACGGCGCGTACACAGCAGTAGTCGAACTCCACGCCTTGACCAATCCGGTTCGGACCGCTGCCGAGGATCACCACCGACGTGCGGCCGCTGCGCGGCATCTCGCTCTCCTCGTCGTAGCTGCCGTACAGATAGGGCGTCGCCGACGGAAACTCGCCAGCGCAGGTGTCCACCATCTTGTACGACGGACGCACGCCGAGCGCCCAGCGCTGTGCTCTGAAGTCATCCTCCGACTGCGTGCGCAGATCGGCGAGCTGACGGTCGGAGAACCCCATCTGCTTCATGCGCCGCACGGTCGTCGCGTCGACCTGGCCGAGCGCCGCGAACCAGCGCTCGGCCTCGAGCAGCTCCGAGAGCTGGGAGAGGAACCAGGGATCGATCGCGGTGAGCTCGAACACCTCCTCCACAGTCATGCCGCGCTCCAGTGCGCGCTTCACCTGGAAGATCCGTTCTGGCGTGGGCTGACGCAGCGCGCCGCGCAGCGTCTCGATCGATTCGTCGTCGAGCCGGTCGTCGAGCGGCCGGCTGCCGGTCGTCCAGCCGGGCCGGCCGGTCTCCAGCGCGCGGAGCGCCTTCTGGAACGCCTCCTTGAACGTGCGGCCGATCGACATCGCCTCGCCCACGCTCTTCATCTGCGTGGTGAGCACGGGGTTCGCCGACGGAAACTTCTCGAACGCGAACCGCGGAACCTTCACGACGACGTAGTCCAGCACCGGCTCGAACGAGGCGGGCGTCGTCTTCGTGATGTCGTTCGCGATCTCGTCCAGGCGGTAGCCGACGGCGAGCTTCGCGCCGATGCGCGCGATCGGAAAGCCGGTGGCCTTCGACGCCAGCGCCGACGAGCGCGACACGCGTGGATTCATCTCGATCACGACCATCTCGCCGTCGCGCGGGTTGATCGCGAACTGGATATTGCAGCCGCCGGCATCGACGCCCACTTCGCGGATGATCGCCACGGCCGCGTCGCGCATCGTCTGATACTCGCGGTCGGTCAGCGTCATCGCCGGCGCGACCGTGATCGAGTCGCCCGTGTGCACCCCCATCGGATCGAGATTCTCGATGGAGCAGACGATCACGACGTTGTCGTATCGATCGCGCATCACCTCGAGCTCGAACTCCTTCCACCCGATCAGCGATCGCTCGAGGAGAATCTGGCTCGTGGGCGACTCGGACAGCCCGCGCCGCACGATGTCCTCGAACTCCTCGCGGTTGTACGCGATGCCGCCGCCCGTTCCTCCAAGCGTGAACGAGGGGCGCACGATCGACGGGAAGCCCGTCGTCTCGATGAGCGCCACGGCTTCGTCGAAGTTGTTCGCGATGCCTCCCTTGGCCACGCCGAGCCCGATCCGTTCCATGGCCTCGCCGAACTGCTTCCGATCCTCGGCGATCGCGATGGCACGGGCGGAGGCGCCGATCAGCTCCACGCCGTGCTTCTCGAGCACGCCGCGCTCCGCCAACGTCATCGCCACGTTCAGCGCCGTCTGTCCGCCCATCGTGGGCAGCAGAGCGTCCGGCTTCTCCCGCTCGATGATCAGCTCGACGAACTCGGGCGTCACCGGCTCCACGTAGGTCCGATCCGCGATCTCCGGATCGGTCATGATCGTGGCGGGATTCGAGTTGATCAGGATGACCTCGAAGCCCTCCTCGCGGAGTGCTTTCGTGGCCTGCGTGCCCGAGTAGTCGAATTCGGCCGCCTGCCCGATCACGATCGGGCCGGAGCCGATGACGAGGATACGATGTATGTCAGCGCGTCGCGGCATGAATCAGGTCGTCGATGATGTCCTCGCGCGTGTGACGGGGAGCCCATCCGGTTGCGCGCCGGAGCTTGGCGTTACTGCCGATCTGCACGGGCACGTCCACTGGCCGCGCCAACGCCCGATCGCTGGAAATGTCGGCAGAGACACCGACTCGCTGCAAGACTAACTCGGCGAGCGCGCGCACGCTGAGGCCCTCCCCGCTGCAGACATTGTATACCTCGCCAGTGACGCCCTGCTCCAGCAGAGCAAGATAGGCCTCGACCACGTCTTCGACGTGAAGGAAGTCGCGGACCGTATCACCGTTGCCGATGGTCAGGACCCCGCCCGACTTTGGAAGGAGCAGTGCCCGGCGCACCAACGCGGGAAGCAGGAAGTTCTCGGCGTGGCCCGTGCCGGAGTGGCTGAAGCTCCGCGTACAGATCACCCGCGCGCCATCGCTCCGGAACGATTGCAGGGCCGCGACCTCCTGCGCCACCTTCGAGGCGGCGTAGAGCGTCAGCGGGCGCTGTTCCGCGTGCTCGGACAGCGGCATGTCGGACAGCTCGTGTCGCCCGTACTGCTCGGACGACCCGACGACGAGGACGACCGGGTCCCCCTTCCCCGCACGGCGACGCTGGCCGAGCTCCGCGAGCAGCCGCACCGTGCCGACAGTGTTCACCTCGTAGGCATAGCCCGGGTTCCGCATCGCGTCGGGCACGTGGCTGATCGCCGCGAGGTGAACGACCACGTCCGGTTGCGCTTCGTCGACCGCCGCGGAGATCTCCTCCTGGCGCGTGATGTCCATCGGCACCCAGCGAATCCCGTCACGCTGCGCGGCGTCGAGCACGGCGGCGTTGGATGGCTGTCCAATGCCGGCGGAGGTCACCCGCCATCCGCGGCCGAGCATCGCGCGTGCGGCCCACTGGGCGACGAACCCATTGCCACCCGTGACGAGCGCGCTACGGATCACGGAGCCCGATGACGCGCGAGATCTGCCTCCACCATCATCCGGATCAGCTCGTGGAAGCGCACCGTGGGCTCCCAGCCCAACTTTTCGCGCGCCTTCCCCGGATCACCGACGAGGAGATCGACCTCGGCTGGCCGGTCGAACTTCGAGTCGTGGGTGACGAAGTCCTTGTAGTCCAGATCGACGGCCTGGAACGCGAACTCGCAGAGCTGACGAACGGACCAGGTCTCGCCCGTGGCGACGACATAGTCGTCGGGCTCGTCCTGCTGGAGCATGCGCCACATCGCATCGACGTAGTCGCCGGCGAATCCCCAGTCTCGGCGCGCCTCGAGGTTGCCGAGCTTCAGCGTCTTGGAGATGCCCAGCTTGCAGCGCGCGGCACCGTCCGTGACTTTGCGCGTCACGAACTCGAGCCCGCGCCGGGGACTCTCGTGGTTGAAGAGGATTCCGGACACCGCGTACAGCCCGAAGCTCTCGCGGTAGTTCACCGTGATCCAGTGGCCGTACAGCTTGGCCACGCCGTACGGGCTACGGGGGTAATACGGGGTGGACTCGCGCTGCGGCACCTCGACGACCTTGCCGAACATCTCGCTCGAGCTGGCCTGATAGAAGCGAGCCTTCGGCGCCGCCTTCTTCATCGCCTCCAGCATGCGCGTCACGCCCAGCGCGGTGAACTCGCCCGTGAGCACCGGCTGCGACCACGACGTCTGGACGAAGCTCTGGGCGGCGAGGTTGTAGATCTCGTCGGGCTTCGTGTCGTGCACGACGTCCGTGAGCGACGTCTGATCGAGCAGGTCCGCCGAGCAGAGCTCGAGCCGATCGACGAGGTGAGCGATGCGTTCGTACGGCGTCGTCGAGCTGCGGCGGACGACGCCGATGACGCGATACCCCTTGGCGAGCAGCAGCTCGGCCAGGTACGAGCCGTCCTGACCGGTGATGCCGGTGACGAGTGCGGTGGGCATTGGGGACCGTGAAGCGGTGAGTTGGTGAGTTGGATCGTTGGTGAGTTAGTCGGTTGATTGGTGGGTTGAACGGCTCTGCCTCCAACCAGCCTGGAGATCCCTCAGAGATGCATCCAGGCCGGTTCGCGGCCAGGGCCGTCGGTGCACGAGCTCACCGGCCCACTAGCCTGCCATCCGACTCACTAACTCACAAAAAGGGGAGCTCCCAACGGGAGCTCCCCTTTCAGACGGGTCGCTGCGCGACCCGTCACGCCACCTGCACGCCGCGCGGAGCCCGGGGCACCTTGCCCGCGTTGAGACAGCGGGTGCAGACCTTCACCTTCGTGATCTTGCCGTCCACCAGGGTGCGCACGACCTGCAGGTTCGGCTTCCACGTCCGGCGCGTCTTGTTGTTCGCGTGGGAGACGTTGTTGCCGAATGCGACGCCCTTGTCGCAGTGGAAGCAGCGGTTGCGTTGGATGGCCATGATATCAATCCCGGCAGAACTCGATGCGCGCCATCTCGGCACCGTCACCCTTGCGGTGACCGGTCTTGAGGATGCGCGTGTAGCCACCGTTCCGCGTGGCGAACCGCGGCCCGATCTCCTGGAACAGCTTGTCCGCCGCTTCCCGCTTCTGGATGTGGCGAATGGCGAGACGGCGGGCGTGCAGCGTGCCCGTGCGCGCCTTCGTGATCAACTTCTCGACGAACGGGCGAAGCTCCTTGGCCTTCGCCTCCGTCGTCTCGATCGACTCGCTCTCGATGAGCGAGGTCGCGAGGTTCCGCAGCAGCGCGAGCTTCTGTTCGCTCGTGCGGCGCAGCTGACGTCCAGCCTTCCGGTGACGCATTGGTATTACTCCTCTTCGTCGTCGGGCGCCGCGGCGGCAGCCTGGCTCGGCGGCGTGCCCCAATCGAGCACGCGAACGCCTTCGCCGTTCTCCTCGAACCGCATCCCAAAGTTCAACCCTTCACGCTCGAGGAGATCGGCGATCTCCTGGAGCGACTTCTTCCCGAAGTTCTTCACCTGCAGGATCTGACTCTCCGTCTGCCGAACCAGGTCGCCCAGGCTGCGGATGTTGGAGTTCTTGAGCGAATTAACCGAGCGGACCGACAGCTCGAGGTCGTCGATCGGCGTCTTGAGCAGCTGCTGCATCCGGGCGCCGTCGGTTCCCGCGCCATCGGCACCGCCGCCGGCGAGCGGCGCGGAGCTGTGCGAGCCGAACTCGACGAAGTACTGGAAGTGCGTCTGTGCCAGGGCCGCGGCGTAGCTCACGGCCTCTTCCGGCGTGATCGTGCCGTTCGTCTCGACCGTCAGCGTGAGCCGGTCGTAGTCGGTGCGCTGGCCGACGCGAGTCTCGGCGACCGAGAAGTTCGCACGGCGCACCGGATTGTAGATCGAGTCGATGCGGACGAGATCGACCGGCAGGCCGCGGTCGAGTGGATGCTGGTCGGCCTCGATGTAGCCTCGGCCCTTGTTGACGTACAGCTCGATGTTCAGGTCGCGGTCGTCGTGCAGCGTCAGGATGTGATGCGAGGGATCGATGATCCGCACGCCCGACACCGACGACACGTCGCCAGCGGTGACGGCCCCTGCTCCGTCCTTCGTGATGTGCAGCACGGCGTTCTCGACGTCTTCCGCGAGCGTCAGCGTGAGCGTCTTGAGGTTGCCGATGATCTGGTGCACGTCCTCGACCACGCCGGGGATCGTCTGGTGCTCGTGTACGACGCCGTCGATGCGCACGCCCCACACGGCCGCGCCGCGGAGCGACGACAGCAGCATGCGACGCATCGCATTGCCGAGCGTGTGCCCGAAACCGCGCTCGAGCGGCTGCAGGCGGAATTCGGCCACATTGGGGTTGTCCTCGCGCTTGGTGGCTTCCACCAGCTGCGGACGGACGAGCCCACGAAGATCGATCGTTGAAGCCATGATTCTCTCGGAGTTACTGGGTCATTCCAGCCGAGATCCGACGGGATCGGCGGGAAACGCTCTGCCTCGCGCCCAACGCGCGGCAGACTCGTAGAGGGGTTGGGCCCCCGACCTGCGGGTGGTGCGACTGCGGTTCGACGGTTTGACCGTTTTACGGTTTACGGCCGGCCTCGGGCAACCAATGCCTCCCGAGGTCGGCCGTCTAACCGTTCACCGTCTAACGGACTGACGGCCT
>DASYMZ010000104.1:0-42051 GCA_036008805.1 Gemmatimonadaceae bacterium
ACACGAGGGCAGGTTGTTCACGTGTTACGCACCCGTTCGCCGGTTAGCTCTTGCGAGCCCCCCGTGACTTGCATGTGTTAAGCACGCCGCCAGCGTTCGTCCTGAGCCAGGATCAAACTCTCCAAGAGATTGATATAGCTCGCCGAACGCGACCTTCAGACGGATCCAAAGATCACGTCCGGAATCAGTATTCGTGAATTGAATCTCTCGCCGCAGCACACGATCGCTGCAGCTCATACGAGAGCCATCGCACGATATCACACACTCGATTGTCAATCAGCATTTGTCTCGCTCCCCATTGGTCCGGGGAATTCGAAATGTAGCCGAAATGCATGCAAGATCAAGGGGGAAACAACCAACTTTTTCATGCGCGTCGCACACTCGCGACGCATCCATCCGCATTCATCGCTACCACACATCGGCGCACTCCAATCCATCGCACGCGCAGTGATCAACCGACCTCGTCCACCAGGATGATCACTCCCCGAACACCACCACCCAACGCGATCAGCGGCGTGCACGACACATTGCACTGCAGTGTCCGGCCACGCCGGTTCACCGCCGTCACCGACACCTCCGCCACTTCCGACTGACCGGACAACACCGCCCGCAACGATCCCGCGAACTGCTCGACCGGCAACCCGATGTCGAGCGTCAAGACGTTGCTGTCGATCGCCTCGTCAGCGCGAAGGCCCCACAACTCCTCCGACTGCGCGTTCCACACCAGCACCCGTAGCTCGCGGTCGATCACCACCACTCCACTGCTCAAGCTGGCGAAGATCGACTCGAGGAATGCGTTGAGATCATTCAGCTCGACTCCACGACGACGGAGCTCGTCGTTCATCGTCTGAAGCTCCTCGTTCGTGCTCTGCAGCTCCTCGTTCATCGTCTCGAGCTCTTCGTTCGTGCTCTGCAGCTCCTCGTTGGTCGTTTCCAACTCCTCCACCGTGCTCTGCAGCTCCTCGTTGGTCGTCTCGAGCTCTTCGTTGGTGCTCTGCAGCTCCTCATACGCCGCCTCGAGACTCTGCTTCGACTCCTCCAGCTCCCGCTGCAGCCGCTTGGCCGTGCTGACGTCGGTGAACACGATGCTGGCGCCCATCGGCGCGCCGACCCCCTCGGACAGGGGCACGACCTCCACATCCATCCAGCGATCGGCGGCCGCACTCCGCGGACGCCACATCACCTCACGCAGGATGATCGGGCGGCGTTCGGTGTAGCACTGATCGATCAGGGAGCGCAGCTCGATCGGCCGGTACGAGAGCTCGAGATCCTGTAACGGCCGACCCAGATCGGACGCCACGAGCGAGAAGAGCTGCCGTGCCCCCGCATTGGCCAGCATCAGGTGACCGTGCCGGTCGACGACGAGCTGCGGCAATCCCCCTGCCTCGAACGCGGCCTCGCGAAGCCGCTGGTTCGGTGTGTCCATCACCTCGCGCTGCGACCCCTGCGACGAGCCGAGCATGCGATCGCGCAGCGGAGACTTCGATGCCTTGCTGAAGAGGCGCCGCTTGAGGTCGATCGGCGCGAACGCCCTGTTCTGCGCGAGCAACGTCTCGGCGCGACCGAGGAAGAGCACGCCGTCGTCGGCGAGCGCGAAGTGGAAGCGCGCGAGGATTGCACCCTGGGTCGCGGAGTTGAAATACATCAACGTGTTGCGACACACGAGCAGGTCGACCCGAGAGATGGGCGCGTCCTGCACGAGGTCGTTCCGGCCGAAGATGACGCTCCGGCGAAGATCCCGCGTGAACACGAAGCGGCCGTCGAGTGGCTCGAAGTATTTCTCGCGCAGGGCGGGCGGAACGTCCTCGACCTGCTTCTCGGTGTAGACCGCCGCACGTGCCGCCGACAGCGCGTCGTCGTCGACGTCCGTGGCGTAGATCTTCACCCGTTCGCGGAACCGGTCCGGACCGAGTGCCTCCGCGAGCAGCATCGCGAGCGAGTACGCTTCCTCGCCACTCGCGCAGCCGGCACTCCAGACGCGGATGCGCGCCCCGTCGTCGCGCCGCGTGAGCATGGCGGGGATGATCTCCTCGGCGAGCACCTTCCACGGCGACTCGTCGCGGAAGAATCGCGTGACGTTGATCAGCAGCGTGTTGAAGAGCTGCGTGAACTCGTTCGGATCGCGCTCCAGGAGCTCGAGATACTGCTGGTAGTCATCGAGACCGACCGTCTCGAGCCGCTTCTGCATGCGCCGGAGCAGCGTCGTGCGCTTGTAGCCCGTGAAGTCGAACCCGCGATCCCGCTTGAGAAAGTGGAGCAGCGCTTCGAACCGGACAGACTCTTCGGTGCTCGACATCGCGAATCAGGAGGGGAGAGTTGCGCCGTGGGGGACCGCCCGAATCTACCGCGCTGAAGGAGCTCCCGCTTCAAACGACGATGCGCCGACGAAATCGTCGGCGCATGGTCAATCCAACACGTCACTGGTGAGGCGCGATCAGGTCTCGTCGAAGGGGCGGCCGGGACGGTCGTCCTCGTCGTCGTCGGCACCGTCGAGATCGTCGTCGAGATCGACTAGATCGTCGTCCTCATCCTCGTCGAGGTCGTCGTCATCCTCCTCCTCGTCGTCCTCGTCGTCGTCCTCGTCCTCATCGTCGTCATCGTCCTCGTCGAGGTCGTCGTCGAGGTCGAGATCGTCGTCCTCGTCGTCCAGGTCCTCGTCGTCGTCGAGGTCCTCGTCCTCGAGATCGTCGTCATCGTCGTCGCGAGGCGACAGCGAGAGCGAGTCGACGGCGGCGGCGAAGACGCCGAGCGACTCCGACATCTCGAACAGGTCCGGCATTGCTGGGGTCTCCGGGTAGGGAGGTAGTAGGGAGGTCGCGCGCCAATCGTTACAGTGTCGCCCGTTCGCGCTTGGCTTCACGCGAGATCTTCTTTCGATCGCTCTGAGCGAGGAGACGCTTCCGCAGTCGAATGGACTGCGGTGTCACCTCGATCAGCTCGTCGTCTTCGATATACTCTAGCGCTCCTTCCAGCGTCAACTCCCGGGGCGGTTCGAGACGAATGTTCTCGTCCGTTCCGGTCGTGCGCATGTTGGTGAGCTTCTTCTCTTTCGTCGGATTGACGTCCATGTCGCCGGGCCGCGAGTTCTCGCCGACGATCATGCCTTCGTAAACGGGCTCGCCAGGAGACACGAACAGGGTGCTGCGCTCCTGCAGGGCCGCGAGAGCGAATGCGATGATCGTGCCATTCTCCATCGACACGAGGGTCCCGCGGGAGCGCGTCGCGAGCGTGCCCGCCCAGGCGCCGTACTCGAGGAAGCGATGGTGCATGATCCCCGTACCGCGCGTGTCGGTGAGGAACTCGGAGCGGTAGCCGAA
This sequence comes from Gemmatimonadaceae bacterium, assembly GCA_036008805.1. Taxonomy (GTDB): domain Bacteria; phylum Gemmatimonadota; class Gemmatimonadetes; order Gemmatimonadales; family Gemmatimonadaceae; genus AG11. Next base: position 3,318 of record DASYMZ010000104.1, read on the forward strand.
CAGTCCGCGTGCCGGGATGCGGTAGAGCACCCTGACCAGCCCCTGCCCCGGATTCTTCATCTCGATCATCTCGCCGCGCCGTGGTCCGAGCTTCTCGATGACGGCGCCGAGGTAGTCCTCGGGAACGTCGATCGCCAACTCCTCGTACGGCTCGAGCCGCTCACCGTTGAGCCCCGTCTTGAGGATCACGCGCGGCCGCGAGACCTGAAACTCGTAGCCCTCGCGCCGCATCGTCTCGATGAGGATCGAGAGATGCAGCTCGCCCCGCCCGCTGACGGTCCAGGTATCGGTCGAGTCGGTATCCTCGACCTTGAGCGCCACGTTGCGCTCGAGCTCCTTGTACAGCCGGTCACGGAGCTGTCGCGAGGTGACGAACTTTCCTTCCTTGCCGGCGAAGGGCGAGTTGTTGACGAGGAAGTCGACGCTGATGGTCGGCTCCTCGACGGCGATGCCTTCCAATCGCTCGGGATGCTCGATGTCGGTGACGGTGAGCCCGATCTCGACCCCCTCGAGTCCGGCGAGCGACACGATCTCGCCCGCGGGCGCACTCTGGACTTCGGTGCGATCGAGCCCGTCATACACGTACAGCTTGGTGACGCGCGCCTGCTCGTTCTTCTGATTGACGTCCATCGGAAGCAGGAGCACCTGATCACCGACCTTCACCGTGCCGCGCTCGATGCGCCCGATGCCGAGGCGCCCGAGATACGGGGAGAAGTCGATCGTCGAGATCAGCATCTGGAAGGGCGCCGACGAGTCGCTGGGGGCCGGAGGCACGGCTTCGAGGATCGTGTCGAACAGCGGCGTGAGGTCCACGGGCTTCACGTCCATGTCCTTCGTCGCCACTCCTTCACGCGCCGAGGCGTACACCACGGGCGCATCGAGCTGCGACTCGTCCGCCTCGAGCTCGATGAAGAGATCGAGCACTTCATCGTGCACGCGCATCGGATCGGCGCCTGGACGATCGATCTTGTTGATCACGACGATCGGCGTGCGGCCCAGCTCGAGCGCCTTGCGCAGCACGAAGCGCGTCTGCGGCATAGGGCCGTCGAACGCATCCACGACGAGGAGCACACCATCGACCATCCGCAGAATGCGCTCGACCTCGCCACCGAAGTCGGCGTGGCCGGGCGTGTCCACGACGTTGATCTTCGTGTCCTTCCAGCGGATGGAAGTGTTCTTGGCGAGAATGGTGATGCCACGCTCGCGCTCGAGCGGATTGGAGTCCATCACCCGCTCGGCGACGACCTGATTGTCCCGGAACGCGCCGGACTGCCGAAGCATCTTGTCGACGAGGGTCGTCTTCCCGTGATCGACGTGTGCGATGATGGCGATATTACGAATCTGCATAGCCTGGGAATATAGCCTAAGAGTAGAAGCGACAACAAGCTGGAGCGTTGTCCCACTTGACCGACCGGCCCGAGACATGCAGGATGCAGTCGTCGTCCAACCAGAGCAGGAGGTGTCCGATGCACCAGCAGCATGACCCCGCCCTCGTGCAGTATCCCCATGGTCGCGGCTACGGCCACGATTACATGCGCGGCGGGGAGGTACTCGGCGGCTACGGCTACGCAGAGCGCGAGGAGTACGAGCGATCCCGTGGAGAGCTCGGCGCCGCTCCGGCGGAGGCAGGAAACGACGGGACCGTGCAGGGCGATCCCGCGAGCTCGCGAAGCTAGGACGGCGTCGCGGCGCCGTCCGCCCTCGGCTCGATCGAAAAACATTCACTCAGAAAGAAAAACGGGGCGCCGGATGGCGTCCCGTTGGTGTTTCGGCCCTCGCCGCGCGGTCAGCGGCGCGCGGTGGGCATGCTTCCGGTCGTCGGCTTCGCGGACTCCTTGCTCGCCGCCTCGGTCTCCGCGAATCCCGTGTCGAGCCCTCGTGCCTTGAGCGCGCCGAGGAACATCGTCTTGTCCACCGCCTTGCCGTAGCCTTCAGCGGGTTCGATCAGACCACCGTCGACGAGCTCGAGCAACGCGTCGTTGAGGGTCACCATACCGAGTCGCTTCGACGTCTGCATGACGGTCGGGATCTGGAAGGTCTTTCCCTCACGGATCAGGTTCGTCACCGCCGTGATCGAGAGCAGCACTTCGCGCGCGGCAACGCGGCCTCCGCCGATCTTCTTGCAGAGCGTCTGCGAGATCACGCCCTTGAGCGACTCGGCGAGCATGACGCGAATCTGCGACTGCCGGTCGGCCGGGAACTGGTCGATGATGCGGTCGATCGTGCCCGCCGCGGTCGTCGTGTGCAGGGTGCCGAAGACGAGATGCCCCGTCTCCGCGGTCTCGATCGCGATCGACACGGTCTCGAGATCGCGAAGCTCACCGACGAGGATGATGTCCGGATCCTCGCGCAGCGCGGCGCGGAGCGCGCTCTTGAACGAGCCGGTGTGCACGCCGACCTGACGCTGCGTGATGATGCAGCGCTTGTTCGGATGCACGAACTCGATCGGATCCTCGATCGTGATGACGTGATCGCTGCGCGAACGGTTGACCAGATCGATGAGCGAGCAGAGTGTCGTCGACTTGCCCGACCCCGTCGGGCCGGTGACGAGCACGAGGCCCTTGTTCAGGGTGCAGAGCTTCTGGACCTCGGGGGTGATGCCCATCTGCTCGACCGTGACGACGGTCGCCGGAATCTGCCGGAACACCGCGGCGGGACCGCGACGATCCTTGAGCGCGTTCGCGCGAAAGCGCGCGATGCCTTCGAGCTCGTACGCGTAGTCGGTGTCGTTGGAGTCGAGGTACTCGCGGCGATTGCGCTCGGGCATGATCGAGCGGAGCATCGCATCGAGGATGACCGGCTCGAGCGCCGGCTGCTCCATGCGCGCCATCTCGCCGTGCAGTCGCAGGATCGGCGGCTCGCCGCAGCGAAGATGCAGGTCGGAGGCGCCGCGCTCCACCATCGTGCGAAGCAGCGCGTCGAGCGCGGCGCGCGCACGATCGGCGCCGTCGAAGTGCCCGATGACGTCGGCGTCCGCCGCGATCGTCGGATGCGCCGCGGATGTCACGAGGCGAATGGACGGCGATGCCGCGGGTGTCGGATGGGCGGGAGCGACGGTGGCTCTGCCTCCTCCCGCTGCGGCTGCGCTGCCGAGGTCGCGCGCGTGATCGACGAGGCGGTCGCGCTCGCGTCCTTCGTCGATCGTGATGCGCACACGCCAGCTCCCGCCTTCGCGCGCGGCGTCGATCGCGAACGCACCTTCGTCCGATACGTACGAGAAGCTCGTCGGCTGTCCGGCGTCCAGCGCCGACGCGGCGCTCGCGGGCGCGATCTCGCGCAGCAGCGAGACGACCTGCACGGAGGTCAGCGGAGCCTTCGTGACCGGTCGGGGCGCTCCGGCAATCTCCAGCTCGGCGAGAGCGCTTTCATCGAGTCTCAGGGCGTTCGCGCGATGAGAGACCATCGCGGACAGAAAGCGGTCGAGCTGAGCCATGGACTAGGAGAGCGGTCTGGCGTGAGCGATGTGCGCTCGGTTCACGATCTGCAGGTGATCGGTTCCGAACAGCGCAATGAACGGCTGCTTGGTGTCATTCAGGATGTCGACCAGACGCGGGCGCCCGAGCCTGACCTCGGGAAAGATCGACCCGTTCAACGTGGAACCGTCGATCAGGCCGAGCTCCACGTGCATGCCCACGACACCGCGGTCCACGCTGTCGTCCACGGCGGGTAGCGCGGTGCTGACCACTGCAATCTGAGACTTCTGAACGAGCAGGAGGTCACTGTTCGTGAGCGCCAACGGAAGGAACGGATCCTCGTCGTTGAGGAGGTCGAGCGGCTCCTCCGGACCCGAGCGAAATCGGGCGAACGGCTGGACGAAAACGTCGCCTTCCATCCGGCGTCCGTTGGCCAGCGTGACGTCGACGGGACGACGCGTCTTCTCGATCCGATAGTCGTCGGTCATGTCCATGAGTCTCGGTGGGTGGGGGTGTACACTGAAGGACGGGCCTGGTAGTGGCGTCGTCACGACGCCGAGGGTTACGTTCCTCTCGTGCTCGGACGCGTTCTCGCCATCCTCGGGCTCCTTGCCCTGAATGGCTTCTTCGTGGCAGCGGAGTTTTCTGTCGTGCGCTCGCGCCGCTCTCGCCTCGAGGCGATGGCGCGCGCCGGCGATGCGAAGGCTCGCATCGTGCTTCGCGCGACGGCCAGCATGGCGCGTCTGCTCTCCGCCAGCCAGTTCGGCATCACGCTCGCGAGCATCGGCATCGGCGCCCTCGCCGAAGAGACGCTCTCGCACGCGTTCGCCAACATGTTCGCCTCGATGCCCGTGCCGGCGCGGCTCGGCACCGCGGGCATCGGCACGATCTGCGCGCTGGCGGTGGTCACCTACGGTCACGTCGTCTTCGGTGAGCTCGCACCGCGAAGCGCCGCCCTGAATCACCCGGAAGAGGTCTCGCGGTGGCTCGTGCCACCGCTGATGCTGTTCGCGTGGCTCACCTCGCCGTTCACGTGGCTGCTCAACGCGTCGGCCGAACGTGTGCTGAAGCTGTTCCGCCAGCGGCCCGTGGACGCGGAGGAGAACGTCCACTCGGCCGAGGAGCTACGGATCCTGGTGGAGCAGAGCCAGGAAGTCGGGGTGCTCGAGCGCCAGGACGCGGCGCTCATCGAAGGAGTGTTCGAGTTCTCCGAGAAGAACGCCCGCGAGGTGATGACGCCGCGCACGGCGATCGACGCCCTGCCGCTGGAGGCGACGCTCGACGAGGCCGTCGCCCTCGTCGTCGAGACGCAGCGCTCGCGCTATCCGGTGTACGAGGAGTCGATCGACAACATCATCGGGCTCTTTCTCGCGAAGGACCTGATCCCCCTGCTCCGCGACCGCGCCGACGACTTCACGGTGCGTGAGGTGATGCGCCCCGTGCACGTGGTGCCGGGGTCTCGCGAGGTCGAAGAGGTGCTCGCCGACTTCAAGCGATTGAAGGAGCACATGGCCGTGGTGCTCGACGAGTATGGCGGCACCGCGGGCATCGTGACGATGGAGGATCTGTTGGAGGAGATCGTCGGCGAGATCCTCGACGAGTACGACGAGTCGGAGGTGCTCCCCTCCCCCGACCCGGATGCCGATGTGCTCATCGCCGGCAACACGAACATCGGTGAGCTGAACGAGCGCTTCGGCCTCGAGATCGCAGACGACGACTACGCGACGATCGGCGGGTACGTGTTCGGCGCGCTGGGCCGGCTTCCGGTGGTGGGCGACCGCGTGACGGCCAGCAACGCGGTGTTCACCGTGCGCGCGATGGACGGACGGCGCATCGAGACGCTCGCGGTGGATCTGCACTCGGTGGGGGATCGACGGGAGAAGGCGCGGGTGCAGGACTGAACTACAACACTGCACTACAACTGCGCTACAACTACGTGTACGCCGGGACGACTGACGTACTCCGGATACTCGGATTGGCATACTAGCCATCCCAATTTGTGGATGGCCGTCCGTGGATATGACCTCTGACCGTCGCAGCACCGAAGCCTGAACCGCAGATCCCTCGCCTTCGCGCTGCGCGCTCCACTCGGGATGACACGTTCGCTTAGCGCACATCGTCACCCGGAGCGAGCGCAGCGAGTCGAGGGATCTGTACCAGGGCGGGTCGTTGCGCTGCGACGGTCAGGGGCGATCGCCGCGGACGGTCTTCCACGAATTGGAATGGCTCATATGCCAATCTTGGTATCCCGGTACGTCAGTCGTGCTGGCGTACACGCCGTTGCACGGCTGTACCGAGAAGATCTCGGTAGACGCCGTTGCACGGCTGTACGGAGAAGATCTCAGCCCGTCCGACGTCTCCGAACGATCTCCGCGCAGAGCAGGATCGCCTCGATCATGCTCGATGGGTCGGCGATGCCCCGGCCCGCGATGTCGAGCGCGGTGCCGTGATCGGGTGAGGTGCGCGGAAAGGGGAGACCGAGCGTCACGTTGACCGCGCTGCCGAATGCGGCAACCTTGATGGCCGTCATACCGACGTCGTGATACGGCGCGATGACGGCGTCGAACGCGCCGCGCATGGCGCGCACGAAGACCGTGTCGGCGGGGAATGGACCCTCGATGCCGGCGAGACGGGCGGCGGGTGCGAGGAGCTCGTCGTCCTCGCGCCCGAAGCGGCCACCATCGCCGGCGTGCGGGTTCATCGCGCAGAGCGCGATGCGCGGAGCCTCGATGCCGAACCATTCCACGAGACCGTCGCGCGTGACCCGCGCCGCGGTCGCGATCGCGGCAGGAGTGAGCGCGTGGGGAACGTCGCGCAGCGCGATGTGCGTCGTCGCGAGCACGACGCGCAGCGGGTTGGTCATCCCGTCCGTGGCGCGTGTCGCGGCGAGCATCATCGCGACGGGGCGACCGGTGCGCGCCGCGAGCAGCTCGGTGTGGCCGGGAAAGTCGAACCCGCCGGCGAGAAGCGCGTGCTTGTCGAGCGGCGCGGTGACGATGCCATCCACGGCGCCGTCGAGCGCCAGAGCGATGGCGCGATCGACCGCCTCACCAGCGAGACGACCGCCGAGTGCTTCCGAGCCGCCGCGACTCCACGCGCCGACGATCTCGTCGACCGGAGTGCCTGCTCCGCTCGGGCCTACGATGAGCAGGTCCGCGGCCTCACGGACCCTCACGTCGTCACGCGCGGCGGCGACGATCTCCGGGCCGATGCCGCGCACATCGCCAAGCGTGACGGCGAGACGCGGCCGGCCGTTCATGCGAGCCTCGGAGATCAGGGATTGGGCGCGGTCTGCGGTCCCGTCGCAGGCAGCGGCGAGATGGAGATCGCTTCTGGCCGGACCGACACGTAGGTGCCCTTGCGCAGCGAGTCGAGCAGCCGGCGCACGCCGCCTTCCTCGGCCAGACGCCCGCGGAAACGCTCCTTCACTTCGGCCAGCGTCAGGTCACCGCCCGCTTCGACGGTCACGAGCTGCGCGACGGCGATCTTGAGCGGGATGCTGCCGCTGCCCGGGATGTCGAACGCGACGATGTCGTTCGGCTTCGCGTTGCCGAACGCCGCCTGATACTGCGACGGAAGGTCCTTTCGCGGATACGGCGTGAGCAGCGTCGTCTCCTCGAGACCACGGTAGTCGTGGTGCTTCTTCGCGAGCGTATCGAAGGGCGTGCCGGCGCGCCACTGCGTGGCGACGCTGTCCGCCTCGAGTCGCGCACGCGCGATGTCGGCCGAATCGATCTTCGGTGTGATCAGAATGTGCCGCGACTTCACCTCGGCGGCATTCACGCGGTCGACGCGGATGATGTGGTAGCCGAACGGCGTCTCGACGACGGGGCTGAGCTGGCCCGGCTGCAGCGCGTAGTAGCCGAACAGCCAGCGGTCGAACTCCGGCACCATCTTTCCGCGCCGGTTCCAACCCAGGTCGCCACCGTTCACGCGGCTGCCCGAATCCGCCGACTCGCGCTTCGCGAGCTGCTCGAAATCACCGCCGCGCTTGATCTCGGCGAGCAGCGATTCGGCTCGTACGCGTGCGACCTCCTTCGATGCGGCCGAGGGCTTGGGCGAGACGATGATCTGGCGCCACGTGACTGTCGCCTCACGCTTCGGCAGCGCCTCCTTGTTCCGCTCGAACGCCTCCTGCACTTCGGCGTCGGTGACGTTCACCTGCACCATCTTGCCGTCTTCCTTGAGCTTCTTGGTCGTCCGGCTGATCAACTCGTTCCGCCTGATGCCGTCGCCGACGAAGCGCTTGTATTCGTCCGGCGTGCCGTAGCCGGCCTTCGCCAGCTCGGCCTTGAACTCGGCGTCGGTGGCGAACTGACTGCGGATCGCCTTGTACTGCTTGTCGACGGTGCTGGTTACGTCGGCGTCGGGGACCTCGACCTTCAGCTCCTTTCCCTTCCGCACCATGAGCTCCTCGTCCACGAGCTCGTTCAGCACGGCGACGGAATACGCGCGGAACGCCGCGCTGTCCGTGGGGACCCTCTCGCCGCTCTGCTTCTTGTAGATGAGTCGCTCGCGCAGGTTGGACTGCGTGATCACGACGTCACCCACCACCGCGACCACGCGATCGAGCGGGATGGCGCCGGCCGCGACGGTGCCAGGGCGTGTCGCGGCGGGCGCCGGTGCGGCGGGAGCCGGCGCGGCAGCCGGTTGCTGCGCCATCAGCGCAGCGGGGGCAGCGGCCAGGAGGACCGCGGTGGGAACGAAGAGTCGAAGGCGCATATCCTCGAAATACCCGCGGCCCGGCCATGAAGGTCCGGGCCGCATGTGAGCGGATGGGCTGCTACCCATCCGCATGGGTCATGGCTTTGCCGGCGCCGGCGACGCCGGAGCTGGTGCGGATGGCTGCGGCGCCGCGGCGCCGGGCGCCTGACCCTGTGGCGCGGCGCCACCCGGTGCGGCACCCATCCCACCCGGAAGCGGAACCGCCGATTTCGGCTGGTTCGCGGCGCGAGTGGAGTCGGCCGTGATGCGAACCTTCTGCGCACGCTCGACCGCGCGGTCGATGCCCGCCTGGTTCACCTTCGCGTCGTACTTGTTCATGAGCACGATCTGCAGTGGCGACGGAACCGGAAGCGGCTGCGCCTCGCCGGCCATGATCTTGTCCAGATAGGCCTCGACGCGCGACGCCGCGAGGCGCTCGCGCTCGGCCGTCGTCTTCGCGCTGTCGGCAAGCGTCTTCGGATCGATCCCGAGCGCCTGCCAGCTCATCACCACCGCCTGGACGAAGTCCTTGTGCAGGCTGGCGATCTCCTCAGGCGACGGGCCCATCTTCGCGCTGTCGGCGCGCTTCAGGAGCACTTCGCGCTGCGCCATGTTGATGACGTACTGCTTCACGAGCGAGTCCGGCGCGGCCTGGATCTGCTGGGCGATGCGCCCGCTCTGCGGCGCGGCGAGCAGCACCGTCGCGAGCCGACCCGCCGTGAGATCGCCGCCGCTGTACGACGCGACCACCGTCTTGTCGTTGCGGTGATCCATCGGATCCTTCGCGAGCGCCTTCGTGGACGCGGCGGCGTCGCTCTTGAGCTCGACCTTCGCGGCGGTCTGCGCCTGCGCGATGTAGGTGCTCTCCGCGACCTGGCGCGTGCGGCCGCCAGCCTGCTGCGAGTACTGCGCCTTGGCCTGATCCCAGGTGCTGCGCTGGATGATGTGATAGCCGAAGTCCGTCTGGACCACCGGCGAGATCTCGCCCGGCTTGAGCGCGGCGACGGCGTCGCCGAACGGCTTCACCATCATGCCGCGTGGGAAGACGCCGAGGTCGCCGCCCTTCGCGGCCGTGTTGTCCTGGCTGTACTTCTTGGCCATGTCGCCGAAGTTCGCGGCGGTGACCTGGGTGCGCACCGACTCGGCCTTCTTGCGGATCGAGTCGCGCACGGCCGGCGTGGCGTCTTTCGGGACCATCAGGAGAATGTGGCGCGCGGCGTAGAGGTCGCCCTTCGCGCTCTCGTAGCCGCTCTGCGATCCGGAGTCGGAGGGCAGCTTGGCGGCGACGGCCTCCATGAACTTGCCGAGCTTGGCGTTCTCGATCATGCCGGTCGCGGCGGCGTCGATCGCCTTGGTGTCGCCGAGCGAGTCGCTGTGCGCGGCGGCGGTGCCGAGGAGCTGATACGGGACCCAGAGGTCGCGCGCGACGAGCGTGGCGACTTCACGGTTGACCGGAACTTGCATCTTCGCGTTGCCGATCATGTCACTGAGCCGCGTGACCGACAGCTCCTGCGAACCGGCGCGAGCGACCACGTCCACGTGGGCCGTGAGCGCGTCCTTGAGCCCGCCGCACGCGGCCAAGGTAGTGGCGCTCAGGGCAAGGACGAAGATCGGATAGCGTTTCATGAGAGACGATTGCGTGTGGAATTTGGCGGGCGCTAGACGACCGCACGCAGAGCGCGCACGAGCCCATCGAGAAGTGGAGCGCCCCCGAGCCGGGTGAGCTTGAGGGAGAGCGGGTGCGCGCGGCGTACTTCCGCCTGGAACTGCACCTCGTGAAACGCCGCGGAGAGCCCCTTCATTCTGGGGATCGCGGAATCTCTAAAGGTAATACGGGCTTCCTCACCGCGCACCAGGATCCCCTCGATCCCCAGAGTACCCCCGGCCACCCGCAAGAGTGCCATCGCGAGCATCGCTTCGGCGGGCGCGGGCAGCGGCCCGAACCGATCCCGCAGCTCGGCTCGAATCGCCTCGATCTCTTCGGGCGACTCGTAGCGGGCGAGCCGCTTGTACACGTCGAGCTTGGCCTCCTGCGACTCCATGTAGTCGTCGGGCAGGTAGGCGGGAATGTCCATCGACACGTCGGCCGGCTGGGGCTTCGGCGCGCTCTCGCCCCGCATGAGCCGCTGCACGGTCTCGTCGAGCATCCGCAGGTAGAGATCGAAGCCGACGGCGTGCACGTAACCGGACTGCTCGGCGCCGAGCAGATTGCCCGCGCCGCGCATCTCCATGTCCTTGAGCGCGATCTTGTAGCCCGCGCCGAGCTCGGTGTGGTGCTCCAGCACCTGCAGGCGGCGCTCCGCGTCCGGATCGACGGAGTCGGGCACCAGCAGATAGCAGTACGCGCGACGATGCGACCGCCCCACGCGGCCCCGAAGCTGATAGAGCTGCGCGAGGCCGAGATGGTCGGCACGGTTGACGAACATCGTGTTGGCATTCGGCACGTCGAGACCGCTCTCGACGATCAGCGTGGAGACGAGCACGTCCACCTCGCCGCTGACGAAGCGGTGCATGATGTCCTCGAGCTCCCGCTCCTTCATCTGCCCGTGTGCCACGGCGACGCGCGCACGGGGCACGATGCGCCGGATGCGGTCGGCGTGCGCGATGATCGTCTCGATGCGGTTGTGAACGAAGAAGACCTGACCGCCGCGATCGAGCTCGCGCGAGATTCCCTCGTCGATGAGACCGTCGTCGTCGGCGGGCTCGACGAACGTCAGCACGGGCGATCGGTCGCGCGGCGGCGTCTGCATGAGCGTCATGTCGCGCAGGCCGGCGAGCGAGAGATGGAGCGTGCGCGGGATCGGCGTGGCGGTGAGCGTGAGGACGTCGGTCTCGAGCTTGAGGTGCTTGAGCCGCTCCTTGTGCTTCACGCCGAAGCGATGCTCCTCATCCACGATGATCAGTCCGAGCTCGGCAAACGACACGTCGGGACTGAGCAGGCGATGCGTGCCGATGACGATGTCGATCTTCTTCTCGGCCAGCTCGACGAGCGCCTGCGCCTGCTCCTTCGCGCTCTGGAAGCGGCTCATGACGGCGATGCGGATGGGAAAGTCCGCGAGCCGCTCGCCAAAGGTGCGCGCGTGCTGGTCGGCGAGAATGGTGGTGGGCACGAGCACGGCAACCTGGCGTCCGCTCTGCACCGCCTTGAACGCGGCGCGCACGGCGATCTCCGTCTTGCCGTAGCCGACGTCGCCGACGAGGAGGCGGTCCATCGGCCGCGTGCTCTCCATGTCGCCCTTCACCTCGGCGGTCGCCTTGCGCTGATCCGGCGTATCCTCGAAGAGGAAGCTGCTCTCGAGCTGGCGCTGCCACGCGGTGTCGGGCACGTGCGGTGGCCGCGACGCGACCTTGCGCCGCGCGTAGAGATCCAACAGCTCGAGGGTCATCTCCTGGATCGCGGCGCGCGTGCGATCGCGCTGCTGCGCCCAGCGCTTGCCGCCGAGCTTGTGCAGGCGCGGCGGCGGCGCGTCGTCGGAGACGTCGTCGGCGCTTCGGTAGCGCTCGAGCTGATCGATGCGGTACAGCGGGACGTTCAGGCGATCGCCGCCCTCATACTCGACGACCGCGACTTCGATCGTGCTCTGCTTGACGAAGATCGTCTCGATGCCGCGATAGATGCCGACGCCATGCTCGAGGTGCACGACGTAGTCGCCCTGCTTGAGCGCGAGCGAATCGACGCCGCCGCTGACGTAGCGCCGCGAGCGGCGGATCCTGCGCTCGCGACGGAAGATCTCGTGATCGGTGAGGACGCGCAGGCCGCGCTCGTGATCGCCCGGCGGCAGGATGAAGCCGCCGCCAAGCGCGCCCACGACCAACGCCGCACCGGATGGATCGCGCGCATCCTCGTTGAGCAGCTCGTCGAGTCGCTCGCACTGCCCTTCGTTGTCGCAGAGCACGATCGTCGGGATCTCGTCGCGCACGATGCGGCGCAGACGCTTGATGTCGCGATCGACCGGCTCGGGGACGCGGAACGGGAAGACGACCTGCGGCTGCTCGGCAGTGGGATCGACGAGGCGCAGCGCGCCGAAGCCGGAGAGCACCGCGCCCGCGGCCTGCGGCGACTCGAACAGCTCCTCGCGCGAATCGGCGTCCTCACCGCGCCGCCGCGCCAGGTCGATATGGTGCTCGGCTTCGTCCCACGTGCGCTGCAGCTCGGGCAGGAGATGGGTGCCGGTGGGATAGACGAACAGCGTGTCGGGAGGAAAGAGCGCGGAGACGGAGAGGCGGTCGCCGCTGGTCGCCTCTTCCTTCACCTGCCCGTCGACCGGAAGGACGACGGCCAGCTCCACCTCGCGCGTCGAGCGCTGCGAGGAGAGCTCGAAGTGCCGGAGATCGACGACCTCGTCGCCCCAGAACTCCATGCGCACCGGGTCGGTCATCCCGAACGAATAGACGTCGAAGATGCCGCCGCGCAGGCTGAACTGCGCGACGTCCTCGACCATCGGCACGCGCTCGAAGCCGATGCGCTCGAGATGGTCGGCGAGCTCGCGCGGACGGCGCACGTCTCCCTTGCGGAGCTCGATGCGGAGATCGGCGAGAGCCCCAGGGAGGCGCGTGCGCTCGAGCAGCGCACGCGGCGTGGTGAGCAGGACCTTGATCTCGCCGCGACTCAGCCGCTCGATCGTCTCGACGCGCTCACCGGCGACCTCGACGTGCGGTTCCACCTCGCCGAACCCCTCGCGCGGCGGATAGAGCGCGACGGGAGTCTCGTCGATGAGGGTGTGCAGATCGGCGAGCAGACGCTCGGCCTGCGGTACGCCGTCGGCGACGACGACGACGAACCGCGACGAGAGCCGGCGCGCGAGCGCGGCGACGAGCGTGGCGTCGGCGGAGCCAGGCAACCCGGCCACGCGGAGCTCGCCGCGCGGAGTGGGCAGCGTGTTGAGCACGCGGGTGAACGCTGGCAGGCGTTCGATCGCGTCGAGCAGACTGGGAAGGGGCACTTAAGCGGCGGTCGGTCGAGAGGAGCGCACCGCCATCGCTTCGGCGGCGAGCAGGAGGAGCGCGAGAACGAGAAGCGGGGTTGCAGCGGGCCGGCGCGAACCGGAGGCGTACGTCTCACCGAGCCATTGCGACGGAGAGGCGGTGGCGCGCGCGCGACTTCCGCCGAGGCGCGCCGCGAGCGTGAGCGCGGGCCAGCGAGCGAGCTCCGATTCCTCGGGCGGCGCGTTGACCACGACGGCGCCGATGCGACGGCCGCCTCGCAGCACGAACCAGACGCCGCGCTCCTCCGGCGCATCCATCACCTCGGCGGTGACGGTGCGGCGCGACCCGGTCGCGCTCTCGAGCGTCTCGGCGCCGAGCGGGAGCCGAACGGGTCGTCCGGGACGAGCGTCGATCGGCGCGCCGACGTCTCCGGCGGGCGCGCCGAGCCGAAGCGCCAGCATGTCGGCGAGCCAGGGAACGAACGGCGCGCGAATCGGAAGCTGCGTGGCCGCCGGATCGAGGCGTGAGCCGACGAGCACATAGCCCGGGCCGGCGACGACCCACGGCTCGCCGCCCGCGGTGGCGAGGGTGTCGGAGGTGCCCGCGCCCTCGAGGATGAGTCGATGACGCTCGCTGACGGCGATGCCGTCGAGACGTCCACCCCGCGCGATCGAGGCTGACTTGTCGAGCGCGCCGAAGCGCCACGGAATGCCCAGTCGCGCGAGCTCGCGGTTGGCCGCGCCGATGCGAACGGGGTCGCTGGGCGGAAGCATCAGGGCGGGCAGTTGGCCCACCGCGTCCGCGGCGCCGATGCGCACGGTGCCGCCGAGCGTCGCGCGTCCGTCGGCGACGAGGGCGCCGAGCGCGGTGGAGGCGAAGGTGCCGGCGGACGCGTCGGCCGCGACCATGGGTGCGGGCCCGATCCAGAGCGCGAAGTGTCGCGCGTCGTCGGCGGGATAGTCGTCGGGCTCGAGCTCCACGCGGCCGGCCTGCCATCCACGCTCCGGCGGCGCGGCGCGGAGCACGATCGGCTCTCCACGACCGGTGGCGCCGCGTGCGAGCGTGCGATCGCCGATCACGATGCGATATCCGACCGAGTCGCGCGATTCGACGCGCGACGTGATCGTGCCTCGCGGCGTCCAGCGCACCGGCTCCGCAAGCGCGGAGAGCACGGCGCGGTTCCGCGGTGGATCCCCCGACGGGACGAACACGGAGAGCGGCGCGCCGATCTGCGTGGCATCTGCCCACGCGGTGCGCTGCCCATCGGTGGCGACGGCGATGCTCGTGGCGGGAAGCGAGGCGCCCTGCACCGCCGACGCGGCGCGCCGAAGCGCGAGCGGAAGATCGCCCGCACCCTCCGACGGTGCGATGCGCGCCAGCTCGGCGAGCAGCGCGTCGCGGGAGCCACCGCGCACGCGGCCATCGGCGGTGACGAGCCAGAGCTTGTCGGCCGGCGTGCTGGCGAGAACGAGCGCACGGGTCGCGTCACGCAGGCGATCGAACACCGCCTTGCCACCGACGACGGCCGACGTGGACGCGGAGTTGTCCAGCACGATCGCGACGGCGGTGGGCCCATGACCAACGCCCAGTCCAGGAAGGAAGGGGCGCGCCGCCGCGAGTGCGAGGGCGAGCACGAGCAGCACCCGCAGCATCATCAGCAGCAGGTTGCGCAGCTTGAGTGAGCGGCTGTGCTCCGCCTCGGCGCGCAGCAGATATCGCGCGGCGGGAAAGTCCACGCGCGTGGCGATGTTGCGGCGCAGCAGGTGCAACAGCAGCGGCACACCGATCGCGGCACCAAGCAGCAGATAGAGCGGCGCGAGAAAGCTCATGCGCGCTTCTGGCGGGCGCCGAACGCGTGGCGCAGCGGAATCGCGTACGGCTGATCGGTGAGCACGAGCTCATAGCCGGCGCCGATGGCGCCGAGCGCGTCCTTCCATTCGCCGATGACCTGGTCGACGGTGCTGCGGTAGGCGACGCGCACGTCGGCCGCCGCGGCGGGGACGTCGAGCTCGGATTCGGGATCGGTGTATCGCGCTTCGCCGCTCAGGGTGAAGTCGCGCTCGGCCGGATCCATGATGTGCAGCACCGTCACGTCGTGACCGGCGGCGCGCAGGCCGCGGAGCGCGGGCAGCGCCGCGTCGACGTCGACGAGCAGATCGCTGAGCAGGATCACCATCCCGCGACGCGTGACGAGCCGCGCGGCCTGCGCGAGCGCGGCGGCGAGATCCGATGCGCGGCCGTTGCCCTGCTCGGTGAGCGCGGCGACGATCCGGCGCCACTGGCCGGTACGCGCGCGCGGCGGGACGCTGGTGCGCACGGCGTCATCGAACCGAATCAGGCCTACGGCGTCGCGCTGGCGGAGCAGCAGCAGCGCGAGCGCGGCGGCCAACTGCTCGGCGTAGTTGCGCTTGGTGACGCGTGACTCGGCCGGCGCGCCGCGCCAGTCCATCGAGCGGCTGACGTCGAGCACGATGGTGGCGCGCAGGTTGGTCTCCTCTTCATACTGCTTGACCACCCAGCGATCCGATCGTGCGGCGATCTTCCAGTCGACGTAGCGCAGATCGTCGCCTGGCTGGTAGGGACGAAAATCGGCGAACTCCACCGAGAACCCCTTGCGAGGCGACCGGTGCAGTCCGCTGAGAAATCCATCGACGATCCAGCGAGCGACGACCTCGAGGTGCCCGAGCGCTCCAAGGGCGGCCGGATCGAAGAGGTCGGCGCGGGGCGCGCGCGTTGACTCCATGTGCAGGGCGGAAGGTAGACGGGTGGCGAATCCCGCGGCAGTGATCGTGAAGGAGGTGAGGCGCAACGGATGGCGTCCGGATTGCGTACCCGAAGTGTGTCTACCAATTTGTACACAACGAACACCGAGGCGGCCGCGCACGATGATGAGCGCGAGAAGCGATCCCGGTGATCCACCTCGAGCGCAGGAGGGTTGCCATGGGCAGCCAGCTCGTCAGAACCTCCCGACTTTTCGCGGCCGTCGCCCTGCCCCTGCTCGCCGGATGCGTGTCCATGACGCCCGGTCCCGCCGCGCGACAGCGCGTCGACTACGGCCCGGAGGCGTTCGCCCGCATCCGCGACTCGCTGTACGGCCGCGCCGAGCAGGCCGGCCAGCGTGAGGAGCCGCGAGTGCGGATCATCGCGCCGCCGACGCTGGGCATCGACCGCTATGTAGACGCGACCGTGCGGGTGTCGCAGGATGCGTACGTGCTCGTGGTGGCGGCGGATCTCGACGGACGCATCCGCGTGATCTACCCCGAGTCCCCGGATGAATCCGGCTTCGTGAGCGCCTCGGCGCCGCACAAGCTGTCCAAGTTCTTCGCCGGGTTCGGCGCCCTGGGCTCGTCGCGGTTCGGCCGCAGCGCGTTCTCGGTGCAGCCCGTGTCGCGGTACGCCCAGCGCGGAGCGCTCGTGGCGATCGCCTCGGAGCGACCACTCCAGCTCGCGAAGATCACGGACGCGAACGGTGATTGGGACGAAGCGGCACTCGAGCGGCTCGTCTACGGCCGGAGCCCGCAGTCGGCGGGCTATGCGTTGGGATCGGAGCTGTCTCTCGCGGGACAGGGCTTCGACACGGATTTCTCGGGGCTGACATTGTGGGGAACGCCGTCGCTCTATTCGCTGGCGTCGGTGGGATCCGCGCTTTGTGAGTCCGAGCTCACCGGCGCGCTGTACTACGACGGTCCGCGGCCCACGACCTTCTTCGTCCAGGATGGCACCCGCTACGCGGTGATCACCACGGGGGATGCGTGCGGTGGCTACCAGACCCACACCGTGCCTGCTGGACCAGCACCGATGCCAATCCCGCGGGACAGCGCCGACAGCGCGCGGATCGGAGCCGGGGTCACGCGCATCGCCGGGCGGTCCACGAACGGCGGTGGCCGCTTCGGCTCCGAACAGGTCGACGGGACCGTGGCGCGCGCGCGCCGCAGTGGCCCGAGGGATCCCGAGGGCAATGCGCTCCGACCCACCGACCGGCCGAACGTCGTCGGTGGACTTCGCTTCCGCCCGCCCGAGCAGCTTCGCACCGAGCCACGGCTGAGAGAGGCACCCGGCTTCCGTACGCTCCCGGATGATCAACGCGCGCGCATTCGCGAGCAGGCAACGGAAGGTCGCGCTCAGCGTCCGACGCCGCAGTACGAGGAGCGCGCGCGGCCGGTGCCCGAGCACCGCGATCCAGCGCCAGTCCGCGAAGCACCGATGGCGCCGCCGCCGGCGCCCGCCGCGACACCGAGCGAGCCCCGCGCTGGCAGGCCGGTCAGGGAGTAGCTCCACCAGGACTGAGTCGTAGAGCGGCCGGCTTCCCGAGTGGAGCCGGCCGCTCCGCTTTCGGGGGCTCGGTGAGCTATATTGAGAGGCTGCAAGCAGTTCTCGCCTCATCCCTCCCCGCGCCGTGAAGCTCGATCATATCCGCAACTTCTGCATCGTCGCACATATCGACCATGGGAAGTCCACCCTGGCCGACCGTCTGATCGAAGAGACGGGGATGCTGCAGAAGCGCGAGATGAAGGCGCAGGTGCTGGACACCCTCGACCTCGAGCGTGAGCGCGGCATCACGATCAAGCTCAACGCCGTTCGGATGTCGTACCGGGCGCAGAACGGCCAGGACTACGAGCTCAACCTGATCGACACGCCCGGCCACGTGGACTTCACCTATGAAGTCTCACGATCGCTGGCTGCGTGCGAGGGCGCGATCCTGGTGGTGGACGCCTCGCAGGGAATCCAGGCGCAGACGCTGAGCAACCTGTTCCTCGCGATGGATGCCGGGCTCGAGATCATCCCCATCCTGAACAAGATCGATCTGCCCGGCGCCGAGCCCGACCGGCGCGCGCAGGAGGTGTCGGATCTGCTCGGCGTGGACGCGGACGAGATCCTCCGAGTGAGCGCGAAAGCCGGCATCGGCATCCGCGAGCTGCTCGAGGCGGTGGTGGAGAAGGTGCCGGCGCCGGTGGGCGACCCGAATGCGCCGCTGCGCGCGCTGATCTACGACTCGTACTACGACAAGTATCGCGGCGCGATCCCGAGCGTGCGCGTCGTGGACGGGGTACTCCGCAAGGGGACGAAGATCACCTTCGGCGCCTCCGAGTCCGTCTATGAAGTCGACGAGGTGGGCTACAACCAGCTCCGTCAGGTGGAGACGGACGCGCTGGGCCCGGGCGAGGTGGGCTACGTGGTCGCCAGCGTGCGCTCCGTGAGCGAGACGCGTGCGGGCGACACGATCTTCGACGCGGAGAACCACGCCTCCGAGCCACTGCCCGGCTACCAGGAAGTCCGCAGCTTCGTGTTCGCCGGCATGTATCCCACCGACACCCAGCAATACGAGACGCTTCGCGACGCGCTCGAGAAGCTCAAGCTGAACGACGCGTCGCTCAACTACGAGCCGGAGACCTCGACCGCGCTCGGGTTCGGGTTCCGCTGCGGATTTCTCGGTCTCCTGCACATGGAGATCGTGCAGGAGCGGTTGACGCGCGAGTTCGATCTCGATCTCGTGCAGACCGTGCCGAGCGTGGAATACAAGGTCTACAAGACCGACGGCACGATGGAGCTCGTGGAGAATCCCGCGCTGATGCCGAACGCCGCGGTGATCGACCGGATCGAGGAGCCGTACGTGAAGGCGCGCATCATGGCACCGGCCGACTACATCGGGCCGATCATGACGCTCGGCACGGAGCGCCGCGGCGTCTACAAGAACATGACGTACCTCGATCAGCAGCGCGTGGAGTTCGATTGGGAGTTTCCGCTCGGCGAGATCATCCTCGACTTCTTCGACCGGCTCAAGTCGATCAGCCGCGGCTACGCGTCGCTCGACTACGAGATGCTCGAGTATCGCGCGAGCGATCTCGTGCGGCTCGACATGCTGATCAACGGGGACCCGATCGACGCGTTCAGCGTGATCTGTCACGAGGACAAGGCGTACGACTGGGGGCGCAAGATCGCCGACAAGCTGAAGGAGCTGATCCCGCGCCAGCTGTTCGAGGTGATCATCCAGGCGGCGATCGGCACGAAGGTCATCGCGCGCACGACGGTGAAAGCCGTGCGCAAGGACGTGCTGGCGAAGTGCTATGGCGGCGACATCAGCCGGAAGCGCAAGCTCCTGGAAAAGCAGAAGGAAGGAAAGAAGCGCATGAAGCAGGTCGGCTCGGTGGAGATCCCGCAGGAAGCGTTTCTGGCGGTCCTTCAGGTCGACTAGGAGCGGCGCGTGCCGTCGTCGCTCGTCGTGCAGACGTCGTTTCTCGGAGACACGGTGCTCACGACGCCGCTGCTCGCGCAGCTCGCGAATCGCGGCCCCGTGGACGTCGTGACCACGCCGGCGTCGTCGTCGCTGCTCGCGGGACATCCGGCGGTGCGCAGCGTGATCGCCTACGACAAGCGCGGCGCGGACGGCGGCGTCTCGGGCTTCCTGCGGCTCGCGTCGCGGCTTCGAGCGGTGCGCTACGACGTGGCGTACCTCGCGCAGGGCTCTCTGCGCAGCGCGCTGCTGGCGTTCGCCTCGGGGGTGAAGTCGCGGGTCGGCTTCGCGACGTCGGCGGGGAGTTGGCTGTACACGACCAAGGTTCCCTACCGCGACGACCAGCACCATGCCGCCCGACTGCTGCAGCTCTCGCGACCCAACGGGCGCGAGGCGACCGACGCGGAGACGCGGCCATCGCTCTCGCCGGGCGACGCGGAGCGAGATGCGGTTCGCGCGCTGCTGACGGGCGCGGGCGTGAGCGAGAGCGAGCGGCTGATCGCGCTCGCGCCGGGCAGCGTGTGGGAGACGAAACGGTGGCCGTACTATCCGGAGCTCGCTCGACTGCTCGCCGCCGAGGGGCGCATCGTCGTGGTGGGCGGACCGTCGGATGCGACGCTGGCGCGCGAGATCGTCGCGGCGGTGCCCGGCGCAGTCGACGCGACCGGTGCGCTCTCGCTGCTCGCGTCGGCGGAGCTGATCGGGCGATGCGCGGCGATCGTGACGAACGACTCCGCGCCGTTGCATCTTGCATCGGCGATGGGGACGCCGACGGTGGCCGTGTTCGGACCGACGGTCCCGGATTTCGGATTCGGCCCGCTGGCGCCGTCGCGCGACGTCGTCGGTCACGACGCGCTCGCGTGCCGACCGTGCGACCGCCACGGCCCTCGTCGTTGTCCACTCGTACACTTCCGCTGCATGCGCGAGCTCACGCCGGAGCTGATCGGCGACCGGACTCGCGCCCTCCTTCCCTCTCGAGACGCACTCGCATGACGACGGCACGCCAGCAGTACATCATCGGAGTGGACCTTGGCGGCACGAACATCGTGGCTGGCGCGATGACGACCGACGGCTCGCGGCATCTCGCGATGCGCTCGATCCCGACCAACTCCTCGGTCGGGGATGAAGGGGTGGCCGAGCGCATCGTCGGTCTGGTGGAAGGCGTGTTCCTGGACGCGATCAGCGAGACCGGCGCGACGCGGAGCGACTTCATCGGCATCGGCGTGGGAGCCCCTGGCCCATTGGACCGCGAGCGCGGCATCGTCCTGGTGGCGCCGAACCTCGGATGGAAGGACTTCCCGCTGCGCGACCGCATCCAGGACCGGCTGCACCTGCCGACGACGTTGGACAATGACGCGAACTGCGCGACGTACGGCGAGTGGTGGCAGGGCGCGGCGAAGGGAGGACGCAACGTGATCGGGCTGACGATCGGCACCGGCATCGGCGGCGGGTTGATCCTCGATGGCGCGCTCTTTCACGGCTCGTCGGACATGGCCGGCGAGATCGGGCACACGACGATCGATCTCAATGGCCGGCACTGCAAGTGTGGGAATTATGGGTGTCTGGAGGCGTATGCGAGTGGACCGGCGATCGCCACGCGCGCGCGCGAAGTGCTGGTGCGCGAAGAGACCGAGTCGATGATGCCGGCGATGGTGAACGGCAAGACCGAAGCGATCACGGCGCAGATCGTCTACGACGCGGCGAAGGCGGGCGACCAGGTCGCGAACGAGATCGTGCGCGACACGGCGCGATATCTCGGCGTGGGCATCGCGAACCTGCTCAACACGTTCAACCCGGACATCGTCGTCGTTGCGGGCGGAGTGACGGCGGCGGGCGATGCGCTGTTCGTGCCGCTGGCGGCCGAGGTGCGACGCCGCGCGTTCAAGCCCGCGGTGACCGCCGTGCGCATCGTGCCCGGCGCGCTGCCGGGCACCGCCGGCGTGGTGGGCGCGGTGGCGAGCTTCAAGCAGCAGCATCTGGGCGCGGTGTGAGCCGACTGACCGCTGCGCACGTGGATGCGCGCAACGGCGCGCCGGCGCGAAAGAAGCGCATTGGCGTGATCGGCAGCCTGGTGTGGGACGTGATTCACGGCCGCGACGCGCGCACCGTGCCCGTGGAGGAGTGGGGGGGCATCACGTACTCGCTGAGCGGGCTGGATGCCGCACTGCCCGACGACTGGGAGATCGTGCCGATCATGATGGTCGGACAGGATCTCGCGGCGCGCGCGCGCGAGTTCCTGCGCACGCTTCGGCACATCGCGCCGGACGCGTCGCTGCTCGAGGTGCCGTATCCGGCGCAGCGCGTGACGCTGCGATACCAGACGGAGGAGCGCCGCACCGAACATCTCACCGGCGGCATGCCGGCGTGGAGCTGGCTCGCCCTCAAGCCGCTCCTCGACGACGCTCGCCTCGACGCGCTGCTGATCAACTTCCTGAGTGGTTGGGAGCTGGATCTGGAGACGACGCAGCTCATTCGCCAGCACTTCACGGGTCCGATCCACTGCGACCTGCACATGATGGCGTGGGCGGTGCAGCCGGACGGCCTTCGCACGCTGCGTCCGATCCCGAACGTGGCGGAGTGGTGCCGGTGCTTCGACTTCCTCCAGATGAACGAGGACGAGCTGGCGATGGTCGCGCCGGATCCGATGAGTCTGGCCGCGACGGCGATCGCGGCGGGGGTGTCGTGCCTGTTCGTGACGCTCGGAAAGCGCGGCGCGATCTACGTCGCGGCGCCGGGCTTCGCCACGATATGTGATCTTCCTCCTCGTACCGGGCTGTCCACGGCACCGCGGGGTGGGACGGGCGCGATGGGCGCGGTGCGGACGGCGCTGGTGCCGGCGGAGCCGGTGGACGTCCCCGGCGATCCGACAGGATGCGGTGACGTCTGGGGCGCAACCTATTTCTCCCGGATGGTCGCCGGTGATAAGTTAGCGGACGCGATGTCAGCGGCCGGACGAGCCGCTGCCCGGAACGTCGGGCATCGGGGCGTCACCGGACTCGCGGCCCACCTGCGCGGAGAGCTCAGCCTCACGTGACCAGCGTCATCACAGTGCCACCCTCGCTGGACGACCATACGTTCGAGCAGGTGGTGGAGCAGCTCGCGTCCTTCCCTCCCGACGCCAAGCTGCTGGTCGACGCCCGCCACACGCGCTGGGCGTCGCCGTTCGGCCTGACCGCGCTGCTCACGCTGGGGCAGACCCGCGAGACTCGGGCGAGCTTCGCCGCGCCGGACAACGAGGACACGTCGTCCTACTGGGCGCGGACGGGCTTCTTCAAGCACGCCGAGGAGCTGTACGACCTGCATGGCTCGGTGCCGAAGGCGCGCGGCGGGGAGTCGAGCGTGCTGCTCGAGATCACCCCCGTGGTGAAGAGCGAGGACGTGCACGAAGTCGTCGGGCGGATCCAACAGAAGGCGCAGCAGATCCTCTCGAAGGAGCTGAACATCGATGCGAAGGCCACCGTGGGCTTCGCGATGACGTTGTCGGAAGTGTGCCAGAACATCGTGGAGCACGCGGGGCGCGGCGGCTGGGTCGCCGTGCAGACGTACACGTGGCGCAAGCGGCTGGGGCGGCGCGTGGTGGTGATCGCGGTGTGCGACGCGGGCTGCGGATTCCGTCAGTCGCTCGAGAGCGCGCCGGGCCGGGTGCGCAGCGACCGGTGGGACGACGCGGAGGCGCTGGAAGAGGCGGTGGTGCGCGGCGTGAGCCGGTTCCGTGACCCAGGGCGTGGCCAGGGGCTGGCCGGCGTGCGACGTTACGTGGGACGGTGGGACGGCAAGGTGAGCGTGCGCAGCGGGACGGCGCGGATCGCCATCGTTCCGAGCTGGGACGACGACGTCCCCCTGCTGGAGAAGCTGGCCCCGTTCCCGGGGTCACAGGTTCAAGTCACGATACCCGAGCGGGTCTCCGGGGGCCCGCGATGATGATGCATATCGATCTGAGCTCGGTGCTGCGGCAGACGCTGTCGTGCGAGCTCTATAGCAATCTGGTCACGCGACCGACCGGCGCCGCAGTGCGGACGCAGATCGAGGCGCTGCTGGCCGACGCGCGCGAGCGCTCGCTCACGGTGATCGACTTCTCCCACGTGGGGATGATCGACTTCTCGTGCGCCGACGAGGTGGTGGCCAAGCTGCTGCTGCGGTACGTGGCGGCGGAGCGCGCCGACCGGGAGGCGTACTTCCTGTTCCGCGGCGTGACCGACGATCACTGGGACGCGATCGAGACGGTGCTGGAGCGACATGGCCTGGCGCTCGTGCTCGAGACGGCGGACGGTGCCCGCATCGTCGGCATGGTGGACGACGGCGAGCGCGCGGCATGGGAGAAAGTGTACGAGCTCGGTCGCGCGGGCGCGGCGGATCTGGCCACCGCGCTCGGCGCGCCGGAGTGCGACGCGGAAGCGTTGCTCGACGGCCTGCATCGTCGTCGGCTGGTCATGCTCACCGACGACGGCTACATCGCGGTCGGAGGCCTGGGAGTTCGGCATGAGTGAGGACTCGCGCAACCGGCCGCTCCGCGTGTCGCAGTTCATCGGGACACGGGTGTCGGACCCGGAGCGCGGGCCGCAGGTACGAATGAATCCGGAGGACGCGGCGGCGCGGCTGCTGGTGGACGGGGAGCTCGCCTGGGTGTACGGTCCGCGCCGCCAGGAGCTGGCGACGGTCGCGGTGGATGAGGCGGTGAAGCGCGGCGACGTGGTGCTGCGCGACATCGCGGGCGCCTCGCCATCGGAAATCGTCCGGGTGGTCAAGCCCGATCTGGACTCGCACACTCGTCGTGGGCATTTCGCCTGACTCGCCGACACTCCTCCCCTGACGTGCCTCCCTCCTCGAGACGCACGCGCGCCTTCGCGCTCCCGACGCTGGCGGTTCACGCCGGCGAGCCGCCGCACGACGCCGACAGCCCGGTCGTCACGCCGCTGCAGCAGAGCGTCAACTTCATCCAGCAGCCCGGCACGGACGAAGGTCTTCGCTATCCGCGCTACGGCAACGCGCCGAACGCCGAGGTGGTGCAGCGCAAGCTCGCCGCGCTGGAGCGCGCGGAGGCCGCCGTGCTGCTCTCGAGCGGGATGGGCGCGACGGCGTGCGCCTTGATCGCCCTGCTCCGGCCGGGCGATCATCTGCTCGCGTGTCGCGACATTTACGGAGGCACGCTCCGGCTGCTCACCGAAGAGTTCACGTCGCTCGGGATCGACGTGACGCTGGTGGATCCGTTCGAGCCGCGCGGCTGGCGCAAGCGTCTGCGCAAGGAAACGCGCGCCGTGTTCATCGAGTCGCCGGTGAATCCCACGTGTCGAGTGCTGGACCTGCGGCCGCTGAGCTACCTGACGCACGAGAATGGGCTCGCACTGGTGGTGGACTCGACGTTCGCGAGCCCGATCAACCTGCGGCCGCTCGAGCATGGCGCCGACGTCGTCATCCACTCGGCGACCAAGTTCCTGAACGGACACCACGACGTGATCGGCGGCGCGGTGCTCGGCACGGCGTCGTACGTGGAGGAGGTCCGCCAGAAGATGATCATGTGGGGCCAGGCGCCGGATCCATTCGCGTGCTGGCTGCTCGAGCGCGGGCTGAAGACGCTCGACGTCCGCATCCAGCGCCAGAACGAGAACGCGATGCGCATCGCGACCTGGCTCGAGGGGCGGAAGGAAGTGCGCGCCGTGCACTACCCCGGGCTGGAGTCGCATCCCGACCACGAGGTCGCCGCGGATCAGATGGACGGATATGGTGGGATGCTGGCGCTGGAGCTGTCGGGCGGCGGCAAGGCCGCGGACCGATTCGTGCGAAAGCTCCGGATCGTGCGGCACGCACCGAGCCTGGGCGGCGTGGACTCCCTGGTGAGCGAGCCGCGATTCAGCTCGCACACGCACCTCACGGCGGAGGCGCGCGCGAAGAGCGGCTTCCCCGACGGCTTCCTGCGGCTGAGCGTGGGGATCGAGGACGCAGACGACCTCATCGCCGACATCGAGCATGCGCTCCGCTGATGGCTGAGCCGGTGATCATCGAGGACACGAGAGACGACGGGGAACGCCGCAGAGTCGAGCGGCGACGCAACGCACGGCTGGGCGATCTCACGCTGCCAGAGCTGCGGCGGATCCTGATCACCACGTCGCTCGGCGCGGTGGTGCTGCTGCTGTTCCTCTGGATGGTGCGCGCCGTGGTGATCGCGGCGATCCTCGGACTGATCATCGGATTCTACATCCGGCCGCTGCACCTCCGGATCCTCAAGCGCACGCACCGGCCGACGCTGTCGGCGATCCTCACGCTGCTCGGCGTGATCCTGCCGATCCTGATCGTGCTCGCGTACAGCTACAGCGAGCTTTCGGACGTGGCCGGATACGTAGCGTCACATCAGGACGAGATCGCGCACAAGGTGAACGAGGCGGTCCGGCGGCTGCCCTTTCTGAAGGGGTCCAACTTCTCGGACACCGCCGGCAAGATGGTGATCGACGCGACGGCGTACGGAACGCGGCTGCCACTGTTGCTGCGATCGGTGCTGGCCGGTTTCTCGGTTGCCGCGACGATCTTCATGTTCACCGCGTTCTACATCCTGCTCGAGGCGGACACGATCGGCGCGTATCTGGTGAGCAAGGTGCCGCCGCGATACTCGGAGCTGCGCCACGCGCTGGAGGTGAACGTGCGCGGCGTGCTGTACGGCGCGATCTACTCGACGCTGCTGACCCAGACGTTGAAGAGCCTGATCATCCTCGGGATGAACCTGGTCTTCGGCGTGCCGCTCGCCGGCGCGCTCGCGGTGGTGAGCTTCATCATCGGCTTCTTCCCGATCGTCGGCTCGTGGAGCGTGTACATCCCGGTCGCGATCTGGCTGGTGATCTTCCGCGACGCGATGCCGCAGGCGATCGCGATGGTGGTGATCGGCACGCTCGTCAACACGGTGTTCATCTCGACGTACCTGCGTCCAAAGATCGCGGCCGACCGCTCGCGGGTGTTGAACTTCTACTGGATGTTCGTCGCGCTGATCACGGGCGTGTACACCTTCGGGCTCGCGGGAATCCTGCTCGGGCCGATCCTCATCGGGCTGCTCAAGGCGATCCTGGACACGGTGACGGCTCGCTCGAGCTGGCAGCTCATCGATCTCGAGGACGAAGAGCTGACCGTACCCACGCCGTCGACATGATCCGCTTCACCCGAGTCACCAAGAGCTATCCGCGCACCGGCACGGCCGTCAACGACGTGAGCCTGAGCGTGGGCAAGGGAGAGTTCGTCTTCCTCACGGGCGCCAGCGGCGCGGGGAAGACGTCGCTGCTGAAGATGGTGTACATGGAAGAACGCCCGACATCGGGCGAGGTGCGCGTGAGCGGCACGAGCTCGGTGACGGCGACGCCGCGCGACGTGGCCAAGCTTCGGCGCAAGCTGGGGATCGTCTTCCAGGACTTCCGCCTGCTCGAGGACAAGACCGTCGAACAGAACGTGAGCTTCGCGCTCGAGGTGATCGGCGCGCCACCGGCGGCGATCGGCGGCAAGGTAGGGCGCGTGCTCACGCAGGTCGGGCTCGCCGCGAAGGGACGCGCGTATCCGAAGGAGCTGTCCGGCGGCGAGCAGCAGCGCGTCGCGATCGCGCGCGCGCTGGTGAACGATCCATTCGCGCTGATCGCCGACGAGCCGACCGGCAACCTGGACGACCGCGCCACGCGCGGGATCTTCCAGCTCCTCCGCGAGATCAACGCCGCGGGGACGGCGATCATGATGGCGACCCACAACCTCGAGCTCATCCGGCGTCACGAGTACCGGACGGTGGAGATGAATCGCGGCCAGATCGTGTTCGACTCTGCCGAGTCGAGCGCCGAGACCAGGCGAGTGCCCTGATGCGCCCCCTTCGTGAAGCGCTCGTCACCTTCCAGCGGTCGCCGCTGCTCAGCGCGTTGAGCGTCACGACGATCGCCTTCTCGCTGTTCGCGCTCGGTCTGTTCGGCCTCGTGGCGCTGAACATCCGCGAGGCGCTCGAGCGCCTCGAGGACCGGGTGGAGATCCGCGCCTTCGTGACTGACGGCACGCCGGCGGAAGACGTCGTGCGCGCGGCGACGGACATCGCGGCGTATCCGGAGGTATTGTCGGCGCAGGTGGTGACACAGGAGCAGGCGCTCAAGCGTGCCCAGGCCGAGCTCGGCGAGTTCAAGGACGTGTTCGAGGGGGCGGTGCTGCCCGGATCGATCGACCTGCGGCTGAAGCCCGGAATGCGTGATCCGGCAACGGTGAAGCGGGTGTCCTCGCGCGTGAAGGCGTTCGCGTTCATCGACGACATCCGGTACGGCGAGGAGTGGATCGAGAAGCTCTACCGGCTGCGCAACATCGCGGGGATCGCGGGGCTCGCGCTGGGGCTCGCGTTCGCGATCGTGTCGGTGATCATCATCGGCGCGACGATCCGGATGGCGGTGCTCGCGCGCGCGCGAGAGATCTCGATCATGCGGCTCGTCGGCGCGACGGACGCGTACATCCGCCGGCCATTTCTCGTCGAGGGATTCGCGAAGGGAGTGATGGGCGGACTGTTCGCGCTGGCGATGACCTGGATCGCGCAAGCGCTGATCGACAAGTACGTCATCCACACGATCTTCTTCGACGCGCGCATCGCGTTCCTCGGCCTGCTGTTCGGCGCGTTGATCGGTCTCGCTGGAAGCGCCGTCTCCGTGGGGAGGCACCTACGCCGCGTCTGATGGAGCGAGGGCGGCTCGGCGTCGCCGCGCTGGCGCTCCTGCTGCTCTTCCCCGCGCTGGCGTTCGGCCAGAATGCCGAGACCCGGATTCGCGCGCAACGCGACGAGCTCGAGCGAATCCGTCGCGAGCGCGCGGAGCTCGAGAGCCGGATGTCCAATCTTCGCGGCAACGTGCACGAGCTCGCGGAAGAAGTCGCCAATCTCGATCGCCAGCGGCTCGCGACGGAGCGGGTGATCGAGACGCTGGACCGCCAGCTCGCCGCGATCACGACCGACGTGGACGAGACGACGAGCCGGATGTCGTCGGCCGAGCGCGAGCTCGAGTCTCGGCGCTCGACGCTGCAGCGGCGGCTGGTCGACATCTACAAGCGAGGTCCGCTCTATTCGGCGGAGGCGCTGCTGACGGCGCGGACCTTCGGCGAGCTCGTCGCGCGCTACAAGTACCTGCACGAGATCGCGGTGCACGACCGGGCGCTCGTGGCGCGAGTGCAGACACTGCGCGACGAGATCGGGCGGCAGCGGAGCGAGCTGGTGAAGCTGCGCGACGCGGTGGAGGAGAACCGCACCGACAAGCAACTCGAGGAAGAGCGCCTCGCGCGGCTACGCGGCGAGCGCTCGACGAATCTGCGCCAGGCGCAGCAGTCGACGCAGGAGGTGCTGGATCGGCTCGCGCGGCTGCGCGCGTCGGAGTCGCGGCTCACCGATGTGATCGCGTCGATCGAGAGCGAGCGTCGCCGGAGCGTGGCGACGCGCCCCAACGCGCCGCGCGAGGCGAGCACCCTTCGCACGAGCGATCTCGGACGGCTCGACTGGCCGGTGGACGGCACGGTGCTCTACCGATTCGGGCGCGTCGTGAACCCGAACAACACGACGACGCGCTGGAACGGGATGGGAATCGCCGCGGCGACGGGCACGCCGGTGAAAGCGGTCGCGCCCGGAACCGTAGTGAGCGTGGGCCAGCTCGGAACGTACGGGCTGACGGTGATCGTGCAGCACGGCGGCGGTGACTACTCGGTGTACGCATCGCTGAGCGCGGCCAACGTCCGATCGGGCGCGACGGTGCGAAAGGGCGACGTGGTCGGCGCGGTGGGCGTGTCCGATCCCGATCTGCGGCCGCACCTGCACTTCGAGATGCGCCCGCAGGGGCGCGCGGTGGATCCTGAAAGCTGGCTACGAGGAGCGCGATAATGGCGACGACGAAGCGATGCATCGTGTGCGGCCGGTTCCGCGCCTACGACGAGGACGACGAGTTCTGCATCGGCTGCGGGAACGAGGGACTGGAGTCGCACTGCGACTGTGGCCGCTCGTTCGACTATGCGCTGAGCGAGACGGGCGACCTGCACTGCCCCCGCTGCGGCCGAGTGCTGCGGGGCCGGGCGGCCGAGCTGGATTCGTGACGCCGTGACGCGGGCGCCACTCCTCCTCGGCGCGCACGTGAGCAGCGCGGGCGGCGTGCCGGAAGCACCGGTGCGCGCCGCGGCGATCGAGGCGACCGCGATGCAGCTGTTCACGAAGATGGCGAACCGCTGGGCCGAGCGTGAATGCGTGGACGAGGAGTGCGTGCTGTTCCGCGAACGGCTGGCGGCGACGAGCGTGACCGCGACGATGGCGCACGATTCGTATCTGATCAATCTGGCGAGCCCGGATCCCGTGCTGCGCGCGCGGTCGACGGAGTCGTTCGTGTCGGAGCTGCGCCGGTGCGAGGCGCTGGGGTTGAACTACCTCGTGTCGCACCCGGGCAACTTCATGGACGACCGGGACTCGGGACTCGCGCGCAACGCTGACGCGATCACCGAAGGACTGGCTGCGGCGCCCGGCTCGACGATCCTCTGTCTCGAGACGACGGCGGGCTCCGGCACCGCGCTCGGTGCGACGTTCGAGGAGCTCGCGGCGATCATCGATCGCGTCGCGCCGGAGCATCGCGAGCGAGTAGGCGTGTGCGTGGACAGTTGCCACATCTACTCCGCCGGCTACGACATCGTACAGGACTACGACGGCGTGATGGCCAAGCTGGAGGACACGCTCGGCCTGCACCGGCTGCGGGTGATGCACCTGAACGACTCCAAGACGCCGTTCGCATCGAGGAAGGACCGGCACGAGCTGATCGCCGAGGGCTCGCTGGGCGAGATACCGTTCCGGCGAATCATGACCGACGAGCGGCTCGCGCTGGTGCCGAAGGTGATCGAGACGCCGAAGCTCGACGACGCGACGGCGACGGACACCAGAATGCTCGAGCGGCTGCGCGGATACGCGGAGGGTTGACGCGCGCTATCGCCGCTTCGCCTTCGGGCGACGGACGATCGCCTGCTCGACGATGTGCCGCGCGGCCGTCGGACCTTTGCGACCGGTCGGCGTGAAGGTTTTGCCGCGCGCCTGATTGTACGAGACGAAGAAGTGCTCGATCTCGTCGAGCAGGTTGCGGCTGAGATCCGTGAGGGTGCGGACGCCCTCATGCGTGTGCGAGTTCGCGGCGACGGCGATGAGCCGGTGGTTCTCCTCGACCGTGCCGTCGCGCTCCGTCTGTCTCGCCGTGATGACCCCGACCAGCCGCGCCGCGACGAGGCATCCCGCGAACGCTGGCTCGTCCATCAGCACGAGCACATCGAGCGGATCGCCGTCGCCACCTTTCGTGGACGGCACGAAGCCGAAGTCGAACGGGAACGACGCACCGGCGGGGAGCACGCCTTTGAGGCGGAAGAGGCCGAGCTTCTCGTCGTAGGCGAACTTGTTCCGGGAGCCCTTGATCGTCTCGACGACGGCGTTCAGGTCGCCGGATTCCTCGTCGAAGGCGGGGAGAGAGGCCGCGGGATGGGCGGTTGTCGGCGGCATGCGGATGGCGCTCTAGTGGCGTTGAACGATGGACTCGGAGATCACGAGTGGCATTGCAACGACGCGAACGTGGATTGCAGACGGAGATCACACCAGCGAATGCCTCACGACCGTCCCCTCCAGCGTGTCACCGCCTATCGCGAGGTAGAGCTGACCCTCGGTGACGGTGAGATCGAATGCGTTCCGGCGATCCAGGCGCGCGACCAGCTCGGCGATCAGCGGGCGGTCGAGCGCGTAGAGCTCGAGCTGGTCGGCCTTGTGGATGCGCTCACCGGTGAGCTGGCGGAGGAGCTGGGCGGGATCCTTGTGGGTGTAGACCGCGACGCGCGGCGCGGCCTTGCTCCCCTTGTGGAGTCGCGCGGCGTCAGGGGAGCCGATGTCGATCCACACGCGCATCGCACCCGTGAGGTCGCGAACGAACAGCGCGGGCTCTTCCGGCTCCGCAATCCCCTTGGAGAAGCCGATCCCCTCCGTGTACTCGAGACAGTACGCGAGGACGCGCGCCACCATGTGCTCGTCGGACTCGGATGGCTGCTGCGCGACCTTGAACGCCAGCGTCTCGAAGACGCTGCGATCCATGTCGGCGAGCTGCACGTCGAAGTTGTAGATCGTCGCGGTGAGCGCCACGCGTGCTACGCCTTCTCCACGACGACCGCCGTGCCGTAGCACAGCACCTCGGTGGTGCCAGCCATCACCTCGGTGGCGTCATAGCGCACCGCGATGATGCCGTTGGCGCCGACGTCGTCGGCGTGACGGATCATGATGCCGAACGCCTCGGCCCTCGACTGCTCGCACAGCTCGGTCAGGAGGGTGATGTTGCCGCCGACGAGTCGCTGCAGCCCAGCGCCGAACGTTCCGATGAACGAGCGCGACCGGACCGTCACCCCACGGACGACGCCGAGGGTTCGCGCGATTCGATAGCCCGGCAGCTCGAAGGCCGTAGTGATCTGGGTCTGATCCATCGTGGGAGAGAGTTGGATTGAAACGCCAACGACAGTCGGTGCTCGGTCGTGGGTGCGAACTACTCGAACGATTGGCAAAGCTGCTGGTCGCGCGGACGGGCGTCCAGAGCACGGCTCCTGCTGGCGCTGGTACGGTCCTTGACCAGTCCCTCCCCATGGCTCGATACCGATGGCCGGAGCGGCTCTGGATCGTTCGACACGGGGAGAGCGCGGGCAACGTCGCGCGCGAAGCGGCGTACGCGGCCAACCTCTCGGTGATCGACATCGTCGAGCGGGACGTGGACGTTCCACTCAGCGCGCTCGGCGAGGAGCAGGCGCGCGCGCTCGGCCGCTGGTTCGCCGCGATGCCGAGTGGAAAGCGGCCGAACGTGCTCCTGTCGTCGCCGTACCTGCGCGCGCGGCAGACCGCGGCGTACGTGCTGGATTCCGGCGGCGTGGAGAACGGCACGCCCATGCTGATCGACGAGCGGCTGCGCGAGAAGGAGTTCGGCGTACTCGACCGACTGACGCGGCTCGGCATCGAGCAGCGCTTCCCCGATCAGGCCGCGCTCCGCGCGCGAATCGGGAAGTTCTACTTTCGGCCGCCGGGCGGCGAGAGCTGGTGTGACGTGATCCTCCGGCTGCGCAGCGTGCTCGATAGCATCAGCCTCCACCACAGCGAGCCGGGCGACCGCGTGCTGATCGTGGCGCATCAGGTGATCGTGCTCTGTCTCCGGTATCTCATCGAGACGATGACGGAAGACGAGATTCTCGCGATCGACCGCGCGGCCGAGGTCGCGAACTGCGGCGTCACGTCGTATCGCCTCGATCGCGACGCTGCGCCGGGCGGCATGCTGCGCCTGGAGGCGTACAACTTCGTCGCGCCCCTCGAGCAGGCAGGCGCGCCCGTGACCACTCGACCGGACGCTCCGGCGGGTGCGAAGTGAGCGCACGGTCTCGCGATACGGCGATCACGCGAGCGCTGCTGAAGCGCATCCCGCTTCCGCAGCCCGATGACGAGGGAGACAAGGACGATCGCGGACAGGTGCTCGTCGTGGGCGGCAGCGCCCAGGTCGCCGGCGCCGTGCTGCTCGCCGGTGTCGCGGCGCTGCGCGCCGGCGCGGGGAAGCTGCAGCTCGCGACGGTCGCGTCGGCGGCGGCGGCATTGGGAATGGCGGTACCCGAGGCGCTCGTCGTCGGACTGCCGCAGACACGCACGGGGGAGATCGCTGGATCGCGCGCGCATCCGCTGCTCGCGGAGTACGCGGCCGAAACCTCCGCGCTGCTCGTGGGGCCGGGCATGTCGAGCGAGCGAGCGGCGCACGCGTTGATCGCGCCGCTCGTGAAGCGGTTGAGCGAACAGGCGACCCTGGTGCTCGACGCGGCGGGAATCCTCGCGCTCCGCATCGAGGAGTCGATGTTGCACCCGCTCGAGGGACGCGCGGTGCTCACGCCGCACGCCGGCGAGATGGCGTCGCTGCTCGGCGTCGACAAGCGCGACGTCGAGGAGGATCCACGCGAGGCTGCGCGCGACGCGGCGTCGCGATTCGGCGCGGTGGTCGCGCTCAAGGGCGCGGAGAGCTGGATCGCAGAGCCGGACGGAACGCTCTATCGCTATGCCGGCGGAACGGTGGGGCTCGCGACCTCGGGATCGGGCGACACGCTCGCCGGCATCATCGTCGGACTGGCCGCGCGTGGCGCGCCGGCGGTACACGCGGCGATGTGGGGCGCGTTCGTGCACGGAGCGGCGGGGCGACTGTTGAGCAGACGGGTCGGGCCGATCGGGTTCCTCGCGCGCGAGCTGCTCGCGGAGCTGCCGCCGATACTCGCACGACTTCGCTGAGCGAGTGGCGCGCCGCAGCCGTCAGCGCTTGACGACGAACGCCTGCCCGGTCGGCACGTATACCGGCTTCTCCGGCGTCTCGGCGAAGAACTGATCGACTGCCACCTTCGCGCCCGGACACGAGTTGCGGCCGTAGTCATCGAAGATGATCACGCCGCCCGGAACCAGACGCGGATAGAAGAAGCGACAGCAGTCGAGCACGGACTGGTGGATGTCGACGTCCGCGTGAACGAAGCAGAAGGCCGAGCTCTCGATCGGGCCAGCGGTGGCGGGGAAAAATCCCTGGTGCAGGTGGACGTCGGGACAGTCCCGGAGATACTCGCGTACACCCTCGAGCGTCGCGTCGCCGAAGTCGCTCTCTCGATGCAGATCCTTCGTCGGATCCACCGGCGGCATTCCGGCGAAGGTGTCGAAGAGGTGCACGGCCTTGCCGCTGGACGCGAAGATCTTCGCGAGCATCCGGGCGGTGCCTCCCTTGTAGACGCCCACCTCGGCGACGTCGCCGGGCAAGCTGCGCGCGTGCTGCGCGAACCGGTACGTGAAGTACGAGTCGACGTCGGAGACGAGGGTGTAGCCCTCCATCTCACGCCGCAGCGCCTGAAACGCGGTGTCGGTATCCCACAGGGGAAGCTGTCTGCCGAACGACTCCGTGGGCTGTGGCGGCGCAGCCTCGGGCTCCTGCTCGAGTCGCGCGATCTGGTAGCCGAGCAGCGCGAGCGCGCGCTTGAGCGGAGCCTTCAGTGCTGCGCGAGCCATCGACATTGGACCTCCAGACCTCCAGGTCGAGGACGATGCTATCGCCGCTTCTTCGGCGGTTGGGCCAATTGCAGGGTGGCGACCAGCTTCTTCGGTGCAGTCTGCATCCATGCGTCACCCAGCAGGTCGGCGACGATGTCCCAGTCGGGCTTCTGATCGAGCCACGCGCCCGTCCAGCCCTTGGGGCCCACGTACGGCGGTGCAAAGTAGCGATCGGGCGCGGAGCGCACGAGCATGTCCTGGGTGACGTGCGCCGACTTGATCCACACACCGG
Source organism: Gemmatimonadaceae bacterium (assembly GCA_036008805.1). Taxonomy (GTDB): domain Bacteria; phylum Gemmatimonadota; class Gemmatimonadetes; order Gemmatimonadales; family Gemmatimonadaceae; genus AG11. The sequence continues at coordinate 37,901 of DASYMZ010000104.1, forward strand.
GGCGACCGGAGCCGTGATGATTGCCCTCGGCGGCGTACATCGCGAACAACTTGTTCTTCACGCGAAAGGTGGGCTCGCCCCACGCCTCGACTTCGTGCGCCTCGGGAAATGCGAGGCAGATCTTGCGCAGGCGCTCGAGCGGTGAGCGTGACGTGACCGCCACGCTCAGCGCAGCCCGATCGCGCCGGCGATGGAGTCGCCGAGTGTATCGAGCGAGTCGAGGGTGGACCGCACGAGATCGCGAAAGAATCCTTCACGCGACGCGATCGCGCCCGATGGAAGACGAGGCGGCAGCGGCGCGGCCGTGGCGAGCGCCGTGGGCGGAGTGCGCGGGGGCGGCACCAGCGCGCCACTCGGCTCGGTCTCGGGGAGGAAGTCGTCGATCATGGGCGTGAGCTCCCGGTCAGGAAACGCGCTCGCGGGCGGCGGCGGGATGCGTCCGCGTCGCCACCCAGAGCGCCCACAGCAGCAGCGGCGGTCCGGCGATCCACAGCGCGATGCTCAACAGCGACGCGGAGGTGGTGTAGGTCAACGTGTCGGACTTCACGAGGAGGCTCAACACCCCGTCGTTCATGCTGACGCCGATGGAACCGTGCCCCTCGGGCGCCGCCACGGCGATGAGCGCGTGCCGCACCGCCGTGCCGAGACTGGCCGCCAGCAGCACGATCCAGTACGCGATCCATGCGAGGAACAGATGCCGAGGACGCCAGCGACTCAGAGAGAATGACATGGACTGCGGAGCGTGACTGCGGCGGGCGCCGGGGCGGACGCGCCCGCGCGACCGAGAAGTTGTGCGTGCGCCGCTCTCAATTGCAATACGGTGCGCGGGCGCGGGCGTTTCAGGGAGTCGGTGATCGGTGACCGGTGATCAGTGATCGGCTACGACCTCGGGACGCAGACGCGTCCCGAGGTCGCCAGGCACCGCCGTCAACCTCCTTTGGGCGTGCGTCAGCTCCAGCTCAGGTCGTGCTTGGAGAGTGGCAATGACCGCACGCGTTTGCCTGTCGCGGCGCACACCGCGCTGACGAGCGCGGGAACGACTGGCGGGAGCGCCGGCTCGCCGAGCCCGGTTGGCGCGAAGGTCGTGACGTGAAAGTGCACGTCCACCGGGCACGACTGCTTCATCCGCAGCAGAGCGAACTCGTGAAAGTTGCCCTGCACCGCTCGGCCCTCGTCGATCGTGATCTCCTGTGCGAGCGCTTCGGCGATTCCATCGAGCACGGAGCCCTGCACCTGATTCTCCGCGTTGCTCGGATTGATGATCTGGCTCCCGACGTCGCCGACGACCCAGACCTTGTCCACCGTGATCGCGCCCGCGCGGCTCACGGTCGCCTGCACGACCTCGGCGAAGTAGCCGCGATGGCTGAAGTGGAAGGCGACTCCCATCCCGGTGCCCTTCGGCAACGTGCGCTTGCCCCAGCCGGATCGGTCTCGCACCACCTCGAGCACGCCGCGCACGCGCGACGCATCGAAGCCCGCCTGCTGATTCGGCGCAGCGGCCGGGGCCGGCGCCTCGTTCGCCAGCAGATCGAGACGAAACTGGATCGGGTCCTTGCCCGCGAGCTGCGCCAGCTCGTCGATGAACGACTGCGTGACGAAGGCGATGCCGTTGCTGCCGGGCGCGCGCAGATATCCGGTCGGGACGCTCGCGCGCATCACCGACGCATCGAGCGCGTAGTTCGCGACGAAGCGCGCGGGAAACTCGCCGCCGCCGATGCCCGCTCCGGCGCCGAATGGCGGCGCGCCCTGCGCTCCGGTCGCGGAAAACTTCTCGACGTCGCCGAACGAGACGAAGTGGTTGCGCCACGCGACGATCTTACCGTTGGCGTCGAGACCGGCGGTGAAGTTGTGGAAGCCGGCGGCGCGATAGAAGTCGTGCCGCATGTCGTCCTCGCGCGTCCAGAGCAGCTTCACCGGAACCCGGACTTCCTTCGCGATGCGCGCGGCCTCCACGACGTAGTCGTTCATCAATCGGCGACCGAAGCCGCCGCCGCCACGCGTCATGTGAATGGTGACGTCGGACTCCTTCACGCCAAGCGCCTGTACGACCAGGCTGCGCGCGGGCGCGGGGTTCTGGGTGGGGGCCCAGATCTCGAGCTTACCGTCGGCGCCATAGCTCGCGGTGCAGTTCTGCGGCTCGAGCGGCGCATGCGCGATGAACGGATAGTAGTACTCGGCGTGCAGCACCTTCGCGGCGCTCGCGAGCGCGGCGTCCACGTCGCCGTCCGTGCGCAGCGAGCGTTGCGGTGGCTGCTTCGCGAGCTGCGCGGCCGACGCGGCGATCTCCTTGCTGCTGAGCTTCGCGGCAACGCCCTCGTCCCACTCGACCTGGAGCTTCTGTCGCGCCGACTTCGCGAGCCACCAGCTATCGGCGACGATCGCGACGCCGCCGAGCAGACCATCGAGCGAGGTGCCGACACCGTCGACGACGAAGGCGTGTCGCACGCCGGGCTGACGCTTGATGAGATCGAGGTTGGCGCTCTTCACCTTGCCGCCGAACACGGGGCTCTTCTCGTAGACGGCGTAGAGCATTCCCGGCAGGGTGACGTCGATGCCGTAGAGCGGCTTGCCGGTGACGATCGCATGGTTGTCGACGCCCTTCACGCGAGTGCCGACGATGGTGAAGCTCTTCGGGTCCTTGAGCACCACCTGGTCGAGCGCGGGCGCGGGGATCGTCGCGGCTCTGTCCAGCAACGCGCCGTAGCGCAGGCTGCGGCCACTCGCCTTGTGCGTGACGACACCGTGCGCGGTCTCGCACTCGGACGCGGGAACGCTCCAGCGTTCCGCGGCGGCGCCGACGAGCATCGCGCGCGCGGCGGCGCCGACCCGGCGCAGCGGGAGCCAGTGATTCGGCGTGGCGCTGCTGCCGCCGGCCACCTGCCCGGTGAACTTCACCGTGTCGAGCCCCGCCTGCTCGATGCGCACGTCCATCCAGTCGACGTCGAGCTCCTCGGCGATGAGCATGGGGAGCATCGTCTTGATCCCCTGTCCGACTTCGGGGTTCTTCGCGATGATCGTGACGATGCCGTCGGGCGTGATGCGGATGAAGGCGTTCGGCGAAAACTCCCCGACGGGTGGTGCGGACGACGCTGCTCCCGATGCCGCGAGCGCCGATGACGCGCCGACTGAATCGAGGATCGTGCCGAGCAGCAGCCCGCCACCGGTGAGGGCGGTGACCCGGAGGAACTGGCGCCGGTCGACGCGCGTGTCGAGAGTCACGGGTTCGTCCTCAGGTGCGGGGAGAGCCGGCCTGGCGAGGGCGGCTGGGAGATGGTGCGGACGCCGCGGGCGACGCGGGGCTCGCGGCGGCTTTGTGGATCGCCTCGCGTATGCGGAGGTAAGTCGCGCAGCGGCAGAGATTCCCGTTCATCGCCGCGTCGATGTCGGCGTCGGTCGGCTTGGGATTCTTCGCGAGGAGCGCGGCGGCGGACATGATCTGACCGGCCTGACAGTAGCCGCACTGCGGAACGTCGACCTCCTCCCATGCGCGCTGCACCGGATGCGAGCCATCGGGCGAGAGCCCTTCGATGGTGGTGACCTCGGCGCCCTGCAGAGACGCGATCGGAAGCTGGCACGAGCGCACGGGCGCGCCCTTGAGATGCACGGTGCACGCGCCGCACTGCGCGGCGCCGCAGCCGAACTTCGTGCCCTTGAGGTCGAGCACGTCGCGCAGCACCCAGAGGAGCGGCATGTCGGAGGGCGCATCCACCGTGGTGGGCTTCCCATTCACCTTGAGCGAAACCTTCATGCGACGCGGAGCTCCCGAGTGTGAGTGCGGGGCGGTTGAGCGATCTGCTGCAGGGGCCGATGGCCGACGCGGGCGGGCCAAGGGAATCTACGTGCGGAGCGTGGGGTGCGTTGGAGGGGGTCTGCGGGCGGGCGCGGTTCAGGCATCTCGTGGCGATCCAAGAGCGGGATCACGGATCTTACACGGATTTTACAGAAACCGCCGGATCAGCGCCTGCGATGATCTTGCGCGCCGGGCGCTATTGCTTTGGGGGTTCACACAGAGCCCACAGAGACGACAGAGCTCACGGAGAACTGCAGCGGCAACAGCCAGGGCCGCGACTATGGCGACTGCCACTGCATTACACCCGGAGGCGAGGAAGGGCGCGGATGACTACCACAGCAAACTGATTGGGGGTCCGGCG